>NZ_CP040128.1:3370705-4044846 GCF_007874125.1 Noviherbaspirillum sp. UKPF54 | reverse complement strand
GGCTGCGGCGACGTGCGCCACGCCATTCTCGTCGTCGGTGTGAACCATGCCGATGCGCTGGATCGACGGGAAAACCTCGCGCACGATCTTGAGCGACTGCGCCATGTCCATGTACAGCGTCGATCCGGTCACGCCCGGGCCGCCGTCGGACAGCGACGGGCAATCCGCATCCAGCGGATTGGCCACGGCCGTAAACACGACGGGAATATGCGCATCCTCCAGGATCGCGCGCGCGTACTTGGTGGCCGGGGTGCCGATGGTCAGCACCAGGTCCGGTTTGCTGTCGGCGATGCGCCGCGCTTCCTGGCGCACGCGGAACAGCACGCCGACCTTGTCCCAGAATCCGCCCTTTTCGATGTCGAAATCGATCTTGACCCGGTGTATCTCCAGATTCTTTCCCTGTTCGATGTCGTTTTCCTGCAGCGTGGCCAAAAAGCCGTCGAGCGATTGCTGATAGGGCTCAATGTCGGTGACTTGCAGTACTTCGATGCGGAATGTGTGCGGCGGGTCCATCCAGGCCGTCGGCAGCGCCTCCAGCGCGCGCGCCGGCAACGTGCCCAGCAGAAGCACCAATGGGAAAAGTGTGATCAATCGCTTCATGTTTCTCTCGTGGGGGAATTCCGGCAGGCGGCGCCGTCCGAAAACAGGGCCGCTGCCTGGACTGGTAAGCACGACCGTCAGCCGCAACCGGACGATGCGGCGCGTCATGCCTGGCGAATTGATAATTTATACGCAGCACTTGCCGTCTTGTAGCGTCAGTTGATGACTTACTGAGCCAATCTTTTGCATCGCGGGCTCGCAGGCAAAGATCTATTTCTGTTTGGCACAGAAACAATTTCCATTCAGATTTATATGCTGCCTTGTAGATACTTTTTGCGGCAGGCGGCAGAGGGTGGCATGGCTGTCTTCCTCGTGGCAAAGGCGGGATTTTCTCTCCTGAACCTCGCTGTTATTGACCGGTCGAAAAACACACGGGTTTGAGCGCGGCGACCTCGCCACCGGCCGCAGTCCTGGTCCGCCAGTCGTTACCTGCCGGCCGGTCCGCTGTCATTCCACGCATGGAGGCGTGGCGCAGCGACACAGCCGGAGGACACGATCATGTTCGACACGCTTCATCAATGGCTCGGCGGCGAAGGCTTCATGCCGCACGGCCACTGCTTTCTGTGGACGCCATCCCTGCTGTGGACCTATATCCTGGGCGACGGCGGCATCGGCCTGGCGTACTATTCGATTCCCGCCGCCCTCACCTACTTCGTGCGCAAGCGCGCCGACATCGAGTTCAACTGGGTGTTCAAGCTGTTTTCGATGTTCATCTTCTTTTGCGGCACGACCCATCTGCTATCGATCTGGACCATCTGGCACCCGGACTACTGGCTCGACGCGAGCCTGCGCCTGGCCACGGCAGCCATCTCGGTGGTCACCGCCGCCCTCATGTGGCCGCTGATCCCCAAGGCGCTCAAGCTGCCCAGCGCGGCGCAGCTGCAGGAAGCCATTCGCGAACTGGAACACCAGGTGGCCGAGCGCAGGAGCGCCGAAGCCAGGCTGGCCGCGCTCAACGCCACGCTGGAGCAGCGCGTCGATGCGCGCACGCGCGAACTGCTGGAAGCCAACCACCGGCTGCAGGACGAAATCGAGTCGAGAAGGCGGATCGAACGCGACCTGCAGGCTGAAAAGGAGCGCGCGCAAGTGACCCTGAAGTCGATCGGCGACGGCGTGATCGCCACCGACACCGAGCGCCGCGTCACCTACCTCAATCCGGTTGCGCAGCGCATGACGGGGTGGAGCAGCGAGGAAGCCGCCGGCCGCCCGATCGGTATGGTATTTTCCATTGTCAACGAGAAGAGCCGCCAACAGGCGCCCTGCCAGGTCGGGCTGGCGCTGGCGCACCGCGAAGTGTGCAAGGTATCCGGCGACACGCTGCTGCTGGGCCGCAACGGCGGCGAATACGCGGTCGAAAGCTCGGCCGCGCCGCTGCTCGACCACGACGGCAGTGTGCTCGGTGCGGTGCTGGTGTTCCATGACGTGAGCGCGGCGCGCCAGGCGGCCAACCAGATGACCTATCTCGCCAACCACGACGTGCTGACCGGCCTGCCCAACCGCGCGCTGCTGAACGACCGGCTCGACCACGCGCTGGCGCTGGCCGCGCGCGAGCACAAGAGGCTGGCGCTGCTGTTCATCGACATCGACCACTTCAAGCATGTCAACGATTCGCTCGGCCATGAAGCTGGCGACCAGCTGCTCAAGAAGATCGCGCGCTGCTTCGTCCAAGCCACGCGCGGCAGCGACACGGTATGCCGCCAGGGCGGCGACGAATTCATCATCATGATGCCCGACATCAGCGACGACTTCGCGCCCGCCGAGGTCGCGCGCAAGCTGCTCGATGCGCTGGCCGCCATCGACCGCGTCGGCACGCAGGAAGTCCACGTCGGCGGCTCGATCGGCATCGCGATCTATCCGGAAAACGGGCGCGACGCCGAGACGCTGACCAAGCACGCGGACCTGGCGATGTATCACGCCAAGGCGTCGGGCCGCAACAACTTCCAGTTCTTCACCCAGGCCATGACCGAGGCCGTGGCGCGCCGCGTGCAGCTCGAAGGCGGCCTGCGGCGCGCCGTCGAGCACAATGAATTCGTCGTGTATTACCAGCCCAAGGTCGATCTGTCGAGCGGCCAGATCATCGGCGCCGAAGCGCTGGTGCGCTGGCGGCACCCGGTGCTCGGCCTGCTGTCGCCCGGCCAGTTCATCGCCGTGGCCGAGCAGAGCGGCATCATCCGCCAGATCGGCAGCTGGGTGCTGCGCGAGACCTGCCGCCAGAACCGCGAATGGCAGATGGCCGGCATCGGCATGATCCCGATCGCGATCAACCTGTCGGCCGTGCAGCTGCACCAGGAAGGCTTCCTCGACGAGGTGACCAGCACGCTGGGCGAGCTCGACCTGCCGCACGACTGCCTCGAATTCGAAGTCACCGAAAGCGTCGCCATCCACGGCGAGGAAAAGGCGATCGCCTGGCTCACCACGTTGAAGGAAATGGGCGTGCGGCTGTCGATCGACGATTTCGGCACCGGCTACTCCAGCCTGTCCTACCTCAAGCGCCTGCCGATCGACACCATCAAGATCGACCAGAGCTTCGTGCGTGACATCACCACCGACCCGGACGACGCCGCCATCATCGAGGCCATCATCCACATGGCGCACACGCTGCGGCTGGAAGTGATCGCGGAAGGAGTGGAGACGGCCGACCAGCTCGCCTTCCTGCGCGAGCGCCGCTGCGACAAGGTGCAGGGCTATTACTACAGCGAACCGATGCCGGCCGAGCGCTTTGGCGAAATGCTGGTGGCGCAGGAAGATTTCGCGTGACGATGGAATGCCGCTTGCTTGATGTCCGGTCCGGCCGCGCGCGGTCGGCGACCTTCAACTGATTGTGAGGAGAACATCATGGCACATGAACAGTTTCAATCGTGTATCGACGCATGCAATGCCTGCGCGGATGCCTGTGACGAGTGCGCAGCAGCTTGCCTGAATGAACAGGACGTCAAGGCAATGGCGCGCTGCATCCAGCTGGACATGGATTGCGCGCAGCTTTGCCGCCTTGCGGCATCGTATATGGCGCGTGGCAGCGAATTCGCCGGCATGATCTGCAATGCCTGCGCCGAGCTGTGCGATGCCTGCGGCGAGGAGTGTGCGCAGCATCCGATGGAGCATTGCCAGCGCTGTGCCCAGGCATGCCGCCGCTGCGCCGACGAGTGCCGGCGCATGGCGTCCGGCGCGAAAACCGCGGGCGCCGCCAAAGGTGCCGGCGCGCTGCCGGCCGGGCATGCGTAGGGCGTGTAATTACTTCCCGCCCGTTGCAAGAACAATCCGGGCCGCGCCGGCCCGGATTTCAAACACGCGCCTGGTGGTCACTGGTGGTGCATGTGGCCGCTTTCCGCCACCTTGGTGGCGAAGGGGGTGAACCGCGCCTGTTGCGGCTGGTGCCCGGCCAGCCCGATGGACACAACGGCCTTCAGGTCCGGACTTGCCGCGAAATTGCCCGCGCCTTTCATCAGGTTCTTTCCTTCCGGCTTGAGCTGCACGCTGGCTTTCCCGTTCGACAGGATGGTCGCCGTGCCGGTCGCGCCGGCGACGCTGATCTCCTTGCCGCCGTGGTCGGTCACGTAGACCAGCACCTCGTTCGCATTGTCCTTGCCGGCCGGCCGGATCACGAGTTCATAGTGGTAGGCACCGGCCATTCTCAGCTGCCCGCCATTGGGCGCCTTGGTGGTGTCGAGGTATTCGTCGGAATGCGCCGCCGCGAAGCCTGCTACGCCGATACCCAGGGCCATGATTGCGATTTTCAGGAATTTCATTTGATGCTCCTTTCAGTTGAAAAATGCGCTTGCCGCCGTGCCGCGCGCGGACCGGCAAGCTGAAAAATCAATAGCTGTCTTCCGACTTGTACGCCGCCAGCCTTTGCAGCGGCTTTTCTCCCCACAGCCAGAACATCACCGGCGTGATCACCGTGTCCAGCAGGGTGGAGCTGATCAGGCCGCCGAAGATCACGACCGCCACCGGGTGCAGGATTTCCTTGCCCGGTTCGTCGCCGGCGGCGATCAGCGGAACCAGCGCGAAGGCCGCCACCAGCGCCGTCATCAGCACCGGCGTCAGGCGTTCCAGCGAGCCGCGCACGATCAGCGCGCGGCCGAACTGCTCGCCCTCGTGCAGCGCCAGGTTGATGTAGTGGCTGATCTTGAGGATGCCGTTGCGCGTGCTGATGCCGGCCAGGGTGATGAAGCCGATCAGGCTGGCCACCGACAACGACAGGCCGGCCAGCTTCAAGGCGATCACGCTGCCGACCAGGGCTAGCGGAATATTGGCCATGATCATCAGCGCCAGCGCCGACGACTTGTAACGGCTAAACAGCACCAGGAAGATCGTCACCAGAGAAATGACCGCCAGCAGGCCGATGGTGCGCGTGGCTTGCTCCTGCGCCTGGAACTGGCCTTCCAGGCTGGTGAAGTAGCCTTCCGGCAGCGGCCTGGCCGCCAGTTCGGCGCGCACTTGCGCGATGATGGCCGCCATGTCCGAGCCGTCGGTGTTGGCCGAAATCACGATGCGGCGCCGGCTGTTGTCGCGCGCGATCTGGTTCGGGCCGTCGGCCTCGACCACGTCCGCGACCTGCGACAGCGGGATGCGGCCATTGGGCGACTCGATCAGCTGGTCTGCCAGCCCCTGCTGCAGGCGCTGCCCGTCGGCCATGCGCAGCACCACGTCGAATCTCCGGCTGCCTTCGACCACTTGCGCGACCTTGTCGCCGCCAACCAGTCGCTCCAGCGCGCTCGACAGCATGGCGGGATTGACTCCGTAGGCGGCTGCCTTGTCGTAGTCGACGCGCACCTGCAGTTGCGGGATCAGCACCTGCTTTTCGATCTGCAGGTCGGTCAGCCCCGGGATGCGCTGCAGCCGCCCCTTCAGGTCGGCCGCGACGCCGCGCAGCGTGTCGAGATCGTCGCCGTAGACCTTCAGCGCGATCTGCGCGCGCACGCCGGACAGCAGGTGGTCGAGCCGGTGCGAGATCGGCTGGCCGATGGAGGTCGACGCCGGCAAGAGTGCCAGGCGGTCGCGGATGTCGTGCATGATCTGTTCGCGATTGCGCCCCGAGCGTTTCAGGTCGACGTCCAGCTCGCTGTAGTGCACGCCTTCCGCATGCTCGTCGAGCTCGGCGCGGCCGGTACGCCGGCCCACCTTGACGACTTCCGGCACCTGCATGATCAGCTGCTCAGCCAGCGTGCCGATGCGGTTGGACTCCGACAGGCTGGTGCCCGGATTGAGCAGCACGTTGATGGTGAGCGTGCCTTCGTTAAACGCCGGCAAAAACGAGCGCGCAAAGAACGGCACCGTCGCCGCCGCCACTACCACCGCGCCGGCGGCGGCCAGCAACAACGGCCTGGCATGGTCGAACGACCAGCCGAGCAGCTTGGTGTCCCATGCCTTGAGCTTGGCTACCAGTCTGCCGTCGCCATGCTCGAGCTGCTTCATCTTCGGCAGCAGGAAGTGGCACAGCACCGGCGTGACCGTCATCGACACCAGCATGGATGCGAGGATGGACACGATGTAGGCCACGCCCAGCGGCGCGAAGAGGCGCCCCTCGATGCCGGGCAGCGCAAACAGCGGCACGAACACCAGCACCACGATCAGCGTGGCGTAGACGATGCCGGAACGCACCTCCTTCGACGCCGCCGCGATCACTTCCAGCACCGGTCGCGGCGAGGCCTGCTGCGCATTCATGCGCAGCCGCCGCAGCACGTTTTCCACGTCGACCACGGCATCGTCGACCAGCTCGCCGATCGCGATCGCGATGCCGCCCAGCGTCATCGTGTTGATCGACAGCCCGAACGCCTTGAACACCAGCACGCTCACCAGCATGGCCAGCGGAATGGCGGTGAGCGAAATGAAGGTGGTACGGAAGTTGACCAGGAACAGGAACAGGATCACCGCCACCATCACTGCGCCGTCGCGCAGCGCTTCTTCCACGTTGGCGATCGAGCTCTCGATGAAGTCGGCCTGTTTGAACAGGATCTCGGGCGTCCGCACGCCTGCCGGCAGGTTCTTCGACAGCGAAGCCAGTGCCGACTCGATCCCGCGCGTGAGCTGTACGGTATCGGCCGTCGGCTGCTTTTGCACCGACAGGATCACCGCCGGCTTGCCGCTGATGCTGCCGTCGCCGCGCTTCTGTCCGGCGCCGTAGCCGACTTGCGCTACCTGCTTCAGGTACACCGGCTGGCCGTTGCGGTTGCCCACCACCAGGTTCTGCAGGTGCGCGATTTCGTTGGTGCGTGTGATGTTCCTGATGAGGAATTCCTTCGAGCTGATTTCCGCGAAGCCGCCACCGCTGTTGGCGCCGAAATTCTTCAGCGCGTTTTGCACGTCGTCCAGGGCGACGCCAAGGTCGCGCATCTGCGCGGTGTCGGGCATGACGCGGTATTGCCGCACCTCGCCGCCGATCGGAATGACTTGCGCCACGCCCGGGATGGTCAGCAGGCGCGGACGCACCACCCAGTCAGCGTATTCGCGTACCTGCATCGGCGTGGCGTGCTCGGCATCGATCGGCAAGCCGATCAGCATGATCTCGCCCATGATGGAGCTGACCGGCCCCATCTGCGGCGTCACGCCGGCCGGCATCTGCTCCTTGACCAGCGCCAGGCGTTCCGCCACCTGCTGGCGGTTGCGGTAGATGTCGGTGCTCCAGTCGAATTCGACGTACACCACCGACAGGCCCACGCCCGACACCGAGCGCACGCGCGTCACGCCCGGCATGCCGTTCATCGCCGTCTCGAGCGGGAAGGTGACGAGCTGCTCGACTTCTTCCGGCGCCAGCCCGCCCGCCTCGGTCATCAGCGTGACGGTCGGCTTGTTCAGGTCGGGAAAGACGTCGACCGGCATCTGCTTCAAGGTCAGCACGCCGTACACCATCAGCAAGAGCGCCACGCCCAGCACGATCAGGCGCTGGCGCAGGCTGGTTTGAATGATGAAATTGAACATGGCGGCTCCTTAGCGCACCTGCGCCAGAGACGCCACGCCCTGCACCACTACGCGCTCGGCGCCGGCCAGCCCTGCGGTGACGACCATGTGGCCTGCGTCCAGGCTTTGCGCCTGCACCTTCTTCGGCGCGAAGCGCTCGGCGGCCGTGTGCAGCCACACCGTCTGTTCGCCCGAGGCGCCGCGGGTGACAGCGGACACCGGCACCACCACGCCCTTTCTCTCCTGTTTTAACTGCACGAAGACGTTCACCGGCTCGCCCACGGCCAGCACCGGGTGCGGCGGCGCGATGCGCAGCTGCACCGGTAACGCCTGCTCGCGCAGCTCCACGCCGCGGCCAAGCAGCGCCAGCTTGAGCTTGTCGCCGGATGCGGTGCTGCCGGAGACCGACGCGATGTCGCCGATGGTGCGTGCGTCATAGGCCAGCGCCTCGACGATGAGCCGCTGCGGGTCGACGATTTCAAATGCGGTTTGCCGGGCTTCGACCACCTGTCCCGCCACCACCGCCACCTTGCTGACCACGCCCGCTGCCGGGGCCTTGAGCGGGAGGCGGTTGCTCAAGCCACCCCCGATGGCCGCCTTCTGCTGCTTCAACGCCTGCAACTCGGCCCTGGCCGCTTCGATTTCCTTTTGCGGTACGGTGCCTTCGAGCTGCGCATAGCGCGCCACCCGGCGCTCGGCCAGCAGCAGCTGGCTATCGATTTGCGCCAGTTGCGCGCGCTGGTTGGCGAGTTCGACGCCGCCGGTGACCGGTTCCAGCCATGCCAGCACTTCGCCGGCCCTGACCGCCTGGCCCAGCGCCGGCAGGCCGGCGCGCGTGCCGACGATGCGCCCCATCTGCGTGGCCTGCACCTGGCCGCCGGCCGACGGGTCGGCCCTGACGTGGCCCTTCAGTTCGAGCGTCTGGCTGACCTGGCCCACCTGGGCTTGCGCGGTGCGGATGCCGAGCAGGTTCTGGCTGGCCTTGGGCAGAAATACGCTGCCGTCGGCCAGGCGGGCCGGCGCTTCGTTGCCGGCTGGTGTCGGCAGCGCGTTCGTCGCTGCGGCAGCCGGCTTTTCTTCTCCGTGGTCTTCGCCGCCGTGCGCCATCGCTGCGGCCGGCACCAGTGCCGCAGCGAGCGCCAGGGCGTGGAGGAATGTGTTTTTTCTCATGATCGATCTCACTTGTGTTTGGCGCGGCGGCGCAGGCCGACCTGCAGGAAGCCGACGAGGCCCACGCCGCCCAGTGCGGCAATCAGGCCGGCCGGCGCGAAACCGGCGATCCGGCTGCTTTGCCCGGGCTCGGTCGCTTGCGGAATGGCGATGCTGGCCTCCAGCAGGTCGGCGGCGTTGTCGCCCTCGATGGTGAACATCAGTCCGTGCGTGCCGGGTTTGTCCAGCCAGGGCGCGGCGGCCTTGTAGCGGCCCGCGCCGTCGGCTTGCGCGAGCACCTTGTCGGTGCCGCTTTCGATCTCGATCTTGGCGTTGGCAATCGGTGCGTTGGTCTTGAAATCGGACAGGTACAGCGTCAGCTGCTTGTCCTGATAAATCGCCAGCAGCTCGGTCTCGTCGGAGGTCGCTTCCGTGCGGGGCGCGAGCGCTTGCGCCGTCGGCACGGCAGCATGGCTGTCGCCGTGATCTTCCCCGCCGTGCGCGAACGCGGCAGGAGCAATGGAGACGCCGATGCAGAGAAGCAGCGGTGCGGCGAAATGTGAAACGATGGCGTGGTTTTTTTTCATGGCAGCAGTCCCTTTGCCTGATTCAGGCGCGCGTAGGCGCGGTTCAATGTGATGTCGGCTTGGTTGGCGGCGAGTTCGGCCTCGTTGGCGAGCGCCTGGGTGCGCTGGAATTCGAACAGGCTTTTTTCTCCCAGCGAGAATGCCTTTTTCACCAGTTGCAGGTTGTCCTGCGCTAGCGCATGGCGCGCGGCGGCCAGCTCGGCCTGATGCCGGGCTATGTCCACGTCGAGCAGGGCTTTGCGGATACCTTGCTCGATGTCGAAGCGCTGGCGCCGGTATTCGGCCTCGGCCTCGGTGAGCTCGGCCTGGGCCGCGGCCATGCGCGGCGCGTTGCGCGATTCGGTGCCGAACGGCAGCCGCAGCGCCACTGTCACCGTGTTGGTATAGCGTTCGTCGGGCGTTGCGCGCTCGCGCCGGGTGCCGACCGACAGCTCGGGATTGTCGCGCCGCGTTTGTGTCACCAGCCGCTGCCGCGCTTGGGCGGCGGCGACGCGGCGCCGTTGCAGCGCCAGCGCGGGGTGCGTTTCGATATCGCCGCCGGCGGCCGTCGTTTCTGCCTGTTCCGCCTCGACTGCGGGCAGCACCTCGTCGCCGACGATGCGCGTGTATGCCTGCCGCGCGGCGGCCAGCTCGCCCTCGGCGTCGGCGATCGCCGCTTGCGCCGCCATCGTCTCGCCTTGCGCCAGCAGCAGATCCGAGCGCGCCAGGTCGCCGGCCTTCACGCGGCGCGCGACATCGGCTTCGGTCTGGCGCGCCGATGCCAAGCGGCCCAGGGCGAGCGTGCGTGCGTTTTCAGCCAGCTTCACCTGCCAGATCGCTTCGCGCAGCTCGCCCGCCAATTGCAGGCGCAGTGCCAGCTGTTCGGCGCTGTAACGCTGCGCTTCGGATGCGGCCAGCTCCTTGCGGGCATCTCTTTCTCCCGGCAGCCACAGCGGCATGGCGAGCGCGGCTTCGATTTCGCGCGCGCCGGCGTTGTCGTTGAAACGGTCGGTGCGATGCGCCAATTCGAGCGCGGGAGGAGACGGAAACACGCTGGAAGCGGCGGCCCGGCTGGCGTCGAGTTCCGCTTCGCGTGCTGGCTGCGACTGCGCTTGCGGCAGCCGCAGCCAGGCTTTGTCCAACAGGTTGGCATAGGGGCTTGCCTGCGCACCGGCGCAGGCAAGCAGCCCCAATGCCCAAATGAATGGGCGCATGAAAACCTCATCTGTATGCGTGAACGAAGGTCAGTAGCTACAGAAGGCGATGCGCAAACGGACTAGGAGAAACGCATGCCTTCGCGGTCAGGCGAAGGCCAGGCGTGGAGGCCTAAAGAGTGGATCACGGTGAGGTGTGGGCGCCGGGACGGCGACCAGCTCGGGCTTGATGTCGGACGCGTAAAACGCCGGCATCCGGCTGTCGACGGCGGGGAAAAACGCTGAAGCGCACGACTGGCAGTAGGAACACTGGCTGCATCCGTCGCTGCTTTTTTCCGCCTTGCCGGAAGCATGGTGCGCATGATGTTGCGCCGTGTCCTGCTGTGCCTGCGCTGCATGATGATGAGCATGCATGCCGATATCGCTGGCTTGCACCTGAGTGGCTTCCTGCGCGCAATGCACCATCGCCGCTGCGGCCACATTGGTGAACGGCAGCGCGACACTGATCAGCAATACCAGAAAGAAGCGGAACAAGCGCATAGCCTGGACATGCTAACGACCCTGGAATGACATTGTCAATAGCGCGCCCGGACGGCGCGGACCGAACGCATTGCTGCAGGCGCGGCGGCGCGGCGCTTTTCGCTTGATGCGTATCAAGGAGACTGCGGTGTCGAATCGGTAAAACAAACATCATGAATCATGTTGGCTTGCGCCTTGCCGCAAGCGGAATGCGGCGGCCGCACAGCCCGCCCTGCCAGGAGGAAGACCGATGATGTGGAACCATGCGATGCAATGGCATTGGCTCGAATCGCTCGGGCTGGCCCTGTTCTGGCTGATGATCATCCTGCTGGCCCTGGTACCGACCAATTACCTGCGCGACGAATGGGCCTCGCTCGCCGAAGCCGACCTGGATGAGGCTGATGCCCGCGCCGAAGGCGCGGCATGAACTGATACCGCGGCAATTGCAGCTCCGGCGGGGTATGTACCTGGCGGCAGCGCGTTACGCGCGTTGATGGGACAATGGCGCATGCGCTGCACAGGCGCGCATGACAAAACGGCAAGCGCCGTCCCCGAATTCCGCACACCTTGAAGGAGATGCAATGCAGATCAACCAACGTTGCGCGAGCTTCTTGCTCGCGCTTTGCGCGCTCGGCTGGAGCGCACATGCGCTCGCGCAGCAGTCGCCCGCGCCCGGCCTGCAGGGAAAGCTGGCCGGCGTTTTTCCCAGCTCCAAGGAAGAGGCCCTGCTGGAGCCGGACGAGGCGTTCAAGCTGAAAGTGTCGGCCAAAGGCGGCGGCGCGGTGGCGGCCGAACTGGTGCCGGCAAACGGTTATTACCTGTACAAGGAAAGAATCCGCTTCACGCTCAAGAGCGGCGACGTCGCCATCCGCACGGTGAAACTGCCGGCGGGCGAGTTGAAGAACGACCTGATCCTGGGACGCACGGAAGTGTACAAGAAGGCGGTGCCGGTCGAGATCGCGCTCGACAAGGGCACCAAGGGCAAGGCCGTCACGCTGGTCGCGTCGTACCAGGGTTGCCAGGAAAAGCTGGGCGTCTGCTATCCGCCGATCGAGAAAAGCGTGAACCTGGTGTTGCCGTAACGGTCTGAAGACTGCAAAACTTGACTTGAATCATGTCATCAACCGTGTTGCCGGTGATTAACTTTCCGGGCCGGTATTTGCCGGTTGAATTGGATAAATGGAAGTTCCCATGAAGAAGCTGATGATTGCGGCGGCGCTGGCCGTCGCATCCACCCTCGCCCACGCCTACGGCGAAGCGATCACCGTGTACAAGGATCCGGACTGCGGCTGCTGCGAAGGCTGGATCGCGCACCTGCGCGAGGCGGGCTACAAGGTCAAGCCCGTCAATTCCAGCGACATGTCCGCCATCAAGAAGCGTCTCGGCGTGCCGGAACAGCTCGAATCCTGCCATACCGCCGTGCTGGACGCTTCCGGCCAGGTTATCGAAGGCCATGTGCCGGCTACCGCGATCAAGAAGCTGATCGCGCAGCCGAAGGTCCATGGCGTTGCCGCCCCCGGCATGCCGGCCAACTCGCCCGGCATGGGCAAAATGGACGGCAACCTCGTCACCGTCGATTTCTCCGGCAAGCAGTTTTCGAAGGATTGATACTGCTTGCCCGCCGGGCATGCCGGGCGCGAGACGCCCGCGCCTGCCCGCGCATCCCTGTCTGCTCTTCCTTGACTTACTTGACGACTTCCAGACGCTCGACGGAGTAGGCCGCGCCGGCTTTTCCCGCGACGAACCTGATCCTGTCGCCAACCTTGACCTGATCCAGCATCGCCGCGTCCTTCACGCGGAACGCCATCGTCATGCCGGGCATGCCGAGGTTCTCCAGCGGGCCGTGCTTGATCGTGATTTTGCCCGCCTGCCGGTCGACCTTCTTGACTTCGCCCTCGCTCATCGCGCCGGCCTGCGCGGCGTCGGAATGCGCATGCATGTGCGTGTGCTCATCGGCGGCCAACACCGACGATGCATAAGACAGGCCGAGCGCGGCCGCCAGGGCGAATTGCGACAGTAGTTTCATCATGCTTTCCTTTCCAGATTTCGTGCCTTGATGGCGGCACACAGGATAATCGCCATCCGCGTGCGGCGGCAACATCCCGCGCCCGATATGAACGACCTTGAACGTGGCGCGGCGTGTCATTAAACAGTCATGCAAGCTTCATGTCGCCGTCATATTTCGCCTCTACATTGGCAATTTTTCAAGCTGGAGGCGAGAAATGATGACAAAACGAATCATCGCGGCCGTGCTGACGGCCGCATTACTGAGTTCTTGCGGCACCGCCACGCAAACGGCGGAAGAGCCCAAGCGCGTGATCTTTTTCCTGGGCGACGGCATGGGCATGACCACCATGACCGCGGCGCGCATCTATGCGGTAGGCGAAGACGGCGACCTCACCATGGACACGCTGCCCGAGACCGCGTTCGTGAAAACCTTTTCCAACGATGCGCAGGTGACCGACAGTGCGCCGTCGATGTCAGCCTACATGACCGGCGTGAAGATGAACAATGAAGTGCTGTCCATGTCGTCCGACACCATCGCCAAAGATCCGGTGGCCGATGCCAACGGCAACAAGCTGGCCAATGCCTGCGGCAGCAGCAATGGCCAGCCGGTGCAGACGTTGCTGGAAATCGCCAAGGGCAAGGGGCTTTCGACCGGCGTGGTGACCACCACCCGCGTCACCCACGCGACGCCGGCGGCGACCTATGCGCACATCTGCCACCGCGACCTGGAAAACGATATCGCCGCCGCGCTGGTGCCGGGCGGCGCCGGCTTTAATGCCGCGCTGGGCGCGAACGGCATCGACGTCGTGCTCGGCGGCGGCCGGCAATTCTTCCTGCCGGTGTCCGCCGGCGGCAAGCGCGCCGACGGCCGCGACCTGATCGCGGAGCTGAAGGCCAAGAGCTATGCCTACGCCGCCAATGCCGGCGAGTTCAACGCGATCGACCCGGCCAAGACCGACCGCCTGGTGGGCCTGTTCACCTCCAGCCACATGAGCTATGACCTGGACCGCGACGCCTCCAAGGAACCGAGCCTGGCCGAGATGACCACCAAGGCGATGGACATCCTCAACAAGAACGACAAGGGCTATTTCCTGATGGTCGAAGGCGGCCGCATCGACCATGCGCTGCACGAAACCACCGCCAAGAAGGCGCTGCAGGACACGGTCGCGTTCGACAACGCGATCAAGGCCGCGCTCGACAAGGCGCGCGCATCCGACCCCACCCTGAAGAACACGCTGATCGTGGTCACCGCCGACCATGACCACACGCTGGTGCTGAACGGCTATGCCAAGCGCACCGGCAAGACCGCCGCCGGCAGCCCCGGCGTGCTGGGCGTACTGAAGAGCTATGTGGACGGCTCGGTGGCCAAGGACCTGGATGGCGCGCCTTACACCATCATCGGCTTTGGCAACGGTGAAAACCGCACCCAGAGCAGCCGTTCCGCGATGGCCAGCCTGGACGACAGCACCGCCGGCGCCGACACCTATCACCAGGAAGCGGTGGTGCGCATGGCGGCCGGCAGCGAAACGCACGGCGGCACCGACGTCTTCCTGGGCGCGATCGGCAAGGGCGCCGACAGCTTCCTCGGCACGATCGACAACACGCAAGTGTTCACCCTGGTCCGCAACGCGACCGGACTGTAACGCCGCCCCGAATACAGGAGAACCCACCATGATCAAACGCACCCTCATCGCGGCAGCTATCGCTACCCACGCCGCCCTGGCCGCTCCGGCATTCGCCGCCGGCGAAGCCAAGAACGTCATCTTCTTCCTCGGCGACGGCATGGGCCCGACCACCATCACCGCCGCGCGCATCTACAAGGTCAAGGAAGAAGGCGCACTCAACTTCGAAAAGCTGGAGCGCACCGCGCGCATCAAGACCTTTTCGAACGACGCGCAGACCACCGACAGCGCGCCGTCGATGTCGGCCTACATGACCGGCGTGAAGATGAACAACGAAGTGCTGTCGATGTCGTCCAACACGGTCGCCGTGGCGCCGAGCAAGGATGGCAACGGCAATGCCACCATCAACAACTGCGCGCCGTCGAACGGCACGCCGGTCGCCACCATCCTGGAACTGGCCAAGGCCAAGGGCAAGGCGGTCGGCGCCATCACCACCACCGAGCTCACGCACGCCACTCCGGCCGCCACCTATGCGCACATATGCCACCGCGACGCGCAGTATGCGATCGCGGCGCAGGCGGTGCCGGGCGGCGCCGGCTACAACAGTGCGCTGGGTGACGGCGTCGACGTGCTGATGGGCGGCGGGCGCAACCATTTCACGCCGTATGACGCGACCACCAATCCGAAGGGCCGCGCCGACGGCCGCGACCTGCTGGCCGAGCTGGCCGCCAAGGGTTACACCGTGGCCGCCACCAAGACCGACATGAATGCCGCGCCGAACAACAAGAAATTCATCGGTCTCTACAGCAGCAAGAGCCACCTGGAATACGAACTGGACCGTACCGCCACCCCGCCGCTCGGTGAAGGCGCGAACCAACCCAGCCTGGCCGAGATGACGACCAAGGCAATCGACATCCTGTCGCAGAACGCGAACGGCTACTTCCTGATGGTCGAAGGCGGCCGCATCGACCACGCGCTGCACGCGACCAACGCCAAGCGCGCGCTGGTCGACACCATCGCCTTCGACGACGCGGTGCAGGCGGCGCTGGACAAGGTCAGACAGACCGATCCGACGCTGGCCAACACCCTGATCGTGGTAACCGCCGACCATGACCATACGCTGACCTTCAACGGCTATGGCAAGCGCGGCAATCCGATCCTCGACATCAACCGCGGCTACCGCGACGGCCAGCCATCCACCGATGCCGACGGCAACACCTACACCACGCTAGTGTTCGGCAACGGCCCGCACCGCCCCAACCTGCGCGCCAGCCTCGACAGCGCCACCGTGCTGGCCGATAGCTATCAGCAGGAAAGCGGCGTGCGCCTGGCGAGCGAGACGCATGGCGGCGGCGACGTCAAGTTGCTGGCCACCGGCGCAGGCGCCAAGGTGTTCAAGGGCACGCTGGACAACACCAAGGTGTTCGGCTTGCTGAAGACGGCGTTCGGTTTCTGACACGCCGTTTCATCCGCCACCTGGCTGCGTCCCGCCCCTGGCAAGGTGAGGGACGCAGCCCTGACCCTTGCTGAAAGAAGACCATATGCCGTACTCCATCCAGAATTTGCGGCGCCGCGCCCTCGCCGCCGCCGGCGCGCTGCTGCTGGCCGTTCCCGCATTCGCTCAGGCATCGAAGCCGCAGCCCGCCGCGCAGGGCCCGGACCTCGACCTGGCGATCCGCTATTACACCCGCGTGCTGACCGCGGAAGGCGTGCTGCGCGAAAGCCGCTACGATGAAACGATGCTGCGCCGCAGGGATCACGTATGGGTCGCGCGGGTGCTGCCGAAAGAGGTGGCACACGATCATGGTGACGATCATGCGCATGAAGACCGGGGCGCCGCCGCGCAGCAGGCATCCGCCCGCACGCATGAGCACAAGCATTTCAATTACGCGGTGCTGTCGCGCCACGTGGTGCGCGAAGGCGGCCAGCCGAGGCTGGAGTTTGTCGACGCGCGCGAGCGGGAAGTGGTGGCGATTGCGCCGGCCGACTACGACAACGTGAACTTCGACGGCTCCTGGACCAATGCCTTTTTCCTGCTCGATCCGCAAAGCGTCGCCGCGCTGCCGTTGTCGAACCGGCCCTCGCCCGCGCCCGGCGCGCGCTGGCGCGAAAGGGAAAGGAACGGCGTGTTCCAGCGCGTGCTGTGGGATGAAAGGAAGATGATCCCGCTGGTGGTCGAGAGCGGCGACCGCCAGGGCCGCTTTTTCCAGCGCATCGAGGTCAAGCCCCGGGCGGCGCTCGCCACGGTCTTGCCCTGGAAAGGCTTGCAGGGCTACGCGCAAAAGGAATACGCCGATTTCCTCGATTGAGCGCTTGCGCGCCATGATGTTGCGCTAGTGAAATTAGCGGCCGGCATGCGGCTGCACCGCTCATCTTCTTTCATGTCCCGCCGGCCGGGACATTTTCTCGTTATTTACCCAAAGAAATTCTTCCCGGCAATGTTCGCGGTGCGCGGCGTTGCTGTGTTGAAATTATCTAGCTCCGCTTCCTATTTTTTCATCGGCAGTCAGGGAACGTTGATTCAATTCATGCTTCTAAAGGAAACCATTATTTCTATTAATAACGCCCAGAAACATTCAAACAGGCAACGCCGTCAGGGAAGGTCGCTCCTATTGTCCCTCTTACCGGCAGCCTGATCGAACACGCCTATTTTTTGGCTGAAGCGCTTCCCTTGTGCCGCAACAGAACGGACGGGAGGGAAATGCGGCAATCTGTTTGAGGTTTTTGCGGCGGTGTATGCCATCAGTGAGGCCCATCAATTGTTCAAGCCAAAAGTACTACTGGTCAACGATCACCCTGCAAGCCTGCTTGCCCTGCAAACCCTGCTGACCCATGGACCGCATGCCGACGAATATGAAGTCGTGACGGCGATGTCCGGCGCCGAAGCCTTGCGCAAGGTGCTCGACCAGCAGTTCGCCGTGATCTTGCTCGATGTAAGCATGCCGGGCATGGACGGATTCGAAACGGCCGCCACCATCCATTCGCACCCGCGCTCGGCGTCGGTGCCGATCATTTTCATCACCGCCTATTACGCCGACGAAATGCACCGTCTGAAGGGCTATCAGCACGGTGCGGTCGATTACCTGATCAGCCCCGTCATTCCCCAAATGCTCCATAGCAAGGTCGGCGTCTTCATCGAGCTGGCCAGGAAAAATATCCAGTTGCAGTCGCAAAAAGAAACGCTGGCGCTGATCAACCGCGACCTACAGGTGCAGCAAATGGAAGAACTCAGACGCATCAATGCCGCCCTTGAAAAGGAAATCGAGGAGCGCCGCCAGGCCGAGGAACGCGCCAACGAACTGGCGACCAAGGATGCCCTGACCGGCCTGCTGAACCGGCGCTCGCTGGTGGAACACCTGGAGCACGCGATCATGCGCGCCTCGCGCCACGGCGAGCGGCTGGCGCTGCTGTTTCTCGACATGGACAAGTTCAAGAGCATCAACGACACGCTCGGCCACGATGCCGGTGACGAACTGCTGCTGCAGGTGGCCGAGCGCGTGCGGCATTCGGTGCGCAGCGCCGACATGGTCGCGCGGCTGGGCGGCGACGAATTCGTGGTGCTGATGGAAGACCTGCCTTCGTATAACGCTGCCGCGGAAGTGGCCAGGAAAATCATCAAGGCCAACGCCGCGCCGTTTTCGGTGCAATCGCAAAGCATCAGCACCTCGGCCTCGGTGGGCATCAGCCTGTTCCCGCAGGACGGGGCCACGGTGAACGAGCTCATGCGCAGCGCCGACCTGGCGATGTACCACGCCAAGCAGGAGCGGCGCGGCAGCATGCAATTCTTCCACGAGGAGCTCAATGCGAAGATGCTCGAACGTTCCCGACTGGAGCAGGAGCTGCAGCAGGCGCTGGAAAACAATGAATTCGAGCTGTACTACCAGCCCAAGGTGGAAGCGGCATCCGGCCGCGTGGCCGGCGTGGAGGCGCTGTTGCGCTGGCATCATCCGCGCCTGGGACTGCTCTCCGGCGGCCAGTTCATGCAGGCCGCCGTCGAGACCGGGCAGGTGGTGCCGATCGGCGAATGGGTGATCGCCGCCGCCTGCGAGCAGGCGCGCTCCTGGCAGTATTCGTCCAAGGTCTTCCCCAACCTGCCGATCGCGGTCAACATCTCGATCCCGCAGCTGTACGCCGACCTGCCCGAGGTGATACACCGCGCGCTGCTCCGCTACGACGTGCCGCCGTCGTCGCTGCAGCTGGAGATCACCGAATCGCTGCTGATCGAGGACGTCGACAAGGCGTCGTCGGTGCTGCGCCAGATCAGCGACAGCGGCATCACGATCGCCATCGACGATTTCGGCACCGGCTACTCCTCGCTGTCGGTGCTGAAATCGCTGCCGATCGACATCCTCAAGATCGACCAATCCTTCGTGCGCGACTTGGGCAAGGACCTGGGCGACCATGCCATCGTCTCGGCCATCGTGATGATGGCGCGCGCGCTGACGCTGCGTGTGGTGGCCGAAGGCGTCGAAACGCAGGAGCAGCTCGACATCCTGCAGGAACTCGGCTGCGACGAGCACCAGGGCTATTTCTACAGCAAGCCGCTGCCGGCCGACTCGCTGGTCGAACGCTTCCTGCATACCAGCAACGCGTAGAGCGCATCGCGATGCGCCGCTTGCGTTGAGCCCCATCCGGCGCATCACGATGCGCCCTCCCGTTCTTCCCGGATTGCCAAAGGAAACACTGTCATGGACATGAAAACAGAGACAGCGGACGAGCTCGACGCTGCCGTCTTGCTGGCCACGCTCAAGGCGCTCAAGAAGGGCGACTTTTCGGTGCGCATGCCGTCGGACTGGACGGGGCTGGCCGGCAAGATTGCCGACACGCTCAACGACATCATCGAAACCAACGAGCAGATGGTCAAGGGCGTCACCGAGGTCAGCCAGGTGGTCGGGCGCGAAGGCCGCCTGTCGCAGCGCGCCTCGGTGCCGGCGGTGTCGGGCGGCTGGGCCGCCATGGTCAAGTCGGTCAACACCCTGATCGACGACCTGGTGCACCCGACCACCGAAATGGCGCGCGTCATCGGCGCGGTGGCCAAGGGCGACTTGTCGCAGACAATGTCGCTCGACGTCGACGGCCGCCCGTTGAAGGGCCAGTTCCTGCGCGCGGCCTCGACCGCCAACACGATGGTCGACCAGCTCTCGTCGTTCGCGTCGGAAGTCACGCGCGTGGCGCGCGAGGTCGGCACCGAGGGCAAGCTGGGAGGGCAGGCGAATGTGCCGGGCGTGGCCGGCACCTGGAAAGACTTGACCGACTCGGTGAACTCGATGGCCGGCAACCTGACTTCGCAGGTGCGCAACATCGCCGACGTGACCACCGCGGTGGCCAACGGCGACCTGTCGAAGAAGATCACGGTGGACGTGCGCGGCGAGATTTTGCAGCTCAAGGATACGATCAACACGATGGTGGACCAGCTGCGCTCGTTCGCCTCGGAAGTGACGCGCGTAGCGCGCGAGGTGGGCACCGAGGGACGGCTGGGCGGGCAAGCCTATGTGCCGGGCGTGGGCGGCACCTGGAAGGACTTGACCGACTCGGTCAATTCGATGGCGGGTAATCTGACGGCGCAGGTGCGCAACATTGCGGAAGTGACGACGGCGGTCGCGACCGGCGACTTGTCGAAAAAGATCACGGTGGACGTGAAGGGCGAGATCCTGCAGCTGAAGGACACCATCAACGTGATGGTGGACCAGCTCTCCTCGTTCGCTTCGGAAGTCACGCGCGTGGCGCGCGAGGTCGGCACCGAGGGCAAGCTGGGCGGCCAGGCGCAGGTGAAGGGCGTGGCCGGCACCTGGAAGGATTTGACCGATTCGGTGAACTCGATGGCGGGCAACCTGACCGCGCAGGTGCGCAACATCGCCGATGTGACCACGGCGGTGGCCAACGGCGACCTGTCGAAGAAAATCACGGTGGACGTGAAGGGCGAAATCCTGGAGCTGAAAAACACGATCAACGTGATGGTGGACCAGTTGAATTCGTTTGCGTCGGAAGTCACGCGCGTGGCGCGCGAGGTCGGCACCGAGGGGAGACTGGGCGGCCAGGCCAACGTGGGCGGCGTGGCCGGCACCTGGAAGGATTTGACCGACAACGTGAACTTCATGGCGTCGAACCTGACGGGTCAGGTGCGCAACATCGCGGAAGTGACCACGGCCGTGGCGCGCGGCGACCTGTCGAAAAAGATCACGGTCGATGTGAAGGGCGAGATCCTGGAGTTGAAGGACACCATCAACGTGATGGTTGACCAGCTGTCGTCGTTCGCCTCGGAGGTCACGCGCGTCGCGCGCGAGGTGGGCACCGAAGGCAACCTCGGCGGCCAGGCGTATGTGCCGGGCGTGGGCGGCACCTGGAAGGATTTGACCGACAACGTGAACTTCATGGCGTCGAACCTGACGGGCCAGGTGCGCAACATTGCCGAGGTGACCACGGCTGTTGCGCGCGGCGACTTGTCGAAGAAGATCACGGTAGATGTGAAGGGCGAAATCCTGGAGCTGAAAAACACGATCAACGTGATGGTGGACCAGCTCTCCTCGTTCGCCTCGGAAGTCACGCGCGTGGCGCGCGAGGTGGGCGTGGAAGGCAAGCTGGGCGGGCAGGCCAGCGTGCCGGGCGCCTCGGGCACGTGGAAGGATTTGACCGAGAACGTCAACCAGCTGGCGGCGAACCTGACGAACCAGGTGCGCGCGATCGCGGAAGTGGCCACGGCGGTGACGCGCGGCGACCTGTCGCGCTCGATCCAGGTCGAGGCGCGCGGCGAAGTGGCGGACCTGAAGGACAACATCAACGAGATGATCCGCAACCTGAAGGAAACCACGCAAAAGAATGCCCAGCAGGACTGGCTCAAGACCAATCTCGCGCGCTTCACCCGCTTGCTGCAGGGCCAGCGCGACCTGTCCGCCGTCACCACCCTGATCCTGTCGGAACTGGCGCCCTTGGTGTCGGCCCACCACGGCGTGTTCTACATGATGGACTCGGGCGACGACGACGCCCGCCTGCGCATGACGTCCAGCTACGGCTACCGCTCCAGCCGCAAGCTGCCGACCTCGTTCTTGCCCGGCGAAGGGCTGGTCGGCCAATGCGCGCTGGAAAAGCAGCGCATCTGGCTCACCAACGTGCCGCGCGATTACATCCAGATCTCCTCGGGCCTGGGCGCAGCGCCCCCGACCAACATCGTGGTGCTGCCGATCCTGTTCGAGCAGCAGGTGAAAGCGGTGATCGAGATCGCCTCGCTGGACCGCTTCACCGAAACCCATTTGTCCTTCCTCGACCAACTGATGGAAACCATCGGCGTGGTGCTCAACACGATCGAGGCCAACAGCCGCACCGAGAGCCTGCTGCGGCAATCGCAATCACTGGCGCAGGAGCTGCAGCAGACCAACCTGGAGCTGGCGGAAAAGGCGCGCTTGCTGTCGCAGCAGAACAACGAGGTGGAGCGCAAGAACCGCGAAGTGGAACAGGCCAAGCTGGCCCTGGAGGAAAAGGCGACGCAGCTGGCCCTGTCGTCGAAGTACAAGTCCGAGTTTTTGGCGAACATGTCGCACGAGTTGCGCACGCCCCTGAACAGCTTGCTGATCCTGGCACAGCAATTGTCGGACAACCCGGACGGCAACCTCTCCGAGCGGCAGGTGGAATTCGCCCGGACCATCTACGGTTCCGGCAGCGACCTGCTCACGCTGATCAACGACATCCTCGACCTGTCCAAGATCGAGTCCGGCACCGTCACGCTGGAAATGAGCGAGTACCGTTTCGAGACGCTGCGCGCTTACGTCGAGCGCACCTTCCGCCACATGGCCGATGCCAAGAAGATCGATTTTTCGATCGAGCTCGCGCCCACGCTGCCGCCGTCGATGATGACCGACACCACGCGCCTGCAGCAAATCCTGAAGAACCTGCTGTCGAACGCCTTCAAGTTCACCGGGCGCGGCCGGGTGGCGATGAGAATCGGCATGGCGCAGGGCGGCTGGAGCGCGGACAATCCGAATTTCGCGCAAGCCGACGGCGTGCTGGCGTTTTCGGTGACCGACACCGGCGTGGGGATTGCCGCCGACAAGCTGCAGCTGATCTTCGAGGCGTTCCAGCAGGCCGACGGCAGCACCGCGCGCAAGTACGGCGGCACCGGGCTGGGCCTGTCGATTTCCCGCGAGCTGGCGCGCCTGTTGCGCGGCGAGATCCGTGTCGAAAGCGAAATCGGCGTCGGCAGCACGTTCACGCTGTACCTGCCGTACAGCCGCGAAGGCCTGGTCTACACCGACCTGTCGGCGCAGCCGCGCCCGCAGGCGGCGCATGGCGGCGATGACGCGCAGGCGGACGATGCGCCGGTGCAGGCGATCGACGTCGTCGCGTCGCAGCCCCTCGTATCCTCGGGCGCCGGCGGCGAGGTGCCGGCCGACGACCGCGCGCTGGTGGCGCCGGGCGATCCGGCCGTGCTGATCGTGGAGGACGACCAGCAGTATGCGAAGTCGCTGCTCAACCAGGCGCGCGAGCACAACTTCAAGGGTATCGTCGCGCCGCAGCCCGATGCGGCATTGACCCTGACGCGCGACTACCTGCCCACCGCCATCCTGCTCGACATCGACCAGCCCGATGCCGACGGCTTGGCCGTGCTGGAGCGCCTGAAGCGCGACCCGGCCACGCGCCACATCCCGGTATGCGTGATGTCCGGGCACAACGAGCGCGAGCGCGTGCTGCGCCAGGGCGCCATCTCCTATCTGGACAAGCCGCTTTCCGCCGCGCGCCTGCAGGAAGAATTCGCGCGCATCCAGCAATTCGCCAAGAGCGGCAAGCGGCGGCTGCTGGTGCTGGAGGACGATCCGGTGCAGCGGCAGGCCATCGTCGACCTGATCGGCGACGGCGACGTGCATATCGACGCGGTGGGCACGGGACGCGAGGCGTTCGCGCTGCTGCAGGCGTCGCACTTCGACTGCATGGTGCTCGACCTCGCCCTGCCCGACATGCAGGGCGCCGACCTGCTCGACCGGATCGGCGCCGATCCGCGCCTGGCGGCGCTGCCGATCGTGGTCTACACCGCCGCCGACCTGGACGCGCCGGAGCTTGCGCGCCTGCAGCGCGTCGCCACCAGCGTCGTGGTCAAGGACGTGCGCTCGCCGGAAAGACTGCTGGCCGAAACCGCGCTGTTTTTGCACCGCTCGCACGACAGCCTGCCCGAGCCGCAGCGCCGCATGCTCGAAGAGGCTCAGGCGGCCGACACCGGGCTGGCCGGGCGCAAGGTGCTGGTGGTGGACGACGACCTGCGCAATATCTTCGCTTTGAGCTCGGCGCTGGAACGGCAGGACATGAAGGTGCTGTACGCGGAAAACGGCCGTAACGGCATCGAGGTGCTGCAAAGGGAGCCGGATGTCGAGATCGTGCTGATGGATATCATGATGCCGGAGATGGATGGCTACGACACCATGCGCGCCATCCGCAGCATCCCACAGTTCAAGGCGCTGCCCATCATCACCCTGACCGCCAAGGCGATGAAGGGCGACCGCGACAAGTGCATCGCCGCCGGCGCCTCGGACTACATCACCAAGCCGGTCGATATCGGCCAGTTGCTGTCATTGCTGCGGGTATGGCTGCACAAGAGCCGCTGAATCCGGCCTCCGTCCCCGCGCACACGGGGACGGGGCATGGCTACGGCGGCAATAGTGGCTTCCCCGGCATCCGCCGATATTGAACTCCGGCAAGTTTTCCCAGACTAACAGCACTCGACAGCCCCCGCCCCGCATGCGCACAGCGCGGGCGGCGTGGCAATCGTTCAATTCAACTGGGAAGATCAATGAAAGTAAGACATGTTTTTGCCGCGCTCCTGCTCGCCTGCAGCGTCGGCCAATCGGCGCTGGCACAGGAAGAACCGGCGGCGGATGCCAAGCCGGAAGCCGCCGCCGCGCCTGCACCCGCCGCTCAGGACAGCAAGCCGTCATCCCATCACGCGCACCGCGCGCGCCGGCATGCGGCGAAAGCCGCCACCCGGGAACAGGCACCGGGCGCATCGGGTGCGTCGGGCACGGCCGGCGCCGCCGCCGACGAGCCGGCCGCCAATGCCGAGCCGGCCAATATTGCGCCGGTTCATGCCGCGCCCATCAAGGCTGCGGACGATAGCGCTCCCGTCGCCTTGCCATCCCCTGCAAGCGTGGCGGCGGAAAAGGTCGCCGCGCCCGCGCTGGCGGCGCAGGATGTCCCTGCGCCCAAGCCCGCCGCCGCGCCGGTGCCGCCGGCAGCGCCCACGCAGCCCGGCTGGCTTGACAACTTCCTGTACCAGGTCAAGGCCACCGATGTCCTGCTCGTCCTGCTGGCCGGCCTGCTGGTGAGCATCGCGCGCGCCCAGTCGCGCCGCCTGGAGCAGACGGCGCGGGCCACCGGCGACACCGCGCAGGCGGCGGAAAAGACGGCGCGCACCGCGGAGAATGCGCTGGTCGCGGGGCAGCGCGCTTTCATGTTCCTGCGCGAGTTCAAAACCTTCCTGCATCTTGACGATGCCACCGGCCAGTACCGCTGGACGCTGCACCCGGTGTGGGAAAACAGCGGCAACACGCCGACCAAGGGGCTGGAGATCACCACCACGTATCGCTTGCTCGATGAACCGCTGCCGCAGGATTACGATTTTCCGGGCGACCGGCAGGACACGGTGAACGCCATCGCCGGGCCGCGCGCGCTGGTCGAAGGCACGCCCGGCAGCATCGGCGCCGAGGAACTGGCCGCGGTGCAGCAGGGGAAGAAGTACTTCTACATCTGGGGCCGCGCCGAATACCACGACATCTTCGAAGGCACCGGCAAGCACACCACCCGTTTTTGCAACCAGCTGATGCAGGTCATCGGCGACCCGGGCGCGCCGATCGGCGAGTACAACATGGTGCAGATGATGTTCGGTTTTCACAACGAGAACAACAGCGCCGACTGAAGATGCTTGGGGCAGCTTGAAGCAGGAATGCCCGCGCCATGGCGGGCGTTCTTCACGCCGGGCGGTGCCATCACGTCCCGCCCGGTGCGCTTCACCGATCGGTGTTACACTTGGGCCCGCGTTGGTCCTCTTGCCAGCCTGCGTGTCGACGCCCGCGATCAGATCCTCTTTCCGCGTTCATTTCCATCAGCGATTCCCCTTAGACTGGTTCGTGCCAAGCACGCAAGGCGGATTCCCGGAGCAATTCTCTATGCATTTCACCGATCTCGGCCTATGCGCCGACATTCTGCGCGCCGTTGCCGAACAAGGCTACGACAAGCCCACCCCGATCCAGGCACAGGCGATTCCCGTCGTGCTCAAAGGGCATGACTTGATGGCGGCGGCCCAGACCGGCACTGGCAAGACCGCCGGCTTTACGCTGCCGGTCCTGCAACTGCTCGGCAACCGTGCCGCCCCGGCGCGCAGCAAGCCGCGCGTTCTGGTGCTGACGCCGACGCGCGAACTGGCGGCGCAGGTCGAAGACAGCGTGCGCACCTACGGCAAGTACCTGCCGCTCAAGTCCGCCGTCATCTTCGGCGGCGTCGGCATGGCGCCGCAAACCCAGGCCTTGCGTTCCGGCGTCGATATCATCGTTGCCACGCCAGGCCGCCTGCTCGACCATGTCGGCGAAGGCAACGTCGATCTGTCGGGCATCGAGATTTTCATTCTCGACGAGGCCGACCGCATGCTCGACATGGGTTTCATCCACGATATCCGCCGCGTCGTCGCCCGACTGCCCAAGAAAAAGCAGACGCTGATGTTTTCCGCCACGTTTTCCGACGAGATCCGCGCACTCGCAGCGAACTACCTGCACAATCCGCAGCAGGTGGAAGTGGCGCCGCGCAACGCGACGGCCGACATGGTCGCGCAAAGCGTCTATCACGTCGACAAGGGCAGGAAGCGCGATCTGCTGGTCAAGCTCATCGAAGACAACGGCTGGCATCAGGTGCTGGTGTTTACCCGCACCAAGCACGGCGCCAATGCCCTGGCCGAAAAACTCGACAAGGCCGGCATCCGCTCCGCCGCGATTCACGGCAACAAGAGCCAGGGCGCACGCACCCGCGCGCTCGCCGATTTCAAGAGCCTGAAGCTGCATGTGCTGGTCGCGACCGATATCGCCGCGCGCGGCATCGACATCGATTTGCTGCCGCACGTGGTCAACTACGAGTTGCCGAACGTGCCGGAAGATTACGTGCACCGCATCGGTCGCACCGGACGCGCCGGCAGCGCCGGCCAGGCTGTGTCGCTGGTGTGCGTCGACGAGCACAAGCTGTTGCGCGATATCGAGCGCCTGCTCAAGCGCGAGATCGAGGTCAAGGCCATGGCCGGCTTCGAGGTCGACCCGCGCATCAAGGCCGAACCGATCGAAAACGGCCGGCGCAGCCAAGGGCGGCGCGGCCCTGCGCCCTCTGCCCAGCGCCAGCAACGTCCGCCGCAGCAACGCGCGTCGCAAGACGCCAAGGGTACCAAGGGCGCCACGCCGGCGACCAAGCCCGCCGGACAGCGCCGCAAGACGGAACGCGGGACCGGCGCGCGCAGCCGCGTCTCCTGACGCCCTGCGGGTTATTTGAATGCGCGGGCCTTGGACCGTTTATCGCGGTACATGGCCTTGTCCGCATGCTTGATCAAGTCTTCCGCTTCCAATCCGTGTTCGGGATAGAGCGCCGTGCCGATGCTGGTGCGCGTTTGCCACGCAAGGCCGTCGATGTGGACCGGCTGCTGCACGGCGCCGCGGATCTTGTCCGCGATGTGCGACGCATCGTCCGGCCCGTGCACCTCCTCCAGCAGCACCACGAACTCGTCCCCGCCCAGCCGCGCCACCGTGTCTTCCTCTCGCACGCACCGTGCCAGGCGTTGCGCGACTTCCTGTAGCAACAGGTCGCCGGCCGCGTGGCCGTAGCTGTCGTTGACTTGCTTGAAATCGTCGATGTCGAGGTACAGCAGCGCCAGGCGTCCCTGCTTGCGCTTGCATCTGGCCAGCGCCGAGGCCATGCGGTCGTGGAACAGGCGGCGATTCGGCAGGCCGGTCAATTCGTCGTGACGCGCCGCGCGCAGCAGCTCGCCGTTCAGGCGCTTGCGTTCCATCGCCGTCGCTACCTGCGCCGAGACGAATTGCAGCAGTTCCTTTTCCTTGTCGGAGTAGATCGTGCCCGGCAGGCTTTTCAGGACCAGGGCGCCGATCGCCTCCTGTTGAGTAATGAGCGGCAGCACCAGGCAAGCCCCGCTGCCGGGCATGGCGTTTTCGACAGGTGGGGTTAGCAGCAAATCATCGGCCAGCAGCAGCGGCTGCCCGCTGCCGATCACCTCGATGCAATACTGGCGCGCGGCCGCTTCCTGGATGAGCGGCGAGTTGCCGTGCAAATCCCTCTGGTACGCGAAGCCGAGCTGCTTGGTCCTGGGATCGTAGGTGGCGACGGCGAACCCGGCCAGCGGCACCAGTTGCGCGACGATGCGGTGCATTTCCCGGTACATGGCGCGCAGGTCGGTGGCGGCATGGGCCGCCTCGGACACGGCATAGAGCGCGGCCTGCATTTCTTCCGCATGCTTGCGTTCGGTGACGTCGCGCGCCACGCCGATGCGCAGCTGGTCCGCTTCCGACCAGCGGGCGGACCACATGATATGCGCCTGGCGGCCGTCCTTGCGGATATAGCGGTTTTCGAACCCGATGCGCGGGTGCCCGGCCATGACATGCCGGGCTTCTTCCAGGGTCCGCGCGCGGTCTTCCGGCACGATGAAATCCATCAGGGACCGGCCGATCAACTCGGCCGGCGTGTAGCCGAGGATACGCTCGCATGCCGCGCTCGCGTACACGACGTGCCCGCCGACATCGACCAGGAAGACCGCGTCGAGCAAGAGGTCGGCGATATTGGGCTGCAAGGCAGGCGCACTGGTATCCATCTGCCAAGAATATATCAATATCGCCGGGCGGAGTGCGCCCCGCCTGGCGACAGCGCCTTTTCCTGCGCTGCCTTGCCCAGCGTTACGCCACCGGCACGATTCCCGCTTTCGTCATCGTTTCCCTGGTCGTGCCGCTCAGGTGCGCGCGCAGCCACTTGTGCGCCGGGCTGCGCGTATCGCGTTCATGCCACAGCAGGTCGATGTGCATGTTCGGCATCGCGAACGGCAGCTCCTTCATCACCAGCGAGCCGCCGGGCATGCCGGTGGAGGCGATCAGGTGCTGCGGCAGCACCATGATCAGGTCGGAGGTGGCCACCACGCGCCCGGCGGTGAAGAACTGGTTGACCGTCAGCAGGATGCGCCGTTCGCGTCCCAGCTGCGCCAGCGCCTCGTCCACCAGGCCGTGGGCGCGGCCGGAAAAGCTCACCAGCACATGATTCGCCGCGCAGTAGGAATCGACCGTCAGCTCGCGGCCGGCCAGCGGATGGTTCTTGCGCATGACGCACACGTAGCGGCCCGAATACAGCTGCTCGTGCCGGATCGGCGAAACCGACACGTTCTGCTGGCCGCCGGCGAGCTGAGCGACGACGCCCGGGAAAAAGCCAACCGCCAGGTCGATGTCGCCTCGCAACAACATCGGGCGCGGCTCGCGCGTCGTCAGCGGCACCATGCGCACCATGATGCCCGGCGCCTCGCGCTCGATCGAGCGTACCAGCGACGGCAGCCAGAGCGCCGCAGTCGCGTCGGCCATTGCCATACGGAATGTTGTCTGCGCGCTGGCGATATCGAAGGTCTGTTCCGGCTCGATCGCTTCTTCCAGTTCCGACAGCGCGCGCCGCACCGATGGCCACAGGTTTTCGGCGCGTGGCGTGGGCTTGACGCCATGCGCGGTGCGGATCAGCAATTCGTCGCCGAGCGCGTCGCGCAGGCGCCGCAAGGCGTTCGAGACCGCGGGTTGCGTCATTGCAAGACGGCTGGCGGCGCGCGTCAGGTTTTGCTCAGTCATCACCGCGTCAAACACACGCAGCAGATTCAGATCCAGTGTCAGAAAGCTCATGGCAGCGCAAATGATTGATTATTAAAAAGAAAACGAATTTTAAGTTATTCACGAAGATTATAGCTGATATGTGGATTTGAAATTGGCTATATAACTTTCGTCTGTCTATAGTGCAATGCAGCAAAGAAAAAGTTGATTGGAGTAAATAATGTCTATCCTGACTATCGCCTTCCCCGCCCAAGCCGCACTGCCGGTTGCCGAAGCGTTTGCCGGCACCGCCATCAGCATGGCGCGCCCGCTGCTCGGTTTTTCCGTGCTGGCTGCCCTGTTCGTGATGTTCAAGCCGCTGCTGGTCGGCTTGCTGCGCGCCGCGTTGTTGGTCGTCAAGCCGCGCCGCACGCTGGAAGAACGCACTGCACGCCGCACCATGCAAGGCGTCCTGATGCTCAACCGCCTGGCGCGCGACTACGAAGGCACCCAGCCTGCCCTGGCCGCCGAATTGCGCGCCATCGCCGCGCGCGGCAATTGAGCGGTTGCACAGCACCATGACCACGCTGTTGCATGCATCTGTGGCTCCGACGCAACTCTTGCGCCGTTCGCGCGCGCTGGCGTCGATGTTGCCGGCATTGCTGTTGAGCGGGGTGGTCATGTTGGTGACGAGCGCCGTGCTGCGCCTGATGTGGCTGGGCGCCGGCAACGATTTCGTCGGTGCCTGGATGGAAGCCTGGCTGACGTCGTGGCCGATCGCCTTTCCGCTGACCTATGTGCTCGGTCCGGTCACGCGCTGGCTGGCGCGCAGTCTCAAGCAGGACGCCCGCGCCGCGTAGCGCACAAGTTGTCTCCTCCCCCTTTCATTGCAATAGGTGGATTGACCCCGCAGGCGCGAGCCTCGCGGGGTTTTTTTTCAGTCTCAGAAATGGCGCAGGCCGAGCGCCGCCTTGACTTCGTCCAGCGTGCTGGCCGCTACGGCGCGCGCCTTCTCGGTGCCTTCCCTGAGCACCTGCAGGATATGGCCACGGTCTTGCGCAAGCTGTTTGCGACGCGCGCGGATCGGTGTCAATAATTCCTGCAGGCAGTCTTCCAGGCGGCGCTTGACCAGGCTATCGGCCACCCCGCCGCGTACGTAGCGCGCCTTCAGCTCGGCCAAGCCCGCCTGGTCGGGGTCGAAGGCATCCAGATAGGTGAAGGCGACGTTCCCTTCGAGGTGGCCCGGGTCCTCGACCCGCAGATGCAGCGGGTCGGTATAGATTTTCTTGACTGCCGCGCGGATCTCGTCGGGCGTCGCGCCCAGGTTGATGGTGTTGCCGAGCGACTTGCTCATCTTCGCCTTGCCATCGATGCCCGGCAGGCGCCCCACCGGCGGCACCAGCGCGGTGGCTTCGACCAGCACGTCGCGGCCGGCGATGCGGTTGAAGCGGCGCACGATTTCATTGGTTTGCTCGATCATCGGCACCTGGTCTTCGCCGACCGGCACCAGCGTCGCCTTGAAGGCGGTGATGTCGGCCGCCTGGCTGGCCGGATAGCACAGGAAGCCGGCCGGGATGTCGCGCTCGAAGCCGCGCAGGCGGATTTCTTCCTTGACCGTCGGATTGCGCTCCAGCCGGGCCACCGTGACCAGGTTCAGGTAATAGAAGGTCAGCTCGGCCAGCTCCGGCAGCTGCGACTGGATGAACACGGTCGAGCGCGCCGGATCGATGCCCACCGCCAGATAATCGAGGGCGACTTCGATGACGTTGCGATGCACCTTGCCGGGGTCGTCCATGTTGTCGGTCAGGGCCTGGGCGTCGGCCAGCATGATGAATTGCCGGTAGTCGTGCTGGTAGGCCACGCGGTTGCGCAGGCTGCCGACGAAATGGCCGAGGTGCAAGGGCCCGGTCGGGCGGTCGCCGGTCAGGATGGTGGTATGGGCGGTTTGTGTCATGGAGGCTCCTTTGTCGGCCTCCACCAAGATGCGCAAAAACGAAAACGCCGCCCGATAGAGGCGGCGTTCATCGAAAATTACGTTGGGAAAATCACATCGCAATCCAGCAGCCGCGCTCGTTAGCGCGGCCACCAATGCAAACGGCGGTGAGATGTGAATAACAGCATGTGTTTATCGTCGCAGCGCGGCGCCTGCTTGTCAAGCAGCACCTTTACGCGAGTGCGCTACAGCGCGCTGATCAGCATCTGGGTATCGACCACACGCACGCTGCCGCGCACCAGCGCCTCGTCCTGCGGGAACCAGCGTTGTGCGACGTAGGGGGCGTAGCCGGTTTCCTCGCGTATCGCGAACTGGAAGATGGCATCCCATTCAGTGTCGCGCGGCATGACCCACACTACTTGCCGTCCGTTATAGGCGCGGATGCCGGCATGGCGCAGGTTGGCGCGCAGGCATTCGGCGCGTTGCTCGCGGCTTTTCGCATAGACGCCATGCGCGCCGGGCACGGGCAGCACGGCCGGCACGCGCTTTTGCTCCAGGCCGGCGGCGCCTGTCTTGAATCTGGCCCAGGGGCCGACCAGCGTCTGCCGGACGAAGTGCAGTTCTTCCTCGTTCAACGGTTCGTCCAGGTAATAGCAGGGCAGGATCAAGGCCATCGCAATGCATCCCTTCGGAAAAAGCAGCGTAGCTTGATTTAAACACTTTTGGATGCGCTTGTGCAGGTTCTGGCCAAGTGTTCAGTCTGCGGCAAGGGTAATTTTCTTCAATACGCGACACGCGCTCCCGGATAAGCTGCGGCGCTGGTATTTCAGGATAACGGACGCGAGGTCAACGGATGAGCGGCATTCTTTCCATGGCAGCATTTGCGCTGGCATCATCGATTTCCCCCGGCCCGGTCAATCTCGTTGCGCTAGGCGCCGGCGCCCGCTACGGCTTGCGCCCCAGCATGCAGCATGTGACGGGCGCGACGCTGGGCTTTACGCTGCTGCTCTTGCTGACCGGCCTGGGCTTGTACGAACTGATGCGCCAGTGGCCGCAATTGACCGATGCGGTTCGCTGGGCCGGCATCGCCTTCCTCTTCTTCATGGCCTACAAGCTGGTGAGCGATGACGGAACGCTGGATGCGGGCGGGCCGGCGCAAAGCCCCTCGTTCATGTACGGTGCAGCGATGCAATGGCTCAATCCGAAGGCATGGCTGGCTGCGCTGGCCGGCATGGGCGCGTATGCCATTGATGGAAACCGCATGCTGGTCTGGCAGTTCACGGCGATCTATTTCGTGATTTGCTACGGATCGATTGCGTGCTGGGCCTTGGCCGGTAGCATGCTGCGCAAATACTTGCATGAGCCCCGGCATGTCCGCTTGCTGAACCGCCTGATGGCCGCATTCATCGCCGTGAGCGCAGCCGGCCTGCTTGCGGCGTAGGATGCCGCGCCCGCTTATCCCCGATACTGGCCGGGCGTGGCTGCCACCAGCCGCTTGAATGCGCGCTGGAAATGCGCCTGGTCGGCGAACCCCGCCTCCAGTGCCAGGTCGGCAATCGCCTGGCCGCGTCGCAGCCGTGCGCGGCAGAACTGGATGCGGCGGTTGAGCAGATATTCATGCGGCGTCATGCCGTAGCGCTGCTTGAATGCGCGGATCAGGTAGGACGCGGAAAGATCGGCCGCCGTGCAAATTTCATCCAGCTTCAGGGTGCGCGTGCAATGCGCGTCGATGTATTCGGCGGCGCGCGCCAGTTTGTGGTTCGCTTCGGCCGGCACGCCGGGTGCAGGGTCGAGCTGTCGCTGCACTTCGGCGAAGAAGCTGATGGCAGCGCTATGCTTGTGCAACTGTTCTGCGCGCTCGTCGTTCAATATCGCGTACAGCTGGTTCAGGCCGGCGTACAGGCTGGGGCTGTATGTCACGCGCGTTGAAAATGCCCGCAAGCCCCGGTTCTTGCTGAAGCCCAGCTCGTGCTGCAGGCGATTGAGCCAGAGTGCATCCACGTAGAGCATGCGATATGACCATGGTTGGTGGCCGAGCGGATTGCAGGCATGGGCATCGCCCGGATTCATCACGACGACGGCGCCGGCCGCAATGCGTTCCCGAACCTTGCCATTGACATAGATGCTCTGCCCGCCAGTGACCGTCCCAATCGAGAACGTTTCGTGCGCATGCCGCGCATAGCAGACGGCGCGGCCGTCGTGAATGGCGCGGGCTTCTAGAAACGGCAGCGCCTCATCGCGCCAGAACTGGTGATTAGGGAGTACAGGAGGGGGCACGTCGCTGGTCTTGGTCGGTGAGTATGGTCGATGTGTTGCGCTCACTATAACGCCCCTTAAGCCCGCCCGCCAACCTCGGCGAATGCGCAGACAGGTGTCGCCGAGCAATACCGCTGCCGCCCACTAATCGTATCTGTTGCGCAACGCGCCTGCATGCGCCTGGTCGAGTTTCTGTTTCAGCCATAAAACCAAACCTTGCTGCCCTTGTCCAAATTCCCATTAAAAAATCAACAAGGTTATCCAAAGTGGACAGCGAGAATCCGCACATGCCAGATCCCTCCCCTGTTTTCGGAGAAGACAAGCCGCGCGGCAAAACAATCCTGCGCCACATCGCCCACCATCTCGTCAGCCTGTTCGGCGCGCTGTTCATCCTCGGTTTTGCCGCCGTCATCGTCGCCGTCGCGTATCTCGCCAAGATCGCGCCGACCACGCCCAGCGTCGCCGCCCTCCTGGCCGCGCGCACGGCCGAGCCCAGCATCCTGCTGTCGGCCTCCGGCACGCAGCTGGCCACGTTCTCGCGCGGCCAGCAGGAGCGCGTTCCGCTGGAGCGGATTTCGCCCTACGTGGTCCAGGCCCTGGTCGCCACCGAGGACCACCGCTTTTACGAGCATCGCGGCGTGGACTTCGCGCGCACGCTGTCGGCCGTCGTGCACACGCTGCAGGGAGACCAGCAGGGCGGCTCGACCATCACGCAGCAACTGGTGCGCAACATGTTCCCGGAAGAGATAGGCCGTTCGCGCACCATCGACCGCAAGCTGCGTGAAATCATCACCGCGCTCAAGATCGAACAGGCCTATACCAAGGAGCAAATCCTCGAAACCTACCTCAACACCGTGCCCTTCCTGTACAACGTGGTCGGCATCGAGATGGCGGCGCGCACCTATTACGACAAGCCGGCCGCCGAGCTCGACGCGCTGGAGAGCGCCACCCTGATCGGCATGTTGAAGGGCACCAGCTACTACAACCCGATCATCAATCCCGACCGCGCCTTAAAGCGCCGCAACGTGGTGCTGGCGCAGATGGTCAAGCGCAATGTGCTGTCCGCGGCGCAGTTCGACGCCATGCGCGAGCAGCCGCTGCAGGTCAAGCTCACGCGCCAGCCCGACCCGCTCGGCGTGGCGCCCCACTTCGCCGCCTATGCGCGCCGCTTCCTGATCGAGTGGGCCGACCAGCACGACTACAACCTCTATACCGACGGCCTGGTGGTGGAAAGCACCATCGACGACCGCCTGCAGGACGCCGCCGCCGAGGCCGTCGCGCGCCAGTCGCAGGTGTTGCAGAACATCGCCGACGTCGAATGGGGCCAGAGCGCCGAGCGCGTCGCGTCCCATGCGCCGAGCGCCTACGCCACGCTGCGCAAGCGGGTCGAACCGTTCCGGCATTTCTGGCAGGCGCGGCGCGACCTGCTCGACACCTTCATCCGCGAGACGCCCGAATACCGCAAGGCGCTTGCGCGCGGCCACAAGGATGCGGCGGCGCTGGCGCGCCTGAAAGCCAGCCCGAACTTCATGGCGCGCCTGCGCGAGGCCAAGACGCGGCTGGAGGCCGGCTTCGTCGCGGTCGAGCCGTTTTCCGGCGAGATCAAGGCCTGGGTCGGCAGCCGCGATTTCGACGTCGACCAGTTCGACCACGTCGCGCAGGCCGAGCGCCAGCCCGGCTCCACCTTCAAGCCGCTGGTCTACGGCGCCGCGCTGGAGCAGGGACTGAGCCCGGAGCGCGCCTACCTCGACCGCACCGTCGAGTTCCGCGCGCCCGACGGCTCGCTGTGGCGCCCCTCCGACATGGGCGGCGCGTCCGGCCGGATGATGAGCATGCGCGAGGGCCTGATCTATTCCAAGAACACCATCACCGCGCAAGTGATGCAGGATGCCGGCATCCCTTCCATCATCACCCTGGCGCGCGCCGCCGGCATCCGGCAAAGCCGGCTCGACCCGGTGCCGTCGCTCGCGCTCGGCACCAGCGCGGTGACGCTGCTGGAAATGGTGACTTCCTACGCCACCATCGCCCAGGTCGGCGAGTACCGCAAGCCGGTGTTCATCAAGCGCATCAAGGACCGCGACGGCCACGTGCTGGCCGACTTCCGCACCGAGGGTACGCAGGCCATGTCGGAAGACACGGCCGTCGAGCTGATTGACATGATGCGCGGCGTCGTCAAGCGCGGCACCGGCACCGTGGTGCGGGATCGCTTCGGCATCGTCGCCGACATCGCCGGCAAGACCGGCACCACGCAGAACAACACCGACGGCTGGTTCATCCTGATGCATCCGAACCTGGTGGCCGGCGCCTGGGTCGGCTTCAACGATTCGCGCGTGACCATGCGCAGCGACTATTGGGGGCAAGGCGGGCACAACGCGGCGCTGTTGGTGGGCGACTTCTTCCGCGACATGCTGAAACAAAAGCTCATCGATACCAAGGCGAAGTTCCCGCAGCCGAAACGTCCGCCGCCGCTGATCGTCGCCGCGCCGCCGCAGGATGCGGCGGGCGCCGACGTGTCGAGCTCTAGCGGCGACAGCGGCGCGCCCGATGCGGCGCCGCTCGACACGTCGGCGCTGCCGCCCGGCTATGGCGTGGTCACCACGCGCGACGGCAGCACGACGCTCGTCATCGGCCCGGACGGCATCGAAGCGGTGCGCCGGCGCGACGAGCAGTCGCCCAATGATGCACTGGGCAATTTCCTGAGCAAGCTGGGGCGAAGCGGCGCCGGGCAGGCGTTTTCGGAACCGGGGAGATAGGGGCCTGCGTCAAACCGCGCGCGGTGCGATCGAACGCGGCGCAATGCGTGCTGTCGTATTGATCATCCCCACGCACACGGAGTTCTCACATGCAAATCGATATCGGCATTTCCGAACACCACCGCCGCGACATCGTCGACGGCCTGTCGCGCCTGCTGGCCGACACCTACACCCTCTACCTGAAGACGCACAATTTCCACTGGAACGTTACCGGCCCGATGTTCCAGACCCTGCACCTGATGTTCGAGACGCAATACACCGAGCTGGCGCAGGCGGTGGATGTGATCGCGGAAAGGATACGCGCGCTCGGCAGCCCGGCGCCGGGCACTTATTCGATGTTCGCCGCGCTGACCAGCATCCAGGAGCCGGACGGCGTGCCGGCGGCGCAGGAAATGATCCGGCAGTTGGTGGCGGACCAGGAAACGGTGGCGCGCAATGCGCGCGCGATGTTCAAGGCGGTCGACGCAGCCGGCGACGAGTCGACCGCCGACCTGCTCACGCAGCGCATGCAGGTGCATGAAAAGACGGCGTGGATGCTGCGCTCGCTGCTGGAAGAGAAATAGTCAGGCCGGCGCCTTCCGACAGCTTGCATAGGGTTCGCTATTGCGGCTCCGCTGCCATTGGTGGTGCAGCTATCGTTCGCATCGTCAGAATTTATAGCTGACGCCGATGCGCAGCACCGGATAGACCTTGAAGCGGCTGACTTCGTCGGACAGGCGCGCGTTTTCCTTCGCCACGTCGGCGGCCAGCTGGTTGCAGGCGGCGGCGCCGGCGGTACAGCCGGAACTGCTCAGCGAAGTATGCGGCGAGCCCTGGAACAGCAGGCCGACGTCGCTCGAAAACGACCAGCCCTTTTCCGCCGCCTTGCTCCAGCCCACGCCAAGATAGGGCGCCACCTTGCCGAAGTCGACCTGGCCGGTGATCTTGCCGGCGGACGCCGCGCTGTAGCTGTTGCCGTTGATGGTGTAGTTGCCGCTGCCGTTCGGGCGTGCCTGCGCGTCGATCTTGTTGCCGTTGTACGCCAGGCCGCCGGTCACGTGGAACGAGCTATGCTCCCTGGGATACCAGTCGAGCAGCGCGTCATAGGTCCTGGCCTTCATCGACAGGTCGTAATCCATGTCGCGCGTGCTGCCGCTGTAGGAATAGGAGAGGTAGTTCATGCCGAGGCGTGCATTCATGTTCTTGCGCAGCGGAATCACCATGTGTCCGCCGACGCCGGTGGTGCCGACTTCCCCGACCAAGCCCATGTCCGCATGCGCGCAAGCCGTGCCCGCCAATCCTGCTGCCAGAACCATCATTGCAAGAGTTTTCTTCACTGTCTCCATCCTGTCTTCGGTGAGGAATTGACCGCTGCAAATTTTGAAACCAGGAAAAATTGCGTACGGTACAGGGGCTTCTGACCCAGGCAGGCAGGCGCGGTTCCAACTATTTTTCCGGTAGTAAAAAACGCATGCCAGCCAAGCATGCCCGTGCATCCATTGTTCAAACTCAAGCGGCGCACCTCGCATACTCTGCTAAGGTGCGCGAGAGCCATGGCAAAGGATCATGCCTACCAGAAAATTAATGAGCAGAAAGTTCATGAAAAAGACAAGTCATATTCGTCCCGCCGACCTGCGCGCGCTGGCGCGGCTGGCGACCGACGCCACGCTCGGCATCGTCGATCTGGTGGAAGACGTCCATCACAATGTTCTGCATCCGGCGCGCCAGACCGCCCCGGTGCCGCGCCGCACGCGCGGCATCACCGGACTGGTCTACGGAGCCGTGCGCGGCGCCACCCGCGTGCTCGGCGATGGCGCCGATGCCGCCCTGGCCCGGCTCGTGCCCTTGTTCGGCGAACGCGCCTCGTCGCCGCAGCGCGAGGCGGTGCTGGCCGCATTGAACGGCATCCTCGGCGACCACATGCTCAAGAGCGGCAATTCGCTCGCGATCCGCATGCAGATGCGGCGCGGAGGCCAGCCCTTGAAGCTCGAGCGCGCGGCATTGAGCAATGCGATTCCCCAGGCCGGCGGCAAGATCGTCGTGCTGCTGCACGGGCTGTGCATGAACGACCTGCAGTGGAAGCGCCAGGGGCACAGCCACGGCGCGGCGCTGGAGCGCGATTTCGGCTACACCGCGCTTTACCTGCACTACAACACCGGCCTGCATGTGTCGTCCAACGGCCGCACGCTGGCCGCGCTGCTCGAACAGCTCGTCGAGCAATGGCCGCAGCCGGTGGAAGAACTGGTGCTGGTGTGCCACAGCATGGGCGGCCTGGTGGCGCGCAGCGCCTGCCATTACGCGGCCGAGGAAAATCTGGTGTGGCTGCCGCGCCTGAAGCGGCTGGTGTGCATGGGCACGCCGCATCACGGCGCGCCGCTGGAGCGCATCGGCAACTGGGTCGACACGATCCTGCAGGCCATTCCCTATGTCGCGCCGTTCGCGCGCCTGGGCATGCTGCGCAGTGCCGGCATCACCGACCTGCGGCATGGCAATCTGCTCGATGCCGACTGGGAGGGGCGCAACCGCTTCGTGCGCACCGAGGACATGCGCAGCTTCGTGCCGCTGCCTGCCGGCGTGCGCAGCTATGCGATGGCCGCGATGCTGGGCAAGGATACCGCGGACATCAGCAACCTCTTGCTCGGCGACGGCCTGGTGCCGCTCGACAGCGCGCTCGGGCGGCATGCCGACCCGGAGCGCACCCTGCCGTTTCCGGCGTCGCATCTGTCGATCGTCTACGAGACCGGTCATCTCGACCTGCTCGGCAGCCCGCGCGTGTACGAGCAGCTGCGCGAGTGGTTCGTCGCGCCCGACGTTTAACAGGGTTCACTCCCGGCGCGCTACAATCCTTCGCGTTATGGATTGATACGAGGGGAACGATATGCTGCGCAAGCTTTTGCAACTTGCCGCCGCCGCTCTGGCCTTTGCCGCGGCCGTCTTGCCATTGAATGGCGCGTGCGCCGGCGCGGCGCCCATCGGCGTCGTGATCATGCACGGCAAGGGCGGCTCGCCGGACAAGCATGTCAACGGCCTGGCTTCCGCCCTGGCGGAAAAAGGCTTCCTCGTGGCGAACCTCGACATGCCCTGGTCCGCCCGGCGCGATTACGACGTGGATGTCGGTGCCGCCGAAGGCGAGCTGGAATCGGCGCTGGCTGCGCTGCGCGCCAAGGGCGCGCGCGCGGTGTTCGTCGCCGGCCACAGCCAGGGTGGCGTGTTTGCGTTGTACTTCGCCTCCCGCCACGCGGTCGACGGCATCATCGCCATCGCGCCGGGCGGCGATGTCAGCAGCCCAGCCTTCGTGGAAAAGCTGGCCGAGCCGGTGGCGCGCGCGCGCCAGCTGGTGGCCGAAGGCAAGGGCGCTGAAAAGGCCCGCTTCGCCGACTACGAAGGAGCGAAGGGCGTCTACCCGGTCGTCACCACCGCCGCCTCCTACCTCAGCTGGTTCGACCCGGACGGGGCGATGGGCCGGGCCGGTGCGCCGGGCAACGTGAAGCCGCAGGTGCCGGTGCTGTACATCGCGCCCAGCGGCGACTATCCAGCGCTGGCCAGGAGCAAGCAGGCTCGCTTCGCCGCCCTTCCCCGCAATCCGCTCAACCGGCTGTACGAGCCGAATGCGAGCCATATCGGCGCGCCTGCGGCTTCGGCCGACGAAATCGCACGCTGGACTGCCGAAGTGAGCGATGCCGTCCGCTAACGACCACCTTGCCGCAACCATGAAGATAGACAGAATCGACCACATCGTTCTCACCGTGCGCGACATCGATGCCACCTGCGATTTCTATTCGACCGCGCTCGGCATGGACGTGGTGACTTTCGGACAGGGCAGGAAGGCGCTCGCCTTCGGTGCCCAGAAAATCAACCTGCACCAGCATGGCGCCGAGTTCGAGCCGAAGGCCTTGCTGCCCACGCCCGGCTCGGCCGACCTGTGCCTGATCACCTCGGTGCCGCTGGCCGAGGCGATGGCGCACCTGGCGCGCTGCGGCGTGGCGATCGAGGATGGCCCGGTCCAGAGGACGGGCGCGACCGGCCCGATCCGTTCCGTGTACTTCCGCGACCCGGACCGCAACCTGATCGAAGTGTCGAACTATCTATGACCCTGCTCGCCTACTATCTCGCCGCGAGCATCGCCACGTTCGCGTTCTATGCGCACGACAAGTCGGCGGCGAGAAAGGCGCACTGGCGCACGCCGGAAATCACGCTGCACATGCTGGGGCTGCTCGGCGGCTGGCCGGGCGCGCTCGCGGCGCAGCGCCTGCTGCGTCACAAGTCGTCCAAAGGCTCGTTCCTGGTGGTGTTCTGGATGACGGTCGCGCTGCATTGCGTCGCCGCCGGATGGCTGCTGTGGCTGTCCTTGCGGAGCGCGGCGTGAGCGGCGCAGGCGAGCGCTGCTCGGTGCGCATCGAGCCGGCGGGATGGACGTTCGACGCGCCGCACGGGATGACGCTGCTCGACGCCGCCGCGCGCGCCGGGCTGCGGCTGCCGAGCTCCTGCCGCAACGGCACTTGCCGCGCGTGCATGTGCCGCGTCGCGAGCGGGCGCGTGAGCTACCGCATCGAATGGCCGGGCTTGCTGCCGGAAGAAAAGGCGCAGGGCTTCATCCTGCCGTGCGTGGCGCTGGCCGAGTCCGACCTTGTCATCGAGGCGCCGCGGGCGGCGCGGGACAGCGCCGCTGGCGCGCACCCAGCCTGACGGCGGCCCACGACGCGCGCGCTTCCTGTTCCGTCGCCAGGCCCGGCCGCGGCTGGGGAACGGCCTCGTCGAGCAGGTAGACGCACCAGCGCGCGTCGCCGGCGCGCACGGCCGACGGCGCGTTCGCCCGCAGAGGGATGCGCTGCCCGCCGTGCGCCACGCTCCATCCGCGCGCCGGTTTCTGCAGCCGCCACGGGCCGATGACGGCCGACGACGGCGGCGCGCCGGCGCCGATTTCAAGCCATGCCGTCCGGTCCGCGCGCTCGCGCAGGGAAATGCGGTCGATCGGGCCGGCCGGGTGCGGCTGGCGCGTCGCCGCGATCGACTGCGGGCCGAAGCGCTGCGGCAGGTAGGCGGGCCAGGGGGCGACGGTGACCGTCTGCTGCGGCGTCAACTCAATGCGCAGCACCCCATCCTTCACCGTCGGCCTGACCTCGTTAGCGGCGAGCGGCTCGACTGCCGACAATCCCGTAATCTGCAATGCCAGCGCCGGGCCCGCCATAAAGAGGCTGCAGGCCAGCAGGCAGGCCAGGCGCAGCGTCATGGCCAGCGCCTGTCGCAGGCTGCGCCCATGTCGCGCAGCTCCGCATGCAGGCTTGCCGGCAGCGGCTCTTCGACGACGTGGTGCAGCGGGCGCTGGTTCATCGGATTGGGGCGTTCCTGCTCGGCGGCCGAGTCGAGCGCGGCGCCGGAATTGCTGCCGGCATAGACGCGCGCGAACGGCAGCGTCAGGTTGGCCCATTCGTTGTAATCCTTCAGTATGCTCTTGGTCGAACCGTCCTGCGGATTGAGGTTGCGCGCGACGGTCGCGGCGGTGAACGCGCCGTTGTTGTCCCAGTCCGCATAAGCGCCGGCGGCGGCACCGCGTCCGATGTTGGCCGCTTCCGACAGGCTGCTCTCGTTGAGGTCGGCGCCGCTGCCGTCGGAATAACCGATGATGAAGTTATTCGAGCACGGCGAGTTGTCGGACAGGTTGCAGTAGGTCTTGCCCTTCAAGCCGTTGGACAGGTAATAGCGTTCCGCCGCGGTCGCGGAGTCGGGCGCCGCGCTCAAGCCGGCGAACTGGTACATGTAGTTCATGACGCTGTAATGGTTCGGCTTGTAGTTGGCGTCTTCGTTGCCGCCGTGGCGCAGGCCGAGGTTGTGGCCGAACTCGTGCATCAGGGTGCCGGCCTGCAGGTTGATCAGCATGTTCTGGCTGGTCGCGCTGCCGCTGCCGAGGTTGTAGCCGCCGAGCGTGACGACCACGTCATTGCCCAGCAATTCGGCCACGCCCGACGAGCCGGCGCTGCCGTCGAGGTTCTGCGAGCTGGCGAACAGCGCGTAGTGGAACACCAGCCGGCGCCGCACGTCGAAGTGCGCGCTCTTGTAGTCGTAGAACGAGGTGCAGCCGGAGGGTGCGGCGGCGGCCCCCACGTCGAGCGCGATGCACTTGGCGAACTCCACCTGCTCGCCGCCGCCCAGGTTGAAGCGCTGCGCGTCGATACCGTCGCTGTAGAGCTTGCCGGTGTCGACGTGCAGCGCGATGTTTTTCGCGGCGAAGGCGTCGACCACCTTTTGCAAGGCTTCGAGGCGCGGCGTGAGCGCCGGATCGCTGCCCTGCATGTAGTCGATTTCCATGAACAGGTCGCGCCGGCCGGTGCGCGCGCCCATCGTGTACAGGTCCATGCCCGCATAGGTGCCGCCGGGCGCCTTGGCGCTGTCGGGAATGCCGTCATGGTCGGAATCGACCGCGCCGGCGGGCACGTCGTTCATGCCGGCCGGCGTGGCGAAATTCACCAGCGTCCAGTCGGCGGCGCTGTTGGTGTCTGTCATGCCCTTGGTCGCCGGGCGCACGATGGACTTGCCGTGCTCGTTCGGGCCGGACGGCAGCGCCGCCACGTTCGCCCCGGTCCACGCCGCATCCGTCGCCGGCGCCGCGCCGGAGCTGCCGAAACGCACGAAATCGGCGGTCCTGCCCTGCGTGACCAGCTCCAGCGAGCCGCTGCCATTCCAGTACGGCCGCCGCGTGCCGTTCTGCACGTACACCATCTGGCTGTTGTCCTTGAGCTTGTCATAGACCCTCGCCGCGACGACCAGGTAGCCATGGGCCGGCACGCTTGCAGCGGGCAGGGAGAACGCCGCCGGCGTCAGCTTGCTGGCGCCGGTGCCGGTGTCGAAGTAGGAACTGTTGAGGGTATAGTCGGACAGCGTCGCCGGCGTGGAAGCCGGATTGTAGACCTCGAACCATGCCACGTCGTCACTGTAGTAGTTGCTTGCCACTTCGGAAATCAGCAGGGTCGGCTGCGCACCCGGCCCGATGGCGGTAGTCGGCGCGGCCGTGGTCTGCGCCGTGTCCGGTTGCGATTGCAGCGCGGATGAGCCGCCCGGCGCCGACGCATCGCTGCCGCCCCCGCCACAGCCGGCCAGCCCGGCAAGGAGAAGTGCACATGCGGCCGCGCGCAGAATACCGGCCTGCGCTGTCCGTATCGAGGAAGTCATTCAAGGTCGACGGAAGATGCTGATAGTTCCTATCGACAATTGAATGACGGAAAAGTTTCTCCATGAAAATTAAAATGCGCCGCTCTTGTCAGCGCGACATGCCATTTTCGTAATCCGGCTGGCGCAATGGCAAAAATACATCGCTGACCGCCTCATGTTCCGGCACGTCCGGGAAAAACCGCAGGCGCTGCACATACACTGGAAAGTCGCGCAGCGCCTCGCCGCTGTGCGGCAGCCACTCCGCGTACAGGTAGCGGATGGTTTCCCCCAGAGTTTCGTCGGAGCCGACATGACGCAGCACCGCGCAACGCCCGCCCGGGATCACGGCGCCGGTCACGCCGTACGGATTGTCGGCCACCTCGCCGTCAAAGGCGGCGCACAGATCGAGGCGAAAGTCGTGCGGCGCGACCTGCTGCGGGTCGTCGTGCAGGATGTTGAAGGTGGCGCTGACGGCGGGCGGCAAGCGATGCTGCCGGCGCCAGGCGATGAAGCTGCGCACCGTGTCGCCGATGCGTTGCGGGTCGCCGCGGTGCGCCAGCAGCGCCACGTGGATGTCGTCGACGGCGACGATGCGCACTGGCGCGGCTTGATGGTCTGGTGTCATGTGATCGATCCTCAGTTGTCGCAAAGGTTGAAAGGCGGCGTGCCACGGCTCCCAGTGCGGCTGCTCCCTGAACTCGGAGGGCGATTGCCCGAAGCTTTTGCGGAAGGCGCGCGCGAACGCTTCCGGTGCGTCGTAGCCGGCGGCCAGCGCGATCTCGATGACTGGGGTTGTGCGGCGGAAGGCGAGCTGGAACGATGCGCGCTTGAGGCGGCACAGCCGCACGTACTTGTGCACGCCGATGCCGAACAGCGCGCAGAACTGCCGGTGGAAGTGGTGCTTCGAGAACGCGGCGACCGCGCCCAGGGTTTCCACGCGCAAGTCGCCGTCCAGATGGGCATCGATGTACGCGAGCACGGCGAGCATCCGGTCGAAATAGGCTGGTGCATGCAATGGCGTCTCCTTCTTGATCAGTCAGAGCATAGCGCGCGCCGCTCCGGATAGCCTGACCGAAGTTGCTATCCATGTATGGGCTATGGGCGCGGCCCCGGATCCAGAACCCAGCCGGCCGCGGAAAAAACCGCCTGCCGCACGCTGACGCATGCAAAGGCGCGCGCATGCGCATTGTAGTCGCGCTGTTCGATAGTCATGCGCCTGCCGCCGCCCGCATCGAAATTCACCAGGTTGAAGGAATTGGCTTGTCCGCCGCGCCGGCGCGTGGACATGGCCGTGCCCGCCTGCAGCAGCACCGCCTGGCGCGACGCGGGGCCGGCCAGGATGCAGTATGGCAAGTGGATATGGCCGCCGAGAATGAGGTCGGCGCCGGCGCCGGTCCACTCCGCCAGCGCGTCGTCCGCGCCACGCGCACGGTTGCGCGCGTCGCCGGCCTCGATGACGGCCAGCGGATGGTGCAGTGCCACCACCTTGAACGCTTGCGGCAGTTCCGCGATCTGCTGCGCCACTTGCCGCACCAGGGCGGCCGGCAGCGCGCCGTGCTTGTGGCGCAGCACGCGCGTCGAATTGACGCCGACCACGGCCAAAGCCTGGCCTTGCCACAGCGGCGCCAGCGTGGGGCAGACATGCCGCAGGTAGCGCCGGTACGGCCCGGTGAAGCGGGTGAAGAGGTCGAATAGCGGCAAGTCGTGATTGCCGGGCAGCGCCAGCACCGGCAGCGGCGCCAGGCTGTCGAGGAAGGCGCGCGCGGCGCGAAATTGCGCCCGCCTGGCGCGCTGCGTGATGTCGCCCGACAGCACCACCAGGTCCGGCGCCGCGTGCAGCAGCGCGCGCCGCAGCGCCTCGCACACGGGCGCGTCCTCAGTGCCGAAATGCGTATCCGAGATATGCGCGATGGAGGTCATTGGCGCGCCTCCGGCCGCACGGGGACGATGACCTGCAGCGCGGCGGATGCCGACTCGACGACCAGCGGCAGCGTGCAGTCGATCATTTCGCCGTCCAGCGCCACCCGTATGCGGCGCGCGCCGCCGTCGACCCGGTCCAGGCGCACCTGGCGCGCGCAGTACTGATGGAGATCGTCCGCGTATTCCAGGCGCGCCGCCGCGCCGCGCAGGAGCAGCCCCAGCAGGCCGAGCCGGCTGGCGCGCGGCAAGGCCAGCACGGCCAGTTCGCCGCGCGCCACGCACAGCGCCTCGTCCAGGCCGAGCTGTTCCATCTGCAACGCATTGCGGCCAAAGAACACCGTCAGCACCGGCAGCATCATGGTCCTGCCGTCGATATCCAGGCGCAGCAGGTGCGTCCGGTGTTCGCGCAGCAGCGTGACAAGCGCCGACAGCAACGCTACCGCGCGGTTGCGCCCGAAGCGCTTCTTGTGCGCTTCGCGGTGCTCGAGCAGCTTGCGGTACAGGCCGATGCTGGCGTTGTTGAGGAACAGCCTGCCGTTGACGAACCCGACTGCCACCGGGCGCGCATGGCCGGTCGTGACAACGCGCGTGGCGGCCGCCGGGTCGAGCGGGATGCCCAGGTCGCGCGCAAAGTAATTGAAGGTGCCCAGCGGGATGACGGCAAAGGGCAGCGAACGCGCATGCGCCAGCGCTGCCACGGTGTTCAGGGTGCCGTCGCCTCCGGCCGCCACCAGGATGCCCGGCCGGGCGTCGGCTGCCTGCCTGGCCAGTCGCGGCAGGTCGCGCGGGCTCCGCGCGACGAGCACCTGCGCGTCGCGGCCCGACGCCCGCAACGCATCGGCGATGGCGCCGCGGACGTCGGCCTTATCCTTGTTGCCGGAACGCGCATTCATCAGCACTGTGATCGGCAAATCATCGAGAGCCGTTACTGGCAGCGCGGGGGCCGACCAGGCGCGATCGGGCGATGTGTCGGATATCACAATTTCCTCCGGATCAGGTGGCACCAGGACAGGGTACGCCGGAATGCTCGATCCGGTTATGCGATAAATCGGTACGGCGACGGGCAGTATGCAATCCCACCGTGCATGAGGGGCTTAAGCTGTGCGAGCCTGCGCGTCATCTCGCTGCGCTGGCCCGGCGCGCAAGCGCTTCACCATGTAGCAAGCCTGGCCTTCATATGTCAGCAAGCAGGCTTGCTGCTGCGGCGGAAGCGCGTCCCAGGTTTCATAGCCGAGCGCGCGCCAGAATGCCCTGGAATCCTGCACCGACACCAGCGCGGAAAAGCGCAATCCGCGCAGGCGCGCTTGTTCCAGCGCGCAGCCTGCCAGCGCTTTCGCCACGCCCTGCCCCTTCGCCCGTGGCGCCACGGCCAGGTCATGCAGATAGAGTGTGTCTGCAGCGTCGGTCTTACCGAACGTCGCGCCCAGCGGCGTGATGTTTCCCACGCGCGAAGGGTAAGCCACCAGGTAGCCGCAGATTCCCTGTTCGTCTTGCGCCACCCAGGCCGTGCCGGGAAATTCGCGCAGGCGCTGCCGGATCGTCTCTTCGGCTTCCACCATCGATGGCGCGTAGCAGGCCGACTGGATGCGCAGCACTGCGGCCACATCCTGTCCGCTCATCGCGCGCACACGCGCCATCGCAGCACGTCGATGTGGCGCGGCCTCCGCCGCCATGGTCTGGAAGTTACGCTTGTTCAACACCGGCCTCCTGCTGCGATGACGATGCGCGATTGTAGCGCCCTCTTCCAGGATCGAAACGCGCGGGAGGATGGTGCCGCGGCGGCGCCGGTTTGCTATGCTGCTTGACTTCGAGTGCACTCTAAGTTCTAGCATGGGAAGCGTGACCTGCAAATTTATTTCCATCGGCGAATTGTCCGGCTTGACGGGCCTGTCCGCGCATACGCTGCGCTTTTACGAAAAGGCCGGCATCCTGCGCTCGGTCGGGCGCGCCGCGAACGGGCATCGGCGTTATCGCAGCGAGGATGTGCTGTGGCTCGAATTCGTGCTGCGGCTCAAGCAAACCGGCATGTCGCTGGCGGACATCAAGCGCTACGCGCAGTTGCGCGCGCACGGAGATGAGACTTTGCATGCGCGGCTCGCGATGCTGCAGCTCCATCAAGAGCGCCTGGTCGCCAAAATGGCCGAGCTGGAAAACTGTTCCTCGGCGCTCGACGACAAGATCCGGACTTACCGGAAAATGATCGCCGCCGCGACCGGGACCAAGAGAAAGGCGAGCAAATGAAATCCGAAACCCTCCATGCGCAACAACCCGACGACCGTTATGCGCGCGGCCTGGAAAAACTCCGCGAGATCGACGGCAGCGCCGGCGAACATGTCGTCGAGGCGCTCGCCGACATCGCGCCCGACTTCGCGCGCTACCTGATCGAGTTCCCGTTCGGCGATATCTATGCGCGGCCGCAGCTCGATCTGCGTTCCAGGGAAATCGCGGTGGTGGCTGCGCTCACGGCGCTCGGCAACGCGGCGCCGCAACTGAAAGTGCATATTCATGGCGCGCTCAACGTCGGCGTCAGCCGCGAAGAAGTGGTCGAGGTCATCATGCAGATGGCGGTGTATGCCGGCTTCCCCGCGGCCCTGAACGGGTTGTTCGCGGCGAAGGAGGTATTTGCGGAGCGCGCCGTACCGCCTGCACAATGAGCGATTGCCTGTGACAGGAAGATAGCCATGCCTTACGCACACAACGACGGTGTCGACATTTATTACGAGACGCATGGCGCAGGGCCGCCGCTGGTGCTGCTGCACGGTTTTACTGCGAGTTCGGCGCAATGGAAAGCGTACGGCTATGTCGATGCGCTGCAGCAGTCGCACCGCGTGATCCTGATCGACGCGCGCGGCCACGGCGCCAGCGCCAAGCCGGACGAGCGCAGCGCCTACCGGCTGGAGCGGCGGCTGGCCGACATCGTCGCGGTGCTCGATGCGCTGGGCATTCCGCGCGCGCACTTCTGCGGCTATTCGATGGGCGGCTGGCTGGCGTTCGGCATGGCCTTCCATCATCCACGGCGGGTGGCGTCGCTCATCGTCGGCGGCGCCCATCCATACGAAGAGACATTCGAGGCGTTTGAAGGTATCGGCGGCATCGACGACATTGACCCGGACGCGTTCATGGCCGCGCTGGAACGCTTCATCGGCGAGCGCATCGGCGCGCAGGCGCGCGCCGCCATCCTGGACAACGACTTGGCTGCGCTGTGCGCGGCGGCCGTCGACCGCGCCAGCTTCGCGGCATGCCTGCCTTCGCTGGCCGCGCCGCTGCTGCTGTTTGTCGGCGGGCGCGACCAGCGCCTGGAATCGGTGCGGCGCGCCGCCGCCGAACTGGAGGCGCCGCTGATCGAGCTGCCTTCCTACGGCCATGCCGGCGCGCTGGCCGCGCGCGCCACGCTCCTGCCCCGCATCGCCGCGTTTTTACAGGCACAATGATGCGGCGTGCAAGCCGCACTTCCAGGCAGCGATGCGCCAGACCGAACAACGACCAGGAAAGAACGATCACCATGCTCATCGTCCACCACCTCAACAATTCCCGCTCGCAGCGCGTGCTCTGGATGCTCGAAGAACTCGGCGTCGACTACGACATCAAGCATTACGAGCGCGATCCGAAGACGATGCTGGCGCCGCCGTCCCTGCGCAAGGTGCACCCGCTCGGAAAATCGCCCGTCATCACTGACGGCGAACTCACGCTGGCCGAGTCCGGCGCGATCCTGGAATACCTGGCCGAGCGCTACGGTAACGGACGCATGGCGCCGGCGGCCGGCACGCCGGAGCGGCTGCGCTACACCTACTGGATGCATTACGCCGAAGGCTCGGCCATGCCGCCGCTATTGATGAAGCTGGTGTTCGACCGGATCGAAACCGGGCCGATGCCTTTCCTGGTCAAGCCGATCGCGCGCGCGATTGCGCAAAAGGTCAAGCGCATGTACATCCACCCGCAGATCGACAGCCATCTCGATTTTCTGGAAGGCGAACTGGGCAAGAGCGAGTGGTTCGCCGGGCCGTCGTTTTCCGCGGCCGACATCCAGATGAGCTTTCCGCTGGAAGCGGCGGCTTCTCGCGCCGGGCTGGACGAGCGCCGGCCGAACCTGATGAACTTCCTCCAGCGCATCCACGCGCGCCCGGCCTATCGCCGCGCCTTGGAGCGCGGCGGGCCGTATGCATTGCTGGATTGATGACGCCGGACGGCGGCGTCGCGCAGCCACTCGTAACCGCTGACCAGCGCGATGCCGCCCAAAACGAGCAACGCACCGGCGAGAAACGTTGGCTCGATCGGCTCGTTGAGCAGCCAGGCCCCTAACGCCACGCCAAAGATCGGCGTCATGAACGACAGCACGCCCAGCCGCGATGCGAGGTAATGGCGCAACAGCCAGAACCAGACGAGAAAACTCGCGAACGACACCACCAGGGTCTGGAACACCAGGCCGGCCCAGGCGGCGGGCGTCGGGTTCAGCGACAACTCCCCGCCCGTCGCCGCGACCGCCAGCAGCAGCACGAAAGCGCCGACCAGCTGATACAGCAGCGTCTCCGTGGCGGGCGCCCGTGCCAGGCCGGTGCAGCGGATGACCACGTTGGTCGCGCCGAAGGAAGCGCCCGCGGCCAGGGCCAGCGCATCGCCACGCAGCGCCTGCCCCATGTGCGCGAAGGAATCCGACAAGCCATGCCCGAGAAACGCGGTGACGATGCCGGCGAAGGCGATGGCGATGCCGATCCACTGCAGCGGCGCGAGGCGTTCATCGGCCAGTTTCCAATGCAGGCCGAGGGCCGCGAAAACGGGGGCGGTGTACAGGAAGACGGACGTGTGCGCGGCGCTGGTGTAATGCAGCGCCTGGCTCACGAAAACGTACTCGGACGCAAACAGGATGCCGACCGCCAGGCCGGGCCGCCAGAGACCGCTGGCGAGCGAGATTTTCTCTTTCCGGGCGACCATGACCAGCGCTACCAGTACGGCCGCGATGCCGGAGCGCACAGAAATCTGCAACGCCGGGCTGATGTCGCCGGCCGTGGCCTTGAGCGCCACCTGCTGCATGCCCCACACGGTGCACAGCACCACCATCAGGCCGATTGCCCGTCCATCCACTGCCTTCCTCGCGCACACGCCTTCCCCCTCTGTTTTCCTGCCATCGAGGAATCGATTATGCGAGTGGCGGCATTTATTGATATAGTGAGAATCGGACAGCTTGTGCCGTGATCCGGCCAATCTGACGAAGAACAGGACGATGCCCATGAAAAAGCCGCGCGCCAGGCACCTGTATCGCCCGCCGTTCAGCGATGCCCTTCCCGCGCCCATCTACTTCCGTTCGGCCAGCATTCCCGCCGAGGCGGCGAACCCGCGCCATCATCACGCCTGGGGCGAACTGGTGTATTCCTTCAGCGGGCTCATGGAAGTCAAGCTCGCCAACCGCCACTACCTGGCGCCGCCGCAGTATGCCGTCTGGCTGCCGCCCTTCGTGGAACACATGGGGGTGAACAAGTATGAAACCACGTTCTGCTCGGTCTATATCGCCGAGGAACTGTGCGCCGCCTTGCCGAAAACGACGTGTGCCCTGACCGTCAGTCCCCTCTTGCGCGCGGCCCTCGAACATCTGCGCGACCATCCGCCGCAGGCGCAGGGAGCGGAGGCGCACGACCGGCTGTTGCGGGTGGTCCTGGACCAGCTTGCCGGCGCCGCCTGCGCGGGAAGCTACCTTCCCGCTTCGGACGACCCGGTCCTGGGGCCGGTGTTGCGCATGCTGGAAGCCAATCCCGGCGATACGCGATCGCTGCCGGAGCTTGCGCGCGTAGCGAATACGACCGAGCGCACGCTGACGCGGCGTTGCCAGCGCGACTTGGGAATGTCTTTCATTGAATGGCGGCAGCGGCTTCGGATCGTCAAGGCAATGCCCTTGCTCGAAGCCGGTCAGACAGTGGAAAAAGTGGCGTTCGATCTTGGTTACGGAAGCGCTTCCGCCTTTATCGCCATGTTCCGCCGCATGCTGGGTGTCACGCCCGATGAATTCCGCAAAGGCGGAGGCAACGCGGTTTCGCGCGATCAGGGCGAGCCGGCTTCAGGCGGCCGGGAACCTCAGCCAGTGCGCCAATAAAAAACCGTCATTCCGGAGCGGGGGAAGCCGCTGCCAGGACACGATAGTCGCTTAAGTTCGCCTTAAGATTCGCGCCAGATCATGGCAACTCCTCTGTCAAGGAGTTGCCATGCATCCGAATACCCCGTACCGATTCCCGCTGCTGTCGTGCGCTGCGCTGGCGCTGGCGTGCGGCCTGCCTGCGGCCGCGCAAGGCGCCGCCCCCGCCGAGCTGTTGGCCGGCTACACGGCCGAAGCCGGCGCACCCGCGTCGCCCGAGCGCGGCCGGCAGTTTTTTACCACCCGCCACGGTCATGAATGGAGTTGCTCGTCCTGCCACGGCGACCTCCCTACCCAGACCGGCAAGCACGCGGCCACCGGCAAGCCGATCCGCCCGCTGGCGCCGGCCTTCAATCCCGAGCGCTTCAGCGACGCGGCCAAGAGCGAGAAATGGTTCCGCCGCAATTGCAACGACGTCGTGGGTCGCGCATGCACGCCGGCCGAAAAGGCCGACGTGCTGAGCTGGCTGATGACGCTCAAGCCCTGATGCCCTGTATGCGTTCTCAAGGAGAATTGACCATGCCGTTTCGACTTCGCTGTTTCATCCTGTTTGCCGCATCGATGGGCGCCGCCGGCGCGGCCCTGGCCGACGGACACCACGGCACGCGCGTGCCGCTCTTGCCCGCCTACCAGCAGGAGTGTTCTTCCTGCCACGTCGCCTACCCGCCAGGCATGCTGCCGGCCGCATCCTGGCAGCGCCTGATGCACAACCTGCCGCGCCACTTCGGCACCGATGCCTCGCTCGATGCGGCCACGGTGCAGCAACTGTCGGCCTGGCTCACGGCCAACGCCGGCAGCGAGCGGCGCGTGAGCGAAGCGCCGCCGCAAGACCGCATCACCCGTTCCGCCTGGTTTGTGCGCAAGCACGACGAAGTTCCCGCCGCCGTCTGGAAGCGCGCGGCGGTGAAGAGCCCGTCCAATTGCGCCGCCTGCCATACCCGAGCCGACCAAGGAGATTTCGATGAAGACTACGTCCGTATCCCGCGCTGATGCGCCTGCCACCGCGCCCGAAACAGGCGCCGATCCGCAAGCCCGCCGCATCCTGGTCTGGGACGCTCCGGTGCGGGTGTTCCACTGGCTGATGGTGCTGTCGTTCGCCGGCGCATATCTCACCGCCGAGAGCGAACGCTGGCGGCTGGTGCACGTGAGCCTGGGCTACACCATGGCCGGGCTGGTCGTCTTCCGCATCCTGTGGGGCGTGGTCGGCACCCGCTACGCGCGCTTCTCGGACTTCGTGCGCGGACCGGGGGCCGTCATGCGCTACCTGGGTTCGCTCTTGCGCGGCCGCCCCGAGCACCATACCGGGCACAATCCGGCCGGCGCGCTGGCCATCGTCGCGCTGCTGGCGCTGACGGCGCTGGTGACGGCGGCAGGCTGGGCTACCTACAACGAAATCGGCGGCGAGTGGCTGGAAGATCTGCACGAGGGCGCCGCCAGCCTGATGCTGGCCATCGTCGGCGTGCATGTCGCGGCGGTGGTCGTCAGCAGCCGCCTGCACCGCGAAAACCTGGTGCGCGCCATGATCACCGGCCGCAAGCAGGGCCGCCCGCAGGAAGGCATCCGCAGCGCCTGGCGCAGCGTGGCGGCGTTGCTGCTGGCCGCCGTGCTGGGATTCTGGTGGCTGCAGTGGCAGGGCGCGCCCGACGCCGGGGACGGCGCGGCGACCGTGTCGTCCCAGGTCGCCGCCGGCCGCCACGACGGCCATTGAGAGCCGGCGCGCTGCTTACTTGGTCGTGAAATTGGTCAGCCACTGCAGGTTGGGATCCATCTCCCAGCTTGCGGTGCCCGACTGCCAGCCGGAGTCGAGGCTGCTCTGGCTGCCGAGGCAGTCGCCCGACTTGCGCATGTAGCAATGGTCGGCCGAACCGTCCTGCACCTGCGTGTTCTTGACGATGATCCAGCCACTGTTATTGCTGGTCAGGCAGGAATAAGAGCCGCTCTTGCAGGTCACGCCGGTCACGTTTTGCAGCGACGACTGCACCGCCGATTGCGAGCCGCCGGCGAAGTTGTCACGCTCGCCGTCGACCGCGCGCAGGCGGTCGCTCTGCAGCGTGCGGTTGCCGTTGGAAACGCAGGACGACAGGTCATAGGTCGAATAGACGTTGCTCATCCCCATGCCGTATGCCGCCTGCACCCGCGCATCGTAATTCTTCGCCAGCAGCGCCAGCACCGAACCCTGGCTGAAGCCGGCCACCACGATGCCCTTGCTGCAGTCGGCCTTGGCGCGCGAGCACAGCTGGGACACGGCGCTGACGCTGCTGTTGGGCGAGAAGATGCAGCTCGACTTGGACGACAGCACCGAGCAGTTGCCGAACTGGGACGTGGCGTAGTCGACGGTGGCGGCGACATAGCCCTTGCTCGCCATGTCGTTGACGGCGGCCATGGCGGCGGCGTTGTTGTACGACTCGCTGGTGCCGACCATGTAGATGAAAACCGGGTAGGTGCCGGTGGCCGACGGCTCGACCCCGGAAATATTGTAGGTGCTGCCGCACGATCCGCCGAGCACGCCAGCGCCGTTGTAGCTCGCGGCAAACGTGGTGGTCTGGGCCGCTGCCGGGCCGGCCGACATGCTTGCGGCCAGGATGGCGCCGGCAACCGCCAGCGTGTGGAAGATGGTGTTGCGCGCCGAAGTATTCCTCATTGTTGTCTCCATGAATGGCAATTGGTTTTTTATGTGATGTGCCGCCCGCGCCAGCCGGGAAAACGCCGGCCGATACGGCATTGCATGACGCATGCAGGGTCACTGCGTGCGGGATGAGGGAAGCGGCATTTGCGCCGCTTCCCATCAATTGAGAGTCGAGGGCTGAGCGGGTAACACGCCCTCACGACGATTCTGCTGTGCAGAATCGTTTTCCGCGTCTTCAGACGGTTTCTGTGCAGGCGAGTTGCATCACTGCGTTGCTTTTCATTGTTTTTTTATCAAACCGCAAATCTGTACTGCACAGCAGTACTATGTCTTACGAACAATATAGGGCGGCTTTTTCTTAATGTAAAGCAAGCGGTACAAAATTAGGCAGACATCGCAAGCCAAGCGCGCCGGCCCGCCAGCGACGGGCCGGCGCCCGGTGCTGGCGGCGCTAGCGGCGCGACCCGGCCGGTTACAGCGAGCGCGCGATGATTTCCTTCATGATTTCATTCGCGCCGCCGTAGATGCGCTGCACGCGCGCGTCGGCATACATCTGCGCGATCGGGTATTCGAGCATGTAGCCGTAGCCGCCGAACAGCTGCAGGCAGCGGTCGACCACCGAGCATTGCAGGTCGGAGATCCAGTACTTCGCCATCGAGGCCAGCACGGTATCCATGCGGTCCTCCACCATGTCGACGATGCAGCGGTCGACGAAGGTGCGCGCCACCGTCGCCTCGGTCTTGATTTCGGCCAGCACGAAGCGCGTGTTCTGCATGTCGAGCAAGGCCTGGCCGAAAGCGCGGCGCTCGCGCGCGTGCTCGACGGTCAGCTGCAGCGCGCGCTCGATCGAGGCCACGCCGGACACGCCGAGGATGGTGCGCTCGTAGGGCAGCTCGTTCATCAGCTGCGCGAAACCGCGCCCCTCGACGCCGCCCAGCACGTTTTGCAGCGGCACGCGCACATTGTCGAAGAACAGCTCGCAGGTATCCTGCCCCTTCTGGCCGAGCTTTTCCAGGATGCGGCCGACCTTGAAGCCCGCGCAGTCACGGGTTTCCAGGAGTAGCAGCGACACGCCCTTGGCGCCGGCTTGCGGCTCGGTCTTGGCGACCACCAGGATCAGGTCGGCCAGGTAGCCGTTCGAGATGAAGATCTTCGAGCCGTTGAGCAGATAGCCGTCACCGTCCCGGATCGCGGTGGTGCGGATGCCTTTCAGGTCGGAGCCGGCGCCAGGCTCGCTCATGGCGATCGCCGCCACCATCTCGCCCGAGGCCAGCTTCGGCAGATATTTCTGTTTTTGTTCTTCCGTGCCCTGGTTGAGCAGATAGTGCGCCACGATGGCATGCACATGGATGCCGAACGCGGTGTCGCCGGCGTACGCCAGTTCCTCGAACACGATCGACTGGTGCGCGAAGCTGCCGTCCGATCCGCCGTAGGCATCCGGGATGTCGGCCAGCAGGATGCCGAGCTCGCCGGCCTTGCGCCACAGCGCGCGGTCCACATGCTGCTGCTTGCGCCATGCGTCCTGGTGCGGCGTGATTTCGGCGGCGACGAAGCGGCGCACCGCGTCGCGAAAGCCGTCCAGTTCGGGGTTCATCCAGGGGGAGGTGTAGGTCATGTGTGTCTCCGGGTTTGGTTTTTTTACGTTAGTTCGAAGAAAAGGAGTTCCCTCTCCCGCCGGCGGGAGAATGGAACGTCACTGCGCGCAGTACATCGTCACCACGCACGCACCGCCCAGGCCGAGGTTGTGCTGCAGCGCCACGCGCGCGCCCTCCACCTGGCGCTCGCGCGCGGTGCCGCGCAGCTGGTGCGTCAGTTCATAACATTGCGCCAGGCCGGTGGCGCCCAGCGGGTGGCCCTTCGACAGCAGCCCGCCGGACGGATTGGTCACGACCTTGCCACCATAGGTGTTGTCGCCGTCGCACACGAATTTTTCCGCGCCGCCTTCCGGGCACAGCCCGAGCGCCTCGTAGCTGATCAGTTCGTTCTGCGCGAAGCAGTCGTGCAGCTCCACCACGTCGATGCCCTCCGGGCCGATGCCCGCTTCCCGGTACACCTTGTCGGCCGCTTCTTTTGCCATGTCGAAGCCGACCAGCCGCATCATGTCGCCCGAATCGAAGGTGCCGGGGCGGTCGGTCGTCATCGCCTGCGCGGCGATGCGCACGTCGGCCTTCAAGCCGCGCTGCTTCGCGAAACGCTCGGACACCAGCACGGCCGCGGCTGCCCCGCAGGTCGGCGGGCACGCCATCAGGCGCGTCATCACGCCCGGCCACAGCATCGGCGCGGCCATCACGTCTTCCTCGCTCACTACCTTGCGAAACAGCGCGAGCGGATTGTTGGCCGCGTGGCGGCTGGCCTTGGCGCGGATCTTGGCGAAGGTCTCGAGCCTGGTGCCGTATTTCTTCATGTGGGACAGGCCGGCGCCGCCGAAATAGCGCAGCGCCAGCGGAATTTCCGGCATGCCGACCAGGCGGTCGGTGACCGCGTCGAAATCGTCGAACGGCGCCGGCCGGTCGCGAAACACCGATCCCAGCGCGCCCGGGCTCATCTGCTCGAAGCCCAGCGCCAGCACGCAGTCGGCCGCGCCGGAGGCGATCGCCTGGCGCGCCAGGAATAGCGCGGTCGACCCGGTCGAGCAGTTGTTGTTGACATTGACGATCGGGATGCCGCTCATGCCGACCTGGTAGAGCGCCTTCTGGCCGCAGGTCGAGTCGCCGTACACGTAGCCGGCATAGGCCTGCTCGATGTCGCCGTAGCCGAGGCCGGCATCTTCCAGCGCCAGGCGCGCGGCGGCGGCGCCCATGTCATGGTAGCCGGCGCTCGCCCCCGGCTTGGCGAACGGGATCATGCCCACGCCCGACACAAATACTTTCATTTCCTGCCTCCATCCCCGATTGAACCTGCAATAATAGGTCGGACGACCTAAAGTATTTTATTATAGGTCAACTGTACGGTTTTTCAACGGACATGGGATAATCGCGCCTGCCTCGACCCTGCCGCGCCACCATGACTCCAGCCCTGAAAAGCTCGCTCCAACGGAAAACCTCCAGCACCACAGAAAAGGGCTACGAGCGCGCGCGCGACATCTTGCAGGCGGCGCGCGAGATTTTCGCGGCGGACGGCTACGGCGGCCTGTCGATGCGGCGCGTCGCCGCCCAGGCCGGCATCAGCCTGTCCAACGTCCAGCACTACTACCATAGCAAGGATGCGCTGGTGGAAGCGGTGCTGCTCGACACGCTCAACCAGTTCCAGGAAAAGATCGACGGCATCACTGCGTCGATGGCGGGCGCCTCGCGCGTGGATCAGTTCCTGTCGGCGGTCGACATGTTCCTCGAGGAGTTGGGCGCGCCGCTCATGCGCGGCATGTTTTTCGAATTCTGGGCGCTGGCCACGCGCAACACGTTCGCGTCGACCCTGATGGAGCGCATGCAGGCGCGCGAACGCAAGGGCATTTTCAACCTGATCCGCGGCATGTCGCCGGACATCTCCGACCAGGAATACATGGTGCGCGCCGCGCTGATCGTGGCGCAGATGGAGGGCTTGATGCTGTTCCGTGTGCGTAACCGGCCCAAGCGCCCCGAGCTGGAAGGCCTGGAGCGGGCCGCGCGCGATGCGGTGCTGCGGCTGGCGACCCAGCCGTAGGAGCCGGCACCGGGGCTTGAGATTTCTCGGCGCGCCGGCGATGACAATCTGCGATGCTTTTGCCCGGACGCATCAATTTCTGACGGAGCCCGAACGCCATGCCCTTATCGACGCCGCTTGCGCAAACCGCCGACGCCCCGCTGCCGCCGGCGCCGCCCGCCGTTCCCGACGCCGACGGGCACCCGCGCTTCGGCCGGTTTGCCGGCGCCACGGCCGCCATCGACTGGACGCGCCTGGCCGCGCCCTACGCCCGCGGCGCGCTGTGGCGCCATTTCCACCACAAGCGCTGGCAGTATGTCGCGCTCGCCACCGAAGAACTGTTTTGCGGCATCGCGATTGTCGACCTGGGCTGGACCAGCACCGCGTTTGCCTATGTCTTCGACCGCATCGTGCGCGCGGAAGTCGCGGGCTATTCGCAGAACGGCTTGCCGGGCCTGGGCGCGCGGGTGGCCGCGCAAGCCGGCGGCGAGAGCACGTTCCGCTGGCCCGGCAGCCGCATCGACTTTCGCGCCCGCGATGGCGAATACCGGTTGAGCCTGCGCTGCCGCGGCTTCGAGATCGATGCCGGGTTTTCCGCGACGGACAGTCCCCTGCTGCTGGCGGTCGGCCCGGTCGACGGCGGCTCCGTGCATGCCACGCAAAAGTCGCCGGGCATGCCGCTGACAGGCGAAGTGCGCGTCGCGGGCCGGCGCTACGGGCTGGACGGCGGCGTGGCCAGCTTCGATTATTCCAACGGCTTGCTGGCGCGCGAGACTTCCTGGCAATGGGCATCCGCGCACAGCCTGGCGCTCGGCTTCAATTTGCAGGCCGGCTACTTCGGCAATCACGAAAACGCCCTATGGCTGGACGGTCGCCTGATTCCGCTGGGGCAGGCGCGCTTCGACTACGACCGCGCCCGGCCGCTCGCGCCCTGGCAGGTCCGCACCGACGACGGCTTGCTCGATCTGCAGTTCACGCCGGAAGGCGCGCGCCGCGAAGACAAGAATCTGCTGGTGGCGGCGTCGCGCTACATCCAGCCGATCGGCCATTTTTCCGGCTGGGTGAAAGCCGCGCCCGGCGCCGCGCCGCGCAGGGTCGAGCGGCTCGTCGGCGTCACCGAGGACCATTATTCGCGCTGGTAAGCGGGTAATTCAGCGCCGGAAAATCCACAGCAGCAGCGACACCAGCGCCGACACCACGATGCCGGTCACGATGGGAAGTGGAAGCTGAACCCTTCCCGCACGATATGGATATCGCCCGGCAGGCGGCCGAACGGCAGTTTCGACAGCCACGGCCAGGCCAGCCCGGCGATCAGCAAAATCAGCCCGGTAACGACAAGAAAGCGCTGCATGGCAAGAGAATGGTCAATATCCGGCGCATACTGGATTGGACGTGGCGTCGTTAGAACCTGTTCAGTGCCTTTTTGGCAGGGGCGTTCTGTCGAGAAGGGATGCAGTGCAAGGCGCGGCGCGCCGCTCAAGGTGGGCCCTTGAGCAAGCGCCGCAACGCCGCAATGCGCCCTTCTCGACCGAACCCTGTGGGCAGCCCCGTGAGCCGGCCGCCTACGTGGTTGCAGCTCGTTGCCGTAGCACCACTATGACGCCTCGCCGCGCCTAGTAGGCGGCCGGCTCACGGGGCTGCGCCCCTGCCAAAAAGGCACTGAGCAGGTTCTTAAATCATTCCCGCAGGGATGCAGCCGCATCAAGGATTTGCATCGCGGGCAATGGGATACTGGGGAAGATCTTGAACGCCACACCCGCCGCCCAGGAGCCGTCATGGAAAGTCAGACCAAACTCAACCTCTGGTACCTCGCCTTCGCCCTGCTCGGCGTCTTGATGCTACGCGACGTATGGCTGATGACGCGCGAGGTCGAGCCGCTGCCCTACAGCCAGTTCATCCAGGAATTGAAGGCCGGGAATGTCGACGAAATCGCGATCGATCCCAATGTCATCCGCGGCACCCTGCGCCGGCCCTTGAAGACGGGCGGGCCCACGGAATTCGTCACGACCAGGGTCGAAACCGACCTGGCGCACGACCTGGCGCAGTACAACGTCAAGTTTGCCGGCGTGATCCCCAACACCCTGCTGCGCGACGTGCTCGGCTGGGTGGTGCCGGTGGCGATCTTTTTCGGGCTGTGGATGCTGATCATCCGCAGGATGGCTGAAAAGAATGGGTTTGGCGGCGGCTTGCTATCCATCGGCAAGAGCAAGGCCAAGATTTACGTCGAAACCGATGTGCGCACCAGCTTCGACGACGTCGCCGGCGTCGACGAAGCCAAGGAAGAGCTGCACGAAGTGGTCCATTTCCTGAGGGATCCGCAGCGCTACGGTCGCCTGGGCGCGCGCATTCCCAAGGGCGTGCTGCTGGTGGGGCCGCCCGGCACCGGCAAGACCATGCTGGCGCGCGCGGTGGCGGGCGAGGCGGGCGTGCCGTTCTTTTCGATTTCCGGCTCGGAATTCGTCGAGATGTTCGTCGGCGTGGGCGCGGCGCGCGTGCGCGACCTGTTCGAACAGGCGCGCCAGAAGGCGCCCGCCATCATCTTCATCGACGAGCTCGACGCGCTCGGGCGCGCGCGCAATTCCTACGGCGTGGGGGGCCACGACGAAAAGGAGCAAACCCTGAACCAGCTGCTGGCCGAGCTCGACGGCTTCGACCCGACTTCCGGCCTGGTGCTGCTGGCGGCCACCAACCGCCCGGAAATCCTCGACCCGGCATTGCTGCGCGCCGGCCGCTTCGACCGCCAGATCCTGGTGGACCGTCCGGACAAGCCGGGGCGGCTGGCGATCCTGAACGTGCATATCCGCAAAATCAAGACCGGCCCGGACGTGGACCGGGAAAAGATCGCCGCGCTGACGCCCGGCTTTTCCGGCGCCGACATCGCCAACCTGGTCAACGAAGCGGCGCTTTTGGCCACGCGGCGCGGGCGCGACGCTGTCACCATGGACGACTTCAACGGCGCCATCGAGCGCATCGTCGCCGGCCTGGAAAAGAAGAACCGCCTGCTCAATCCGCAGGAGCGCAACATCGTCGCGCACCACGAGATGGGCCATGCGCTGGTGGCGCTGTCGCTGCCCGGCACCGACCCGGTGCACAAGGTGTCGATCATCCCGCGCGGCGTGGGCGCGCTCGGCTACACGCTGCAGCGCCCGATCGAAGACCGCTTCCTGATGACGCGCCAGGAACTGGAGCGCAAGATGGCCGTGCTGCTGGGCGGGCGCGCCGCCGAGCAGATCGTGTTCGGCCACCTGTCGACCGGCGCGGCCGACGACCTGGTCAAGGTCGCCGACATCGCGCGCAGCATGGTCACGCGCTACGGCATGGATGAACAGCTCGGCAATCTCGCCTACGAGGAAGAACGCCACGCCCTGCTCGGCGTGGAGCAGATCGAGCGGCGCGGACGCAATTACTCGGAGCAGACTGCGCGCGAAATCGACTGCGCGGTACGCGAGATCGTGGCAAAGGCCTACGCGGATGCGCTGGCCATCCTCGATGCGCGGCGCGGCCTGCTGGAGCAGGCCGCGGCCCGGTTGCTGGAAAAGGAAACGCTGGGAGAGGAAGACCTGGCGCGCCTGCGCGCGGCGCTGCCGGAAGCGTAGCGCCTGCGCCGGGCGCCCGCGCGTCCGGCACAGCGCATCCGCTATCCGCTAGCGGCGCCTGTCGGACACGCCCGCTAGCGCGAGCCCGCCTGCCCGCCGCGCTGCGGTTGCTTGACCATGCGCAGATAGGGCTTGAGCGTGGTCCAGCCTTCCGGGAACAGGCCCTTCGCCTCGTCGTCGCTGACCGATGGCGCGATGATGACGTCGTCGCCCTGCTTCCAGTTGGCCGGCGTGGCGACCTTGCTTTCCATGGTCAGCTGCATCGAATCGAGCGCGCGCAGGATTTCGTCGAAATTGCGTCCGGTGCTCATCGGATAGGTCAGCATCATCTTGATCTTCTTGTCCGGCCCGATCACGAACACCGAGCGCACGGTCGCATTGGTGGCCGCGGTGCGTCCCTCGGAAGTGCCCGGCTCATCCGCCGGCAGCATGTTGTACATCTTGGAGATGGACAGGTCGCTGTCGGCGATGATCGGGTACTTGGGCAAGGCGCCCTGCGTTTCCTCGATATCCTTGGCCCAGGCCTGGTGCCTGTCCACCGGGTCCACCGACAGGCCGATCAGCTTGCAGTTGCGCTTGGAAAATTCGGGCTCTATCTTGGCCATGTAGCCGAGCTCGGTGGTGCACACCGGCGTGAAATCCTTCGGATGCGAAAACAGGATGGCCCAGCCGTCGCCGATCCATTCATGGAACTTGAGCGGCCCCTGCGTCGTCGTGGCTTGAAAGTCGGGTGCGATATCGTTGATTCGTAATGACATGATCTCCTCCAACGGGGGTGTTGAGACAGACATGAGACTTGGCGGCAACTACGAACCTGCGGTGGGAAGGCGGGAAACGAACTGCCTGCGCCGGCGCTTGCCGCTACCTGAAAAATCTTCCTTGCGGATAGTGCCCGCCATCGGGATAGGACATACCCGGTTGTTCAGAATAGGGTGAGGCTCAGCGCTTCAGTTTGAGATGCATCAACCGGCTCCAGATTGCCGGAGCCGTCATATTGCGGATTACGCCGCGGGAATGGTCAGCCCCCTGGCCACCGCCGGCCGCGCGACAAACGTATCGAGCGCGCGCAAGACATGCGGGAAATCGGCGATGCGCACCAGCTCGCCGGCTTCGTAAAAACCGATCAGGTTGCGCACCCAGGGAAAGGTTGCGATGTCGGCGATGGTATAGGTGTCGCCCATGAGCCATTGGCGCTTTTCCAGCCGCTGGTCGAGCACGCGCAGCAGGCGCTGCGATTCGGCGACGTAACGATCGCGCGGGCGCTTGTCTTCGTAGTCCTTGCCGGCGAATTTATGGAAGAAGCCGAGCTGGCCGAACATCGGCCCGATGCCGCCCATCTGGAACATCAGCCACTGGATTGTTTCGTAGCGGCCGGCCGCGTCGGCGGGAATGAACCGTCCGGTCTTGTCGGCCAGGTAAAGCAGGATGGCGCCGGATTCGAACAGTGCCAGCGGCTTGCCGTTCGGGCCGTCGGGGTCGAGGATGGCCGGGATCTTGTTGTTCGGATTGAGAGAGAGGAATTCCGGAGACAGCTGGTCATTGGTGCCGAAGTTCACCAGGTGCGCCTCGTACGGCAGGCCGGTTTCTTCCAGCATGATCGACACTTTCACGCCATTGGGCGTGGGCAGAGAATAGAGCTGCAGGCGCTCGGGATGGCGGGCGGGCCATTTGCGGGTAATCGGGAAGGCGGACAGATCGGTCATCGTGGCTCCTGATAAGAGAGGCGGCATCGGGGCCGCTTCATGGTTGGCTCTTGGGCGGGCTTGATCAATATAAGCGTTTCCGGCGCTTTCCGTCGAGGCGCCGTATCCTGGTGCCTTTGCGATCCTAAGTGTAAGTTTAATTACCTTTAACTTAGAGCAGTATCTCTATACGTAACCTTTGCATAATCGAGTTATTTTCGACAATATGCGCGAGAGCTGCCGATAAAACTGAATTCTGCAAGCTTATTGGTAATATAAATTACACATCGTCGCCGGGCAGTGCGGCAGTGCCTGCCGCGTTGCCGGCGCAAGGAGACAACCATGATTCCGCGCCAGTTGTTCAATGCCGACCACGAGAGCTTTCGCCACAGTTTTCGCCGTTTTCTGAATGCCGAGGTCATGCCGCGGCATGAACGGTGGGAAGAGCAGGGCTTTGTCGATCCCGCCATCTGGCGCCGCGCCGGCGAGCTGGGCTTCTTGTGCACCAACATGCCGGAGAATTACGGCGGCGCAGGCTGCGACCGCCTGTTCAGCACAATCCTGCTGGAAGAATTGGCGCGTGCCAATGCGACCGGCATCGGCTGGCCGCTGCATTCCGATATCGTCGCGCCCTACCTGCTGCGCTATGGCAGCGAAGAGCTGAAGCAGGCATGGCTGCCGAAGATGGCCTCCGGCGAGGCGATCACCGCCATCGCGATGACCGAGCCGGGCGGCGGCTCCGACCTGCAATCGATTACAACCGTCGCGCTCGAGGATGGCGACGACTACGTCATCAACGGTTCCAAGATCTTCATTACCAATGGCTACAATTGCGACATGGCCATCGTCGCGGTCAAGACCGGCAGCAGCGCGCGCGGTGCAAAGGACGTATCGCTGATCGTGGTCGAGGCCGGCCGCCCCGGCTTCACCAAGGGCAAACCGCTGAAAAAGGCGGGCATGAAGGCGCAGGATACCTGCGAACTGTTCTTCGACAATGTGCGTGTGCCGCGTGCCAATATCGTCGGCCAGCGGGGCATGGGCTTCATGATGCTGATGCAGGAACTGGCCTGGGAACGCCTGCTGATCGCGATTACCTCGATCGCCAACGCGGAAGCGATGTTGGAAGCGACGATTGCCTATACCAAGGAAAGGCAGGCGTTCGGCCGGCCGGTATCGGCGTTCCAGCATACCCGCTTTGCCCTGGCGGAAATGAAGACCGAGCTGCAGATCGCGCGCGTGTTCGTCGACCGCTGCATCGAGCTGGAAATAAAAAAAGAATTGCAGCCCGACGCGGCCGCCGCCGCCAAGTACTGGTGCTCTGACCTGCAGGGCAAGGTGCTCGACCAGTGCGTGCAGCTGCACGGCGGCTACGGCTTCATGCTCGAGTATCCGGTGGCGCGCGCCTATGTCGATGCGCGCGCGCAGCGCATCTACGGCGGCACCAATGAAATCATGAAAGAAATCATCGCCCGCGGCATTTGAGATCGGCCATGACCAATCCCCTTCTTTCCGGCATCCGCGTGCTCGACCTCACGCGGCTGTTGCCGGGGCCGTTCTGCACGCTGTACCTGGCCCAGCTCGGCGCCGAGGTGATCAAGATCGAGGAGCCGCAAGGCGGCGATTACGCGCGCCACCTGTCGCCGGAATTGTTTTCGCTGGTTAATCGCGGCAAGCAATCGGTGACGCTCGATCTGCGCCGGGCCGAGGCGGTGGGCGCGTTCAAGACGCTGGTCGCCGGCGCGGACGTGGTGATCGAATCGTTCCGCCCGGGCGTGATGGACAAGCTCGGCTGCGGCTACGACGCGCTCCGGGAAATCAACCCGCGCCTGGTGTACGCGGCCCTGACCGGTTATGGGCAAAGCGGCCCGTTCAAGGATCGCGCCGGACATGACATGAATTATTGCGGCTATGCCGGCGTGCTCGACCAGAGCGGCACGGCGGATGGGCCGCCCGCCTTGTCGAACTTCCAGGTGGCTGATCTGGCCGGCGGCGCACTCACTTGCGCGGTGGGTATCCTGGCCGCCGTCATCGGCGCGAGGGCGTCCGGTGCCGGCAGCTTCGTCGATGCCGGCATGCTCGACGGTACACTCGCGCTGCAAGTGATGGCGCTGGCCTCGCTGCGCACCTTCGGCCATGCCCCGCCGCGTGGCGGCGACATGCTCACCGGCGGCTTGCCCAACTATAGCGTGTACGAATGCGCCGATGGCCGGCATGTGGCCATGGCGGCGCTGGAACCGAAGTTCTTCCAGAACTTTTGTGCCGCGGTAAATCGCCCGGACCTGGCACGCCTGCCGTTGATGCCGGGCGAGGCCGGCGCGCCATTGCGCAAAGAATTGGCTGCCCTGTTCAAATCGAGAACACGCGACGAGTGGGAGGCTTTGTTAAGCCACAAGGACTGTTGCGTCTCTGCGGTCTACTCTGCACGGGAAGCGCTGGAACAGGCGCAAGTGCGTGCGCGGGAACTGGTGGAGTCCGATTCCGGTAAGCCAGCTTTCCGCTTCCCCATCCGTTTTTCGGCATCTCCACGCAGTACGGCGGGCAGCCCGACGCTGGGCGAGCATACCGACGCCGTGCTGCGTGCGGCCGGCGTGAGCGAAGCCGAGCTGGCTGCGCTGGCAGCATTGCGCGCGATTTGACAACCGATATGGATTCCGGAGATCACCAGCCGCGAGGAGACAGAGCATGAAGGTCGATCAATACCCGGTGCAGATGCTGCGCCAGTGGGCGTCGCAGCAACCCGACAGGCGCTGGCTGTTCCAGCCGGTCAACGGTCAATGGAAATCCCTGACTTGGGGACAGGCTGCCGACCAGGTTGCGCGCATGGCATCCGCCCTGCAAGCGATGGGTTGGGAACCCGGCAGCCGCATCGCGATTTCCGGACGCAATAGCGCGCACTGGTTCCTGGCCGACATGGCCATCGCCATGGCCGGCTACGTGAGCGTCGGCCTGTATCCGAGGCAGTCGCAGGAAAACACCCGCTACATCCTCGAACATAGCGAAGCGAAGGCCCTGTTCCTCGGGCCCATGATGGACGCCGACCTGTTCATGGGCGCGCTACCGCCGGACGTCAAGACGATTGCCTTTCCGTATCCGGAAGCCCCGGCCGGCGACATGAAGTGGGACGAGCTGGTGGCGCAGCATGCGCCGCTGTCGTCGTACCAGCCGCCGGCGCCGGAAACCCTCATGACGCTGGTCTACACCTCCGGCACCACCGGCAAGCCCAAGGGCGTCATGCTCAATTACGGCAACGTGCTGTTTACCGCCAGCGGCGCGCTGTCGATGATTCCGCCCGAACCCAACGAGCGCTACTTTTCCTACATGCCGCTGGCGCACGCCTTCGAGCGCGTGGCCGTCGAGATGGCCAGCTTCTATACCGGCGCGGAGGTGCATTTCCTGGAGCATGTCGACAAGCTGGCGGAACAGTTGCCGCAAGTCGCGCCGACCCGGTTTTTCGGCGTGCCGCTGGTCTACAGCCGCATCCAGGCCGGCGTATTGAAGAAGCTGCCGCAGCCCAGGCTGGAGCGCCTGATGAAGATTCCCCTGGTGCGCGGCATGGTGCGCCGCAAGATACTGAAGGGCATCGGCCTGCAGAATGCGCGCATGTGCGTGGCGGGCGCGGCGCCCATGCCGGTGCCGCTGATGGACTGGTGCCGCAGCATCGGCATCGAGATTTACCAGGGATACGGCATGACCGAGGCCTCGGTCTATCCGACCGCCTGCCTGCCATGGCAGAACCGCATCGGCTCGGTCGGCAAGCCCCTGCCCGACTCCGGCTTCAGGCTGTCCGAGGAAGGCGAAATCCTGTTTAAGCACGGCGGCCTGATGGCCGGCTATTTCAAGGAGCCGGACCTGACGAGACAGGCGTTCACCGCCGACGGCTACCTGCGCACCGGCGACAAGGGGCGGCTCGACGCGGATGGTTTCCTCTACATCACCGGGCGCGTCAAGGATATCTTCAAGACCGCCAAGGGCAAATACGTCGCGCCCGCGCCGATCGAATGCGCGTTTGCGCGCAATAGCGACATCGACCAGCTGCTGCTGATCGGTTCGGGCCTCACCCAGCCGTTGATGTTCGTGACCCTGACCGAGGATGCGCGCCGCAAGGAGCGGGCCGACGTCGAGCAGAGCCTGATCGCCGACATGGAAGCGGTCAATGCAACCCTGGAACCGCACGAGCGCATCGCCAAGTGCGTCATCCTCAGGGATGCCTGGAGCATCGACAGCGGCCTGATGACGCCGACCATGAAAGTGCGGCGCGCCGAGGTGGAAAAACGCTATCGCGACTTGATCGACAGGGAGAGCCGGGTGCGCGACGCGATCAGCTGGGAGTGACGGCCGCGCTCGGAGCGAATGGGGGCGGAATTTAGGTTTACTGCTCTAATAATTTTGCGGCATAGCAATTTTCTTGGTGCCAGAATTAAGCTTCGCCGGCGTGTGCCGGAATAGCCCCTATTCGAAAGTTCGCCGATGAAACAAGTCGTCATCAGCGGGACCGGCTTGTTTACGCCGCCGCATTCCATCTCCAACGAAGAACTCGTCGTTTCCTTCAACGCCTACGCGGAACAATTCAACGCCGATCACGCCGCCGCCATCGCCGCCGGCGAGGTGGCGGCAATCGAGCCGTCCAGCGTGGGCTTCATCGAAAAGGCTTCCGGCATCAAGGCGCGCTACGTGATGGAAAAGAGCGGCATCCTCGATCCGCAGCGCATGGTGGCGCGCATACCCGAGCGCCCGGACGAGGAACTGTCGCTGCAGGCCGAGATCTGTGTGGCGGCCGCGCGCGAAGCGCTCGAACGCGCCGGGCGCGCGCCGGGCGACATCGACATGGTGCTCGTCGCCTGCAGCAACATGCAGCGTGCCTATCCCGCCATCGCGGTCGAAGTGCAGGATGCGCTCGGCATCGACGGCTACGGCTTCGACATGAACGTGGCGTGTTCCTCGGCCACCTTCGGCATCCAGACCGCGGTCGCCGCCATCCAGAGCGGACAGGCGCGCGCCGTGCTGGTATTGAATCCCGAAATCACCAGCGGCCACCTGAACTTCCGCGACCGCGACAGCCATTTCATCTTCGGCGACGCCTGCACCGCGCTCGTGCTCGAAGGCGCCGACACGGCGACGTCGCGCCACCAGTTCGAGATCCTCGGTTCCAAGCTCAAGACCAAGTTCTCCAACAATATCCGCAACAACTTCGGCTTCATGAACCGCTTCGACGAAGCGGGCATCGGCAAGCCGGACAAGCTGTTCCGCCAGCAGGGACGCAAGGTGTTCAAGGAAGTGTGCCCGATGGCGGCCGACATGATCCGCGACACGGTTGCCGCCACCGGCCTGGAACTGCCGCAGGTATCCCGCTACTGGCTGCACCAGGCCAACCTGAACATGAACCTGCTGATCGCGCGCACCCTGCTCGGGCGCGATGCGTCGCCGCAGGAAGCGCCGGTGATCCTCGACACCTACGCCAATACTTCGTCGGCCGGCTCGATTATCGCCTTCCATAAGTACCAGGACGACCTGCCGACGGGCGCCAACGGCGTGATCTGCTCGTTTGGCGCCGGCTATTCGATCGGTTGCGTGGTGGTGCGCAGGAAGTAATCTGCGCGCAGGGGGAGCTGCGTTTTCCCTCATGGCGCCGAGAGAAAACGCAGGCCTGTCACTCGAAGCGCTTGCCTTCCTGCGCCATCTTCACCAGGATATTCGCCGGCGCGAAATACTCCCCGTACCGCTCCGCCAGCTCCCTGGCGCGGCGCACGAAATTGTCCACGCCATAGGCATTGATGTACTGTAGCGCGCCGCCCTGGAACGGCGCGAAGCCCCAGCCGAAGATGCTGCCGATGTTGGCGTCGGCCACCGTCAGCACCACCTTCTCCTCGAAGCATTTCGCCGCTTCATTGGCTTGCACGAACATCAGGCGCTCGATCAAGTCCTTTTGCGGCAATTGCTGCGGCGCCACCGGGAATACATCCTTCAGGCCGCTCCACAAGTGTTTCGGCTGGTCGGCCGGATAGTCGTAGAAACCCTTGCCGGCCTTCTTGCCCGGGCGGTCCAGTTCCGTCACCATCTTCTTCAGGCAGGCAGTCGCCGGATGCGGGGCATAGGGCTTGCCCTCGGCCTCGAAGTCCTTGCGCGTCTGCTCCATGATGTGCCACGACAGCGAGAGACTGACCTCGTCCTGCAGCGCGAGCGGGCCGACCGGCATGCCGGCCTGCAGTCCCGCGACTTCAATGGAGCGCGGATGCTGACCGTCCATCAGCAGCTTCATGCCTTCCATGACGTAGGTGGCGAACACGCGCGAGGTGTAGAAGCCGCGCGCATCGTTGACCACGATCGGCGTCTTCCTGATCTGTTGCACGTAGTCGAAGCCGCGTGCCAGCGTCTCCCGGCTGGTCTGTTCGCCGACGATGATTTCGACCAGCGGCATCTTGTCGACCGGAGAGAAGAAATGCAGGCCGATGAAGTTGGCCGGGCGCGCGCTGGCCTGTGCCAGCCCCGTGATCGGCAGCGTCGAGGTGTTGGAGGCGAACACGGCGTCGGCGGCCAGCACCGCCTCGGTCTTCTTCGTCATGTCGGCCTTGATGGCGCGGTCCTCGAACACCGCTTCGATGACGAGGTCGCAGCCGGCGAGGTGTTCCACGCTGGCGGTCGTTGCAATCTTCGCCAGCAGCGCCTGCTTTCCTTCGGCGGTCTCGCGCCCGCGCTTGATCGCCTTGTCCAAGAGGCCTGCGGAATACGCCTTGCCCTTTTCCGCGTTCTCGACGCTCACGTCCAGCAGCACCACGTCGATGCCGGCCTTGGCCGACACGTACGCGATGCCCGCGCCCATCATGCCGGCGCCGAGGATGCCGACTTTCTTCACCTTGGATGGCGCAAAGCCTTCCGGGCGCGACTTGCCCTTGTTGATCGCGTTGAGCTGGAACCACATGGTGCCGATCAGGTTCTTCGCCACCGGCGACAGCGCGCAGTGGGCGAAGTAGCGCGACTCGACTTCGCAGGCGGTGTCGAAGTCGACGATGCCGCCTTCGAACACGCAGCTCATGATGTCGGTCGCGGCCGGGTAGTTGCCGAAGGTCTTGGCACTGGCCATCGAGGGCGCGATCGACCACAGCTGCGCGTTGGCCGGGCTCTTCGAATCGCCGCCTGGCCAGCGGAATTTCTTGTCGTCCCACGGTTGCACGGCTTGCGGATTGGCCAGGCACCAGGCCCTGGCCTTGGCCATCATGTCGGCGCCGTCGGCCGCCAGCTCGTGCAGGATGCCTTGCTGCTTGGCCTGCTCGGCGCGCAGTTCCTTGCCCTCCAACAGCAGCGGCAGCGCCGGCTGGATGCCGATCAGGCGCGCCAGGCGCTGTGTGCCGCCGCCGCCGGGCAAAAGTCCCAGTTTCACTTCCGGCAGGCCGAACTTGGCCTTCGGGTTGTTGATCGCGACACGGTAATGGCAAGCCAGCGCCAGCTCCAGCCCGCCGCCCAGCGCCGTGCCGTTCAGTGCTGCGACCACCGGGCGGCCGCAGCGCTCCAGGCGGCGCAGCAGCGCCTTGAAGTGCTGCGCCATGTCGAACGCCTGCTGCGGCTCGGTGATCTGGTACAGCTTGTCGATGTCGGCGCCGGCCAGGAATTCCTTCTTGCCGGACGTGAGGATGATGCCCTTGATGCTCTTGTCGGCTTCGATGTCGGTGATCGCGCGGCCGAACGGTTCGGTCAGTTCGTCGTTGAGCACGTTCATCGAACGGCCCGGCATGTCGATCGTCAGGGTGACGATGTTGTCAGCATCTTTCTGGAAATGTATGCACATGGTGTCGGTTCCGTTAAATACGTTCGATGATGGTGGCGATGCCCATGCCGCCGCCCACGCACAGCGAGACCAGCGCGGTGGAGCGGTTGGTGCGTTCCAGTTCGTCGAGCGCGGTGCCGAGGATGATGGCGCCGGTCGCGCCCAGCGGGTGGCCCATGGCGATCGACCCGCCGTTGACGTTGATGCGTTCTTCGTCGATGCCGAGGTCGCGCGCGGCGCGCATCACCACGGCGGCGAACGCCTCGTTGATTTCGAACAGATCGATGTCTTTCGCCTGCATGCCGGCCTTGGCCAGCGCCTTGCGCGCGGCGGGCGCGATTCCGGTCAGCATGATGGTCGGCTCGGAGCCGGTGACGGCGGTCGCCACGATGCGCGCGCGCGGCTTGATGCCCAGCCGTTCGCCGATGGCGCGGCTGCCGACCAGCGTCAACGCGGCGCCGTCGACGATGCCCGACGAATTGCCGGCGTGGTGCACGTGGTGGATGCGTTCGACGGTGGTGTACTTGCGCAACGCGGTGGCGTCGAAGCCCATTTGCCCCATCTGCTCGAAGGCGGGTTTGAGTCCGGCCAGCGTTTCCATGGTGGTGTCAGAGCGAATGTATTCGTCATGGTCGAGCACCACCATGCCGTTCACATCCTTCACCGGCACCAGCGATTTCGCAAAGCGCCCTTCCGCGCGGGCCCGCGCCGCCTTCTGCTGCGAGTGCAGCGCGAAGCGGTCGACGTCGTCGCGCGTAAATCCTTCGAGCGTGGCGATCAGGTCGGCGCCGATGCCCTGCGGCGCGAAGCCGGTCATCTGGTTGACGCGCGGGTCCATGAACCAGGCCCCGCCGTCGGAGCCCATGGTCCAGCGCGACATGCTTTCGACGCCGCCGGCCACCACCAGCTGTTCCTGGCCGGACATGACTTTCATCGCCGCCAGGTTGATCGATTCCAGGCCCGACGCGCAAAAGCGCGATTGCGTCACGCCCGGCACCGCCTCGTCCCAGCCGGCGTACAGCACCGCCGTGCGCGCGATGTCGGCCCCCTGTTCGCCCACGGGCGTGACGCACCCGAGTACCACGTCGTCGACCAGCGCGGTCTCGAGGTCATTACGCTGCTGCAAGGCTTGCAGCAGGTTGCCGAGCAAGTGCACCGGGGTGACCTGATGCAGGCGGCCGTCTTTCTTGCCCTTGCCGCGCGGCGTGCGCACGGCGTCGTAAATGTAGGCTTCCGTCATGTCCGCTCCAATTTTGGTTTTGTGTGTAAGGAAAATTACGTCACCTTTCGCCAGATTGAAAGGCAAGAAACACTGATTAAGCTAAACGATCGGCATTCAGGTGGTCAATTGACGTTTCATTCTAAACGCTGATGCCTCTATAATCGGTAAGAATGATTACGGTTTGAGGGAAGCAAGTGGCTGAAGAAAAAAAACGGGATGTGCTCGATCTGGCGCGGCTCGACCCCGGCGTTCGCACGCGCATCGAAGAGGCGGTATTGCAGCTGTTTTCCGAGCGCGAATTCCATCGCGTCGGATTCGGCGAAATCGCCAGCGCCGCCAATGTCTCGCTGCAGACCATTTACAAGTATTACGACAGCAAGGAAGCCCTGCTGTACTCCTGCCTCGACACCTGGCTGGGCATCCTGGCCTTGCGCATGGTGGACCATCTGCAGGGCATCGAAACCTACCAGGACAAGCTGCGCAAGGTGTTCTGGGTGGTGCTCGATTTCTTCGATCACCACCCGAAGGTGGCGCAACTGATCATGAGCTCGGTCTATCTGAATACCTGGAGTCGCAACCAGACGTTCCGCCAGCCGCGCCTGATGGGCGGGCTGATGCAGACGCTGGCCGAAGGCCGCGCGCAGGGCATCCTGACCGACGAAGTCGATGAAAAGGTGTTGCTTGACTACTTCCTCGGCGTCATGGAGCGCCTAGTGCACATGCATATCATGCGCGGCGAGAAGGAGCCGCTGGCGGCCAGGGCGAATGTCTTGTTCAAGATGCTGTGGCGCGCCATCGCCAAGCCGGCATGAAAAAAAAGCCCGCGAACCGAAAGAGCTCGCGGGCACAATCCAATCCAGGAGGAGGATGGAGGAGACAAAATTGCATTCTCGCAGGGAGACGTCTTCTCTATAGCAAGTAGCGGGCCAGCCCCGCTCCGCACCGCTGACCGGTAAAAATGTGCGCAAAATGCCGGTTTACGGCGGCGTCGCACACCTTGCGCCCTCCTTGCGCGCCGCGGCATTCCTGAATTCCGGATGTGGATTCCCGGAACCGGGAATGTGGCGGGCGTAGCGCGCCATCCGTGGCGCCAGCCGTTATGCCGGGCCGGGCGGCGCCTCCGGCAGTGCGCTGCCCGGCAGCGTCGCGTTCTGCGTGGGCCTGTTGTCGGTGCGCTCGCCGAACACCATCTCGGTCATCCAGTTCGTCAGCAGCGCGGTGTAGGCGCGCTGGTACGGCTCCTCGGTCAAGCCATGGTCGGCGCCCTTGATGACGCGGTAAGTCAGCGAATGCGCCTGTCCGCACGCATCGAGATAGCTGGAAATGACCGCGTGCGGAATCACATGGTCGAATTCCGATTCGATCACCAGAACATCTCCCCGGAATGCGGCGCACGCGCGCAGCGCACGGTTCTGCTGCGCCTGCACCGGGCTGCGCCGGTAGGCCACGAGATCCTGGTCCTTGTGCAGCTGGCGCTTGGGGGCCTCCCAGTCGCTGTCCATGTACAGCGCCGGCACGCGCAGCGCCAGCCATTTCACCGGCCGCAGCGTGGTCAGGATGGCGGCCAGGTAGCCGCCGTAGCTGCTGCCGACGACCGCGATCGACGCCGGATCGACCACGCGGTGGCCGGCCAGCACGTCGTAGGCCGCCAGCACGTCGCGCAGATTGCTTTCGCGCGACACCGTCTCGTGCTGCGCATTGGTGCTGCCGTGACCGCGCAAATCGAAGGTCAGGCACACGCAGCCGAGCGCGGCGATTTCGTGCGCGCGCGCCAGGTACTGCTCCTGGCTGCCGCCCCAGCCGTGCACGAACAGCACGCCCGGAATGCGGGGCGCAGGCGTCACCAGCGTGCCGGCGATGCGGCCGTCGTCGACGGCGATGTGGATTTTGTCGTCACGGGTTGGCATGCGGCGCGAGCGTCGAATATTTGGTGATCGGGCCGGCGCGTTCGTCCACGTCCTGGAAGTAAAGCACCGCATCGGCGGGAACGTTCGCGTCGCCGCCATAGACCTCGACGGTCGAGGCGCGCACCGACGCCAGCGCCGGATCGTCCCGGAACGCGGCCAGCGCCGCCACTTCCGCGCCGCTGGCGCCGCCGATGCGCCAGGACTGTTCCAGCACGCCCGAGTAGCGCCGTCCCGCCTCGTCGCATCCCTGCGCCACGTCGTAGTTGCAGCGCGAAGCGAACATGGCGGGATAGGATTGCAGCACTGCCGCGTGGTAGGCGCGCGCCTGCGCGATGGCCTGCAGCGCGGGCGGGGCCAGGTCGAGCTGCAACAGCGCGTCGAAATCGCCGCGTGCCACGATCAGGTCGGAGCCGCCGTACACCTCTTCGCCGGCATTGTTCGTGGTCAGGCGCTGCGTCCCGCAATAGCTCGCCAGCAGCTCTCCCACGCGCACCTGGCCCACCGAGAGCGTTTCCACCTGCGCCAGGTTGCGCTCGCAGACCAGTCCGTCGCGCGCCACCTCCTGCGCGTCGAGTGCGTCCAGGCAGGCGTCGAGTTCGCCGGCGTCGGCCACCACCCACTGGCCCAGGCCGCCGATGCCGCTGGCCATCTTCACGCGCACCGCGCCTTGTCGCAGCAGGGCCGCGCCGGCGTCGCGCGCATCGTCGATCGAGAAGACCGAATAGCCCGGCAGCACCACGTCATGCACGCGCTGCGCCAGCTCGGGCGACCAGCCGGGCGGCGCCTTGGCGCCGGGCGCGGGCAGCGCATGCGTGATGGTCTTGGTGGCGATGAACGGATAGGGCACCACGCCGCCGAACAGGTGGTGTTCGTGACGGATGCCGAGCGCGCGTGCCGCTTCGAGCGAGACAAAGGTGTCGCTCGGCACGAAATACACGGGGCCGTCATACGTGCGCGACGCGTCGAACAGCCCGCCATAGTCGTAGCCCTTGATCGTCGCCAGTCGCCGCGCGACCTCGCAGTAGGTTGCGCTCTCGTGGCTGCACGGAGCGCGCTGCGCATTGCCGGGATAAACCACGACCGTTCCGCGTTCTTGCGGTGCCTTGCCTGAGTCGGCTGTCTGCTGGGCCGTGCCCGCCATCGGGCCTCCTTTGCGTTATGCCGGAAATGGATGTCGCCGCGCGCCGCGGCACTCCGGGGAAGAAGCAAAAATCACGCCGCAGACAGCCTTGCCGGCTGATTTTTCCAAGCGACATTTTTTTGCGTGATCAAGCACAAAAGCTTTCACGCTTGGCGCGCTGCGTGACATATCGTTTCCTATAGTGGCTCCTTGTCCATCGACTCTATCGATCTCATGCCGTTCTCTAACAAAACCAAACCATTTTGCGTGCTGTCGCTGTCCGGCGGCGGCTATCTCGGTCTGTACAGCGCGTGTGTCCTGGAAGAGCTGGAAGCGCGTGTCGGCGAGCCGCTCGGGCGGCGCTTCGACTTGATCGCAGGAACATCAATCGGCGGCATCTTGGCGCTCGCGCTTGCGTATGAAGTACCGATGGCTACCCTGAAGAATTTGTTTCTGGAGCATGGGCAGGAAATTTTTCCATTCTCCGGGCATCCCACTGGCGCCATCAGCCGCATGCTCGACATGGCGCGTTCCGCGCTCGGTCCCAAGTACAGTGGCGATCCGTTGCGCGCCGCCTTGCTCAAGCACCTGGGCGAGCAGACGCTGGGGCAGGCAATGCACCATGTCGTCATTCCTGCCGTTAATGTGAGCAATGGGCGCACCAAGGTTTTCAAGACGCCGCACGGTAAGACCTCGCTGGCCGACGGCGCAATCCTGGCTGTGGATGTGGCGATGGCTACCTGCGCCGCGCCCGGCTACTTCCCGTCGGTGCGCATCGGCGATGACGTGTTCGCCGACGGCGGCGTGTACGCGACCGCTCCGGACCTGATCGCGCTGCACGAAGCGGAACACTATCTGGGTGTCGAGCGCGACAACGTGCGCATGCTGTCGATCGGCACCGCCACCGCCGGCTATGTGCCGCGCGAAGAGGTGTCGGAGGATGCCAGCGCGATTGCATGGCTGTCGGAGGGACGCCTGGTGCTCACGCTGATTTCGGTGCAGCAGCAGCACGTGAAGGCGATGATGGAAAACAAGCTGGGCGAACGCTTCCTGCGGCTCGACGCCGCCTGGCAGGAAGGCTCCGGGCTCGGCCTGGACGTGGCGACCGAGGACGCCACCAATATGCTCATGCGGCTGGCGCGCCAGACCATGCGCGTGACCGATACCAAGACGCTGGATGCCTTTCTGTCGTGAAGGGGGAGCGGGCGCCGCTGCGGGAGGATTCGCCAATATAATGAAAATCGGGCGCGGGCCCGTTCGGGAACGTTTGTAAAAAGGGGAGCAACGTGAATGCGATTTCCATCACCATCACCATTCATTTGATCGGCGCGTTGTGCGCCGGCGGCATCATCGGGCTGGAGCGCAGCTATCACGGCCGGCCCGCCGGCTTTCGCACGCATGCGCTGGTGTGCCTGGCGTCGAGCCTCTTGATGCTGGTGACGCTGTTTCAGTCGACCTGGCTGCCCGGCACGGGCGACACCATCCGCACCGATCCGACGCGCATGGCGCAGGGCATCATGACCGGCATCGGTTTTCTCGGCGCGGGCGTGATTTTTAAAGAAGGCTTCAGCGTGCGCGGCCTGACCACCGCCGCGTCGATCTGGATCACCGCCGCCATCGGCATCATGATCGGCATCGGCTTCTACTTTCCGGCCGTGCTGGTCACCGCCCTCACGCTGGGCATCCTGTCGCTGTTTCGCAAGATCGAGTCCTGGATGCCGTCCCAGGCCTACGCGCACCACTACCTGCGCTTCGACCGCGACAACGTGCCGCCCGAGAGCGAAGTCAGGAAGATCATGGCGGAGCACGGCTTCAACGTCGCCAACATGAGCTACCGCATCACCGACGACGGCCAGTGCTTCGAATACCGGATGATCCTGCGCTCGTCCGACCCGCGCCACATCGCGGCGCTGTCCGCCTATCTGCTCGGGCAGAAGCAGGTAAAGACCTTTCAGCTTTCGCCGACGGGGGATTAGCGCCTAGCGCATGACATCCTCTAGCGGCGCGGCAAAGCCGCCGGCGCCGGCGCCCACCGCGTAAAACACCGAGATCGCCACGACCCGCATTTCCAGCGGCAACACTTCGCTGACCGTCAGATAGGCGGAACTGGCCGCCGCCGATGCCAGGAAAAGCACGGCGGACCAGCACCATGCCTGGCTCATCGCATCGAGCCAGCCGTGAATGAATGTTGCTTTGAATTAGAGCCATGTGCTCCGGCTCCCGCGCCATGGGCGCAACTTAAGGTTTTGCGGATGGTCCCTATATGCGACACTGCCGCCTCGTTCAGCACGACTTCCTGCCCTATGACATCTTCGCCACCAGAATCTTTCCCCGCCTTCGATAATGACGAGTTGATCGCGCCGGAGTTGCATGCCCAGGCGCTGGGCGCCGAACTGGTCAAGCTCGAGGGGCGCGTGTTCCTGCGCTTTTCCGGCGTGGCGCAGGCCGGCGCCCTGCGCGTGCCGTACGACCTGGTGCCGAGCAAGGGCGTGCTGGCCAAGCCGAGCAAGTGGCGCAAGCTGGAACCGCACGAACAGCTGCGGCTGATCGCGGAACGCGCCCAGTCCGGCGCGCAGGAAGAGTTGCAGCGCCAGGTGGCCGCCTTCGCCGCCGCCATGCACGAGCGCGCCGACGACGCCGGGCTCGATGCCATGACCTTCCTGCATGCGCTCACCAGCCGGGATACGTCCGATCCGGCCGAATACGTGTTCGAGCGCATCGAGCAGCGCCTGGCGCACGCGGTCGAGCGGCAGAACGAGGAGCGGCACGCGGCGCTGACCAAGGAAAGCATCAACCTGGCCGAATATCCGGCCTCGTTCGAACTGGCGTACCGCCTGCCGCGCCGCTTCATCGCCTTGCTCGGGCCGACCAATTCCGGCAAGACGCATCAGGCGATGGAAGCGCTGGCACGGGCCAAAACCGGCGTCTATCTGGCACCCTTGCGGCTGCTGGCGCTGGAAAACTACGAGCGGCTGCAGGAGGCGCGCCCGCACGGCGAACCGCTCAAGGTCAGTCTCGTGACCGGCGAGGAGCGCCGTATCGTGGAAGGCGCCACGCATGTGGCCAGCACCGTCGAAATGCTCGACACCAAGCGCAAGGTCGATGTCGCCGTGATCGACGAGATCCAGATGCTGGGCGACCGCGACCGCGGCGCGGCGTGGACGGCGGCGGTGTGCGGCGCGCCCGCCGGCGTGGTCTACCTGGTCGGCGCGCTGGAAGCGCGGCGCGCCGTCGAGGCGCTGGCCGAACGGCTGGAATGTCCGCTCGAAGTGCATGTCCTCAAACGCAAGGCGCCGCTGACGGTCGAGCCCGCTCCGGTGCGCAAGCTGCGCAACCTGCGGCGCGGCGACGCCGTCATCGCCTTTTCGCGGCGCGAGGTGCTGATGTGGCGCGACATGATCACCGAGCAGGGCTTTTCGGTGGCCACCGTGTACGGCAACCTGTCGCCCGAGGTGCGGCGCGCGCAGGCGGCCCGCTTTCGCAACCGGGAAGCCGACATCGTGGTCGGCACCGACGCCATCGCCATGGGCCTGAACCTGCCGATCGAGCGCGTGGTGATGACCACCGCCGTCAAGTTCAACGGCGTCGAGGAGGAAGAAGTGCCGGCCGCGCTGGCGAAACAGATCGCCGGCCGTGCCGGGCGCTTCGGGGTGCACGAGGAAGGCTTCGTCGCCGGCTTCGACGACGACACCCATTACGTGCTGCGCGCCTTGTTGAAGGAAAAGATTGCCCCAGTCGCCGCCGCCGGCTTTTCGGTCGCGCCCACGCTGGAACACCTGCACCGCATCGCCGCCGTGACCGGGGAACAGTCGCTGGCCAAGCTGTTCAAACGCTTCGTTTACAACATCGACGTGCCGGACGGCTTCTTTTTCCCCAGCATCACCGAAGAACAGCTGGAGCGGGCGGTCTGGCTGGACACCCTGCCGCTGTCGGTGGCAGAAAAATTCACGCTGTCGCTGGTGCCGATTTCCACCAAGGTGCCTGCCCTGCACCAGGTCTGGCTGGACTGGGCGCATGCACTGGCCAAAAGGAAGGTCTGGGCGCTGCGCCACGAGGCCGGCAGCTTGTCGCGCCAAAACCTGCAGGAAGTGGAAGACACCTGCCGCATGTATTCGGCCTACGCCTGGCTCAGTTACCGCAGCCCGGAATACTTTCCCAGCGGCGAGGTGGCGCAGGAACTGGCGCGCGAAGCGTCCGAGCGGGTCGATGCGATCCTGCGCGCGCACAACGCGGCCATGCGCAAGCGGCGCGGCGGCAGGGTTGCCTGAAATGCTATTAGGCAATTAAGTAATCCTATTGAGCTCATTAAAACTATAGATTTCCCATATAAAGTGGTTTTCGTTATGATGCATTCATCATCTTTTTCACCCTGAGTCATTCATCGATTCACTCTTAATGGAGCGAGTAACGCTATGTCCCTGATCAATACGCAAGTCAAACCGTTCAACGCCACCGCTTACCAGAATGGCAAGTTCTTCCAGGTGTCCGACGCCGACCTGAAAGGCAAATGGTCCGTCGTGGTGTTCTACCCGGCCGACTTCACCTTCGTCTGCCCGACCGAGCTGGGCGACCTGGCCGACAACTACGACACCTTCAAGTCGCTGGGCGTGGAAGTGTATGCCGTGTCGACCGACACCCACTTCACCCACAAGGCTTGGGCTGACACCTCCGACACCATCAAGAAGATCAAGTACCCGATGATCGGCGACCCGACCGGCGCGATCACCCGCAACTTCGACGTGATGATCGAGGAAGAAGGCCTGGCGCTACGCGGCACTTTCGTGATCAATCCGGAAGGCCAGATCAAGCTGTGCGAAATCCACGACAACGGCATCGGCCGCGACGCCAAGGAACTGCTGCGCAAGGTGCAGGCAGCCCAGTACGTCGCATCCCACCCGGGCGAAGTGTGCCCCGCCAAGTGGACCCCGGGCGAGAAGACCCTGGCTCCGTCGCTCGACCTCGTCGGCAAGATCTAACTTTGCCAGCGCGCCCATCCATTGACGATGGGTGCGCTCGTTGCCCGGGCGCCGCGGTGCGCGTCCGGCGCAGGTACCACTCCCCGATCGGCTTCACGATCCGGCAGCATCAGGCTGATCCGGCGGTGGCACTGCTTTGCCCCAAGCTTTTTCAACCAATTTTCAAAGCGAGCCCATCATGTTGGACGATACCCTCAAGACCCAACTGAAAGCCTACCTCGACAAGATCACCCATCCGATCGAGATCATCGCGACGCTGGACGACAGCGACGCCTCGCGCGACATGGCCGCGCTCCTGCGCGACATCGACGCGCTGTCGGACAGCATCACGCTGGCCACCGGCGGCAAGGACGAGCGCGCGCCGTCGTTTTCGCTGAACCGCGTCGGCGCCAATATCAGCATCCGTTTCGCCGGCATCCCGATGGGGCACGAGTTCACCTCGCTGGTGCTGGCGCTGTTGCAGACCGGCGGCCATCCGCCGAAGGTCGACGCCGACGTGCTCGACCATATCCGCAACCTGCCGGGCGAATACCGCTTCGAGACCTATATCTCGCTGTCGTGCCAGAACTGCCCGGAAGTGGTGCAGGCGCTGAACCTGATGGCGGTGGTCAATCCCAACATCAGCCATGTGATGATCGACGGCGCCCTGTTCCAGGATGAAGTCGCCAAGCGCCAGATCATGGCCGTGCCGACCGTGTTCCTGAACGGCGAAACCTTCGGCCAGGGCCGCATGAGCATCGAGGAAATCGTCGCCAAGCTCGATTCCGGCGCGGCGCAGCGCGAAGCCGACAAGCTCGCGCAAAAGGACGTGTTCGACATGCTGGTCGTCGGCGGCGGCCCGGCAGGAGCGGCGGCGGCGATTTATTCCGCCCGCAAGGGCATCCGCACCGGCGTGGTGGCCGAGCGCTTCGGCGGCCAGGTATTGGACACCATGGGCATCGAGAACTTCATTTCGGTGAAGGAAACCGAAGGGCCGAAGCTGGCCGCCGCCCTGGAACAGCACGTCAAGAGCTACGACGTCGACGTGATGAACATGCAGCGTGCAGCCGCCCTGGTGCCGGGCGACCTCATCGAGGTCAAGCTCGCCGGCGGCGCTTCCCTGAAGGCGAAAACCGTGGTGCTGGCCACCGGCGCGCGCTGGCGCGAGCTGAACGTGCCGGGCGAGCAGCAGTACCGCAACCGCGGCGTGGCCTACTGCCCGCACTGCGACGGCCCGTTATTTAAAGGCAAGCGTGTCGCGGTGGTCGGTGGCGGCAATTCCGGCGTGGAAGCGGCGATCGACCTGGCCGGCATCGTGGCGCACGTCACGCTGCTGGAATACGACAGCCAGCTGCGCGCCGACGCCGTGTTGCAGCGCAAACTGCACAGCCTGCCGAATGTCACGGTCATCACCAGCGCCCAGACCACCGAAGTCACCGGCGACGGCAGCAAGGTCAACGGCATGCGCTACACCGACCGCAACAGCGGCGAGTCGAAGCATGTCGAGCTGGAAGGCATCTTCGTGCAGATCGGCCTGCTGCCCAACACCGACTGGCTCAAGGGCACCGTCGCCTTGAGCAATCGCGGTGAAATCGAAGTCGACGCGCATGGCCGCACATCGGTGCCGGGCGTGTTCGCCGCGGGCGACGCGACCACCGTGCCGTACAAGCAGATCGTCATCGCGATGGGAGAAGGCTCCAAGGCGGCGCTTTCGGCCTTCGACCACCTGATCCGCACCTCCGCGCCGGCCGAGGAGAAAGCAGCGATCGCAGCATAACGCGCTGCGTTGCAGCATGAAGAAACGCCGGCCTGACCCGCCGGCGTTTTTGTTTTTGACTACACTGAAAGCGGCATCAGCAACAAGGGAGCCGGCAAAGCACGCCGGACTGTCCTGCCTCAAACCCCTGCCCCCTGCGGCTTGAGCACTCACAAGAAGCATCCGGGCGCGGGGCGATATACATGCTCTACTGACATATGGAGCAATTGTGGACATGGCCCGAGACATCCCGGATTTTGACGACCTGATGGCGTTCTACCAGCGCGATCCGCAGGGATTCGAGCAATTTCGCCGCCAGGCGCTGCGCGACGCGGTCGAGCGCGCGCCGTGCGTGCACCGTCCGGCGCTCGACGGGCTGCTCGACCGGATCGAGGTGGCGCGTGCGTCGGCGACGTCGCCGCTGGATGCGGCGATCATCGCCTCGCGCATGATGCGCGAATCGACGGAGCGTCTGCTGGACGCCTGGGAAGATGTGCAGGAGGAAATCGCCGGCCTGCATGCGGCAGTCGTGATCGAACGCCTGCGCGGGCTGCCCGGGATTTGACGCGCCCTCGCTGCACCCCTGTGGCGGCGCAGCTCAGGCCGTAATCAGCATCGCCAGCACCGCCGCCGCCATGACCGACGTGGCGAGCCAGCCGAGCGCCTTGAGCCTGGGCCGGGCCACGAACCGTCCCATGATGTCGTGCCTGGCCACCATCAGCATCATGACTGCCATGATGGGCACGGAAATGACGCCGTTGAGCACGGCGCTCCAGTACAGCGCCTTGATCGGGTCCAGCGCCGTGAAGCCGAGCGCGACGCCGATCAGCGTGGACAGCACGATGATGCCGTAGAACTGGGGCGCCATCGTCGGCTTGTGCTCCAGGCTGCTTTCCCACTTGAACGCGCCGGCCATGGCATAGGCGGCCGAACCAGCCAGCACGGGAATGGACAGCAGTCCGGTGCCGATGATGCCCATGCTAAAGAGCAGGAAGGCAAACTCGCCCGCGATCGGCCGCAGTGCCTCGGCGGCCTGGGCCGAGGTCGCGATGCCGGTCACGCCCCGGGCATGGAGCGTGGCGGCGCTCGTCAGCATGATGAAAAACGCGACGAGATTGGAAAAGCCCATGCCGACATAGGTGTCGATCTTGATGCGTCGTAAGGCCGCAGGTGCATTGCCCGGGTCGTCCTTGAGCGGCTTGCCGTGCCGCTGCATGCGCAGCTCTTCGACTTCCTGTGATGCCTGCCAGAAGAACAGGTAAGGGCTGATGGTCGTGCCGAACACCGCGACCATGGTCGTGATGTAGGCCGGTTGCCATGACAGCGACGGCAGCGCGGCCGAAAGCAGCCGCGACCAGGGAATCTGCACGACGAAAGCGGTGGCGACATAGGCCAGCAGCGCCAGCGTCAGCCATTTCAGGACCCGCACATAGCGGCGGTAGGGAATGAACACCTGCAAGACGATGGACAGCAGCCCGAAGCCAATCGCATACACATGCTTCGGCCCGCCGCCGGCAAGCTGCGCGGCTTCCCCCATGGCGGCCAGGTCCGCGCCGATGTTGATCGTGTTGGCAGCCAATAGCAGGATGACGATGCCGTGAAGCAGCCAGGGGGGATAAAACCGGCGGATGTTGGTCGCCAAGCCGTGGCCGGTGACGCGGCCGATGCGTGCGCTGACGATTTGCACGCCGGCCATGAGCGGATAGGTGAAGAGCAGCGTCCACAGCATGCCGTAGCCGAATTGCGCGCCGGCCTGGGAATAGGTGGCGATGCCGCTGGGGTCGTCGTCGGCCGCGCCGGTGATCAGGCCGGGGCCGAGCGCCTTAAGCCAGGAGGGGGCCGCCGCGCGGTCGGGGCTTGCATCGGGGGTGGTGCCCGCATCATGCATTGGCTTTCTCCTTCGAGAAATTGAAAGTGATGCAAGTTTCGATTGGGTATCGGGAGAATTTGTTCCTTTGCTTGGTCTAATTCCGAGGAGGCCGACATGATGTGGTGGGGCGACGGATGGGGTTCGATGGCGTGGGGCTGGATGGCGCTCATGCACGTGGTTTGGGGCATCCTTGTCGTCGGCGGCGTGGCGGCCCTGCTTCTCTGGGCACTGGGGCATCTCTTTCGTCCCTGGCGTGCCGCCGGCGAGGATCGGGCCCTGGAAATCCTGCGCGAACGCTATGCGCGAGGCGAGATTTCGAGGGAAGAGTACGAGGAACGCAGGAAGGTCTTGAAAGGCTGACCGGGCTGGAGCAATACATTGGCGGTGCGAAGGTGCACCTATTGCGCGCCGAATGCTTGCTCGACCCGGTTGCGTCCCAGCCGCTTGGCTTGCAGCAAGGCGCCGTCGGCCGCCTCGGTCAAGGCCGTAGCGGTATCGGCCAACGGATAGGAAGCGATGCCCGCGCTGAAGCTTGCATACAGTGCGCCGCCCGGGTGGGCGTGCGGCAGCGCGGCGAAGTCGCGCCGGATGCGCTCGATGACCGAGCCGGCCTGTTCCGGGCTGATCTCGGGCAGCGCGATCATGAATTCTTCGCCGCCGTAGCGTCCGATCAGGTCGATCGAGCGCAGGCGCCCCTTCAACAGCCAGGCCAGGCCGCGGATCACCTGGTCGCCCACCGGGTGGCCGTAGGTGTCGTTGATGGCCTTGAAGTGGTCGATGTCGATCATCGCCACCGTCAGCGCGCCCTCGCTTTCTTCCACCAGGGTCTTCAGGCGCGACTTGGCGGCGGTATGGTTGAGCAGGCCGGTCAGGCCGTCCAGCCGCGTTGAGCGGCGCGATTCGCGAAAGCGCTCGATGCGGGTCTTGACCACGGCCGCCAGCAGCACCGGGTTGAACGGCTTCATCAGGAACTGGTCGCCGCCCAGGCGCAGCGCCTCGACCTGCATGCCCACATCCGATTCGCCCGACAGGTAGACGATCGGCAGCGAGCTGTAGGCAGCCATCTGGCGCAGCACGCGCGTGGCCTCGACGCCGTTAAAGCGCGGCATGTACATGTCCATCAGGATCAGGTCGGGGCGGTAGGATTCCAGCACTTCGAGCAGCCGGCCCGGATCGTTGATGGCCTTGGTGTCGATGCCGTGCTGCGCCAGCGTGCGCTGGATCAGCGCCACCGCCACGCGCGAATCCTCCACTACCAGTACGCGGTACTGTTCCTGCTCGTTGGTCTGCACCAGGTCGAGCACGCAGTTCAATACCATCGCCGGCTGGTCCTCGGCCGGAATGGTGACATCGATGCCTGCGCGCATCAGCTCGACGATCGGCTCGATGGCCGACTGCACGCCGAGATAAAACAGCTGGCTGGCGGGGCAGCCGGCGCGCACCGTCGCGATGTATTCGAATTCTTCCGGCCGGGCCTGTTCCTGCGCCGGGATGAAAAGCACTGCCAGCGGCTTGTCCTCCTGCATCTGCACCCCGCCCCACGGCATGGCGCAGACGTTGAAGCCGAAAAACTGGAGCTGGTTCGACAGCGAATCGGCCATCTCGCGCTTCTCGGGCGCGACGACCATCCACACCGAACGCGGCTTGATCCAGTCGATCTCGGCCGCCGCGCTGGCGGCCGCCTCCGGCCCGCGCCGCTCGGCGCCGGTTGCGCGCGAGGAGGCGACTGAGCCGAACAGAGTGTCGATCTGGCGCTGCAACGACAGGATGTCCTGCTGCGCGATCGGATGGGTATGCTGGTTGCCGAGCTTGGCCAGCGCAGCGTTTTCCAGGCCCTCGCACAGGCGCACCAGCCCCGGCAGGCGCAGGCGGTTGAAATACTCGGCCAGGCTGTTGACCGCCACCGCGAACTCGATGAACTGCTCGAACTGGCCATCGGCGACATAGCGCTGCCAGCGCGTGCGCAGCACGTAGAGGCGGTCTTCTGTGGCGGACGGCGATGGCAGGGTCATGGCGCGGGGGCGGGAATGGGCGTGGTCATTCTATCAATGAGTTCGCCGCATTGTCACGAATCAATGGTTGACGCTCGGACACCTGTTGCGCTACCCGCCGGCGCCAACTCACTTGCGGCGTTTTTTCCAGTTGTAGTCCGGGCTCGGATCGGCCACGCCGGGCGGGCCGACCGAGTGCGGGTTTTCCGACGCCATGGTGACGAAGCACAGCCGCTCGCCGGCGCGCTGCCGCGTGCGCAGTTCTTCCATGAACTTGAGCGCCGTCCCCATGTCGTCCGAATCGAACGAGCGGCCGTGCGCGACGCTCGCGTCATCCTCGATCACGGTCCAGTACACCATGTACATCGTGGCCTCCCTGCGGCAGCGATACCTTCCGGTTGGTATGGCCGCTACGCGAAAAGTTCGCCGCTCTGCGCTTACGCCTTCTTCTCGCGCAACCGGATCAAGCCTTCCTGCGCGGTGGTCGCCACCAGCACGCCGTCCTGGTTGTAGATGTGGGCAAAGCACAGGCCGCGCCCGCCCGACGCATTCGGGCTGTCCATCGAAAACAGCAGCCATTCGTCCATGCGGAACGGCCGGTGGAACCAGATCGTGTGGTCCAGGCTCGCGATCTGCAGGCGCGGGTCGCCCATCTTGATGCCGTGCGGCTGCAGCGAAGTCCACAGCAAGCCGTAGTCGGAGACGTACGCGAACAGCGTCTCGTGCGTAAGCACATCGTCGGGCAGCGGCATCGGCGCGCGCGTCCAGACCTGCTTGGTGGTGCCGCTCTGGTGGCCGCCGTAGATGTCGCCCGCATGGTCGGCGCGAAAATCGACCGGCACCGGCTGGAACGGGCGCTTGAGCAGGGCGGCATTGTCTTTCCAGGTCTTGATGCTCGATGGCAGCGATTCCGGATCGGCGGCGGCCGGCATCGCCTTCTGGTGCGACAGGCCCTGCTCCTCGTTTTGGAACGAGATCGAGGTCACGAAGATGCGGCGCCCTTCCTGGTACGCCACTACGCGCCGCGTGGAAAAGCTGCCGCCGTCGCGCACCCGTTCGACCTCGTACTCGATCGGCAGCCGGTGGTTGCCCGGAAGGATGAACAGCGAATGCAGCGAATGCGGCCGGCGCTGCTCGACCGTGACGCTGGCCGCGTACAGCGACTGGCCCAGCACCTGGCCGCCGAACACGTTCGGGCTGCCCATGAAATGGCTCTGGCCGCGAAAGCGGTCTTCGCCGATCTGTTCCAGTTTCAGGAGGTTGAGGATTTCTTCGGTGTTGTAGAGCGTGGTGTCCAGCATGATCTTAAAAATTGAAAAGGGTCGGACGATCAGGCAACCTGCCTGACGGAAGAAAACTGATCGCGCAATTCGCGCCTGAGCACCTTGCCGATCGCGCTGCGCGGCAGGGCCGCCGCGAGTTCGACGGCGGCCAGGCGCTGGGTCTTGCCCAGGCGTTGATTGGCCCAGTCCAGCAATTGTTCCGCAGCGATGGACGCGCCCGGCTTACGCACCACGAAGGCCACCGGCGTCTCGCCCCAGCGCACCGACGGCACGCCGACGACCGCCGCTTCGGCCACATCGGGATGTTGCTGCAGCACGCTTTCCAGGTCGCTCGGATAGATGTTGAAGCCGCCGGAAATGATCATGTCCTTCTTGCGGTCCATGAGCGTCAGGAAGCCGTCGGCATCGAAGCGGCCGATGTCGCCGGTGCGGATGAAGCGCTTGCCGGAGGGATCGTGCCATTCGGCCTCGGCCGTCTTTTCCGGCTGGTTATGGTAACCCGCCATCATCGCCGGCGAATGCCCCACCACCTCGCCCAGTTCTCCTGGGCCCACTTCCCGGCCGGCGTCGTCGATCAGGCGGATGTCGTGCCCCGGCGCCGGCTGGCCCACGGTATGCAGCTTGTCCGGGTGCTCGTGCGCGGCCAGCACGCAAGTGCCGCCGCCTTCGGTCATGCCGTAATACTCGATCAGCCCGCCCGGCCAGCGCCGCAGGATGTCGGCCTTCAAGGCGGCGGAAAACGGCGCGCTGGTGCAGAACTTCATCCGGAACGACGACAGGTCGTGGCGCTCGAAATCGGGGCGCGCCATGATGCGCTGGTACTGCACCGGCACCAGCATGGTGTGCGTGACGCGGTGCTGCTTGGCCAGCGCGAGGTAGGCGCCGGCGTCGAATTTGGCCATCAGCACGACCGTCCCGCCCAGGCCGAGGGTCGGGAAAAAACTGACCAGCGTGGTGTTGGAATATAGCGGCGTCGAGATCAGCGTGACCGCGTCCGGGCCGTAGCCGTTGATGCGGCCGCGCTGCATATGGGTCCAGCGCATAGAATGCGGCTGCACGATGCCCTTGGGCGCGCCGGTGGTGCCGGAGGAATAGATGATGTTGAACGGCCAGTCGGGGCGGATGTCGACGGCGGTCGGCGCCGCACCCGGCGCGGCCAGCCATTGCGCGAATCCCGGTGCAAAGGCGCCGTCGTCGAGCGCGACGGTCGCCGCCTGCATCGCGCCGCGCAGCGGCTCCAGGGCCTGCGCCGCGGCTTGATCCAGGAACAGCAGGCGCGCGCCGGCGTCGGCGGCCATGTGCGCCAGGCTTTGCGCGGACGATGACGGTGCCAGCGGGGCGACCGCCACGCCGGCACGCAGGCTGCCGAGGAATGCCGCCGCATAGGCGATCGAGTTGGCCGCGCAGATGGCGATGGCCTGGCCCGGGCGCACGCCATCGCGCTGCAACGCCGCCGCCACGCGGTCCATCAGCGCGTCGAGTTCGGCGTACGTGAGCGCCGCACCATCCTGGACCAGCGCGCACCGTCCTGGACAGGCGGCCGCATGCAGGCGGATCAGTTGGGGAATGGTGTTGAAGCTTTCTTCAAGCACCGCGTCGATGCGCGTTTGTTCAGCAACCATGCGAAGTCACCGCTCCTGGAAATTGTCGAAGGTCGGCCCGGCATTGGGCGAATACGCCCTAATACTATTCCAGTTTCATGTTTTTCGTACGATCGTGCGCAAAATTTCCACCGAGAATTTATTCGGGAGGTGCGCCGGCACAGGACTCAGGGGACCACGCTGGTTTCGATGCGCTGGAAGTAATCGTCTTCCATCTTGTGCAACGGCAGGGAATGCAGCGCCGTGTCGAAGGCCTGCTGCATGGCGTGGCCGTCCGGCGTCTTGCGGAAGCAGACGTGCAGCGACAGCTCGGCCAGCGGCCGTTCGTGGAACACGATGCGGTCGCGCTCCTTGGCCAGCGTCGGCTCGGTCGCCAGCAGGTAGCGCAGCACCAGCTTGTCGATCACGACCGTGTCGACCCGGTGCGCCAGCAGCTTGCGCAGGTTCAGCGTGTCGCTGGGCGACGCATCGACCGTCAGCTTGTGCTGCCGCACCCATTCGTCGAACGTCGGCCCGTTGGAAAAGCCGGCCACGACGGCGATGGAGCGCGTTTCAAGGTCTTGCAGCGATTGCCATTGCAGCGGTGCGCTTTTCAGGTAGGCAAAGCCGATCGTGCTGCTGCCGATCGAGGAGGAAAAATAGCACTGCTGCGCGCGCTCTTGCGTGTAATACGCGGGGAAATAGCCGGCGTACTGGGCATCCTTCATGCCGAGCTGCATGGCGCGTGTCCAGGGAAAGTAGTCGATCTTGGCGCGGTAGCCGAAGCGCCGGGCGGCCGTGTCGACCACGTAGGATGACCAGCCGTCGTGCGCCATGCGGGAGCTGACATAAGGTTGCCACTCGAGGCTTGCCAGGCGCATGACCATGTCTGCGCCGGCGGCGCGCGCCTGCCCCAGCAGGCACAGCGACAGAAGCAGGGCGAGCCCGCGCTGCATGGTTTTTCCTTCATCGGCATGGTGCATAGGGCGCAAGTATCCCATATTTATGGGATGCGGATGGATGGAAAATGGCGATTTAGGCAACATCAATGTTGATAAATACACATTCGTGCGCGCGTTGCTTGCCGATGGCACCGGTTTCCCTTTTTCTGCGCCTTTCAATGGTGGCATTATTATTGCAAGATGGAAATTTCATCGGCTGCTTTTCTGCCGTTTCGCCCTGTGCCCGTCGCTCCTGCCAGCTGCGCTTGCGGCACAGTGTCCAGCGCCATTTAAGGAATGTCATCAGTGAAACTGGCCAATGCCGTCGCATCCCCGCCCATGCCTGTCGCCGCCGATGTCGGCATGTTCAGCCATTTGCTGTCGAATTTCGACGGCATGGTCTACCGCTGCCTGATCGACAGCAACTGGACCATGCAATTCATCAGCGGCGGCTGCCTTGCGCTGACCGGCTACGGGTCCGAGGATTTCATCGCCAACGTCGCGGTCAGTTACGAAGACTTGATCCACCCGGACCACCGGCAACAGGTGCGCGACGGGGTGCATGCGGCCTTGCGGCGGCATGAACGGATCGACCTGGAATACCGCATCGTGCGGCGCGACGGCGCCGTGCGCTGGGTGTGGGAGCGCGCTACCGGCGTCAAGGACATGCATGGCGTTTATATCGCGCTGGAAGGCTTCATCCAGGACATCACGCAGCGCAAGCAGGCCGAACAGGCGCTGCACGAAGCCGAGCGGCGCTATCGCAGCATTGTCGAAAACGCTGTCGAGGGCATTTTCCAGTCGACCCCGGACAAGGGCTACCTGGCGGTCAATCCGGCGCTGGCGCGCATGTACGGGTACGATTCACCGCAGCAGATGATCGACCACCTGCGCGACATCGACCACCAGCTGTATGTCGATCCGCAGCGGCGCGCCGAATTCCTGCGCCGCATGGCCGAGCAGGACGGCGTGCTCAATTTCGAATCGCAGGTCTACCAGCGCGGCGGCAACGTGATCTGGATTTCGGAAAGCGCGCGCAACGTGCGCGGCCCCGACAACGCCGTGCAGTTCTTCGAAGGCTCGGTGATCGACATCACCGAGCGCAAGATCTACGAGGCGCAGATCCGCCACCAGGCCACGCACGACGCGCTGACCGGCCTGCCCAACCGCAACCTGCTGCATGACCGCCTGCAGCAGGCGATGGCCAACGCGCGGCGCAACGACCAGATCGCGGCCGTCGTCTTCATCGATCTGGACCAGTTCAAGTTCATCAACGACAGTCTCGGGCACCAGGTCGGCGACGAGCTGCTGAAAGTGATCGGCGCTCGCCTGCGCGCCAGCATGCGCGCCTGCGACACGGTGGCGCGCCAGGGCGGCGACGAGTTCGTGCTGGTGCTCGACAATCACCGCAGCTGCGAAGCCATCACCGACACCGTGCGGCGCGTCATCGCGCTGGTGGCCGAGCCGTGGAGCGCCAAGGGGCTGGAGCTGCAGGTGACCTGCAGCGTCGGCGTGAGCGTGTTCCCGGACGACGGCAGCGACGCCGAAACCCTGCTGCGCCATGCCGACTCGGCGATGTACAAGGCCAAGGAACTTGGACGCAACACCTTCCAGTACTTTTCTGCAGAGATGAACAGGCATGCGACGCAGCGGCTGGAATTGCTCAACAGCCTGCGCCATGCGCTGGCCAACGGCGAATTCGTGCTGCAATACCAGCCCAAGGTGCAGCTGGCGACGGCGCGCGTGATCGGCGCGGAAGCCCTGATCCGCTGGCACAGCGCGGCGCGCGGGATGGTTTCTCCCGGCGACTTCATCCCGCTGGCCGAGGAAAGCGGCCTGATCATCGCGATCGGCGAATGGGTGCTGCGCACCGCTTGCGCGCAGAACGTGGCGTGGCAGCGCGCCGGTCATCCGCCGCTGCCGATCGCGGTCAACCTGTCGCCGCGCCAGCTGGCGCGTGACGACATCGTCGACGTCGTGGCCGACGCCTTGCAAAGCGCGGGGCTGGAGCCGCGCTGGCTGGAGCTGGAGATCACCGAAAACGACGTCATGCGCGACGTCGACAAGTCGCTCGCGACCCTGATCCGGTTGAAGCAACTGGGCGTGAAGATCTCGATCGACGATTTCGGAACCGGCTATTCGAGCCTGAACTACCTCAAGCGCTTCCCGGTCGATACGCTCAAGATCGACCGTTCCTTCGTCAGCGACATCGCCGCCGACGCCGACGACGCGGCCATCGTCAAGGCAGTCATCTCGCTGGCCCACATCCTGAACCTGAACGTGGTGGCCGAAGGCGTCGAAACCGACGGCCAGCGCCGCTTCCTGGTGGAGAACGGCTGCGACGAGGTGCAGGGCTATTATTTCGGCCGTCCGATGCCGGCGCCGGAATTCGCCGGCGCCTGCTTTTATCCCGGCGGCTTATGAGCAGGATCGCGCGGCCCGCCATTTTCGGCATGAGGGAGCGTAACGACGCGCTGGCCGCGTATCGCGGCCGCGTGATCTACATGCTCGCCATCGTGGCCATCGTCGTGATGCTGCCGGTGGCGATCAAGAATTTCATGCAAGGCCAGTACGCGCTCGGCATCGGCGACGCGTTCGGCATTCTGATCCTTGCCGTCGACGCCATCGCCATCCGCCGCAAGCGCCGGCCGCCGGTGCCCTTCGCGCTGATCCTGATCCCTGCCATTGCCGGCGTCTTGCTGACCATGCGCTGGCAGGGCTTCAGCGGCGCGCTGTGGTCGTACCCGGTCGTGCTGCTGTTTCACTTCGCGCTATCGCGCCGCGTGGCGAACGTCTATTGCCTGCTGCAACTGGTCGGCACCAGCCTGATGGTGTATCAGCTGGCCGGGCTGGACGCGACGGTGCGCTATTTCGTCACGCTGCTGCTGACCATCCTTTTGATCAATCTCGCGCTCAACATCGTCGACGACCTGCATCACCGGCTGGTCGCGCAAAGCTGTGTCGATCCGCTCACCGGCGCCTACAATCGCCGCCACATGGAATCCTGCCTCGACCATGCGATCGCGCGCAGTCGCCGCGACGGTACGCCGGCGTCGCTGCTGCTGATCGACATCGATCACTTCAAGCGTATCAACGACAGCCACGGCCACGCTGCGGGCGACCAGGTGCTGCGGGAAATGGTGGCCGTCATCAACGGCCACGCACGCCAGCGCGACCTGCTGTTTCGCACCGGCGGCGAAGAATTCCTGCTGCTGTTGCCGGACACGCATGAAGACGACGCGCTGCGGCTGGCCGAGGCGCTGCGCGTGGCGGTGGCGGGCCAATTCTGCACGCATGCCGCGCCCGTCACGGTCAGTATCGGCGTGAGCGAACGGCGGCGCGACGAGTCGATGGACGCCTGGCTCAAGCAAGCCGACGACGCCTTGTACCAGGCCAAGGAAACGGGCCGCAATCGCGTGGTGCGCCGCGCCGGTTCGGCTTAGAGCGCCTAACAAAACCTATATGGACTCCCCCAAGGTACAAGAAACTGATCGATAGGGATGGCATGAGGGAGAAGCCTGCAGTCGTATATCCGGCATCTATGATGGGCTCTTTAACGGCCCGTGCCGACATGGAATCTGCGTCACCGTTGCGCCAATCGTTACGAGCGGCAGGCATGCTGCCGGAAGAGTTATCGGCGTCAAACAGTGTGGGGATTTCCCTGGTTGCCATGATAGGCGATCAATCTCTGTGCAAAGGCGGGCGGGTTAAAGTCAACTCAGGTTGTTCAGGCCGGCATCGCATACGCGGTGCGTTCCATCTTTTTCTTCATGCGGGTGACGACTCCCGTGTACGGCTCGGCGTCACGCAACGCCGCATAGCAAATGCGGGCCAGCTTGTTGGCCAGCGCGCACGCGGCTTTGTTATGGTTGCTGCGCGCTTGAACGGCCAACGCCCATTGCCGCAACCCATCGAGTCGTCTGCCGGCGGCCTGGGCCACGCTGGCCGCACGCAAGACCGAGCGTGCACCATGGGTGAGCAGCATGCGCAGGTAGCGGTCCCCGCGCTTGGAGATGCGCCCCAGGTAACGCGTGCTGCCGGACGAATATTCCTTAGGGGTGAGGCCGAACCAGCTGGCAAAGTGGCGTGCATCGCGGAAGTGCTGCACGTTGCCGCTGGTGGCGGCGACCATTGCCGTGGCAGTCAGCAAGCCGATGCCGGGAATCGACAGCAATGTTGTGCAGGCGGCACTCTGCTTGGCCAAGGTAGTCAGTTCGCGTTCGAGCTGCGCGATGCGGGCTTCGAGCAGGCGGATTTCCTCGACCAGCAGTTTCATGGTGCCTCTGATCAGGTTAGGCACGGCCGAATGCGGATCGGCCAGCACACGGCTGATTTGTTCCAGGCCGTTGCGGCTGCCAGCCGCAACGGAAATACCGAACTCGCGGCAGAACCCGCGCAAGGCATTGATGCGCGAGGTGCGGGTACCCATCCAGAGCGAGCGGGTGCGGTGCAGTCCCTGCAGGGCTTGCTGCTCAATCGATTTGACTTTGACCGGGGCAATGTCGGCACAGCGCGCCGCTTCCAGCAAGGCGCAGGCGTCGGCTGCGTCGGTCTTGTTGCGCCGAACGTAGGCGCGAATGTAGGCGGCGGGCAGCAGGCGTACGTCGATGCCCAGGCTATTGAGCCAGCGCGCCCAGTGATGGGCCGAACCGCAAGCTTCCATGATGACCAGCGATACGTTGCGATTGAGGAACCAGCGCTCGAACTGGCTGCGCGTCAATCGATGCTGCTCGATAACCCGCCAGGAGGAATCGGCCACGGCAAGCTGAAATACGGACTTGGCCAGATCGACGGCCACGGTAGTAGTAGTATTCATTGTGGACTCCTTTCGTTGAAGGCTGATCCCCGTCCCCACGTCGACCAGCGCATACGCTTTGACGTAAAAAAACGGGGGGAGTCCATCCCATCATTCTAGTTGCTCTGAAGGCAACAGCTGGGTGCACTGAGGCTTGCCGGCCGTTCGCTATCGGCCAGAAGCAGAAGTTGATGCCACTTCGATATCGTCGCCGGGGCGGGGAACAAGGATGCTCCCCGCCGGATCTCTTCAAGCTCTAGCACGTGGTTTCAAACGGAAGCTGATACCCATGCGATTGATCGCATTCATGGCGGCGATCACGATGGTCAGTTCGACCAGAGCCTTTTCGCCAAACGCGGTCGATGCCGCCGAGTATGCCTCATCTGAAGCATGGGTTTCGCTCACTCGTGTTACCTCTTCCGTCCATGCGAGGGCTGCACGTTCCTGGTCCGAAAACAAATACTCGACCTCTTCCCACACCGGCACCAGTACAATCTTGTCGACAGACATTCCGTGTTTGATGAGATCGCGGGTGTGGACGTCGATGCAGTGTGCGCAACCATTTAATTGAGAAACCCTAAGAAAGACAAGGTGAATAAGTTCGGGTTCCAGACCTGTCCCCGTCGTTGCGTAATGGTGCAGCGCTCCCAGCGCCTTGGCGCCTTCCTGCGAGACTTGAAACCAGTTTGCGCGATTCATTGTTCGTAGTTCCTTTCGTGAGGTGATTGGTCGTGTGTCCGGCGAGACCTGCCCGCCGCTTTCTACAAGACGTGTAGCGTTGTCTTGCTGTGACAAACACCGATGGATTCGTCACAACGGTCGGTGCTGGATCGTCTAGAACGTATGATTCCTAGTCCAAGGTAGCCATGAAGTCCGCCGACCTGCTCGTGTTCGAAACGTTACGCCCCCGTCTATTTCTGATTGCCTATCGAATGCTCGGCATGCGCGCCGACGCGGAAGACATCGTCCAGGATGCTTGGCTGCGCTTCAGCGCAAGTAGGCATGATGAAGTGAGGTCGGCTGAAGCCTGGCTGGTGACCATCACGACGCGGCTGTCGATAGATCGCTTGCGAAGCCTAAAAAATGAGCGCGAAGCCTACAGCGGCTGGTGGATTCCAGAACCTGTGGTCGAGATGGTCGAAGACACCCCTGAGGCTGCTGCCGAATTGGCAAGCGAGGTTTCTGTCGCCATGCTCTGGGTGTTGGAACGACTGACGCCGGAAGAGCGTGCCGCCTTCTTGATGCGAAAAGTATTCGACTGTGATTATGATGAGCTTTCAGCCATGCTTGGCAAAAGCGAAGCAGCCTGCAGGCAGCTCGTCCATCGAGCACAGGAGCGGATACGTCAGGAGCGTCCACGTTTTACAGTCTCAAAAAATATGCACCGTGCCGTCCTCGACAATTTTATGAAAGCGGCAGCTAGTGCTGATCGCGATGCAATGAAGTCACTGTTGTCGGCAGATGTCGAGTACAGGGCGGACGGTGGAGGGAAAGTACCGTCCCTGGACAAGCTCCTCGTCGGGACCGGACGTGTAGCAGGACTGTATTGGGCAGTCGAACATGCGTTCCCTGAACGGGTCGTCTATAAGATGGCACGCGTAAATGGCGAACCCGGGTTGATTCGATACATTGACGGAAAGGTTGAGTCAGTACAATCATTCTGCGTTGACGATGGTGAAATCTCCCGTATATATGTGGTACGTAACCCAGACAAATTACAATCTATTCCCTCACTGCAGTAATTTTCGTTTGCCAGTGGTCTAGCATCCCACCGTGCCAAGGTTCTACTGCCAAAACCGAACATATGGTTAGGTGAAGATAGTCTGAATGTCTGCAATGGTCGATAGCGGACGTACGCAGGCTCACTCAGGGCATTAACGGCGTCCGTGTTTGCAAACAGACTGATGCCATGGCCCAAGCTCTTTTTGCAGAGGAGATTTGGTCACTTATCGCAGCTCATCTTCCGGTCCACCGCCGATCGCCCAAAGGCGGACGGCCACGTATCGATGATCGCGCGGCCCTAACTGGAATCCTGTTTGTCCTCAAGACTGGAATACCGTGGGAGTGCCTGCCGCGCGAACTCGGCTGCGGCAGTGGCATGACATGCTGGCGTCGCCATTCACGAATGGATACTAGCCGGCTTCTGGCAGCGTATCCACGAGGCGATTCTGCGACGGTTCCGCGAGCACGACCAGATCATGTGGGATCGAGTTAGCGTTGATGCCGCCAGTGTACCGGCCCCCGCTGGTGGCGAGCATACGGGGCGAAATCCGACCGATCGTGGCAAACTCGGCTGCGGCGTCGAGGGATTACAGCAAGGATCGCACGCTATGGCGTCGAGTCGCGGGAAAGGCTGGGTCGATGGCGTTCGGCCGTCGAGCGTACCTTAGGTGGGCTACACCGCTTTCGCAGACTGCGTATTCGACATGAGCGACGGGCAGACATCCATCAGGCGTTCCTTTCGCTTGCCTGCTCGCTCATCTGTTGGCGGTGTGTCGAACGGTTTTGTTAGGCATTCTTGGCCGAATGCGGGCCCCGCATGGCGCCCACCGCCGTCAGCTGCTCAGCGCCCGCATTTCGGCGTACAGGTTCGCCTTGCCTTCGAAGCCGATGCCGGGCAGGTCCGGCATCGTCACGTAGCCGTTAACCACCTTGACGCCATCCGGGAAGCCGCCGAACGGCTGGAACAGATCCGGGTACGATTCGTTGCCGCCCAGGCCGAGGCCGGCCGCGATGTTGAGCGACATCTGGTGCCCGCCGTGCGGAATGCAGCGCGAGGCCGACCAGCCGTGCTGGTGCAGCATGTCGAGCGTGCGCAGGTACTCGACCAGGCCGTAGGAGAGCGCGCAGTCGAACTGCAGCCAGTCGCGGTCGGGCCGCATGCCGCCGTAGCGGATCAGGTTGCGCGCATCCTGCATCGAGAACAGGTTCTCGCCGGTCGCCATCGGCTTGTCGTAGTAGTTGCGCAGCATCGCCTGCAGCTCGAAGTCGAGCGGGTCGCCCGCCTCCTCGTACCAGAACAGGTCGTACTGCGACAGCGCCTTGGCATACGCGATGGCGGTGTCCATGTCGAAGCGGCCGTTGGCGTCGACCGCCAGCTTCTGCCCGTCGCCCAGCACCGACAGGATGGCGTCGATGCGGCGCAGGTCCTCGTCGAGCGAGGCGCCGCCGATCTTCTTTTTCACCACCGTGTAGCCGCGGTCGATGTAGCTGCGCATCTCGTCCTTCAGCGCGTTCAGGTCCTGGCCCGGATGGTAGTAGCCGCCGGCCGCGTACACGAACACCTTCTTGTTGAACTGGCCATTGTTGTAGCGGTCGGCCAGGAGGCGGAACAAGGGCTTGTTCTCGATCTTCGCCACCGCGTCCCACACCGCCATGTCGATGGTGCCGATCGCCACCGAGCGCTCGCCGTGGCCGCCCGGTTTTTCGTTGGTGTACATGCAGTTCCAGATCTTGTGCGCATCGAGATTGGTGCCGGCGTCGTTGAGCAGCGTGGCCGGATCGGCCTGCAGGATGCGCGGAATGAAGCGCTCGCGCATCAGACTGCCCTGACCGTAGCGGCCGTTGGAATTGAAGCCGTAGCCGACCACCGGCTTGCCGTCGCGGACCACGTCGGTGATGACCGCCACCAGGCTCAAGGTCATCTTGGAAAAGTCGATGTAGGCATTGCGGATCGACGAGCTGATCGGAAGGGTTTTTTCGCGGATTTCAACAATCTTCATGGTGGTGCTCCTGGCAGGGCGCATCGTGATGCGCCGGATGTTCGGGTGATCTGCAAGGCGCCAGCATACGCAAGATCAGAGGTTCTATAATTCACCACCACGCAAACCATTATTCACCTGAAGTGAAATACGACACCTCTTCCGAGCTTGCGTTCTTCGTGCTGCTTGCCAAGAAGGCCAGCCTGTCGGCCACCGCGCGCGAGCTCAACATCACGCCGCCGGCCGTCACCAAGCGCCTGGCGCAACTTGAACAGCGCTTGGGCGTGCGCCTGGTCAACCGCACGACGCGCATGGTCAGCCTGACCAGCGAAGGCGAGTTGTATCTCGCGCATGCGGGCCGCATCCTCGATGAGATTCGCGCGATGGAAGAACAGGTGGCCAGCACGCGCGATGCGCCCAAGGGATTGCTGCGCATAAACGCCACGCTCGGCTTCGGCCGCACTACGGTGGCGCCATTGATTTCCGCTTTCGCGCGGCGCTATCCCGACGTCGAGGTGCAGCTGCAGTTGACGGACCGGCCGCTGAACCTGGTGGAGGAAGCGTTCGATCTGGGTATCCGATTCGGCGAACTGCCCGACTCGCGCCTGTCGGCGCGCAAGGTGATGGCGAACCGGCGCTTTCTGTGCGCCTCGCCCGCCTACTTGAAACAATTCGGCGAGCCGAAGACACCGCACGACCTGGCGCGCCACCGCTGCATCATTCACCGGCAGAACGATGATGCGCACGGCATCTGGCGCCTGACCAAGGGGCGCAAGACGGAAACGGTGAAGGTCGATGGCACCTTGTCGAGCAACGACGGTGACGTGGTGCAGAACTGGGCGCTCGACGGCCACGGCATCCTGATGCGCTCGGAGTGGGATGTGGCGCGCTACCTGGAAAGCGGCCGGCTTCAGGTAGTGCTTAAGGACTACAGGCCGGCGCCGGCCGACCTGTTCGTGTACTACCCGAGCCGGCGCAACCAGCCAGCCAAGGTACGCGCCTTCATCGACTTCCTGGTCGACAGCCTCCACGCATAGGGCTGGTCGAGCCCCGCCCTACATGCTCCAGCTCACCGCCGCCACGCCGAACAGCGCGCGGTGAAAGGCCATCACCAGCAGCGCCAGCGCCGTTCCCGCCACCACTGCGATGACGTCCTGGCGCGCCGCCGGCACAAACGATTTCACCGCATGCCTGCCGATGGCCGATGCCAGATCGACGAGCGCGTACGCGAGGAAGGCGCCGAACAAGACGGTGGCTTTTGTCTCGCCGTTGGCAGCCAGGTGGACCGCGGCCCAGATGCCCACGCCGAGCAGCATCGGATGTCGCAGCACGCGGCGGATGTGGGTTTTCATGTTGGCCGCTGCCAGCAGGATGAAGCTGATGATCATCGCGCCCGGCGCAATCCTGAGCGCGGCCGCGGACGGCGCGAACAGCTGCGGCTCGCTCGGCGCGCGCGCATAGCCGACCACGATCAGCGCCAGGCCAATGGCGGAAACGAGCGAAAACAACCCCTTGTACTTGCGCTCGCCGAGCGCGTCAAACAGCTTGTTGCGCACGGGCGCCAGCACCGGCAGCAGGTGAATACCGAGAAACAGGACAAGTCCGAGAATCAGCATCGTCATCGCAGCTCTCCTTCATGGGACATGAGTGGTCCAACATACCACGAGCGCGCCCGCCAGCTTTAATGCGGCGGCCAGCCCGGGCATCCGTGATCTGCCGGGTACGAACGTTCGTGCAAGTTGGGATGCCCGACCTGCAGGGCGACAGTGCGCAAAGGCTGCGTTGCCCGCAACCGGTATTCGCCGGAGGTGAGCGCGTACTGCGCTCTGCCGCGCTTAGTACGGGATGGCGAACACCGCGACGACAGTGGTCAGGGTCAAGACGACGAAAAAGGTGACGACGGCGATATCAGCGCGTTCCATAAAGGCCCCCTACAGGCTTGGTGGAGGGGACGCACCAACTTGGACGGCAGTCAGCCCATGCCCCCTTCGCTTCTCACGATAGCCATAGCAGACGCACGGATATTGAGCGTTCTAAAGGAGCAAACCGCAGCCTCCCGGTTTATGCAGGGCGGTTGAGAAAGCGCAATCCATTTCGGCGGCCAACGACTTTAATGGAGAAAACACCGGCCGACCGGGAGGAGGAGAGCACAATGACTTCAACGATTATTTTGCTGTTGGCCGTATTGACCGCCGGGTCCATTCTCGGCACTTTCGTCATTGCGATCCTGGAACTGGACGCGATCGACCAGATACCCGAAGCGCTGTCGGAGTCGCAGGAAGCGCTGAATAATTTCCTGCCTTAGACGGGCCGCGGCGTCACTGGCGCACCGCCAGTATTGCGCATCGCGGCCGGAAAACGCTGCCGGCCTTCTCCTTTCCCTGACACGGTGTCGGTGACACCGGATCCGGTTGTAAATTTCCCAATATCAACATTTCGGCCGATTAGAGGCATAATAACCGCCTCTTGCCTGCCGAATCATGCCTGACCACATCCTCACTCCCCGTAACGTTTCGACGCCATTGCAACGCTTCGCGGTGCGCGCGCTGGCCCTGTTCGGCTGGCGCGTGAACTTCGCCCCGCTGCCGGGGCCGCGCGGCGTGCTGATCGTCTATCCGCACACTTCCAACTGGGATGTCGTGGTTGGCTTGCTGGCCAAATGGGCCGTCGGCGTGCCGTTTCGCTGGCTCGGCAAGGAGGCGCTGTTTCGCGGCATTTCCGGCATGACGCTGGGACCGATCCTGCGTGCCTGCGGCTGCGAGCCGGTGGAGCGCGGCACCTCGACCGGTGCGATCGAACGGCTGGCGCAGCGTATCCGGACGGCCGATCACTACTGGCTGGCGCTGGCGCCGGAAGGCACGCGCAAATACCGCGACAGCTGGCGCAGCGGCTTCTACCATATTGCGCTGAGCGCGGGCGTACCGCTCGGCATGGCGACTTTCGACTTTCGGAACAAGGAGATCCGGCTGGTCGACTATGCGACGATGACAGGCGACCGGGAAATCGACCTGGCGCGCATCCGCAACGTTTATCGGTCATGTCACGGACTGAAGCCGGAATGCGCCGGCCGGATCGATTTCAATACCGCGGATCAGCGGGAAAAGCAGCTGGAACAGGCGTAAGCGCGGCGGGTTTTCAGGAGCGCGTCCTTCCTGCGGGACGCGCCCGCCGCCGGCTTCATTTCAGGCAGCTTCGGCGGTTTGGGCAAGTGATGCGGCGGACACCTTGCTGCGAACGGTGACGTTGGCGTGAGGGAGCAGCTGCACCAGGCTTTCCGGCTGCGCAGCGTCCGCCTTTTGCCCTGCGGATGTCTGCCTTCCCTCCAGCCTGAACACGCTCACCGAACGCGCCAGCGCGCCGGCCTGCTCGTGCAGGCTCCTTGCCGCGTCGGCCGCCTGTTCCACCAGCGACGCATTCTGCTGCGTGACGTTCTCGATCTGCGCGATGGCTTGCGACACTTGTGCGATGCCCGCGCTCTGTTCCTGGCTCGCCGCCGTGATCTCGGCCATGATGTCGGCGACTTGCTTGACCGAGCTGACGATTTCGCCCATGGTCTTGCCGGTCGTGTCGGCCAGCTTTGCGCCGGAATCGACCTTGTCCACCGACGCCGTGATCAGCTCCTTGATTTCCTTTGCCGCTGCCGCACTGCGCTGCGCCAGGTTGCGCACCTCGCTGGCTACTACGGCGAAGCCGCGCCCGTGCTCGCCCGAGCGCGCCGCTTCGACCGCCGCATTCAGTGCCAGGATATTGGTCTGGAACGCGATGCCGTCGATCACGCCGACGATATCGGCAATCTTGTGCGAGCTGTCCCTGATCGCGCCCATGGTGCCGACCACCTGATCCACCGCGTCGCCGCCCTTGACTGCAATTTCGGATGCCACTGCCGCCAGCCGGTTGGCTTGCTGTGCGTTGTCGGCATTCTGGCGGACGGTCGAGGCCAATTCCTGCATCGAGCTGGCGGTTTCTTCCAGCGAGCTGGCTTCCGATTCAGTGCGCGCCGACAGGTCGGCGTTGCCGTTTGCGATCTGTTGCGACGCGACTTCGATGGTCTCGGTCGACACGCGCACTTCGGCGACCAGCGCCGACAGTTTGGCAGTCATGCGATGCATCGCCTTGAGCAGTTTGCCGATCTCATCGCTGCGCGAGGCGTCGATGCGTACGGTGAAATCGCCTTCCGCGATTCGGTCTGCCGCTGCAGCTGCCTCGGTCAGCGCGCGCGACACCGCCCGCGTAAACAGCCATCCCAGGCCGATCAGGGTCAGTGTCGCCAGCACAGCGACGGCGGTGGCCGAGCGGATCAGAGTCGTCACCAGGCTGCTGTGCGCCTGGTAGGCTTGCTGGCTTTGCTTTTCCTGCAGCGGCGCCAGCTTGTCCAGCACCTTCATGAATGCGGTGTGGAGCGGCGGCCATTCGTCTTCGAGCATTGCGCTTAACGCGGCCTTGTCATTATTCTTGTAGGCGGCAAGCAGCTTCTGATAGAACGCGTCGACCAGCTTGATGCCGGCCTCGCCCTCCTTCAGCAGCTCTGCTTCGTCCGCATTCTGGCCGGCGTCCTGCACCGCCATGCTCGCGTATTCGTGCCATAGGCGCGGCACTTCCTGCGCCGCGGCCGCAGCATGATTCTTCGAGCCTTCTACCGACATCTGCTCCAGGAGCACGCCGGCCATGCGAAAGCGCGTTTCCTGCATCAGCGTGCTGATGTTGTTCTTCAGCGCGGACAGCGGTTGCAGCGAATGTCGATGTTCGGATTCCAGGGCCTGCGCCCCTTTGCGAGCAGCATAAATGCCGCCAGCGCCAACCGCGACAATGGCAACGGCGGCGACCAGCACGAAGAGAATGATTTGCGTGCGGATGGAAAGTCTGGAGAACACAATGTTTCCTTTTCGTGGAGCCCGAATCTTGCCGGATCAGGCCGTTCGAGCGCTCGCCGCAAACTGTCTGCCGTGCGGCCAGGGTGTACGCGCGCAGCTCGCGCTTATGGCGCGAGCTGCGAAGGCGGGAATGGGTTATTCGACCGGATAGCCCTTGGCTTTCCACTCGGGGAAGCCGCCGCGGAACCAGAACACCTTCTTGTACCCGGCCTTGAGCGCGGCGATGGACGCCTTGTAGCTCTTCCAGCATTCGCCCGCATTGCAGTAGAAGACCAGCGAGGCATTCTTGTCGGCTGGCAGTTTGGTCAAGTCAAAATTGTCCTGGCTGGCATCGAAATTGGTGGCCTTCGCACTCTTTTCCTTATAGGGGACGTTCTTGGCGCCCTTGATATGGCCTTCGACGTATTCATTCGCAACACGCGCGTCGATGACAGGCGTACCTGCATCCAGCATTTTCTTGACTTGATCGGAGCTGACAACGGTGGCGCCGTCGAGTGCTGCCGGGGTTTCCGTTGCATGTGCGCACAGTGTTGCACTGAGTAAGAGTGTGCCGAGCGCGGTCAGGATGGTGCGGGGAAGAGTCAGTTGCATTTGGTTGCCCTCATTGAATTTACACAAAAAGTAAATGCATATGAGCAACTTTTAGGCCACGGCGCCGCAAGGCCCATGAACCCGGCTTTCAACTAGCGACGTCTGTCTCAAATCAAGAAATGCGGGGTAATAAATGGGAATAGGTTCTTGTTCTCGGGAATAAACGGAAGCGGTCAAAGCCAGCCCGGCGCCGGCGTATGCTATTCCCCGTTATTGCCCCAGCTACGCAGCTGCCAGCCCGGGAATCTCGTTGCCCGCCAGCGCCTGCTCCAGCGCGCGCGCGACTAGTCCCGCCTCCAGCGCGATATGCGCGCTTCCATCGCGCAAAGCCCTTGCCAGTTCCTCGTCCGTGACCGACAGCGCTTCCTGGCGCGTGCTGGTGGAGAAAATGAACAGGCTGCGCATCGGGCTGATCCAGGCCAGCTTGAAGGCTTCGGGTGGCGCATCGGCACGGGCGAATTCCACCCAGGTGCCGCGCGATAGTTTTTGTACCTGCAAGTCGAACGCGTCGGGCGCCGGCTCCGGCTGCTGCCGGGCTTGCCTCTGCAGGCGCCGCTCGGCCGCCTTCTTGGCAACCGCGACTGCGATCATCATCTGGCGTTCCGGCGACAGCTCCAGCGGGGCGCGCACGATCGAAGCGTGGCACTTGGCCAGGTCGTCGAAGAACTTGACGCGCGCCGCATCGTTCCACTTGATCAGGTCCAGCCACTTGTTGAGCATCGCAATGATGTTCGGCAGCTTGGCCAGCAGGTTCTTGCGCTCCTCCACCGTGATCTTCGGCTTGACGCTCCAGCACAGGTCGTCCATGGTGCGCAGGGCGCTGTCGAGCGCCTGCGGCTTGTCGTCCTTGACGGTGTAGGCGAGGGTCAGCACCGACACCCATTTGTCTTCCAGGAAGGTCTCGACGAAGGCGACCACTTCCCCGGTGCCCACGCGCAGCGCGACTTCGTTCCTGGCAGCTTTTGCCGCCTGCAAGCGCTTTTCCTTTTCCAGCGCTTGCGTGATCGTGGCCGATAGCGTTTCGGCTGCCCCCGCGTCGATTTCGGCGGCGAACGCTTCGAGTTCCGCCAGCGCTTCGGCAAACGACGGCATACGCTGGTCGGACTGGATGCGTTTGACGTTGCGCAGAAGCGCCTGGTACAGCGGATCGCGCGGCCCGCCCGAGCGGTCCCAGCCGATGCCCAGATGCGCCATCAGTTCGATGACGCGCCGCGCCGGATGGCTGGGCTTGAAGAAGAAATCCTTGTCATGCAAGGTCGCTTTCAGCAGCGGTATCTGCAGCGAACCGATCAGGGTCTTAATTTCCGCGGCAATGTTGCGTGCGCCGAAAACGGCATCGAACACCGTCGTCAGCAGCGTGATGGTATGGGCGTCTTCCGCCGACAGCGAGCCCTGCGGCGCCCAGCGTTGGATATGTGCCAGCAGCGCCGCGCCCTGCGCACCGGGTGCGCCGCCGGCCTGGTGCGGGTCGGGGCCGTTTTTCTGGATTTCGGCCAGATAGGCCAGCAGTTCGTGGCGGGTGGAGGCGTCATGCAGCGTCTCGCTGCCGAACAGCGATGGCAGGTCGTCGTCGGGGGCGCGCTCGGCATGGCGTTTCGCACGCGACGCGGCAGGGAACATGCGCTGCAGCTGCTGCATGACCGGGTCGGCGGCAGCGTCCGGAGCGCTCGGGAGCGCCGGCCGCGGCACTTCCGCCGGCGCGGCCGTGATGCCGCGCCGAACCAGCGTGGCATTGAGCGTATGCAGGATCGGTCCCATGTCGATGCACAAGTCCTCGCTCAGGGTGCGAAATGCCAGATGATGCGCCTTCACGTCGGGATGGAAGTCGCACCATGCGTCATGCAGCGCCGCCAGGAACACTTGCGGCCGGAACGGATTGCGCGCCGTCGTCAGCTCATCCCGGTCGAGCAGGCAAGCCAGACGGGAATTGAGCACCATCAAGCGGTTGGCATGTTCGCTTTCGATGGCGCGGCTGATCTTGAGGAGGGTAAGTTTCTTGTCGATTTCCAGGTCGGGTGCAAGCGGCTTCGCACTCCCGGCATCGTGCTGGGCCTGCTCGTCGAGCGCCTGCACTTCGCGTTGCAGTACGTCGCGCAGATGCTCGGAGGTAACATAGTGAAAAAGATAGCGGTTCTTTTTCAGCAGCCCGGCGGCATCCGTGCGCAGGCGGGCTTCCTCGGCGCTGGCCTCCTCGGACGGCAGCAGCAGCGCATTCGCCAGGCGAGTTGCAAGGCTGTCAAGCTGCTTGCCGGCAGCGTTTGACGCAATGTCAACTAGTTCCTGCCATATGGCGGCCCGCTGTAGCGCGGACGGGTCGCCTGCAGGCTCGGATGAAAGGGAGGCCATGACGTTGCTGCTTTATGTACGGTGGAAAATGAACGCATCCCATTAAAGGGAACATACCGTATTGTTGCATAATATTGCCGTACGGCAAGATTTAAATTGTAAATAGGCGTTTCCCTCTAGATGACAATCCGTCAACTCCACGCTTCGCGATCCTGCAGAACATCACGTCGCGCGTGCGCCGCAGCAGGATAAAAATAAAAAAGCGCGGTCAGGTTACCCTGCCGCGCTTTGTTTTTTATGTGTCTCCTCCATCCTCCATTTGCACGGAAGAAGAGTTACTGCTCACTTCACCTTCATGCTGCCAAACGTTTCTCCAGCTGTTCCTTGGTTGCTTGCAGTTCCGCCGGCAAGTGATACTTCAGCTTGTCGAACAGTTCGGCGTGCAGTTTCAGTTCCGCCTGCCATGCGGCCTTGTCGACCGAGGTGATCCTGTCGAACTGTTGTTGCGTGAAGTCCAGGCCGTCCCACTTCAGGTCTTCGTAGCGCGGCGTGATGCCGAATACATTTTCGACGCCGCCGGCGGTGCCGGCGATGCGGTCGAGCATCCACTTCAGCACGCGCATGTTGTCGCCGAAGCCAGGCCACACGAACTTGCCGTTTTCGTCAGTGCGGAACCAGTTCACGCAGTAGATCTTCGGCAGTTCGGCCGGGGATGCCGCGATCTTCTTGCCCATGTCGAGCCAGTGCTGGAAGTAGTCGCTCATGTTGTAGCCCATGAACGGCAGCATCGCGAACGGATCGCGGCGCACCACGCCCTGCTGGCCGGCGGCGGCCGCCGTGGTCTCGGAGCCCATGGTCGCGGCCATGTACACGCCTTCGACCCAGTTGCGCGCCTCGGTTACCAGAGGAACGGTGGTCGAGCGACGGCCGCCGAAGATGAAGGCCGAGATCGGCACGCCTGCCGGATCGTCCCAGGCCGGGTCGATCACCGGGTTCTGGGTGGCGGCCACGGTGAAGCGCGCGTTCGGATGCGCCGCCTTGCGGCCGGTTTCCTTGCCGATTTCCGGCGTCCAGTCCTTGCCTTGCCAGTCGATCAGGTGAGCGGGAGCTTCCTTGGTCAAGCCTTCCCACCACACGTCGCCGTCGTCGGTCAGCGCGACGTTGGTGAAGATGGTGTTGGCGTTCAGCGACGCCATGCAGTTCGAGTTGGTGATGGTATTGGTGCCCGGTGCCACGCCGAAATAGCCGGCTTCCGGGTTGATCGCGTACAGGCGGCCATCGGCGCCCGGCTTGATCCAGGCGATGTCGTCGCCAATGGTGGTGACTTTCCAGCCGTTGAAGGTCTTCGGCGGGATCAGCATCGCGAAATTGGTCTTGCCGCAGGCGGACGGGAAGGCGGCAGCCACGTAGTGCTTCTTGCCTTCGGGCGATTCCACGCCGAGGATCAGCATGTGTTCTGCCAGCCAGCCCTGGTCGCGGCCCATGGTCGAGGCGATGCGCAGCGCGAAGCATTTCTTGCCCAAGAGCGCATTGCCGCCGTAGCCGGAGCCGAACGACCAGATTTCGCGGGTTTCCGGATAGTGCACGATGTACTTGGTCTGATTGCACGGCCAGGCGACGTCTTTTTCGCCGGCGGCCAAGGGTTTGCCGACCGAGTGCACGCACGGTACGAATTCGCCGTCGGTGCCGAGCACGTCATACACGGCCTTGCCCATGCGGGTCATGATGCGCATGTTGACCGCGACATACGGGGAGTCGGACAGCTCGACGCCGATGTGGGCGATCGGGGAACCCAGCGGGCCCATCGAGAACGGCACCACGTACATGGTGCGGCCCTTCATGCAGCCGTCGAACAGGCCGTTCAGGGTCACGCGCATTTCGGCCGGGGCCATCCAGTTGTTGGTGGGGCCGGCGTCTTCCTGTTTTGCGGAGCAGATGAAGGTGCGGTCTTCGACGCGCGCCACGTCGGACGGGTCGGAGCAGGCCAGGTAGCTGTTCGGACGCTTGGCGTCGTTGAGCTTTTTCATGGTGCCGGAAGCAACCATCTCGGCGCACAGGCGATCGTATTCTTCTTGCGAGCCGTCGCACCAGTAGATGCGGTCCGGCTTGGTGAGGGCGGCGATTTCCGCGACCCAGTTGATCAACTTCTGCTGCTTGACGTACGTTGGTGCGTTCAGGGATGCAACGCCACCCATAACGGGCTGATTCATAGGAACTACCTCCAATGCCAATAAAGAATTCTGTCTTGTCCCGGCACGGCAGGATCGTCGTCAGCTTGTGGCTTGGCTAGCTAAGGTCTAGCGGTACGGCGGTCTTGTCGGAGTAGTCGTCCGGAGCGGCCTGCAAGGTGCTCTGACGGCGACTGCGCAACCCGAAAAATGGAATAATGTCCGGGCTGGTGGGCTTGCATTCTTGTAAGAAAGGATGCAAGAAGTAGGAGCCGATTGTACACCGCTGTTCCCTCTTAACTCAATGATTTACAACACAAATGTAGGAATAATTGTTGAGTTTTGTAGTAGGTCATTATCGCCTGCCTCATATCTGTTGGTTTATTACGGAAATATGACTGGATTGCAAAATTGACATGAAACTCGCTATTCTCGACGACTATCAGGACTGCGTGCGCCACCTCGATTGTTTCCGTCTGCTCGACGGCCACGATGTAAAGATATTTAACAATAGTGCACGCGGCCTCGGTCAGCTTGCGGTACGTCTAGCTGAATTCGAGGCGCTGGTGTTGATCCGCGAGCGTACCGCCCTCCCCGCCGCGCTCCTGAACAAGTTGCCGAATCTGAAGCTGATTTCGCAGACCGGGAAGGTGGCCGGGCACGTCGACGTGGCTGCGGCCACCGCGTGCGGCATCGCCGTCGTCGAAGGCGTCGGCGACCCCACCGCGCCGGCCGAGCTGACCTGGTCGCTGATCATGGCTGCCACGCGCAAGATCGTGCCGTACGCGACCCACCTGCGCGAAGGATTGTGGCAGACCGCCTCGATCATGCCCGAGCTCAATACGCTGGGCAGCGTCTTGAAGGGAAAGACGCTGGCGATCTGGGGCTACGGGCGCATCGGCAAGCTGGTGGCGGGCTATGGCCGGGCGTTTGGCATGCAGGTCGTGGTCTGGGGGCGGGATGCCAGTCGACAAGCTGCCGAACAGGACGGATACCATGCCGCAGCGTCGAAGGAGGAATTCTTTGCGCAAGCCGACGTGCTGTCGTTGCACCTGCGTCTGAACGATGCCACGCGCGGCATCGTCACGGCGGCCGACCTCACGCGCATGAAGCCGGGCGCGCTGTTCGTCAATACCAGCCGCGCCGAGCTGGTGGCGCCCGGCGCGCTCGACATGGCATTGCGCCTCGGCCAGCCGGGCTTTGCCGCGCTCGACGTGTTCGAAACCGAGCCGTTGCCGGCCGACTCGCCGCTGCTGCGCTATGCCAATGTGCTTGCCACGCCCCATCTGGGCTATGTCGAAAAGGATAGCTACGAGCTGTATTTCCGCGCAGCGTTCCAGAACATCGTCGATTTCGCCAGGGGCGAGCCGAAGAACGTGCTGAATCCGGATGCGTTGGGGCGGTAAGGCGCTTTCGGCACGCCCGTTCACTTTTCGCTACACTGGGCGCTCCCCACAAGGAGCGCGCATGCAATCCCGACTCTGGTCACTGACCCTCGGCAATTTCGCCATCGGCACCGGCGTGATGATCGTGCCCGGCATGCTCAACGAACTGAGCGCCGACCTGCACACGTCGCCTGCGGCGATCGGCATGCTGATCTCGGCATTCGCGCTGACGATCTGCGTCGGCGGGCCGTTTCTCGCCAGCTGGACCAGCGCCATCGAACGCAGCAAGCTGCTCACGGGAGCGCTGCTGCTGTACGCTGCGACGCACCTGGTCGCCGCCGGCGCACCCGGCTACAACACCTTGCTGGCGGCGCGCATGGTGACGGCCATCGGCGCGGCGCTGTTTACCGCGCAGGCTGCCGCGACCGCAGGTCTCATGGTGCCGCCCGAGCAGCGCGGCCGGGCGATCGCGCTGGTCTTTCTCGGCTGGTCGATCGCGGCGGTGGTGGGCTCGCCGCTCGGCGCCTATCTCGGCGCGCACATCGGCTGGCGCCCGACCATGGGCTTGGTCGGCTTGCTGGCGGCGCTGTTCGCCGCCGGCGTGTGGCTGCAACTGCCGCGCGGGCTGTTCGTCGCGCCGATGGACCGCGCCGCCTGGCTGGCGCTGTTTGCCAACACGCCCCTGCTGCTGGCCATTTCGGTCACTGCGCTCCAGGCGCTGGGCATGTTCACCGTGTTTTCCTACCTCGCGCTGGCACTGAAGAATTCGATTGGCGCCACGCCCACCGTCATCAGCATGATGTTCCTGTGCTTCGGCATCACCGGCGTGACCGGCAACGTGCTCGGCGCGCGCGTGATGGATCGCGTCGGCCCGGTGCGCGTCGGCATCGCCGCCATGGCCTGCATGCTGAGCGCTATCGCGTTGTGGCCGTTCACCTACGGCTCGCTGCCGCTCACGGTGGCGCTGACGCTGGTGTGGGGGCTGGGCTGCTTCGCGGTCAACGGGGCGCAGCAGGCGCGGCTGGTGGCGCTGGCGCCGCCGCTGGCGTCGGCCTCGGTGGCGCTGAATTCCTCCGCGATCTATCTCGGGCAGGCGCTCGGCGCCTTCATCGGCGGCATCATCGTGTCGTCGCGCGGCACGGCCGACTTGCCGCTTTACGGCGCCGTGCCGATGGCATTGGCGATCCTGGTGTCGCAGCTGGCGGCCAACATGGCGCGCCGCAGGAAATTTGAAGGAGTGACATGCGAGTCGTGAGCGTGAATCTGGCCGCCGTCGGCGAAATGTTCATCCGCCAGTCGGAGCGCGAGCATCGAATCATGACGGGAATTCACAAGCAGCCTGTGACGGGCGCGGTGCGCGTCAAACCGCTCGGCCTGGCCGGCGACGAGCAGGCCGACCTGACCGTGCACGGCGGGCTCGACAAGGCGGTGTACGCGTATCCTTCGGAGCACTACGCGTTCTGGGCGGCGCAGCGACTGGCCGTGTTCAAGCGCGAGGCGCCGCTACCGCCCGGCTCGATGGGCGAGAACCTGACGCTGGAGGGCATCCTGGAGCGCGAAGTCTGGGTCGGCGACCGGCTGCACGTCGGCAGCGCCGTGCTGCAGGTGACCGAGCCGCGCCGGCCATGCTACAAGTTCGCCGCGAAGATGGGCTTTTCCCACGCGGTGAAGATGATGGTCCAGTCCGGCTTTACCGGCTTTTACCTGCGCGTGATCGAGGAAGGGGAAATCGCGGCCGGCGACACGGTGACGCTGGCGCCCGGCGCGCGCAATGTGTCGATCGCGCAGCTCATCGAACAACGTCTGAAGGGGCGCCAGCGGGATTTGTTCTGACGCCGGTCGCTACCAGCGCGCGCCCGCCCGTCCACAGCCTCGTCCATCCCGGCGGCCACGGCAAGGGCGGCCCGGAATAGGCCGGTACGCCGCGCCGCACCGGAATGACGGGCAGGTGCGGCGGCAGCGGGCCGTCGCGCATGTCCCAGCCCAGCGTGTAGGCGTAATTCGGCAGCAGCGCCTCGCACACCGCGTCGAACCAGGCGCTGTGATCCTCGTCGCGCCGCAGCGCCTGCGCAAGACCGTGCGGGTCGAACTGCGCCAGCGCGCGCGCCAGCTCCTGCGCCGTCGCGCCCGGCATATCGCCCCAGCCCAGGACCGGGTTGAAGTTGTAATCCGCGCCCGAGCCATACCAACCCTCGCGCCACGGCCGCTCGATCCAGTTGCGCTGGCCGGCGAACAAATGCCAGCGCCAGTGCAGGCCGGACGGTTTCGGCCAGCTGTACAGGTACAGCTGCTGGTAGCCGGCGCGATGCAGCTCGCGCACCATCGCCATCAGGCGCGCATGGGGCATGCGGTCGGGTGCGTCGCGCCGGAAGCGGATCGGCTCGCCGTCGGCGTGTTGCAGTTCGTCGTGCGACAGGTTCAGGTCGAGCGTGCGCACTTCGTCGCCGAAGCGCACCGCTACCCATCCGGTCAACAGGTTGACCGAGGTAACGACGCCATAGCCGCGATGACGGTGAAAAATAACGGTGCCGGGGGCAACAGGCTTCATGAATATCGATGCAATCCTAAAACGCGCATGCTGTCTTCAGTCAATAAAAATGCCGGCGGTACAGCCGGCATCGCGGGTGAAGCGGCATGCGACAAACTGTAAACCATTCGCGGCGACAAATCATCCTTCAGGCAGGAAATGTCGCCGGCTAAAAAGTTGCTTGCCCGTCAGGCAAGCACCGGTGATCAGGCGGGCAGGCAAATGCGCACGCCCAACCCGCCGCCGTGCAATCCTTCTCCGAAGCCTATCGTGCCGCGATAGCGCTGAACGATGCGAGCCACGATCGACAGGCCCAGCCCGCTGCCTTCCACGCCGCTGCCGCTGGCGCGATAGAAGCGGTCGGTCAGGCGCGCGCGCTCAGCCGGCGCCACGCCCGGGCCATCGTCCTGCACGCTCACCACCACGTCCGCCTGCTGGCGCTCGACGCGCAGCAGCACATGCCCGCCCTGCCGGCCATACTTGATCGCATTGTCCAGCAGGTTGCCGATCAAGACCGACAGCGCGGTCGGATCGGCTGCCAGCAGGCACGCGCCGTGCGTGTCCATCTCGAGTTCGATGCCGCGGCGTTCGGCCTCGCCCGCGTAATTCGCGGCGCATTCCGTTGCCAATGCAGCCAGATCGACCGTCTCGATCATTGCCGCATCGGAATGATCGAGGCGCGCCAGCAACAGCAGTTGCTGCACGAGATGGGTGGTACGGTGAACACCGGCGATGACTTGCTGGATTGCCTCGGTACGTTGGCGTTCCTCTTGCGCGGCCAGCGCAACTTCGGCCTGCACCTTGATGGCAGCCAGCGGCGTTCTCAGTTCATGTGCCGCATCGGCGGTGAATGAGCGCTCCCTGTCGATTGATTGAGACAATCTGGCAAGCAGATTGTTCAATGCATCGGCCAACGGCTGGACTTCGGCCGGGACGCGTTCAAGCGCCAGCGGCTGCAGGTTGCCGGCGCCGCGCGCGCCGATCGCCCGCGACATCGCCGTGAGCGGCTGCAAGCCGCGGCCGATGCCGATCCAGATCAGCAGCGCCAGGATCGGCAGCGCCGGCAACAGCAGCTGCGCCATACGCCGTGCCAGCTTGTGCAGCAAGCCGGTGCGCACGCGCATCGGCTCGAACACGCGCACCTGGTAGCCGGTCTGCGCATCGTGCAGCGCAAAGCTGCGCCATGAGCCGCCGTCGAGATCCAGCGTGCGATAGCCGTCGCGCGCATCGAATGCGGCGGCCGGCGAGCCGGGGCCGCGCATGAGCAGCGCGCCGTCGCGGCTCCACAGCTGGAAATCGACGTGTTGCGCATGGTCGTCGTCGCCGTCGTGATCGTTGAAGTGATGATCGGGCCGATGGCTGGAGTGATGTTCAGCGCCCGCATCGGACAGCAGCTGCAATCGCTGCAAGTCGAGCAGCAGCAGGGTGCGCGCGCTCTGCTCCATGTGCGCGTCGGCCAGTTCGCCGACTTCCTCGCGCATTTCGGCGTAGGCCAATGCCAGCATCGCGATCCACACCAGCGTCAGGCTGCCCAGCAGCAGCGCCAGCAGGCGGTGCCGGATGGAGAAGCGCTTCATGCCGGTTCCTTGCGGATCAGGTAGCCCACACCGCGGATAGTCTTGATCAGCTCGTTGCCGAGCTTCTTGCGCAGGTTGTGCACGTGCACCTCGACCGCGTTGCTTTCGACTTCCTCGTTCCAGCCGTACAGGCTTTCTTCGAGGCGCGCGCGCGACAGGGCGGTGCCGCGATGCTCCAGCAGGTCGACCAAGATGGCGCATTCGCGCGCCGACAGCTGGATGCGCTCGTCGCCGCGCAGCACGCACTGGCTGTCGGGTTCGACCACCAGGTCGCCGTAGCGGATCACCGACACGCTGCGCCCGTGGGCGCGGCGCAGCAGCGCGCGCATGCGCGCGATCAGTTCGGCCAAGTCGAACGGCTTGACCAGGTAATCGTCGGCGCCCGCCTCCAGTCCGGCCACGCGGTCGCGCACGGTGTCGCGCGCAGTCAGCAGCAGCACCGGCATGTCACTGCCGCGCCGGCGCAGCTGTTGCAGCAGCTCCATGCCGGACAGGCGCGGCAGGCCGATGTCGAGCACCGCGAGTTCGTATTCGGTCGTCTCCAGCGCCAGTTGCGCCGCGCGCCCGTCCCTGGCCCAGTCGACGGTAAAGCCGGCCTGTTTCAATCCGGCCTCGATACCGTCGCCGAGCAAGGCGTCGTCTTCTACCAGCAATACACGCATGAATCTTCCTTCGCCGCTGTCCGGCCTGCTTTATCGCTTAGCTATCTTAAGCCGAACTTAAGGCGCGCGGACGGGAAGGAGGTGCGCGGCGCATGCCGCCAGGCGGCGCCGCGCGGGAGGGATGGTCGGGCTAGGCCAGCGCCGGCTTGGCGTGGATGGTCATCGGTTTCCATGCCGTGGTATGCACCGCTTCGGCCAGCGTGCTGCGGTCGAGCACTGCCATGAAGGCGCGATGGGCGTCGATCAGCGGGTTTTTCAAGCCGCACTGCTTGCTCACGATGCAGCAATCGCCGCTGGGATCGAAGCATTCCACCAGGTCGAAATTCGGCTCGGTGATGCGCACGATCTCGCCCAGGAAGATCTGGTCGGCCGGGCGCGCCAGCTGGATGCCGCCGCCCTTGCCGCGCGTGCTGCGGATCAGGCCGTGCCGGGCCAGGTTGTGCACCACCTTCACCAGGTGGTTGCGCGATACGGCGAAATAATTGGTGATTTCGGAAATCGTGGTTTGACTGCCGAGTTGCGCGAGATATGCCATCACGCGCAGGGAATAATCCGTGTATTGGGTAAGCTGCATGTTGATTCCATCGACCTTTTCCCTATTGTATGTACGGGAAATACCCCTTTTCACTTGATATCGATCAAGAAATTCCAAACTCAGCCGAATTTCCGACCGGCTTACTTGGCTTTTAGATGACGTGCCGCGCGGAACAAGGGGCCGATGGTCAGGACCAGCGCCGCCATGCGCGCGACGTGAAAGGCGGTGACGATCGGCACGCCCAGCTGCAGGTTTCTGGCGGTCAGGCTCATTTCCGCGATCCCGCCCGGCGCGGTGGCGAGAATCGCCGTCGCCGGGTGCATGCCGCTGGCGACCGCCAGCGCAACGCCGAACGCGGCGGAGACGGCCAGCGCCAATGTGCCGGACAAGGCCACGCTGGCCAGATAGCGCGGCGCGGTATGCAGGAAGGTCGGGGTGAAGCGGGTGCCGAGCGAAATGCCGATGAACAGCTGGCCCAGATGCGCCATCCATTCCGGCAGCGCAGACAGGCGCACCTCACGCGCGGTGAGGACGATGGCCGCCAGCAGCGGGCCGATCACCCAGGCGTTGGGCCAGCCCAGGCGATTCAATCCCAGCGCGCAGGCGCTGGTGAGCAGCACCAGGACCAGCAGGCCGCCGTAGCTGACCGCGCGCATGCCCGGCATGAACACGTCCACGCCGTGGATCCCGGCATACTTGAAGCAGAACGGAATGATCGCCACCACCAGCATGATGCGCAGGCTATGGGCCGCGGCCACCCTGTCCACCGCCGCGCCGTGGCGCTCGCCCTGGCTCGCCATCTCGGACGCGCCGCCGACGGCCATCGCGAAAAACGCCGTGGTGCGGTCGATGCCGGAAAGCCTGTGAAGCACCCAGCCGCATGCCGCGCCGAGCGCCAGCGCAAACAGGACCGCGGCGGCGATGAATGCGGCATACGACGTCAGCACTTTCAGGACGGCCGGCGTGAAGTACAGGCCGAGCGCCGTGCCGATGGCCCATTGGCCGGCTTGGCGCACCTGGGTCGGCGCGTGCAATTCCATGCCAGCCATGCGCGCGGCGGCGGTGCAAAACAAGGGGCCGATCATCCACGGCAGCGGCGTGTTGAGCCATTCGCAGAGCAGGGCCGATAGCAGGCCGAGGGCGAAGGCGAGGAGGATGGGGCGGACGGGCGAGCTGGGCATTTCCCTGAGAAATCGGCAGTGACCTGAACCACGGCCGACGCGGAGCGACTCCCGTCGCTTTTCGCCGTGTGCGCCGTGGTTCAGCGGTTTTACTCAGAACACCCAGAGCTTTTCTTCGGGCAGCTGCAGCCAGTAGTCGCCCGCTTCCAGCCGGTGCGGGGCATAGGCGCGCAGGCTGAGATCGGTGGCGCCGGGCTTGTGGAACAGGCATTCCCAGCGGTCGCCCAGGTACATGCAGGTCGACAGCGGCAGCTTGATGGCGTTTTCCGCCTGCGTGTTCATGACGCGCACCTGCTCGAGGCGGATCACGCTCGCCACCTCGTCGCCGGAATTGCTGCCGCGCGCGCTGCCGCGCAGCTTCACGCCGTCGACTTCGAGCGTCACGCGCGAGCCGTCGCGCTGCAGCAGCTTGGCCGGCAGGCGGTTATTGCTGCCCATGAATTCCGCGGTAAACAGCGAGTCCGGCCGCGCGTACATGCTTTCCGGATTGCCCTGCTGTTCGATCTTGCCGTTGTTGAGCAACAGGATGCGGTCGGAAATCGCCATCGCCTCGGTCTGGTCGTGCGTGACCATCAGCGCCGACAGGCCGAGCTTGACGATCAGCTCGCGCAGGAAGGCGCGCGCCTCTTCGCGCAGCTTGGCGTCGAGGTTCGACAGCGGCTCGTCGAGCAGGATCACCGGCGGGTTGTACACCAGCGCGCGGGCGATCGCCACGCGCTGCTGCTGGCCGCCCGACAGCTGGTGCGGGAAGCGCTCGGCTAGATGGCCCAGGCCGAGCTGCGGCAGCACTTTCTTGACCCGCTCGGCGATCTCGGCATTGCCCATCTTGCGCAGCTTGAGGCCGTAGGCGACGTTGTCGAACACGGTCTTGTGCGGCCACAGCGCGTACGACTGGAACACCAGGCCGAGATTGCGTTCCTCGGCCGGCAGCTCCAGGCCGCGCTCGCCGTCGAACACGGCGCGTTCGCCGATGCGGATGGTGCCCGCCTTCGGGCTTTCCAGGCCGGCCACCGCGCGCAGCAGCGTGGTCTTGCCGCTGCCGGAAGGACCGAGCAGGGCGACGACTTCGCCGCGCTGCAGCTCCATCGAGACGCCCTTGAGGATGGCATTGGCGGATGCGCCGGTACCGTAGTCGAGGTGCAGGTTATTGACGGTCAGTTCAGACATGATGTTTTCCTTTTGCGCCGCAGGCACGAAAATGCGATCGCGGCTTGCTCAAATTGTTTAATCGTGCAGCTTGATGCCGAAGCGCAGCGCGATGCCCAGGCCGATCGCCACCAGCAGGATGTTGATGAACGATAGCGCCGCCACCAGGTCGGTCGCGCCGGCCGCCCACATCGACACCAGCATCGCGCCGATGACTTCCGTGCCGGGCGACAGCAGGTACACGCCGGTCGAATATTCGCGCTCGAAGATCAGGAACACCATCAGCCACGCGCCCAGCAGGCCGAACTTCACCAGCGGCAGCGTCACGTCGCGCGTGACCTGGCCGCGCGAGGCGCCGACGGCGCGCGCGGCTTCCTCCAGCTCCGGGCCGACCTGCAAGAGCGACGTCGAGATCAGGCGCAGGCCGTAGGCCATCCAGACCACCGAATAGGCGATCCAGACCGAGAAGATGGTCGAGCGCAGCGCGCGCAGCTGCGGGATCAGGTTGTCGATCAGCCATTGCGCGACGCTGTTGTCGAACCATTGCAGCATGCTTTCCAATACCGCCGGAACGAACAGGAACACCCACAGGAAGGACAGGCCGGCCAGCAATCCCGGCACCGCGCGCGGAATCAGCACGCTGTAGTCGAGAAAGCGCGTGATGCCGTCCGGCTTGCGGTGGCCGGCCAGCGCGATCGCGGAGTAGCAGGCCACCGCGATGGCGCCGCCGATCACGCCGATCAGCACCGTGTTCAAAATGCCGCGCATGAGCGAGGGCTGCTCCAGGATGTCCTTGAAGTGCTGCAGCGTGAATGCCTCGGACAGCTTGACGCCCTCGCCCCAGTAGGACACGAACGAGCGCAGCGCGATGCCCGACAGTGGCATGACGATGGTGAAGACCAGCCAGGCGGCGATGAAGGCGAACGCGATCCACTTCCATTTGCCGAGCGGCAGCGCCTTCTGGCGCGCGCCCTTGCCCTTGATCGACACATACTTGTTGGCCGATTTCAGGAGCCAGCGCTGCAGCATCACCAGCGGCATCGTCACCGCCACCAGGCACACGGCGACCGCCGCCATCAGGTGGTAGGACGGCGTGCCGAGCTTGTTGGTCAGCTTGTACAGGTAGGTCGACAGCACCAGGTGCCCTTCCGGGTCGCCCAGCACCAGCACCAGGCCGAACACCTCGAAGCCGAGGAAGAACACCAGCACCGCCGCGTAGGCCAGCGCCGGCATGATCATCGGCAGCGACACGTTCAGCGCCACCTGCAGCGGCGAGGCGCCCGCCACGCGCGCCGCTTCCTCGACGTCCGAGCCGAGGCTCTTCAAGGCGGACGACGAGTACAGGTAGACGTGCGGCACGTGGGTCAGGCCGGCGATGATCACGATGGAGGCGAACGAATAGATGTTCCAGGGCTGCACGCCGGTCAGTTCCTTGACCCACAGCGTGTAGAACCCGACCGGGCCCATCGACACCACGTAGCCGAACCCCATCACCATCGGCGACACGAAGATCGGCACCAGCAAAAGTGGTCCGATCCAGGTGCGGCCCGGCAGGTCGGTGCGTACCATCAGGAAGGCCAGCATCGCGCCCAGCGGCACGGCGATGACGGCCAGGCCCGTGGCGAGGATCATGCCGTTGACGAACGCCTGGCGAAAATCATCGTCCTCGAAAATGAAGCGGAAGGCATCCAGGCCGAAGGTTTTTGACGGCACGAAGAACGGAGCCGACAGCAGGCTCTGGTAAAAGATCAGCGCCAGCGGCAGGAAGATGGCCGTGGCGGCGAGCGCGACGACCACGCCGCGCGGCCAGTTCAGGCGCGCGGCCCACGAGCGGCGCTCGATGGCCGCCGGTTGGGGGAGTGTCAGGGTTTGCATGCGTGTCTCGATGTTGTATTCATGTGCGCCCCGGGTGTGCGCCGTCCGCCTCCCCTGCCGTAGGGCGCAAGGGGAACGGGCATGTGCGGCTGTCGGGGCAGGGCCCGCTTCGGGGAGGAAGTGGGCCTTGGATGGAAGGGCCGCTAGAGCGCGCCGCTTCCTCCGTGGAGCGCGGCGCGCTTACTTCTTCGCCATCGCCTCTTTCCACTGCTTCAGGAAGGCCAGGCGCTTGGCCTGGTCCATGTACTGCAGCATCATCACGTTGACTTGCAGCGGCTTCAGGCCGTTGCCGATTTCCTTGGACAGTTCGACCGAGCTGGTCTCGCCGTGCACGTCGCTGCGGATGGCGTACAGCTTGGAGTCGTTGGAGATGATGGTCTGGCCGCGCTTGGAGAGCAGGTAGTCGATCCACAGCTTGGCCGCGTTCGGGTGCTTGGTGCTCTTGCTGATGAACTGCACGCGCGACAGCACCAGCGTGTAATCCTTCGGAATCACCACGCCCAGGTTCGGGTCCTTCTTCGCACGCACCAGCGCGTAGGAGCCCATCACGTTGTAGCCGAGCAGGTTCTCGCCGGACGAGACGCGCTCGAGCATGGTGCCGGTCGACGACTGCACGCGCACGCTGGCCGTGCCCAGGGCCTTGGCCAGGTCCCAGAACTTGTCGTTGACGCGCAGGTCCTGCGTGATGAACATGAAGCCGACGCCGGATTTCTCGATGTCGTAGGTGATGACCTTGTCCTTGAACTTGTCGGTCTTGGTCGTCAAGAGCCTGGCGAAGTCGGCGTGCGTCTGCGGGATCTCGTCGCCGGTCACCTGGCGCTTGTTGTAGACGAACACGGCAGGCTCGAAGGTCGTGCCGTAGGCGGTGTTGTTCATCGATGCCCAGAACGGCAGCGCGGCCAGCTCCGGCGACTTGTACTGCAGGCCGTAGCCGTCGTTGACCAGCTTGATCTGCAGGTCCATCGCGGACGACCACAGTACGTCGGCGGTGGCGCCGCCGGCGGCGATTTCGGAGATGTAGCGGTTGTAGATCTCGGTCGAGTTCATGTCGTTGTACTCGACCTTGATGTCCGGGTACAGCGCATTGAAATCCTTGATCAGCGGCTCGGCCGCCTTGGTGTCGGTGGCGGCATAGACCACCAGCTTGCCTTCGTGCTTGGCGGCGTCGACGATTTTTGCGTAATCGGCCGGATAGCCGGCCGGAGCCTGGGCCGAGGCCTGGATGGCGACGGCGGCGAATGCCGCCGCGAATGCGCGTGCGATGATGTGCTTCGAGATCATGTTGTCCACTCCTTTTATAAATGGCACGGGCCGTGCCTATCGAATCAAACCCAATTCCTTGACTTGCCTGCCGTAGTTGTCCACGGTTTGTCTTATGTAGTCGGTGAGTTCCGCGCCGGTCATGGCGAACGGATACAGGCCGTAACCCGCGCGCACGTCGTTGAACGCCTGCGTCGCCAGCGCCCGGTCGAATTTCGCTACCCATTTGCGGTAGTCGGCGTCGGGCACCTTCGGTCCCATGTACACGCCGCGGATGAGCGGCCAGCTCACGTCGAAGCCCTGCTCGCGCGCGGTTGGCACGTTGGCCAGCACGCCCGGCAGGCGCGCGTCCGACAGCACTGCCAGCACGCGGATCTTGCCGGTGCCGATGTGCAGCGAAGCCTCCGACGCGTCGCCGGAGACGACCTGCACATGGCCCGCCATGAGCGCGGTAAACGCTTCCCCGCCGCCTTCGAAGGCGACGAAGCGCAGCGATTTCGGGGCGATGCGATCGTGCTTGGCGATCAAGGCCATCTTGATCCAGTCCTGGCTGCCGATGGTGCCGCCGGCGCCGATGGCCACCTTGGACGGGTCGCGCTTCAAGGCATCGACCAGTTCGCGCAGGTTGCGGTAGGGCGCATCGTCGCGCACCGCGATCATGCCGTAGTCGGCGGCGAGCGCCGCCACCCAGCGCACGTCGTTGACCGACGCGTTGCCGAATTTGCCCAGCGCGATGTTGAGCAGCGAGCCGCCCGAAAACGCCACCAGCGTATCGGCTTCCGCGCGCCGCTGCGAGGTATAGGCGCTCCAGGCGACCGCGCCGATACCGCCCGGCAGATAGCCGATATGCATGGCGGCATCCGCGCGTTTGGGCGCGACGATCTGCATGCCCTTCTGCGCCAGCTTGCAGGTCAGGTCGAAGCCGCCGCCCGGCTTGGAAGGCACGATGCATTCCGCGTCCGGCTGGGCGGGCGTGGCGGCGTGGGCGTGCGCGGCCAGCAGCAGCGCCGTCCCCAATTTCATCGCGTATCTGACCAGCATGTGCATCATGGAAGCCTCTATGAGTTGATATGCATGTTAAGCGGGGGCGTCTTTCAATTGGCTTTCAGTAATGCGCCCCGGCGCTTGTTCGCATGGTTATTAAATGATTGCTAATGCGCCACCGTTGCCGCCTTGTCCTTTTGTAAATCGGATAATGCGGATATGACGAAACAGGGCGCGCGGGTCATAATGACGTTCCTGCGAGAACCTGTGCCGTACCCGCATTTTCATTCCATTTCGACGAACCTGCCTATGCGTATCCTGTTGGTTGAAGATCATGCCGAGCTGTCGCACTGGATCGGCAAGGCGCTGCAGGATGCGCGCCTGACGGTCGAATGCGCGATGAACGGCGCCGACGCCGACACGCTCCTGCACACGCAGGAATACGCGCTGGTCATCCTCGACCTGACGCTGCCGAAAATGGACGGGCTCGACGTGTTGAAGCGCATGCGCGCGCGCGGCAGCAAGACGCCGGTGCTGGTGCTGACCGCGCGCGGCGGCCTGAACGACCGCGTGCAGGGCCTGAACCTGGGCGCCGACGACTATCTCGCCAAGCCGTTCGAGCTGGCCGAGCTGGAAGCGCGCGTGAAAGCCTTGCTGCGCCGCGCCCGGGGCAGCGAAGCGGTGGTGCTGCAGTGCGGCGCGCTCAGCTTCGACACCGTGTCGCGCATGTTCACCTACGGCGCCGCGCCGCTGGCCCTCACGCCGCGCGAACACGCGGTGCTGGAGGTGCTCATCACGCGCGCCGGCCGCGCCGTCTCGAAAGAGAAACTGTTCGACGAAGTGTTCTCGCTGGCGGATGACGCCGGGCGCGACGCCATCGAGATCTACGTGCACCGCCTGCGCAAGAAGCTTGAGCGCGCAGACCAGGGCCGGGTCGCCATCACCACGCTGCGCGGGCTGGGCTATCTGCTGGAAGCGACGAAGTGAGGGTGGCTGCCGGGCGCGGCCCCGCGCTGGGCAGCCTGCGCGGCCAGCTGCTGCGCTGGCTGCTGTTGCCCCTGTTCGTGCTGGTCGGCTTCGATGCCGTCTCGGTCTACCGCGACGCGCTCGACGCCGCCGACATGGCGTACGACCGCTCGTTGCTGGCTTCCACCCGGGCGCTGGCCGAACGCGTGAGCGTGGCCGGCGGCAAGGTCGTGGCCGACGTCCCCTACGTCGCCCTGGACAGTTTCGAGACCGACACGCTGGGCCGGCTGTACTACAAGGTCACCGGCGTCAACGGCGAATTCGTGTCCGGCTACGGCGACTTGCCGCCGCTGCCGAAAAACACGGTGCGCTCCGATGCCTACCCGGCGCTCGTGTATTTCTACTATGCCGACTATCGCGGCGAGGAGGTGCGCATCGCCGCGCTGTACCAGCCGGTGTACGACGACAGCATGCGCGGCATCGCCCTGATCCAGGTGGGCGAATCGCGCGAGGCGCGGCGCGACCTGTCGCGCAAGATCCTGCTCGACACCCTGTGGCGGCAGGCGGTGCTGGTGCTGGCGGCGGCCCTGCTGGCATGGTTCGCGGTGCGCTTCGTGCTGCGGCCGCTCATGCGCCTGAAGCACCAGGTCGAGCAGCGCGCGCCCACCGACCTCGACGACTTCGACCCGTCCCTGGTGCACAAGGAAGTGCAGCCGCTGGTGGTGGCCATGAACGGCTACATGTCGCGCCTGCAGGCGCTCATCGCGGGACAGCGCCGCTTCATCGCCGACGCGTCGCACCAGCTGCGCACGCCGCTGACGGTGCTCAAGACGCAGGCCGAGCTGGCCTTGCGCGAAAACGACCCGCAGGCGCTGCGCGACATCGTCGAGGGCATCGCGCGCACCACCGACGCCACCGTGCACCTGGCCAACCGGCTGCTGACGCTGGCGCGCGCCGGGCACGGCGCGGCGGCCGGCGAGCTGAGTTACATGTCGCTGGTTGACGTCGTGCGCCAGGCCGGTCTGGAGCTGGCGCAGCAGGCGGTGCAGAAGGGGATCGACCTGTCGCTGGAGGGCGCCGACGAAGCCAGGGTGCGCGGCAACGCATTGCTGCTGCACGAGATGGTCGCCAACCTGCTCGACAACGCGATCCGCTATACGCCGCCCGGCGGCAGGGTGACGCTGCGCGTGTTGAATGAAGCGCAAGCCGTGCTCGAGGTGGAGGACAGCGGCCCCGGCATCGCCGCCGCCGAGCGCGAGAAAGTGTTCGCGCCGTTTTACCGCGCCGCTCTGGCGCAGTCGATCAATGCGGAAGGCACCGGCCTGGGCCTGGCGATCGTGCGCGACATCGCCGCCATGCACGGCGCATCGGTGCGCTTGCTGGATGGACCGAATGGCAAGGGGCTGAAGGTCGAGGTGCGTTTTCCGGCGCTGGCCTAAAGGTGCGCCGTTGCGGATGCGACCAGATGCGGCCGCTTATCTCGATTGCGCACAATTTTCCGCACGGCTTGCAACTGAACGCGACCGAGTCCATCTAACGTGAAAATTTCATTTCCGCGATCGCATTCGCTACGCCACTTTTTTCTTAAGGAATATTCAATGGGGCGATCCATCCGTCTGCCACTGTCTGTCTTGTTCGCCGCGCTCGTCCTTGCCGCATGCGGCGGCGGCGCCAGCGATTCCAGCACCCTCTCTCCGGCGGCGGCAACGGCTGCCACCAACGAGCCAAGTGCGCCGCAGTCGACAGGCGATACGGCAACGGACGGCTTTAACTGGTTCAACTTCCGCCGCGGACAGCTCGGGCTGGCGGCGCTGACGCGCAATGGCAAGATCGATGCCGCGGCGCTCGGCCACTCCAATTACCAGAAGATCAATAACGTCATCACGCACGAGCAGACACAGGGAAATCCCGGCTTCACCGGCGTGCAGGTCGCCGATCGCCTCGCCGCCGCCGGCTATGTCCTGCCCCACGATAACTACGCCTACGGCGAAGTCATTTCCAGCACCGGCAGCACGTCCGGCTTCAAGGCGGCCGAAGACTTGATCGCGGCGATCTATCACCGCTTCCTGGTGTTCGAGCCGATGTTCAAGGAAGCCGGCGCGGGCGCGGCATCGGTGAACGGCGGCGCGACCTATTTCACCACCAATTTCGCCGCCATCGGGCTCGACCAGGGGCTGGCCGGCGGCAGCGTGGTGACCTATCCGTTCTCCGGGCAGCAGCGCGTGCCGGTCAACTTCTTCAGCGATAACGAATCGCCCGACCCGGTGCCGGACCGGAACGAAGTCGGCTATCCGATCAGCGTGCATGCCAATATCGTGGCCACCGTGCTGGTCGACAGCTTCACCGTGCGCCCGCACGGCGGCGCCGACTTGCCGGCGCAGCTGGTGGTGGGGGCGGCCAACCCGAGAACGCCTTCGGTCGCGGTCGATGCCCATGCCTCGCCGTCGGCCGCCGCCATCATCCCGCTCGCTCCGCTGGCTCACGGCATCACCTACGACGTGCAGTTCGCCGGCACGATCGATGGCATACCGGTCAACCGCTCCTGGTCTTTCACGACACAATAAATCCCGCACCGGGTGCCGCCGCGCGGCGAATCTGATATTGTTTCCCTGTATCAATTTTTCCAATATCAGAGGCGCAAGCGGCTGCCCGCCACCGCCCTGATCAACCGTGGGCGGCCCGATGACCCTCCATCCGACCAGTCCGTCGCGCGACGACGGCGAGCTGATGTCCGTTGCATTCGAGGCAACGGGCGTCGGCATCTGCTTTTTCGATGAAGAAGGCCGCTTCCTGAAGGTGAACCAGGCGTTCTGCCGCCTGACCGGCTACGCCATGGAGGAAGTGGTGGGCGCGCCGTGGACGCTGCTGGCGCCGCCGCAGACGGCGGCCTATGCCGGGCGCTTCATCGCCGCGCTGTTTGCCGAGTCGCCCAGGGTGGCCGACGAATGGCGCATCCGGCGCAAGGATGGCTCGCTGGTGACGGCGATCGTCAGCTTCAAGGCGATCACGCTGTCGTCCGGCGCACGCCGCGTGGTGCTGACGTTTACCGACATCGACGAGCGCCAGGCCGCCCAGGACATGGCGCTGCGCCGCTCGCGGGACTTGTATCGCGACGTGGTCGAAAACGTCAGCGAAGCGATCGTGGTGGTGCAGGCCGGTGCTTTCATTTATGGCAATCCGCGCGCCGCCGAGCTGTCCGGCTACACGCTCGACGAGCTCAAGAGCATGCCAGTGACGGCCGTGATCCATGCCGACGACGCCGACGAGGTGAGCGAACGCTACCGGCGCTGCATGGAAGGCGACGCGCTACCGCAGCGCTACGCCCAGTTCCGCATCGTCTGCCGGCACGGCGGCACGCTGTGGGTCGAGTCGAGCGTGGTGCGCATCGACTGGGAGGGGCAGCCGGCGGTGCTGGCCTTTCTGTACGACCAAAGCGAGCGCCGGCGCCAGCAGGAGGCGCTGGTCAAGTCCGAGGAACATCACCGGCAAGTGGTCAACAACGCCATCGAAGGCATCCTGGTGAGCCAGGACGGCAAGATCGTGTTCGCCAACAGCCGCATGCTGGAGCTGACCGGCGACCAGCCGCAGGACGTGATCGGGCGCCCGTTGCTGGTCGATGTGCATCCCGACGACAAGGCCTTCGTGATCGAACGCCATTTGCGCCGCATGCGCGGTGAGCACGTCGAGCCGCGCGCGGTCTTCCGCGTCAACAACCGGACCAGCGGCAATACCTCGTGGGTCGAGGTGTCGACCGTCACCATCGAGTGGGAAGGCCGCCCGGCGGCGCTGTCGTTCGTCAACGATATCACCGAACGCAAACTGCTCGAGGACAAGCTCAAGCAGACGCTCGACGAGCGCGAAACGATCCTGGAGCACTCCATCGTCGGCATGGTGTTCCTCAATGCCGCCGGTCGCGTGCACTGGGCCAACAGCGCGATGTTCCAGATCTTCGGCGTCGAGCATGGCGATCCGTTCGGCCGCTCGCTGGAGCCGTATTACCCGTCGCGCGAAGCCTACCTGCAGACCGGCGCCGCGGTGGTCGACGCGGTGGCGCGCGGCGCCTCCTTCGAAATCGAAATGCCGCTGCGGCGCGAAGACGGCAGCCTGTTCTGGGCTTATCTTTCCGGGCGCGCGGTCAACCGCACGGACCTGTCGCGCGGCACGGTATGGGTGGTGATGGACATCACCAAGCGCCGCCAGCTCGAAGCGGACCTGAACAAGTCGGAAGAGCATTACCGGCAGGTAGTCGACAACGTCACCGAATGCATCCTGGTGGTGCAGCACGGCCGCATCGTGTTCGCCAATCCGCGCCTGGCGGAATTGACCGGCATGACGCAGCAGGAATTGTTCGAAGCGCCGTTCGCGACCGCGATCCATCCGGACGACCGGCCGCTGGTGATCGACCATCACATGCGCCGCCTGCGCGGCGAGCCGGTCGATCAGCACTACCAGTTCCGCGTCGTCAACGGCAAGACCGGCCATGCCACCTGGGTCGAGCTGTCGGCCGTGATGATCGACTGGGAAGGCGCGCCCGCCACGCTGTCGTTCATGACCGACATCACCGAGCGCAAGATCCTGGAAGACAGCCTGAAGCACAGCGTGGCCGAGCGCATCCGGCTGGAGACCCTGCAGATCCAGAGCGAGCTGAAGGAAGCCGAGCTGGCGCGCCTGCAGGCCGAGGAAACCACGCGCGCCAAGTCGATGTTCCTGGCCAACATGAGCCACGAGATCCGCACGCCGATGAACGCCATCATCGGCATGGCGCATCTGGCGCTGCGCACCGCATTGAATCCGAAGCAGCGCGACTATATCGAAAAGATCCGCGGCGCCGGCATCTCGCTGCTGGGCATCATCAACGACATCCTCGACTTTTCCAAGATCGAGGCCGGCAAGCTGAACATGGAGCACGTCAGCTTCAGCCTCGACGACGTGCTCTCCAACGTGGCCACCGTGACCGGCGCCAGGGCGCATGAAAAGGGGCTGGAATACCTGTTCCGCTTTCCGCTCGATATCCCGCGCGGCCTGATCGGCGATCCGTTGCGCCTCGGGCAGGTGCTGATCAACCTGGTCAACAACGCCATCAAGTTCACCGAGCGCGGCGAGATCGCGCTTGCCTGCCGCCGCGTGGATGCCAGCGCCGACAAAATCCAGCTGCAGTTCGCCGTCAGCGACACCGGCATCGGCATGACGCCCGAGCAGACCGCCAAGCTGTTTCGCGCCTTTTCCCAGGCCGACGAGTCGACCACCCGCAGGTATGGCGGCACGGGACTCGGCCTATCGATCGCCAAGCGCCTGGTCGAGCTCATGGGCGGCACGGTGTGGCTCGACAGCGAGCCGGGCGCAGGCACCACGATTTACTTCACCGCCTGGTTCGGCCTGTCCGAAGCGCCGCAGAGGCCGCACCACCCGCCGCAGGCGATCCACGGCATGCGCGTGCTGCTGGTGGACGACAACCCGCGCGCGCGCGCGGTGCTGGCCGAAAGCCTGGCGGCGCTGCCGCTCGAAATCGATCTCGCCGCCGGCGGCGCCCAGGCGCTGGAAATGATTCACCTGGCCGACGCCGGGCGCCCCTACGGCGTGGTGTTCGCCGACCTGCACATGCCTGGCATCGACGGCATCGACCTGATCGACACCGTCAAGAGCGACGCCACGCTGGCGGCGCCGCCGCGCATGGTGCTGCTCAGCTCGGCCGGCCGCGACGAAGCGCGCTTTCGCATCGAGAACGTGCAGGCCGATGCCTTCCTGGCCAAGCCGGTGAGCGCGTCGCTGCTGGTCGACACCATGGTCGAACTGTTCGTGCCGAGCGCGCAGATGGAAATGGCGCGCAACGGCGAGAGCGCGCCGCGCTTCGACAACCTCACCGTCCTGCTGGTGGAGGACAACGACATCAACCAGCAGATCGCCGGCGAACTGATGCAGCTGGCCGGCATCGCCGTCGAGGTTGCGGGCAACGGCCGCCTCGCGCTGGAACAGCTGATGGCGGCCGGCCCCGAGCGCTACGGCATGGTTCTCATGGACGTGCAGATGCCGGAAATGGACGGCCTGGAAGCGACGCGCCGGCTGCGCACGGACGCGCGCTTCGCCGAGCTGCCGGTGGTGGCGATGACTGCGCATGCGATGGTCGAGGAGCGCGATCGCTGCTTCGCCGCCGGCATGAACGACCACCTGAGCAAGCCGATCAACCCGGCCGAACTGTACCGCGCCATCGGCCGCTGGTGCCCGCAGCACGTGGCGCGGCACGACGAAGGCGGGGCGGGGCGCGCCGACGACGCGCACGAGCCGGAGCTGGCGATCGCCGGGCTCAACGTGCAGGACGGCCTGTCGCGCACGCTGGGCAACCGCGCGTTCTACCTGGAGATGCTGGAGCGCTTCTGCGAGGGCCAGCGCGACACGGTGGCGGGTATCCGCCAGACGCTGGAGCAGGACCGCGTGCTGGCCGAGCGCTTGGCGCACACCCTGAAGGGCGTGGCGGGCCTGCTCGGCGCGCTCGAAGTGCAGCGGCTGTCGGCCCGGGTCGAAGCCGGCATTCGCGGCGGCGACGTGCTGTCGCAGCTGCAGCCCGTGCTGGACGAACTGGATGCAACCCTGCGCGCGCTGTTCGACGCGATCGCCGCCGCGCTGCCGAAGGGCACCGCGCCGGCACAGGCGCACGAGGCCGTGCATGCGGCGGTCGACCGCGACGAGGCCCAGGCGCTCATCAGCGAGTTCGCGCTGCTGCTGGCGCAGTGCGACAGCGAAGCGCTCGACCTGTTGCAGCAAGGCGGCGCCCTGCTGGCGGCGGCGCTGGACGACGACACCTGCGCGCGGATAGAACAGGCCACCCGCCAATACGATTTCGACGCGGCGCTGGCCGCGCTGGCCAGTGGCGCCAAGGCGGCCGGCTACGCCGTGTAAAGGATGATCCAGACCATGAACAGCCCGCGCCAGCCCGAAACAAAGCCGACCATCCTGATCGTCGACGACACGCCCGACAACATCGCGCTGCTGTCGGCGCTGCTCAAGGACCGGTACAAGCTGAAGATCGCCACCGGTGGCCTGAAGGCGCTGCAGATCGCCTCCAGCGCGCCGCATCCGGACCTGATCCTGCTGGACGTGATGATGCCCGAGCTCGACGGCTACGAAACCTGCCGGCGCCTGAAGGCAGACCGCGCGACGGCCGACATACCGGTGATCTTCCTGACCGCAAAGATCCGCCCGGAGGATGAGGAAATGGGATTGAGCCTGGGGGCGGCCGACTACATCGCCAAGCCGATCAGCCCGGCCATCGTGCGCTCGCGTGTGGCGACCCAGATCAACCTGCGCCATGTGCGGCTGTGCCTGCAGGACCAGAGCCGGTTGCTGGAGCACCTGGTGGCCGAGCGCACCCGGGACCTGGTCAGGATGCAGGAAGCGACGATCCTGGCGATGGCCCTGCTGGCCGAGGCGCGCGACAACGAAACCGGCAACCATATTCGCCGCACCCAGCACTACGTCGCCGCGCTGGCGCGGCAGCTTGCCGCGCATCCGCGCTTTTGCGGCGAACTGACGGCGGAAAACATCGACCTGCTGTTCAAGTCGGCGCCGCTGCACGACATCGGCAAGGTCGGCGTGCCGGACCGCATCCTGCTCAAGCCCGGCAAGCTGGATGCCGATGAATTCGAGCTCATGAAGCTGCACACCGTGTACGGGCGCGATGCGATCGTGTCGCTGGAAAAATACCTCGGCGGCAGCAACGAGTTCCTGCGCTTTGCGCGCGAGATCACCTTTTCGCACCAGGAGAAATGGGACGGCAGCGGCTACCCGCAGGGCTTGAAGGGCGACGCCATCCCGCTCGCCGCGCGCCTGATGGCGGTGGCCGACGTGTACGATGCCCTCATCTCGCGGCGCATCTACAAGCCCCCGTTCAGCCACGAGAAGGCGCTCGGCATCATGAAGGAAGGCCGCGGCACGCATTTTGACCCGGACGTGCTCGATGCCTTCCTGGACATCGAGGAAACGTTCCGGGATATCGCCAAGCGCTTCAGTGATGACGAGGAAGACTTTTGAGTAGATAATTGCTCGACAGCAATATTAATAAGAGGGCGCCATGTCCAGCCTGAACGACGTTACCTTCCTCATCATCGACGACAACGACATCAGCCGCTCGATGATGCGGCATCTGCTCAACGCGAACAAATATCATGTCGTCGGCGAGGCGGGCAAAGGGCAGATCGGCCTGGCGCTGATCGAAAAGCTGCAGCCGAAAATCGTTTGCCTCGATATCGTGATGCCCGACCTGAGCGGGCTGGAAGTGTTAAAGCGCATCAAGGCCCAGGTGCCGCAGATTGAAGTGTTGATGGTGACCGGTAACAAGGACCGCGATACCGTGATGGAAGCCATCGAACACGGCGCCTGCGGCTACATCGTCAAACCCTTCAATCCTGAAACCCTGTTGCGCACGATTGAAAAGGCGGTGGCGAAAGTGCGCTCCCAGCCCGCCGCGCACCACCCTGTCCAGCCAATCTCGCAGCCGGATGTCAGCGCGGCGCCAGGCCAGGCGTGAATGCCGCGCTGATTTGCCCACATTTACTGTGGTCAAGATTGTGGATAAGCATGGATAACGATGCTTATCTTCATGATTTAAAAGAATTTTTTCATGCTGATTAAAATCAAGGCACACTCTGGCCCGCACTTGACGAACATCTCGCCGTTTCCATAGTCCTAACCGAGAAATTCAGCAGGAGGTGCTATGGCAGCAGTGAAGTACACCAAGGCGAACTGGGTGGCGCAAGCGGACATCCAGGAACTCGCGCACGGCAAATACCGGGGCGTGGTGATGATCAGCCGCGAAAGCGGGGCCGGCAGCGACGATGCCGAGCATACCGTCGATGCGATATCGGACAGCCCGGAAGAAGCGCTGGAAGAAGCCAAGGCATTGGCGCATCGCCTTCTGGCAGAGGTTGAAGCATAAGCGGCACTGATCCTCCCGGAGCTACCGCTCGACGGCCGACCGGCGCGAAAACGTGGACGAAAAAAAACCGCACTGCTTGCGCAGTGCGGATTAGTCCGATTCACGAAGAACAGGAGGAAACGGGATTCAATATATCGAAGAACCCTGCCCCGGCCCATCCCATAGGCATGGTAGACCCATGACCCGGGAGTCCTCTGTCCCTGCACTTGCCCACATTTGCTGTGGTTAATACTGTGGATAACGCAGGGAAATGCAACCCATCTTGCTGATCTTAAAGGAAATTTTTCCTCTGATCAAAATCAAGGCAGGCTTCCCTGCCTCAGGAAATATCGTTCGCCTGATCCAGCTTGAGGACCGCAAAAATGAAACTGGCGGCAATCGTGCCAGTAATGATTACCCCAAGTAATGAAATCAGTGCTGTCAGCATCTTCTCTCCTCTGAGCGCGCGGCGCGATTGTTGTGTTTTTATTAAAGCATTCCAATCAGCAGACCCGTTGACTTAACTCAGTTCCTGGTTGAAACGAACTCATAGGGGAACGGGATGGGAATATTGGCTTTCCTCAGAGGAACAAATTGCCCGGGATCATGGTCTAGGTTTCTTCTGATTTATTCTTTCCTGGACCAATACCGATGCTTGACGATCAATTTCATGAAGAACTGCGTGCGCTGCGCAATCTGGAGAAGGCAGTGCGTGCCTATGGCGTAACTTCGAAGGTGGTATCGGCGCCGCAGCGCATGGAAATGCTGGCGATTGCCCTCAAGGCCGTGGTCGAAGCGCGCAAGTCGGCCATCCGCAAATCGAAACTGAGCCCCTCCAGAAAATCGACCGAGCGCTAGGTCGAACTTTTTGCAAATGATTCATGGAGCTTTTTTTCTTTGGCAAGGTCTTAACCTATGGATTGCCGCAGCATTGCGGCCAACGTCAGACCGCGAAAAGGAGCTCGCATGAAAGTCCAGCTGATCGCAGTATCGATGATGATTTCGTTTGCCATGGCGCCTGGCGCCGCCAGCGCAAAAGGCTGCCTGAAAGGTGCGGCAGTCGGCGGCGTGGCCGGTCATGTCGCCGGTAAGCACGGCGTTGCAGGTGCGGCGGCCGGATGTGCCATCGGACACCACAAGGCTAAGAAGCAAGCCAATGAGCAAGCCGCCGCGCAGAGCAGCGGCGACGCTGGCAAGAATGTACAGTCCAAGAGTGCCGCCGGAAGCAGGTAAGCGCCCGCCAGCTTGCTACGGAAGTTGGTCTAGCGGTAAAGCGTCCGGGATCGACGCTGCAGTCAGGCTGAAATTGCCCTAGTAATCCCATTCGGCGAACATGCCAGTGACCGCTTCAGTGTTTTTGGCATTGGTAACTTCGATAACGTCGAACGCCGGATGGATGTTCGCGATGCGCAGGACTTTGAACTGTGCATCCTTGGGCAGTTCGATGCAGAACTTGTTGCTGAACATCTCCCGGAAATCCGCCTGCTCGTTTCGGTGGGCATATTCCGACGCCTTTTCAAGGGCCTCTTTCGAGTTGCAGGCATAGCTCCCTGCTTTGAATTGCACTATCTGCAGGGGGTGGACTTTTTCAGTCGGCTCGGCCGCGACAACCGTATGGCTAAGACAGAAAGCTGCAGCCACCAAGACCGCCAATGAAGATGTCGAACGTTTCATTTTTCCCTTGTTAGCAGCCGGTGCGCCGCATCACTAATATCGCCAGTCGGAATCGGCATTGTAACCAGCGAGCGGCGTGAGGCACAGCGCAAATTGATGCTAAGCGAACGATATGCGTGCCGTTATTGGAACAGGGCCGTACAACGGGGCGTTATGTGTTGCTAAAACGTGTAAGGAGACGTAATAGTTTCTGCCAGTTCTTATTCCTTTCCTATACTTGGAGGGAAAGGAAGTCGGATCATGAAAATCGTATGGAAGGCCGCGGCAGCTGCATTCGCCTTGTCTTCATTGCTGGGCGGCTGCGCAGTGTATGAACCGGCGCCAGTGTATAGCCAAGGGCCATATTACCAAGCCGCGCCGGTATATTACGGGTACAGCACACCTGGGCCTGTCTATGTACAACCGGCGCCCGTGTACGTCGAGCCTCCGATCACGTTTGGATTCAATTTCGGTTATTGGAGCGGCGGCAGGCACGGCTGGGGCGGCCATCACCGCCATTGGTAGCTCTTGTAATGAAAGAGGGCCCGCGCGAGGCGGGCCGACGGCAAGCGCCGCGACCGCGCGGCATGCCACCTATTTCCCGATACAGAAGCGGCTGAAGATCACTCCGAGCAAATCATCCGACGTGAACTCGCCGGTGATGCTGTTCAGGCGCTCCTGCGCCAGCCGCAATTCCTCCGCCAGCAAGTCCAGCGACGCGTCATTGATCTGGCTATCCTTGGCCGCATGCAGCGCGGCAATCTCCAGATGATCGCGCGCCGCCTTTAACGCCAGCAGGTGCCGCTCGCGCGCCAAGAAGCGCGACTCGCCGGTCTGCTGCCAACCCGCCACCCGCAGCAGTTCGGCGCGCAGCAGGTCGATGCCGGTGCGCTCGGCTGCCGACAGATAGATGTGCGTCGCATCCGGCATGCGGTCGATGGCCGGCTTGTGTCCCGACAGGTCGATCTTGTTCCACACCCGCAGCACCGGCACGCCGGGCGGCAGGCGTTCGAGAATATCCTCGTCGCCGCGCGTGGGGCCGCGGCTGGCGTCGAGCAGGTGCACGATCACGTCCGCCTTGCGCACTTCGCCCCAGGTGCGCTCGATGCCGATGCGCTCCACTTCGTCGCCGGCGTCGCGGATGCCCGCCGTGTCGATGATGTTGAGCGGCACACCTTCCATCTGGATCGTCTCGGTCACCTTGTCGCGCGTGGTGCCTGCAATCGGCGTGACGATGGCCACGTCGGCGCCGGCCAGCGCGTTCAGCAGCGACGACTTGCCGACATTCGGCTGGCCCGCCAGCACCACGTTCAAGCCGTCGCGCAGCAACGCGCCCTGCGCGGCCTCGGTAAAGATTTTTTCGAGGTCGGCGCGGATACGCTCGAGCTGGCCGCGCGCATCCGATTTTTCCAAGAAATCGATTTCCTCCTCCGGGAAGTCGAGCGTCGCTTCCACCAGCATGCGCAGGTGCACCACCTTGTCGACCAGGTCGTGGATGGTTTTCGAGAACACGCCCGACAGCGATTGCGAGGCCGATTTGGCCGCCGCTTCGGTCGACGCCTCGATCAGGTCGGCCACCGCCTCGGCCTGCGCCAGGTCCAGCTTGTCGTTAATGAAGGCGCGGTGCGTGAATTCGCCCGGCTGCGCCATGCGCAGGCCGATGTCCTTGCCGGCTGCCAAGCAGCGCTGCAGCAGCATCTGCAGCACGATCGGCCCGCCGTGGCCTTGCAATTCCAGCACATCCTCGCCGGTGTACGAATGCGGCGCCTTGAAGTAGAGCGCGATGCCCTGGTCGATGGCGCTGCCGTCTTCGTTCAGGAATGGCAGATAGGTCGCGTAGCGCGGTTTCAGCTGCGCGCTGCCGCACACGGCTTGCATCACGCTGCTCAAGTCTTTGCCGGACACGCGCACCACGCCGATGCCGCCGCGCCCCGGGGCGGTCGCAATGGCCGCGATGGGGGAAGAGTCGTAATTCATGTCAATGATTGTAACTGCCGTCCGGGGCAAATGCTGTTGCTGTACGTCAACAAGCCAAGAGAGCCGGCGTGGCATTTATTGCCATAGCAAAGTAAAAAGCCCGCGCAAGGCGCGGGCTTGTCGTGAATGCGGCCGACGTTACGCCGTCTTGCCGCCTTCGATCTTCTTCGTGATTACCCACTGCTGGGCGATCGACAACACGTTGTTCACTACCCAGTACAGCACCAGGCCGGCCGGGAAGAAGAAGAACATGACCGAGAACACGATCGGCATGAACATCATCACCTTCGCCTGCACCGGGTCCGGCGGCGTCGGGTTGAGCTTGGTCTGGATGAACATCGACACGGCCATTACGACCGGCAGGATGTAGAACGGGTCCGGCGCGGCCAGGTCGTGGATCCAGCCCAGCCACGGCGCGTTGCGCATCTCGACCGAGGCCAGCAGCACCCAGTACAGCGCGATGAACACCGGAATCTGCACCACGATCGGCAGGCAGCCGCCGAGCGGGTTGATCTTCTCGGTCTTGTACAGTTCCATCATCGCCTGGTTCATCTTTTGCGGATCGGACTTGTAGCGCTCGCGGATCGCTTGCATCTTCGGCGTGACGGTCTTCATCTTCGCCATGCTGCGGTAGCTGGCTGCCGACAGCGGGAAGAACGCGAGCTTGATCAGGACGGTGAGCGCGATGATGGTCCAGCCCCAGTTGCCCAGTACCTTGTGGATCTGGTTCATCAGCCAGAAGATCGGCTTGGCCACGATGGTCAGCCAGCCGTAGTCCTTCACCAGTTCCAGGCCCGGTGCGATCTTTTCCAGCACGGCCGCTTCTTCCGGACCGGAATACAGCACCGTGTCCATGGTCTTGGTGGCGCCGGGCGCGATCGTGCCCAGCGGCAGGATGGTGCCGACGGCGTACAGGTTGGTGTCGACCTTCTTGGTGAAGATTTCACGGGGTGCGTTTTGCGGCGGCACGATGGCCGACACGAAGTAATGCTGCACCAGCGCGATCCAGCCGTTGTCGGCCTTTTTCGCGTGTTCCGCCTTGCCTTCCTCGATCTTCTTGAAATCGAGCTTCTGGAATTTCTCCGCGTCCGTATAGACGGCCGGGCCTGTGAAGGTGCTGTAGAAACGCGATTCGCCTTCCGGCTTGTTGCCGTCGCGGACCAGCTGCACGTACAGCGACGGGTTGACCGGCGCGCTCTGCTCGTTGGTCACCGCGTGCTTGACGTCGATGATGTACGAGCCGCGCTTGAACACGTAGGTCTTGGTCAGCTTGACGCCGCCTTCGCTCGATTCCAGCACCAGCTGCAACTCGTCGCTGCCGTCCAGCGCGCGCGGGCCGGGCTTGGCGACGAAGGGCGACTTGTGGGTCGGGAAGGACGCGTTCTGCGCGCCGATCAGGCCGCTTTGCGCGAGGTAGACGTGGTTTTGCGCGGCGTCGAACAGCACGACATTCTTGGTCGGATCGACGGTGTCCTTATGCTTGAGCAGCTCCAGGTACTTCAGCTCGCCGCCCAGCGTATCGATCTGCGCCTTGATCACGTCGGTCGTGATGGTGACGATCTCGCCCTTGGCGGGTGCGGCTGCGCCCGGCACGGCCGCCGGCGTCGCGGCGGGCGTGCTGGCCTGCGGCACGTCGGACTTGGCGCCGCCGGTGGCTGCGGGTTTGGCTTGCTGCGTGGCCGGCGTCGGGAAGAACATCGACTGCTTGCCGTTATAGCGCATCCAGTTGTCCCATATCAGCAGCAGGGACAACGAGAATACAACCCACAGAACGGTACGTTTGATATCCATAAGTGTATGTATGAAAAATAGTCTGGAATTCAGCGGTGGCGGCAGGCTGGCGCGGCCGGCTTGCCGGATGGATTCTGCGGAACCGGATCCAGTCCGCCCGGATGCCACGGATGGCATTTGCACAAGCGCTTCGCGGCCAGCCATCCGCCTCTGGCCGGCCCATGTTCGCGGATCGCTTGCGCGGCGTAGTCCGAGCAGCTCGGATAAAAACGGCAATTCTGGCCGAGGAAGGGGCTGACGCCCAGCTTGTACGCGCGCAATAGTAACAGCAAAAGCGTTTTCATTGACGCTCTTCCCGGATGGCTTGCGAGCGCAGCAATTGTGCCAGCTCGCGGCGCAGTGTGGTCTTGAGCCGGACGGTGGTGGCCGGCTCGGCTTTGGTATTCACTGACTTGGATAGCCGGACGATGCAATCGATCGCCGGCAGGGCCGATTGGCGGAACAATTCGCGCGTGATGCGCTTGATCGTGTTGCGCGTGACCGCGCGCGGCGCGAAGCGCTTGGCGGCGATGACGCCCAGGCGCGCACGGTCCAGCTGGTTGTGGCGCGCATACAGGACGAAATGCGCGCTGCGCTGCACGGGCCGCAAACGAAAAACGGATGAAAACTCATCCGTTTTAACGATACGCCGGTCGCGTGAATACGCTTCGCTCACGCCAGCAGCTATTGCGGGGCAGTGCTTGGCTTAGACAGCCAGGCGCTTGCGGCCCTTGGCGCGACGTGCGTTGAGCACAGCGCGGCCACCGCGGGTAGCCATACGCACGCGGAAACCGTGGGTGCGCTTGCGGCGGACGACGGAAGGTTGGTAAGTACGTTTCATTATTGGTCTCGCTAGTCAGCAAAAATGGGTTGGATCATCACGTCAGCCCATTCTTGTTTTGCACGCGCAAAACGCAACAGGCAGTGAACCCGCAATTAGACACTGATTTCTGCTTGCCTGTCAATCACTTAGAAGGCATTCGGGGCGCCGTCGGACGCTGCCAAGGGGCGGCTTCTTCTCGTATAGGCAATAGGTTGCCAAGAGGCTAAGCTGTCTCCAGGTATTTATTCCCTATGCTCAAATTATCCACATTGGCAAGCACTTTTTTGTGTAGGGAAAATGACGAGTCCTGTGGATAACTTGCTTCGCCAAGGTTAGAATACCGGTCCCGTGTGGACATCTTCAGGATGCCGGCGCGCCCGCTTCGCGCTCCCTGTGCAGCGGACTGTCCGCACAACGGTTTTGTGCCCATCCGGGCCGCGTGTTCCGATTCCACGCACACTATCAATAAAAGAAATTCATGGAAAATTTTTGGCAGAGTTGCTCCGCTGTATTGGAGCAGGAACTGACGCCTCAGCAATTTAGTGCATGGATTAAACCGCTGGTCCCGCTCGATTATGAAGACGGCCGGCTGCGCATCGCCGCACCGAACCGCTTCAAACTGGATTGGGTGAAGACCCAATTCGCCAGCCGCATTACGACCCTGGCGTCGGAACACTGGCAGATGCCGATCGACGTGCAGTTCGTGCTCGACCCGCGCACCGGCGCGAAAAAGCCGGCGCCGATGCCGGCCGCCCCTGTCGGTAACAGCGGCCCTCTGGTCGATATGCCGGAAGTGCATGATCGTGTCGATATTGCAATGGAAGTAACGACGCGCCGCGACCAGAGCAAGATCAATGACGCGCTCACTTTCGAGAGTTTCGTCACCGGTAAAGCGAACCAGTTGGCGCGCGCCGCGGCCATCCAGGTTGCCAACAATCCCGGCGTTTCCTACAACCCGCTGTTCCTGTATGGCGGCGTGGGCCTCGGTAAAACCCACCTGATCCACGCCATCGGCAACCAGTTGCTGGCTGAAAAGCCGAATGTCAAGATCCGTTACATCCACGCAGAGCAGTACGTTCGTGACGTAGTGACCGCTTACCAACGTAAGGGCTTCGACGACTTCAAGCGCTATTACCACTCGCTGGACATGCTGCTGATCGACGATATCCAGTTCTTTGCCGGCAAGAGCCGCACGCAGGAAGAATTCTTCTATGCGTTCGAGGCGTTGATTGCCGCAAAGAAACAAATCATCATCACCAGCGATACCTATCCGAAGGAAATCAGCGGCATGGACGACCGCCTGATTTCGCGTTTCGACTCGGGACTGACGGTCGCGGTCGAACCGCCGGAACTGGAAATGCGGGTCGCGATTCTGCTGAAAAAAGCGGCATCCGAAGGCGTGGTGCTGTCCGACGACGTGGCGTTTTTCGTGGCCAAGCATTTGCGCTCGAACGTGCGCGAACTGGAAGGCGCGCTGCGCAAGATCCTTGCGTACTCGCGTTTCCACGGCAAAGATATTACGATCGATGTTGTCAAAGAGGCATTGAAAGATTTGCTTTCGGTCCAAAATAGACAGATATCGGTCGAGAACATCCAGAAGACGGTCGCCGACTTTTTCAACATCAAAGTTGCCGACATGTACTCCAAGAAGCGCCCGGCGAATATCGCACGGCCGCGCCAGATTGCGATGTACCTTGCCAAGGAATTAACGCAAAAGAGCTTGCCAGAGATTGGCGAATTATTCGGCGGTCGCGACCATACGACCGTGCTGCACGCGGTGCGCAAGATCGCCGCCGACCGCTCCAAGAACCCGGAAGTCAACCACGAATTACACGTACTGGAACAAACACTCAAGGGATGATGCGCTGCCTATTGGCTTGTGGATAACTAAAGGGTGGGGTCTGCCTAATTCTTGAGCAGAGAGCCGCCGGCGGCCCGAAAGCATGGACATGATGGAATTGCTCAGCATGCCGGGGGTATTGTCTTCTGGCAAGAAACGGCATTTGCCCTGCTTGTAGTGAGGGCAAAACCCGCACTTAGTTATCTTGGAAAGGGGCCTTTTCTGTCAAAATAGAGGCTTGGGTAAACCGGTGGATGTCTGCCTTTTTTAGACATGCCTTTTCCCGGCCATCCCGCATCAAGGCATCGTCTCAACTATTACTACAAGGACAAAAGCATGCAATTGGTTAAAACCCAACGAGACACGCTACTCCGGCCTTTGCAGATCGTGAGCGGTATTGTCGAGCGTCGGCACACGCTGCCGATTCTGGCCAATATCCTCATTCGCAAGGACGGTGAAAAGGTGTCGTTCCTGTCCACCGACATCGAAGTGCAGATCACCACGCACGCCGACGTCGGCAGCGGCCCCGAAGTCGCGTCCACCACGGTCGCCGCCCGCAAGCTGCTCGACATCCTGCGCGCCCTGCCAGACTCCGGCGACGTGTCGCTGACGCTGGCGAACAAGCGCATGACGGTCCAGTCCGGCAAGTCGCGCTTCGCGCTGCAGACGCTGGCCGCCGAAGAATTCCCGACCGTGGCGCAAGCCGAACAGTTCAACGCAAAAGTCACGCTGCCGCAAAAGACCCTGAAGCACCTGTTCAACATGGTGCACTTCTCGATGGCGCAGCAGGATATCCGCTACTACCTGAACGGCATGCTGCTGGTGGTCGACGGCAAGAACGTGATCGCCGTCGCCACCGATGGTCACCGCCTGGCGTTCTGCCAGGTCGAGACCGACCAGGATTTCGCGCGCCAGGAAGTGATCATCCCGCGCAAGACGATCCTGGAATTGCAGCGTCTGTTGGAAGACCTGGACAATCCGGTCGACCTCGAGATTGCGGCCAACCAGGTGAAGCTGACGTTTGCCGACATCGAACTGATTTCCAAGCTGGTCGAGGGCAAGTTCCCCGACTACACGCGCGTGATCCCGAAGGGGTACAAGAACAACTTCACGATCGACCGCCAGACCCTGCTGCATTCGCTGCAGCGCGCGGCGATCATGACCAGCGATAAGTTCAAGGGCGTGCGCTGCATCATCAGCCCCGGCAGCCTGAAGATCAGCTCGACCAACGCCGACCAGGAAGAAGCGGTCGAAGAACTCGAAATCGATTACGGCGGCGACAGCATCGACATCGGCTTTAACGTCACCTACCTGCTCGATGTGCTGAACAACCTCAAGTGCGACAATGTGAATGTCGCGCTGGGCGACGCCAATTCATCGGCATTGATTACGATACCGGATAACGCCGACTTCAAGTACGTCGTGATGCCGATGCGTATTTGATTGATTAATTAACGCTATTCGCAAGGGGGCCGCTGTGGGTGAAGCGAGCCCCTTTGCTGCATTTTTGGATTCTTAAATTTTTCGCTGATCGACTTTCTTCTCTTGGCAGAGAGTGAAGACAAGGCATCAAGCGTTTCGTTCTTTCAGTCGTAGTTCGTTTTATCAGAAGGCAGCCATGTCCGCGATCCCTCAAGAAAACTCCCAGCCGCAACAAAGCCAGTACGGTGCGTCCTCGATCCAGATCCTCGAAGGCCTGGAAGCGGTGCGCAAGCGCCCCGGCATGTACATCGGTGACACGTCGGACGGCACGGGCTTGCACCACCTGGTATTCGAAGTGCTCGACAATTCGATCGACGAAGCGCTGGCTGGCTACTGCTCCGAAATCCACGTCACCATCCACGCTGACAATTCGATTTCCATCACCGACAATGGCCGCGGCATCCCGACCGGCATCAAGTGGGACGACAAGCACGAGCCCAAGCGCAGCGCCGCCGAAATCGTGATGACCGAGCTGCACGCCGGCGGCAAGTTCGACCAGAACTCCTATAAAGTTTCCGGCGGCCTGCACGGCGTGGGCGTGTCCTGCGTGAACGCGCTGTCGAAACTGCTGCGCCTGACCATCCGCCGCGACGGCAAGGTCCACACGATGGACTTCGCCAAGGGCGTGCCGCAGAACCGCGAAATCGAGGTACAGGACGGCGTCACCGTCTCCCCGATCAAGGTCATCGGCGAAACCGACAAGCGCGGCACCGAAGTGCACTTCTGGGCTGACGAGGAAATCTTCACCCACGTCGAATTCCACTACGACATCCTGGCCAAGCGCATCCGCGAACTCTCGTTCCTCAACAACGGCGTGCACATCAAGCTCACCGACCAGCGCACCGGCAAGGAAGAAGACTTCGCGTTCGAAGGCGGCACCCGCGGCTTCGTCGAGTACATCAACAAGAACAAGAACGTACTGCACCCGACCGTCTTCCAGGCCACCGGCGAAAAAGTCTCGGACCAGGGCACCACGATCAGCGTGGATGTCTCCATGCAATGGAACGACGCGTTCAACGAACAGGTGCTGTGCTTCACCAACAACATCCCGCAGCGCGACGGCGGCACCCACCTGACCGGCCTGCGCGCCGCGATGACGCGTGTGATCAACAAGTACATCGAAGAAAACGATTTCGCGAAAAAAGCGAAAGTCGAAATCGCCGGCGACGACATGCGCGAGGGCCTGACCTGCGTGCTGTCGGTGAAAGTGCCCGAGCCGAAGTTCAGCTCGCAGACCAAGGACAAGCTGGTATCAAGCGAAGTGCGCGGTCCGGTCGAGGAAATCGTCGCGAAGACCTTGACGGATTTTTTGATGGAAAAGCCGAACGACGCGAAGATCATCTGCGGCAAGATCGTCGAAGCCGCCCGCGCGCGCGAAGCCGCCCGCAAGGCGCGCGAACTGACGCGCCGCAAGGGCGTGATGGATGGCCTGGGCCTGTCCGCGAAACTGGCCGACTGCCAGGAGAAGGACCCGGCGCTGTGCGAACTGTACATCGTCGAGGGTGACTCCGCAGGCGGCTCCGCCAAGCAGGGCCGCGACCGCAAGTTCCAGGCGATCCTGCCGCTGCGCGGCAAGGTCCTGAACGTTGAAAAGGCGCGCTTCGAAAAGATGCTGTCCTCCGAGCAGATTACCACGCTGATCGCCACGCTCGGCACCTCGATCGGCCCGGACGAATTCAACGTCGAGAAGCTGCGCTACCACCGCATCATCATCATGACCGACGCGGACGTTGACGGCGCCCACATCCGCACCCTGCTGTTGACGCTCTTGTATCGCCAGATGCCGCAGCTGGTCGAGCGCGGCCACGTCTACATCGCGCAGCCGCCGCTGTACAAGGTCAAGCACGGCAAGGACGAGCGCTACCTGAAGGACGATGTCGAAGAAGCCAGCTACATGATGCAGATCGCGCTGCACGACGCCGCCCTGATCCCGGCCGAAGGCGCCAATCCGGTCGTCGGCGACGCGCTGTCGGAACTGGTGCGCCAGTACAACACCGCCAATGCGATCATCATGCGCCTGTCGCGCGCCGTCGACGATGCCGCGCTGTCGGCCATCATGAACGGCGTCACGCTCAACCTCGACAGCGCCGAGAACGCGGCAAGCTCCGCGCAGGCGCTGACCAAGGCCATCAACGATCCGAGCGTCGAAGTCGTCGTGAAGTCCGACGAGCTGTCCGACAAGCACCTGCTCTCCATCCAGCGCCGCCATTTCGGCAACCTGAAGATCAGCACGATCGACGCCGACTTCGTGCACGGCGCCGACTACCTCGTGCTGGCCAACGCCGCCGCCACCTTCAAGGGCCTGATCGGTGCCGGCGCGATGGTGCGCCGAGGCCAGGGCGACAAGGCCAAGGAATTCGCGATCCGCGACTTCCACGAAGCGATGAACTGGCTGCGCGACGAAGCCGAGCGCGGCGTGTCCAAGCAGCGCTACAAAGGTCTGGGCGAAATGAATCCGGAACAGCTGTGGGAAACCACGATGGACCCGACCGTGCGCCGCCTGCTGAAGGTGCAGATCGAGGATGCGATTGCTGCGGACCAGATTTTCACCACGCTGATGGGCGATGATGTGGAACCGCGTCGGGCGTTCATTGAGTTGAATGCGCTGCAGGCGGGCAATATTGACGTTTGATGTTGTCGGATGACACAGATAGTGAAAACTGTGCCAAGTAAGTGAAAAAGTAGTGACAGAGAAAATGAAAAAAGCCAGCTGTGTGAAAGCTGGCTTTTTCATTGCGTGTGGAGTTTTATGTTAGCGGCAACTCAATGCTTTAAAGCAGACATCGTTTGAATTTAGTTGATCGGCGGAAATCGATCCAAACCATTCAGTTGGCTTCCTCGAAAGCGGACATAGGCGTGTCGTTTTTCAACGATTAAGCTGTCACGCGCAAAGCGTCGTTGTCGAGCAACGAGTTGTGTCCGGAACGGTTGCTTCCGAAGATGTCCGAGGCTTTGTGTGCGGAGGTTAATTTAAAAATCTCCGTGTGGCCCGTTCGTGAAACGGTCGCCGAAAACGATAGCGGACTGATTGGCCGCTTGCTTCCATGTCGCAGTCGGCATCTTCCATTCTTTCTTATGTTACGCAAGGCGTTATCGGTAAAAAGGTTCGACCTTGCCTTTTACCTTGATCGTCATCGGATTGCCCTTGCGGTCACGCGCCTTGCCGGCCGCAACCTTGATCCAGCCTTCGCTGATGCAATATTCCTCGACATTGATGCGTTCCTTGTCATCGAGCTTGATGCCAACATCGTGCTCGAGAACAGCCGCATTGTAGTAAGGGCTGCGCGGATCGACCGATAGACGGTCAGGAAATGGGGGGAGTTGTGTCATGTCATTCATGGGCAGGAATTATCCACCATTCTCTTGCCCAAAACAATTTTCCAGAACTCGCCTGCTTTACGCCAAGACCACTCTGTGCGCATAAAGCCAAGCACGCCTTCTGGGCGCGATCGTTGCAAGTGCAATTGTCGCGGTGCGGCGTCTGCGGGATGGCAAGCATCATCCGGGTAGCTCCAATGTCTGCAAATAGCCAGTTCTTGCTGGATGTCACCCTTCTTTGTGGCCGTAGTACGGTACGCTGAGCGCCAGACCGATCCCAACGGTTCTCAGCATGGACCGATTTCTTCCAACATGATTGATTCCAAGCCCATCCACTCAGTTGTACCGTCACATCCAGTCGCTGTACGGCGCACTCTGCATGCAATCGCTGCCTTTGAGGCAATCAAGGGTCTTGCGGCGTTTGCCGCAGTCGTTGGTGTTCTTGACCTTATGCATCACGATGTGCGGCACTTTGCGCTGGAGCTAATCGGACGCTTTCACTTGAATCCGGATGCCCATTATCCGTCGGTGCTCTTGCATTACGCCAACCTTCTACCTAGCGCCGACCTGAACTCGCTTTTTCTTCTGGCGTCGGGTTACATCGCGGTGAGACTGTTGGAAAGCTACGGACTCTGGAACGATTACGCTTGGGGTGAATGGCTTGGGGCTCTTTCGGGAGGGATTTACATTCCGTTTGAATTCAACCACCTGTTGCACCGTCCGTCACTGATTACTGGCCTCGTTCTGGCAGGTAATATGTTCTTAGTCGCATTTCTAACCATCCAACTTTGGCGACGGCATCACCCTGCAAACAATCAAATTGCATAACAACCTTGACGGTTCGGCTGTGGCCGCAGGACGCATGTCCTTGTGTATTTTCGTTCGGCTGTTCAGGGTCACATCGCCGCCTTCCGATTTCCGTCGTCGAACCAGCACTGCCGACCCAAACCCGCCAGTTGGCTTTCTCGAAAGCGGACATGGCCGTGTCGAATTTCAACGCTGAAATGACCGGCGCGTTTGTACGCTACAACAGTGCGGCAAAACTGCCGCAGTATGCGGGTATCGCCGCGGTGATCGACAAAAATAGGAAAACTTGAAAAAAGCGTGGCGGTCTCCCAATGACATCGTTTGGTGCATTGTTGATGCCAGCGTTGTCAAAGCGGACGGCCCGGGAATTATTGGGCCGTCCATCCCCCATCGATGGCGAACGCAGCACCGCGGATCTGAGCGGCGGAATCGGAGCACAAGAACACCGCCAATTCCGCAATCTGCTCCGGCGTCGCAAAGTCGCCCGAGGGCTGCTTTTCGCCCAGAAGCCGTGCCTGCGCCTGCTCGTTGGTGATGTTCTCACGTGCGGCAAGATCGTCGATCTGGCGCTGGACTAATGGCGTCAATACCCATCCTGGACAAATGGCGTTGCATGAAATCCCGGTCTGAGCCGTCTCAAGCGCGACGACTTTCGTCAGTCCAACGACGCCATGCTTGGCTGCCACATAGGCCGATTTGTTCATGGAACCAACCAAGCCGTGCACCGATGCGACGTTGATGATACGTCCCCAGCTCCGCGCTTTCATGTGCGGCAAAGCCGCCTTAATCGTATGAAAGTTGGACGACAAGTTCACTGCAATCACTGCATCCCATCGCTCTTCAGGGAACTGGTCGACGGTAGCGGTATGCTGGATACCAGCGTTATTGACAAGAATGTCGAGCCGCCCGAATTCGTTCACCGCATAGGTGATCATATTTCGTATCTGCTCCGCGGAAGACATGTCGGCGCCGTGATGCAAGACCCGCACATGAAACTCCTCGCTGATCTGCGTACAGAGCGATCGAGTCAGCTCTGCGTCACCGAAACCGTTAAGCAGGATGTCCGCTCCTTGCCGTGCAAGACCGCGGGCGATGCCCAGTCCTATTCCGCTTGTTGATCCGGTGACAACCGCTAGCCTGCCTTTAAGCATGACGCGTTCCTTCCTGTCGTGAGTGAGAAAAATGATTAAATACTTCGGCGACCCGAGGCGATTTGAAAATCAAGCGGCAACTACACGATACCGAACAGGTAATAGGCTCCGATCGCGACAAACACGGCAGTGGTCTTAATCACTGTCACAGCAAATATGTCCTTATATGACGTCCTGTGCGTAAGTCCAGTCACGGCAAGCAGGGTGATCACCGCTCCGTTATGCGGCAATGTATCCATGCCGCCGCTCGCCATGGCAGCAATACGATGCAAGACTTCCAGAGGAATATGCGCGGCATTGGCGGCCTGGATGAACGTGTCGGACATGGCGGCAAGTGCGATACTCATGCCGCCGGAGGCGGAACCGGTGATCCCGGCGAGCGAGGTGACTGTCACGGCCTCGTTTACGAGCGGATTGGGAATGACCTTCATTGCACCGGCGATCACTGCAAATCCAGGCAATGCTGCAATGATGCCGCCAAAACCATACTCGGTTGCCGTATTCATCGCGGCCAGGAGCGCGCCGGCAACAGCCGACTTTGATCCTTCTGCAAATTTTGTCGATACTTCTTTGAAGGCGAACGCAGTGACGAGGCAGATGCCGATCAACAACGCGCCCTCGACCGCCCAAATCCCGACGTTTGGTGCGACGTCGACAGTCAGAGGATGTCCTGGAAGCGCGACGGTGAACTTGGCGCCGAAATATTGTGGAATGGCGAGAGTAAAAATCTTGTTCATCACGCCCACGGCCACCAGCGGCAGAAGTGCGACGAAGGCATTTGCGAGCTTGCCTTCCTGCGCGTATTCCGGCTCATTTACATGACCACCTCCGTACCCCTCGCCCGCTGTGCGCGCGGCGTTGCGACGCCAAGTCAGATATGCCATTCCCACGAGCAGGATGAAGATAGCGCCGATCGTCCCGAGCCATGGGGCAGCCCAGGTATTCGTCTTGAAGAAGGTCGTCGGGATGATGTTCTGGATTTGTGGCGTCCCGGGCAACGAATCCATCGTGAAGGTGAAGGCGCCAAGAGCGATGGTGCCGGGAATGAGCCGCTTGGGAATATCGCTTTGCCGGAACATCTCAGCCGCAAACGGATAGACCGCAAACACCACGACGAACAGGGAAACGCCGCCATACGTCAGCAATGCGCACACGATAACAATCGAGAGCATGGCACGCTCACGTCCGACCAAGCGGATCACGGCCGCAACGATGGATCGTGAAAACCCGGACAGCTCGATCACCTTCCCGAAAATCGCCCCAAGCAAAAAGACGGGGAAATACAGCTTCACGAAGCCAACCATTTTCTCCATGAAGATCCCGCTAAACATCGGCAGGACATAGGCAGGGTCGGTAAACAAGACCGCCAGCAAAGCGCAAACCGGGGCAAACAGGATGACGCTGTAGCCGCGATACGCGATATACATGAGCAGCAGCAGCGCTGCGACGACAATTGCAAAGTTCATTCTTGGGTCTCCAAAAACTTGACGCTACCGGTCTGCTACTCGCCAACACCCGTGCGTCGTGGTTTTCATCGTCAAATGTCGCTGCATCGGTGAGGGCAATCGCAGGATTGGGCGCAAACACGGCACCTTTGCTAGAGCAGTAAGCAGAGCACATCCTTCATGCACGCTGTCCTGATCATCAAATTGCCGCGCCGCCTGATCTGCGAGGCCCGCAGTAAATGCAGTTTTGAACGATGAACTGTGACAAAGCGACGGTAGCATACCCATGAGATAGATATAAAAATAGTGAATAATTACTATACAATCCATGTATATCTGGAATGGAAATAGATACGCTCATGGATTTGCGATCTCTGCAGTATTTTGTCGCGGTGGTAAAAGCCGGCAGTTTCAGTAAAGCTGCGGAAGAACTTCACGTCTCGCAACCCACGTTAAGCAAGGCAATCGGCCAGCTTGAGGACGAGCTAGACGTGAGCTTGCTAGAACGGGGCAGACGGGGTGTCAGCGTTCGTCTTACTCCGGCTGGCGAGCTGACATATGGTCATGCGCAGGCAATGCTTGACCGCCGCCGGCAGCTTCTGTCGGAGCTTGCAGCGATGCGGGAGCTGCGCATGGGTGAATTATCTCTCGGGCTAGCGCCACTGGGAGGTGCTGAAATCTTTGCCCCGATGCTTGCAAAGTTCAAGCGAACCTATCCAGGAATCGCGGTAAATATGGTGCAAAGCGGATCCCAGCGCCTGGAACAACACATTCTCGACGGGTCGCTCGAAATGGCCACAATGTTGCTCCCATTAGGGAGCGAATTTGATTGGTTTCCGTTACGCGACGATGGAATGGCCGTTCTCCTGTCAGCGAATAACGACATGGCAGGCAGACCGCATCTGTTTCTGCGCGAACTCGCCGATTTTCCGATGGTGATGTTTGATAATACGTTCGTCATTTCTCGCATGCTGCGCGACGCATTCCGGGAAGAGCATGTACCTTTGAATGAAGTCGCGCATACCACCCATCTGGATTTTGCATTGGCCCTGGTGGCTGCTGAAGCGGGAGGACTCATTCTTCCATTAGGGATCGCGCATCAGGTTGCAAAAGAAACGATGGCCGTCGTGCCGCTTAAGCACAGCCATCTCCGATGGAAACTCGTCCTCGCCTGGCGTCACGGCGTACCACTGTCTGCCGCTGCACAGGCTTGGCTGCATATTGTTAAAACGATGGAGAATTAAAAACCGCGGTTGCTCGGAGATTTTTGGTCTCCCCGGGGTGATTGATGGAATGCATCGGACGAATGGCGATGACGTAGCGATCCTTCCAGTAGCCGACCTGGGCATACAGCAAATCGATTCCGCATCGTTCTCCAATAGATAGCCATGCCTCAAGCGTCTCTGCCTGAGAGCCGGTTACTGCTTCAGCGCGGCAGCTCGTGTTTAAGCTCCTGCAGTAGAATCGTTTTCCCAGTTCTTCTCTGCCAAGACCACGATCGTGCGCGACCGCCCCTCGGGCCTGAACTTGTTCTTCGATTCGGCCGCCTATGATCGCTATTGGGAAGGCCGCAAGCTGTGGGGACAGCTCGTGTGAGAAAGCCGCAATCTCGCGCGCCAATGCCAGCGTTTCATCGCTGCGGCCATGCCGTTACGCTTTGAGGCCGGATTGGCGGACGTGGGCATGATCATGCGTGCCATCGCTTATGCGCATGCCCTGCGCCAGCGGTTGCGGGATAGGGCGACGCTGCGCGATTGACGCAGCGGCTGCACATATACACATACACATATGGGGTCAGACTCGACATATGGTGCTTGCTAGAGTCGGACCCCATATGCTTTTGCCGTCGGACACGCCCGGCAAGCGATGCGAAGGCGTGATGCATGCTGCCTGCATTGAGCGCAGGGCGCTTGACCACTCCATGAAACAAAACTCAGGTGCTGTACCACGCATCCTTGAGCGGACCAACTACAACATCTTTCAGTTCCTGTCGCGCTTCGGCCCATTTCTTGAACGACTCTCTCTGTGCCTCAGTGACAGAACCGCGAAGCGCATCGACGACCAGGAACCCTTCGAAGCCGCCGTTAAATCCGCCGCCGAAGAGAAGGCCTTGTTCATCAACTGCAGTAATTAACGCATCAATAAAGGCTGTGCGCTCGTCCTGTGTGAGTTCCTTTGCGAGCTTGGCGGTTACATCGAATCCAAATTCTTGAAATTCACCTAAGCGAAGCTTCTTGCGCTGACGGAGATTATGCTTACCTTTGATTTTTGCCGGCATTTCTGACCTTATGTGGAGAATGAAAACTGTAAGGATGGTGGGACAATCGTAGAGGGCGCTTAGTGTACCGTGTCACAGATATTCTCGTCTAAGAATCCCTCCACGCCCGCATAAAAGTCCGATAATGTCCCCGGATTTTTCAACCGAGGACAACCATGAGCGACTTCCGCAGCGACACCGTCACCCAACCGACACCGGCGATGAAACAGGCGATGCTGGCCGCGCCGCTGGGCGACGATGTGTTTGGCGACGATCCGAGCGTGAACCGCTTGCAGGAACTGGGCGCGCAGATGCTGGGCTTCGAGGCGGCGCTGTTCGCGCCGAGCGGCACGCAGACCAACCTGATTGCGCTGATGACGCATTGCCAGCGCGGCGACGAGGCGATTGTCGGCCAGATGTGGCATACCTATCGCTGGGAAGCGGGCGGCATGGCGGTGCTCGGCTCGATTCAGCCGCAGCCGCTGGAGCACCAGCCGGACGGCACCATCGCGCTGGCCGATATCGAAGGCGCGATCAAGGTCGATGATCCGCATTTCGCCAAAACGCGCCTGGTGGTGATGGAAAACACCACCGGCGGCAAGGTGCTGCCGCTGGCCTATATGCGCGATGTGGTCGCCTTGGCGCAGCGCCACGGCTTGCGCACGCATATCGACGGCGCGCGCCTGTTCAACGCGGCGGTGGCGCTGGCCGACGGCGGCGATCCGGTGCACAAGGCGCGCGAGCTGGCGCAGTCGTACGACTCGGTGTCGCTGTGCCTGTCGAAGGGGCTGGGCGCGCCGGTGGGATCGCTGCTCTTGGGCTCGCGCGATTTCATCAAAGAGGCACGGCGCATCCGCAAGATGCTGGGCGGCGGCATGCGCCAGGCCGGCATGCTTGCGGCGGCGGGCATCCATGCGCTGCAACATCACGTGCATCGCCTCGCCGAAGACCATGCCAACGCGCGCCTGCTGGCCGAGGGACTCGCCGAGGCCGCGTCTTCCCACGCGAAACTGAAAGGTCGCGCCACGGCGCATGCGGCGCAGACCAATATCGTGTTTTTCGATATCGACGCCGACATCGCGGATGCGTTCTTGCAGCATCTCGCCGACAACGACGTGCGCGTCACCGCCGGCTACTTCCGCGCCAGGGAGCGTGCGATGAAACGCATCCGCTGGGTGACGCATCTCGACGTGAGCCGCGCGGACGTGGAGCGGGCGTTGCGGGTTGTCGCCGGTTTCTGAAGCCAGATACGACTAGCCTCGCCACGACCCTCGCGGATGGGGCCGTCGGCGTTCCGGACAAGGCTGCCGTGGAGTACCAGCCTTCGTCGCCACGCCGCCCCTGGCCCTGCGTTCGCGGCTGCCGATGGCGGCGCGCGCCGCATCCTGCCTTTTGACCATACCGTCTACCAGTCAGCCGTTCGCGGGGGCGCGGGCAGGCCGCTGCATTCAACTGGTCAATGGCACGCCGAACTATTGCCTAGCGCTATCCTAAAATGCGCAAAACAGTCATTGAAAAAATAAATTGCGTAAAATGCGCAAAAATATAGGGATTCCGTTATCCTTGTCTCACGAAATGCGTGTATCGAGCATTTTCAAATTACGCGATTGCAAATTTTTTAATTCGTAAAGGCGGAGACAATGAGACAGGTTCCTATCAAGCGTACGCTTGACCGTATTCCCGGCGGCATGATGATCGTGCCCCTCTTGCTGGGCGCGGTCATCACCACATTCTTCCCCAGCACCCCCAAATTTTTCGGTTCCTTTACCGGGGCGCTGTTTACCGGCGCCTTGCCGATTCTTGCCGTTTTTTATGTCTGCATGGGCGCGAGTATCGATGTCAAGGCGACGCCTTACATCCTGAAAAAAGGCGGCTCGCTGTTCGCCGTCAAGGTCGGCATGGGCATCGTGCTGGGATTGATTCTGGGCCACTACCTGGGCGAAGCGCCGGTGTCCGGCGGCTTGTTCGCCGGGCTGTCCGCCTTGGCGATCGTGGCGGCGATGAACGATACCAACGGCGGCCTGTACATGGCGTTGATGGGGCAGTACGGCAAGCCGGAAGACGTCGGCGCCTACTCGGTGATGTCGGTCGAATCCGGCCCGTTCCTGACCATGGTGACGCTCGGCGTGGCCGGCTTGTCGGCGTTCCCCTGGCCTACCCTGGTGGGCAGCATTTTGCCGCTGGCGATCGGCATGCTGCTCGGTCATCTTGACCGCGACATGCGCGCGTTCCTGAGCAAGGCGGTGCCGGTCATGCTGCCCTTCTTCGCGTTTGCGCTGGGCGCCGGCCTCGACCTGGGCAAGGTCTGGCAGGCCGGCCTGCTGGGCCTGGGCATGGGTGTCGCGGTGGTGATCGTCACCGGCATCCCGCTGTACCTCGTCGACCGCGCCATCGGCGGCAACGGCGTGGCAGGCGTGGCCGCGGCCAGCACGGCCGGCAATGCCGCCACGGTGCCGGCCATTATCGCCGCCGCCAACCCGGTCTACGCCGATGCGGCGAAGTCCGCAACCATCATCGTGGCGGCTTCCGTCGTCGTCACCGCGATCCTGGTGCCGATCGTGACCGCGTGGGTGGCCAGGCAGAAGACGGCGCAGGCCGGCGTTGAAGCGGCGCCGGCGGCGAACCCCAAGTCGGCCTGAGGCAGGGTTCCCATGACGCAGACAGTGATCATCGCCGACGATCTGTCCGGCGCAGCCGATTGCGCCAGCGCCTTCGTCAAGGCGGGGCTGGAGGCGCTGGTCATTATCGACCGGCAGGCAGCGCAAGGCGCCGAGCTTGAGGCGGCGCAGGTGGTCTCGATCGACGCGGACACGCGGCGCCTGCCGGCGGCCGAGGCGGCGGAAATCCACCGCGAGCTGTGCGCGCGCTACCGCACCCCGGGCCAGCTGCTCTACAAGAAAATCGACTCCACCCTGCGCGGCAATTTTGCGCAGGAACTCGCCGCCATCATCGACCAGGCGGGGCTGGCCATCGTCGCCCCGGCATTTCCTCAGGCTGGCCGCTTCACCCGCAACGGCCATCAATACCTCAACGATGCGCCGCTCGAAGAAACGGAAATCTGGCGCGGCGAAGGCATCGCCGGCACCGCCCATATCCCGGGCATGCTGGCGCGCCACGGCATCAAGGCCGCGTCGCTCGGCCTGGACGAGATCAGGCAGGGCGCGCAGCACGTGCGCGCCCGGCTCGAAACATGCGCACGCGACGGCGTGCAGGCGGTCGTCTGCGACGTGGCGGCCGACGCCGACCTGCGCACCATCGCGCAGGCCTCGCTGCCGATGACGGTGCCGCGCTTCTGGGTCGGCTCGGCCGGGCTGGCCAATCATTTGCCGGCCGCCGCGCACGCCTCCGGCAAGCCGGCGCAGGCGGTTCCCGTCATCGCCGATGGATCGATCCTCACGGTCGTCGGCAGCCTGTCGAGCGTGTCGCGCGCGCAGGCGGAGTGCCTCTTTGCCGGCGGCGGGATCGAGCGCGTCGAGGTGGCTACGGGCATCCTGCGGCAGGGCCAGTCGCATCCGCAATGGCAGCAGATCCAGCGCACGCTGGAGGCGCTGTTGCGGAAAAAATGCGACGTGCTGATCCTGATCGGCCGGGAAGAGCCGGTCAACATGGGAGAAGGCCTGCAGCTGTGCCAGGCGCTGGCGCAGCTGGTCGCGCCGCTTGCCGCGCACATCGGCGCGGTGATTTCCACCGGCGGCGAAACCGCGCGGGCGATTCTGTCCGCGATGGGATCGACCGGGCTGCGCCTGGCCGGCGAAGTCGAGCCGGGGGTGCCGCTGTCGGTTGCCGCCGGCATCAGGCCGATCCCCGTCATTACCAAGGCCGGCGCCTTCGGTTCCCGCGATACGCTGCTGCGCTGCCACGAAACGCTGCGCCAGGCGCGGGCCGGCGCCGGCTCCACCTCATCCCACAGGAAAGCTTCTTAATGTACCGCCCCATCATTGCCATCACCATGGGCGACGCCGCCGGCGTCGGCCCGGAAATCATCATGAAAAGCCTGGCGGCCAGGGACCTGTACCAGCAGTGCAGGCCGGTGGTCATCGGCGACATCACGCGCCTGCGCGAAGCGGCGCAGATCGTCGGCAGCAAGCTGCAGCTGCATGCCATCGACAGCGTCGCGGCGGCGAGCTATGAATATGGCGTGGTCGAGTGCATCGACCTGGGGCTGATCCCGCCCAACTACCCGTTCGGCCAATTGTCCGCGCTGTGCGGTCATGCCGCCTACTGCTATATCGAGCGCGCCGTGCAACTGGCGATGCGGCAGGAGATCGACGCGATCTGCACCGCGCCATTGAACAAGGAAGCGCTGCATGCCGGCGGCCATCTCTTCCCGGGGCATACCGAAATGCTGGCGAAGCTCACGAATACGCCGGAAGTGTCGATGATGCTGGTGGCGCCGAACCTGCGCGTGATCCACGTGACGACGCACATCGGCTTGCTCGACGCGATCAAAAAAATCGAGACGGGCCTGGTGGAGCGGACGATTGCGCGCGGCTACGACACGCTGGTGCGTTCGGGTATCGCCAATCCCCGCATCGGCGTGTGCGGCATCAACCCGCACGCGGGCGAGAACGGCTTGTTCGGCTGCGGCGAGGAAGAGGAAAAAATCATTCCGGCCGTGCAAGCCCAGCGCGCGCTGGGGCGCAGCGTCGAGGGTCCGCTGCCGGCGGACACCCTGTTCTTCCGCGCCGCGCGCGGCGACTTCGACCTGGTGGTCGCGATGTACCACGACCAGGGCCACGGGCCGGTGAAAGTCATGGGACTGGAAGCGGGCGTCAATATCACGGTGGGCCTGCCGGTGATCCGCACCTCGGTCGACCACGGCACCGCGTTCGACATCGCGGGCAAAGGCATCGCCGACGAGGGCAGCATGCTGGAAGCACTGCGCCAGGCGGTCGGCCTGGCCACGCGCCGCGCTTAGCGGCCAGCCGCGCCCATATGGGAAAATGCCACGCCGGGTGCGTGGCATTTTGTTTTGCGCGCCCATCGGGTAAATTACGCCACATCGAAAGCGGGCTTCTCCTCATATGGCAAACAATAAAACGGAAAAACGGCGGAACGCGATTCTCGGCATCGTCTCCAGCGAAGAGGCCAACGTTGAGGCGCTGAGCCGCCATTTCGGCGTGTCCGAGTCCACCATCCGCCGCGATCTCGCCGAGCTGGCCAACAGCGGTCGCGTCGTGCGCACCTACGGCGGGGCCGCGTTGTCGCCGACGGACCGCCGCGAATCGCCGCTGAGCGAACGCATCCATGTCCATCGCGCGCGCAAGGAGGCGATCGCGCGCCTGGCCGCCGCGCAGATCCATGCGGGCGAAACGCTCATCCTCGATGTCGGCACCACCGTCGCCGCCCTGGCACGCCAGTTGCGCGGGCGCCACGATCTTCATGTCATCACGAACAACATCACCGCCTTGACCGCGCTGGCCAACGACCCCGACATTTCCTTGACCGTGCTGGGCGGCAGCCTGCGCAAAATGAGCATGGGAACCGTCGGTCCGCTCGCGGAACTGACCCTGGGCAGGATGACGGCCGACAAGGTATTTCTCGGCGCCGACGGCCTGGTCGCGGGGCGCGGCTTGTGCGAGGCGAACCAGGAGCAGGCGGCGCTCAAGGGGAAGATGATCGACCAGGCGAGCGAGGTGTTCGTGCTGGCCGATGCCTCCAAGCTGGGCTTTGCCGGGCAACAGGCGTGGACGCCGCTGGAGCGCCCGTGGACCCTGGTCACGGATGCCGACGCCACGCCGGCGCAACTGGCGCCATTCAAGGCGCTTCCTAATGTCTCGATCCTGGTGGCCGGCACTCATGCCGCCTGAGGCGGGAGTCGCAACCGCCGCTTGGACGGCATCGACATTTGCCGCTTGAATCGCGCACGGAGAAGGGGGCGCCGCCCGCTCCGTGCACCAATTTTCAGAAAAAACGGCTTGCCTTCTTGATTTCACACATTTGCAATTTCCTCGTATAGTGGGAGCCTGCAGTATGTTGTCAACCCTCTACCAAGGAGAGCCGTATGAAGAAGTTCTTTGCAGCAGCCTTGCTTCTTGCCCCCTTCGTATTTCAGCCCACGTTTGCCGCAACGGCGCAACAGCAGAAGATGGCGGCCTGTAACAAGGATGCCGCCGACAAGAAAGGCGACGAGCGCAAGGCGTTCATGAAAGAGTGCCTGAGCAGCAAGCCGAAAGTCAGCGACGCGCAAAAGGCGCAACAGGAGAAAATGAAATCCTGTAACGCCGAAGCCAAGGACATGAAAGGCGCGGATCGCAAGAAGTTCATGAGCGAGTGCCTGAAGAAGAGCGGATAAGCGCAGATAAGACAAAGGCCCGCGACTGCGGGCCTTTTTTCATGTGTGCGTGCGGTGCCGGGGCGCCGGATGGTGCGTTCGCCACGGCTGCCGGAGCGTCGTTACCAGAGGTTGTCGTCCGCTGCCGCCTTCAGTTCCTTGGCTGTTTCCAGCTGCCGTCTGCGTTCTATCCGTTTCTGGAGTACCGCCGTATGCTGCTGTGCCGTCATCGGCATGGCTGTCATCAGCGCCTTGAGTGGGGCGACGTTCGCATAGTCGTCCCGGTATTTCCAGCTAGAGCCGCGCAAGGTTGCACCTCCGTGGTTACGCAAAAAATATAGATGCTAGCCTAGCAGACCACCTTCGCCGAAGACAAGAACTTCTTATGTGCGCCAGCACAATGGCCGATGAAGCCGGCGCGCTGTCAGTCATCGTCGTCGTGGTGATGATGGCGGTGATGCTCGTGCCCCCTGCCCCAGCCGCCGTAGCGGTATTCCTCGCGCCCCACGAAATAGGCCGGCTGCTCGACCACCACCACCGGGCGCGGCTGGACGTACACCGGCTGCGGCTGCACGTAGACCGGCTGCGGTTCGACATAGACCGGGACTTGCTCGCGCACGACGGGGACCTGCACGTGCTCGACCACGGTGCGGCAGCGCCGCACGGTCTGTGTCTGATACGACGGGCCGCGCGCGGACATGCGGTCGCCGACGACCGCGCCGGTCATGGCGCCGACCGCGGTCGCAATCGTCTTGCCGTTGCCGCCGCCGACCTGATTGCCGAGGATGCCGCCGGCCAGTCCGCCGATGATGGCGCCGCCGTAATCGGCGCTCGCTGTCTGGACCGGCACCTGCTCATTCCAGCATTCCTGCCGCGGCCGCTCGACTGTGCGGTATTCGGTGGCGCCGGCCGCCAGCGGCAGGGCGAGGATGGAGGCTATGATTAGTCTGTTTGACATGATCGTGTTCTCGCAAGGGGCCGATGACCGGCTTGGACGTTACTGGCTCTTCTTGGCGATTTCATTGCCGAGGTAGCCGCCGCCGACCGCGCCGGCGATCGTCGCCAGCGTCTTGCCGTTGCCGCCGCCGACCTGGCTGCCGATCAATCCGCCGACGACCGCGCCCACGCCGATGCCGACCGGGCTGTTCTGCGCGGCGGGTGCAGGCTGCTGGTATGCCGGGGCCGGCGCGTACTGCGGCGCGGGCGCTGCCTGGGCGACTTGGACCGGCCTGGCGCGATGCTGCACATACTGGTGATGCACGACGGTCTTGTGCTCCACCACTTCCTTGACGACGGGCGCGGCGGCGGCTTGCTGGACGGGCGCCGGAGCGGGGGCGGCCATGACGGCCTGAGGCGCGGCGTGTTCGGTGTCGACAGCCGTGCTGTGCGAATTGGGGATGATGCCGACGATGGCGGCGGCAGCGACCAGGCTGACCAGGATGACGGACGCGGCGGCGCCGGCCATGAGGGGATGGATGTGGCCGGACTGTTTGCTTGCTTGCATGGTTACTCTCCAAAAGATTCAACGAGGTGATTCTTACAGGGAGAAACGCCTGACGCACGCATAAAGTCTTTATTGCACTGTTTCAATCGTAAGCAGCTGTAACGGCGTTCCGCGCATCGTTTTGTGCCGCTTACCTGAACGCCGCGCGCAGCAGCGCGCCGATCACGATCGTCATTAACACGAAGGAAACGCCTTTCCAGAAAGCTACGGGATGGCGTTCGATCAGCGGCAGGCGCGCGCGGCGGAGAAAGGCCGGGTTCGGATGATGCAAATCGAATACGAACTCGGACAATGCCTCGTAACGCTTGCGCGGATCGGGATGGACCGCCTTCCTGATCGCGTCGTCGACCCAGGCCGGGATCTTGCGGTTCAGGCCGAGCGCACAGTCGTACTGCAGCCGCCGCTGGGCGGCAGGGGTGCGCGCCTTGGCGACTTGCGCGCCGTACGGCAGGCGCCCCGCCAGCATCTGGTAGGCGATCACGCCCAGCGAAAACAGATCCGAGCGCGGCGAACCGTGCTCGCCCAGAAAATATTCGGGGGCCGTGTATTGCGCGGTGCCGAGCAGGGATTGGCGCTCGGCCGGCGGCGCGCTTTCCAGGATGCCGGCGACGCTGGTCGCGCCGAAATCGATGATTTTGACGGTGCCGGTTCGGTCGATCATGATGTTATCGGGCCGCAGGTCCTGGTGCACCATTTCCAGCCGGTGAAAGGCGCGCAATCCCCGGGCGATCTGCTCGACCATGCCGCGCACCGTTTCCAGGTCCGGCTGCGGGTGATCGATCATCCACTGCGACAGCGTCTGGCCGTCGACGAATTCGGTGGCGACGTACAGGAAGTTGCGCTTGAGGGTTTGCCGGCAGGGCTTGAGCACATGCGCGCTGTCGATGCGGCGCGCGATCCACTCCTCCAGCACGAACCGCTCCAGGTAGGACGGATCGTCGCGCAGGTCGATGGACGGTGTCTTGATGGCGACGTGCTCGCCGGTCTCGCCGTCCACCGCCAGGTAGACATGGCTGCGGCTGCTGGCATGCACTTCGCGGATGATCCTGTACCCGTCAAACGCCATGCGCGGCTCCAGCAGCGGCGGCAGCGGCAGCATGCCGCGGCGCCGGACCATCTCGCTTGCCTGCGGATCGGGCAAGGCGTCGATCCGCACCAGCTGGACGGTGAGATTGTCCGGGCTGCCCTGCCGCCAGGCTTCGTCGACGATGATCCTGGCCGCCTGGTCGAGATCGTTCGCGTGAAGCTCGACGGCGGCGGCGATGCAGTCGGCGCCGGCGTATTCGTGGACGCCGTCCGTGGCCAGCAGGAAGATGTCGCCCTGCTCCACCTGCAGTGCGCGGTAGTCGATCTCCAGCTGGGGATTGATGCCTAGCGCGCGGCCGAGATAGCTTTGGTCGCGCGACATCCATACCCGGTGGTCGTTGGTAAGCTGTTCGAGCCGCCTGCCGTGCAGCTGGTAGATGCGCGCGTCGCCGACGTGGAACAGGTGCGCGGTGGTCGACTTGATGACCATGGCGCTCAAGGTGCAGACGTAGCCGCGGTCCTGGTCGAGGTGGTACTGGCCTTGCCGGGTCTGCGCGTGCAGCCAGGAGTTGGCGGCGGCCAGCACGCGCTCGACCGAGGTCTTCACCGACCAGGCGTCCGAGGTGCAGTAGTAATCCTGCAGGATGCCGGCCACCGCCGCCTGGCTGGCGATATGGCTGACGTCGCTGCTGCTGATGCCGTCGGCGATGGCTACGGCGATGCCCTTGGAGCCGAGCTGCGGCTCCTGCGGCACGCAGATGCCGTGGAAATCCTGGTTGGTGTGCTTGCGTCCCTTGTCGGAGTGCTGGCCGAAGGAGATGTGCAGTTGACCGCTCATGGTGGATGCCGAAAGAAGAGAGCCCCGGCGCCGGGGCTCTCTTGCCGGGATGCGGATCAGAAGGCGCGCTTGGGCGCGGTCTTCACGTGGGTGGTGTACAGCGTCAGCCCGGTGAAGGTCAGCCCGCCGACCAGGTTGCCCAGGACCGTCGGCAGCTCGTTCCAGACCAGGTAATCCATGAGCGAGAAATGTCCGCCTAACAGCAGGCCCGACGGGAACAGGAACATGTTCACCACCGAGTGCTCGAAGGTCATGTAAAAGAAGACCATGATCGGCATCCACATCGCGATCACCTTGCCGGGAACGGTGGTGGAAATCATCGCGCCGACCACGCCGGTCGATACCATCCAGTTGCACAGCATGCCGCGCACGAACAGGGTGAGCATGCCGGCCGCGCCGTATTTCGCGTAACCCAGCGTGCGGTTTTCGCCGATCACGCCGATCGCCTTGCCCACGGCATTGGGCTCGACCGAGAAGCCGTAGGTGAAGGTGATCGCCATCAGGACGGCGACGGTGAATGCGCCGGCGAAGTTGCCGACGAATACCAGCCCCCAGTTCTTCAGCACGCCGCCCAGCGTCACGCCGGGGCGCTTGTCCAGCAAGGCCAGCGGCGACAGCACGAACACGCCGGTCAGCAGGTCGTAGCCGAGCAAGTACAGGATGCAGAAACCGACCGGGAACAGCACCGCGCCCAGCAGCGGCTGGCCGGTCTGGACATTGATCGTCACCGCGAACGCCGCCGCCAGGCAGAGGATGGCGCCGGCCATGTAGGCTCGGATCAGGGTATCCCTGGTCGACATGAAGATTTTCGATTCGCCGGCGTCCACCATCTTGGTGACGAATTCCGAGGGCGCGAGATAAGCCATGATGTTTCCTTCCTGTTCCTGGTGCTGCGGTTAATTGGGATTCTGTTCGTTGCGGCGCTCAGACGGCGACCCAGACCGTGCGGTTTTCGACGCGCACCGGATAGGCATTGACGGAATTTTCGGGCGCTTCCAGGCACTGGCCGTTTCGCAGATCGAAGTGGTGCTTGTAGATGGGCGAGGCGACCACGATGCGCTCGCCCGCGTTGCCGACCAGCCCGCGCGAGAGCACGCTGGCCTGCGCGTTGGGATCGTAGTTGTCGATGGCGAACAGGCGCGGCGCCTTGTCGCTGACGCGGAACACCGCGACGTGCCGGTCCTTGACCCGGGCGCACACGCCGGTGTTGGGAACGATGTCGTCGATGCTGCAGACCGGGCTCCAGGTGGTCGTCTTGAATTCGTGTGTCATGGCTTTTTCCTCACGCTACCTTGGCATTGATGGGAATGATCTTGCGTTCCTGCGGCGTCGCCGGGCGGATCTGGCCGCGCTCCTCGACGAACACCACGTGCTCGTCCGGCTGGTCGCTGTTGACGAACTGGCGGAAGCGCTTGCGCGTCTCTGGATCGGTGACGGCGTTCTTCCATTCGCAGGCGTAGGTGTCGATCACGCGCTGCATGTCGGCTTCCAGTTCCGCGGCCAGGCCCAGCCTGTCGTCGATGACGACTTCCTTGAGGTAATCGAGGCCGCCTTCGAGGTTGTCGCGCCATACGCTGGTGCGCTGCAGGCGATCGGCGGTGCGGATATAGAACATCAGGAAGCGGTCGATATATTTGATGAGGTCTTCCTTCGACAGGTCCGACGCCAGCAGTTCGGCATGGCGCGGCTTCATGCCGCCGTTGCCGCACACGTACAGGTTCCAGCCCTTTTCGGTGGCGATCACGCCCACGTCCTTGCCCTGCGCCTCGGCGCATTCGCGGGTGCAGCCGGATACGCCGAACTTGATCTTGTGCGGCGCGCGCAAGCCCTTGTAGCGGTTTTCCAGCTCGATCGCCAGCCCCGCGCTGTCGTCCACGCCATAGCGGCACCAGGTCGAGCCGACGCAGGATTTGACGGTGCGCAGCGACTTGCCGTAGGCGTGTCCCGACTCGAAGCCGGCCGCGATCAGCTCTTCCCAGATCTCCGGCAGCTGATCGACGCGCGCGCCGAACAGGTCCACGCGCTGACCGCCGGTGATCTTGGTGTACAGGCCGTATTTCTTCGCCACCTGGCCGACCGCGATCAGCCCCTCGGGCGTGACCTCGCCGCCCGGCATGCGCGGCACGACAGAATAGGTGCCATCCTTCTGGATATTGCCGAGAAAGTAGTCGTTCGAATCCTGCAGGCCGGCGTGCTCCCTGTTGAGCACGAAGTCGTTCCAGCACGACGCGAAGATGCTGGCGGCGACCGGCTTGCAGATGTCGCAGCCCAGACCCTTGCCGTGCTTGTCAAGCAATGCGTCGAAGGTCTTGATGTCGCCCACGCGGATCAGGTGGAACAACTCCTGGCGCGAGTACGCGAAGTGCTCGCACAGGTGGTTGTTGACGGCCAGGCCCCGCTTCTTCATTTCGGCCTTCATCACCTGGGTCACCAGCGGCACGCAGCCGCCGCAGGCGGTGCCGGCGCCGGTGCAAGACTTCATTTCGACCACGTTGGTCGCACCGTTCGCGACCGCGTCGCACAGCTGGCCCTTGGAGACGTTGTTGCAGGAACAGATCTGCGCGGACGCCGGCAGTGCGTCCACGCCGATGCCGGGCTTGGCCTTGCCGTCGCTTTGCGGCAGGATCAGGAATTCCGGCGCTTCCGGCAACTCGATCTTGTTCAGCATCATTTGCAGCAGCGTGCCGTATTCGGCCGCGTCGCCCACCAGCACCGCGCCCAGCAAGTGCTTGCCGCATTCGGAAACGACGATCTTCTTGTACACCTGCCTGCGCTCGTCGCTGAACTGGTAGGCGCGGGCCGCGGCAGTAACGCCGAGCGCGTCGCCGATGCTGGCGACATCGACGCCCATCAGCTTCAGCTTGGTGCTCATGTCCGCGCCGCCGAACTCGGCCGCTTGCCCCGCCAGGTGTTTCGCGGCGACGCGCGCCATGTGATAGCCCGGCGCGACCAGGCCGAAGATCTGGCCGTCCCACAGCGCGCACTCGCCGATCGCATAGATGTCGGGATCGGAGGTGCGGCAATCGTTGCCAATGACGATGCCGCCGCGCGGGCCGGTCTCCAGGCCGCCGGCGCGCGCCAGTTCGTCGCGCGGCCGGATGCCGGCAGAGAACACGATCATGTCCGTTTCGAGGTGGGTGCCGTCGGCGAACACCATGCGATGGCGCGCCTGTTCGCCGTCGACGATCTCGACGGTGTTCTTTTGCGTGTGCACGGCCACGCCCAGCTCTTCAATCTTCTTGCGCAGCATGCGCCCGCCGCCCTCGTCGACCTGCGCCGCCATCAGGCGCGGTGCGAATTCGACTACGTGCGTCTGCAGCAGCATGTCGCGCAGTGCCTTGGCGCACTCCAGACCCAGGAGGCCGCCGCCGATCACGACGCCGCTCGCCGAGCGGCTGCCGCATTCCAGCATCGCTTCCAGGTCCTCGATGGTGCGATAGACGAAGCAATCCTTGCGGTCCTTGCCCGGCACCGGCGGCACGAATGGATAGGAGCCGGTGGCGATGACCAGCTTGTCGTAGGGCAGGACTTCGCCGCTGCTGACGCTGACGGTCTTGCTGGCGCGGTCGATGGCGGTGGCGCGTGCATTTAATTTGAGCAGCAGGTTGTCGCGCTCGAAAAAGCCGGGCGGCACCAGGGACAGATCGTCCGCGGATTTTCCAGAGAAAAAATCGGATAGATGCACGCGGTCGTAAGCGGCGCGTGCTTCCTCGCACAGCACGGTGACGTGCGCATCGCGCAGTCCCGCATCATCGAGGCTTTCCAGAAATTTGTGGCCGACCATGCCGTGGCCGATGACGACGATTTTCATAATGAGACCCCATTGTCTGGGGAGCCCGGCGTTGGACTCCCTGTCGTGTGCAGCGCGATTGCTTTATTCCAACATTAGCAATCGGTGTGCCAAGCGGATTCGGGTGCAATTCCATGGCGGCAGTCCCGAATGCGCATCAAAGTGGGATGCGATGCCTTACCTGCAGGCACCGTTGCGATGCGCGTGCACTGCAAGAGTGCGGCTTGCGGGCCTGCCAGGCGTGGGGCAAATGGTACAAGTGGAAACACGACATCCGTGATGCGTCAAACCCCGGCACTGCCGGCGCTTGCAAGCGCGAGAAATTTTGATCCGTCGCAATCGGAGCACGGTGCGCTGTCGGCAGCATCTTCAATCAGAACACCTGTTCAGCAATTCGCGGGTTGCGGCCGTGCGCGCAACCCCGTAGCGGAGATCCTATGAAACAGTATCGCGGGACGGTGCAACGTCTGAACCGTTTCCTCGCCTGCCTGCCCGCCCGGCGCCGCCGGCAGTTGCCGCCCCTGTTGTTCCTGATGCTGGTGTGCGCCGTGGCCGAGATGCTCAGCCTGGCCACGCTGGTGCCGTTTCTGGCCATTCTGGCCGACCCGGTGGCGGCCATGCAAAGGCCGTTCGTGGCGCGCATCGTGGAAACCCTGAATGCCGCCAGCCCGGCCGAGCTGCGCCTGCGCCTGACCGTGATCTTCGCGCTGGCGGTGGTGATCTCGGGGGCGATCCGCTTTGCCGTCATCTATGCGGCCACCAGGCTCAACTACATCCTCGGCTATGAACTCGGCACCGAGGTCTACCGGCGCACGCTTTACCAGTCGTACGAATTCCATGTCGCGCGCAACAGCAGCGAAACCGTCGGCGCCATCGACAAGATGGACAACGTGGTGTTCGTCATCGCCAGCGTGCTCATCATCTGCAGCAGTTCCCTGATGGCGCTGTTCATCACCGTGACGTTGCTGCTGATCGACCCGGTCATCGCGGGCATCGCCCTGCTCGGCTTCGGCACCATCTACGCGCTGATGTCGATCTTCACGCGGCGCCGGCTGGCGCGCAACAGCCAGGTGGTCAACCGCGCCTACGGCAAGCGGGTGCAATCGGTCCAGGAAGGATTGGGGGGAATCCGCGACGTGCTGCTGGACCACACCCAGGAGTTCTACACCCGGCGCTTCCACGACACCGAAAAGACGATGCGCATGGCGCAGGCCAGCACGGCCATCATCGGCGGCCCGAGCTCGCGCATCATGGTCGAGGCGCTGGGCATCATCCTCATCGCGCTGCTCGGCTATTACATCACGGAATCCCAGGGCAGCATTGCCGCCACCATCCCCACGCTGGGCGCCCTGGCGCTGGGCGCGCAGCGCCTGATGCCGCTATTGCAGCAAACCTACCAGGGCTGGGTATACATATCGGGCAACCTCGACGTCGTGTCCGACGTGACGGATTTTCTGGAGCGCCCGCTACCGCGTTCCACCCGGTCCGAAGCGCCGGCCGGGAAGGGCGCGCTGCCGGCCCTGCCCTTTCGCGACGCGATCCGCTTCGACAATGTGTCGTTCCGCTACCAGCCGGCTTCGCCGCTGGTGTTGCGCGACTTCAACCTCGTCATTCCGCACGGCGCGCGCATCGGTTTCGTGGGTGTCACCGGCAGCGGCAAGACGACCGCGATGGACTTGCTGCTGGGGCTGCTGAGCCCGACGGCAGGCCGCATCCTGGTCGACGATGTCGTGCTGGACGAAAATGCGCGCCAGGCCTGGCAGCGCAACATCGCCTACGTGCCGCAGATGATCTTCCTGACCGACGCGTCTTTCGCGGAAAACATCGCGTTCGGCCTGCCGCCCGAGGAAATCGATGCGGCGCGGGTGCGCGAGGCGGCGCGCCAGGCGCAGATCGCCGAGTTCATCGAGTCGACCGCCGAAGGCTACGCGACCACGGTCGGCGAGCGCGGCGTGCGCCTGTCGGGCGGCCAGCGGCAGCGCATCGCGATCGCGCGCGCGCTCTACAAGAAGGCCACCGTGCTGGTGTTCGACGAAGCCACCAGCGCGCTCGACGCCGATACCGAAGAGGCGGTCATGCAGGCCATCGAAAGCCTGGGGCGCGAGCTCACCATCGTCATGATCGCGCATCGCATCGGCACCCTGCGCGGATGCGACGCGATCTATCGCCTCAACAAGGGCCGCATCGTGTCCGAGAACCGGTACGAGGACTTGGTTGCCAGCGCCGCGGGCTGAGCTCAGCTGAGCTGGTGGCGCGCCGCAACAATCGTCGCAAGGGGAAACCACCATGATCGTCGTGCAGATCCATAGCGGGCTGGGCAACCAGCTCTTCATGTACGCGGCCGCGCGCGCGCTCGCGCACAAGCACAACACCAGCCTGTATCTCGACGTCGACACCGATTGCCGCAACGGCGTCGACCACGGCCAGTATGTCGGCCATTCGTTTCAGCTGGATAAATTCAATATCGCAGCGCACTACCCCGGCTTGCCGGGACAGGGCGAGAAGATGGGCGCGTCGGGGCTGGGGCTGTACAGCGCGCTGAAGGTCCGCCTGCGCGAGAACGACTTGCTGCGCAGCGCGGCAAGGCGTCTGCGCGACAACGGCATCGATCCGGCGCGCCTGCTGCTCAAGCTGTCCGGCAACGAGAAGCGCTTTTTCAGGGAAGAGCGCGGCGACTGGGGGTACAAGCCGCACTTCATGGACCTGCCCGACGACACGATCCTGCGCGGCTGCTTCTTTTCCTATAAATACTTCGACCCGATCCGCGCGCTGATCCTGCAGGAGCTGAGCCTGAAGGTGCCGCTTTCAGCGCAGAGCAAGGCGGTCGAAGAGCGCATCCTCGCCACCGAGTCGGTGAGCCTGCATGTGCGGCGCGGCGACGTCGTCACCAATCCCGAGTACCGCAGCTGGTACGAGGGCGTGGTCACGGAAAACTATTATCGAAATGCGACGTACTGGATGCGGGAGCGGCTGGCCGATCCCTGCTTCTTCGTCTTTTCCGACGACATGGCATGGGTGAAGGATAACCTCAGGCTTCCCGGCAAGGTCGTCTACGTGGACCATAACGGGCCCGATGCCGGCTACGAAGACCTGCACCTGATGAGCCGGTGCCGCCACAACATCACCACCGGCTTCAGCTCCTTCAGCTGGTGGGGCGCCTATCTCAACCGGAATCCGGACAAGATCGTGCTGCGCACGCGGCGCATGAATGCTCTCGATCACCTGAATCACCCGGAACACTTCTTCCCGTCGGACTGGGTCATCGTCGATTCCTGAGCGCGGCGGAGTCATGTCCCGCAAGTTCGCGCATGTTGCTTTCAACGTCGCCTATTTGCTCTGCGAGTCGCGCCATCTGCCCGTTTGATGGTCCGCAAAAAAGCAGCGGCTTGGGATAGAGCTAAGCGCCTGCATGAACAAAGATGAAAACAGCGATGTACGCCGGCGGCGAGCTTTCCGGCGCAGTCGTTTGTCTATCGAGTTCCCTGGAAGTTTATCGCTTGTTGCTTGATTCGCGCCTGCTGCGGCAGGCGCGGACACGATTGGAGGATCACGCCCATGCAAGGCATCGAGGTCACGATGTATAGCGATGCGGTGCCGCAGTTCGCGCACGAACCGCTGGACCGCCTGTACCGCCATCTGCATTCGTCGCTAGCTTATCACTCGGTGTATGGCAATCTGCGCGGCGGTACGCACACCTGCGTGCTGCGGCAAGGCGCGGAGATCGTCGCGGTGGTGCTGTTTCGCTTCGACGGCAAACGGGTGCGCGTCATCAACGAGCAATGCGTGTTCCCGCCCGCGGTGATCGACGCGTTCGCGCGCCACATCTTCGAGCGCTTCCCCGCCACCAGCGTGATCTCGTTCCCGGTCATCGACGCCATGCCGGCGGGGCTGCGCTATCCCTTCATGGGGGCCAAGTGCACGCAGGACATCGTCCTGGCGCTGCCGGCCAGCGAGGATCAGTATCAGGCCATGCTGGGCAAGTCGACGCGCGCCTACATCAAGCGCTACTTCAACAAGCTCAAGCGCTGCTTTCCATCGGTGTCATGGACGACCCGCGACGGCGGCGACGCCAGCGAGGACGACGTGCGCGCCATCATCGAACTCAACCGCGCCAGGATGGCCGGCAAGTACAAGGATTCGTATATCGACCATGCCGAGGCCGACCGCATCCTGCAGATGGTGCGCCGCTGCGGACTGGTGACCGTCATGACGATCGACGGCAAGGTATGCGCCGGCACGATCAACTATCGCGTCGCCGACAACTACTTCCTGCAGGTCATCGCGCACGCCCCCGCCTACGACGACTACGGGCTCGGCACGCTGTGCTGCTACCTCACCATTTGCGAATGCATCGCGCGCAAGGGCGCCGAATACCACTTCCTGTGGGGGCGCTACGAATACAAGTACCGCCTGCTCGGCGTGCAGCGCGACATGAGCCACATGCTGGTCTACCGCTCGCGCCTGCACCTGCTGCGCAATGGTGCGCAGGCGGCGCGGCACGCCTGGCGCGGGCGGATGTACGAGGTGAAGAACTGGATGGAGCACCGGGCGAGAAGGCTGGATGATTCCAGCGTGCTCAACCGCGCCGCCTACCACGGCCTCAACAGCCTCAGAAACGTCAAGCGTTCGCTCGACCGCATCCGCAGGCAGCGCCGCCCGGCAGCAGGCGACGCGTCGGCGGCGGTCGGGAAGGAGCCTCCTGCATGGGGCGAAACAGGCAACGCACGCACTTCGGGAGAACTATGAAAACAGCCGGATCGACGCTTCCACTGTCCCCCCATGCGCAGCGCGGCGAATGCGCGCCGTGCGCGGAGCAGGTGCAGATCGACTGCCATGAAAACGAGGTGCCTGCCTTCGCCGCCGCCGACATCGACCGCCTGTACGGCCATCTCTACTGTTCCCCGCGCTATTTCGAGATGGCCGGCGCGCTAGCCGGGGCAAGCTGCTATGTCGCCCGGTGCGACGGCAAGGTTGTCGCCGTTCTGCCTTACCGGCGCACGCGCGACGAGGTGAGCGTGGTCAGCGAATACCTGACGCTGGACGCCGCGGAAATCGAGCGCTTCTGCCGCCACATGTTCAGCCGCTACCCCTCCGTGCGGCGCGTCACCTTCCCGAAAGTGCATGCGAACCTCGATGCGCTCGAGCTGCCGCGGCATGCCATGGTGTGCAGCGAAGACATGGTGGTGCCGCTGCCGGAAACGGTGAAGGACTACGAGAACGCCGTCGGCAAGAACATGCGCCGCAACATCAAGCGCTATTCGAGCGCCCTGCTCAAGGCGTTTCCCACCTACCGCTACGAGCTCCACCTGGAGCGCGACATCAGCGAGCAGGACGTGCGCGACATCATCGCGCTGAGCTGCATGCGCATGAGGAGCAAGAACATCGTTCCCCGCTTCGACGACACCGAGATCGACTGGATCGCCGCCTTCGCCAGGACCAGCGGCATCGTCGGGCTGGCACGCATCGACGGCAAGGTGTGCGCAGGCGCGATCGGCTTCCGGATCGGCGACAGCTACTTCATGCATGTCATCGCGCACCACCCGCAATACAACGACTACAGCCTCGGCATCCTCTGCTACTACCACACGATTTGCGAAGGCATCGCGCGCGGTGGCAAGCGCTTCCATCTGCTGCAGGGGCGCTACGGCTACAAGTACCGCCTGCTGGCGCAGCGGCGCGACATCCATCATCTCGACATCTACCGCAGCCGCCTTGCCGTGCTGGCCAGCCTGGCCCATATCGCGCGCAAGGAAGCCAGGGGACGCCTCTGGCTGACCAAGCAATGGCTGCTGCACGACCTCGAACACAAGGAAGGGCGCGGCTATCGCCTGCTGGCCCGGGCGGTGAACTTCCTGCGCAGGGCAAAGCGATCGAAAGGAGCGATGGAGTAAGCGCGCCGGCGGCAACCGGCTATCAGAAGCACAACGGTTTTCAAGGAGCTGTTGGAATTTTTAACCTAGCAAGCAAGGATGGCCAACATGGTTGAGAAAAAAAGGATCCTGTTTCTACTTGCAGCGTCGGCGCTGCTGGTGTCCTGCGGCGGAGGCGGCTCGGACACGCCAAACACCACGGCCGCGGCGACCACGGGCGGTGGAACCTCGACCAATAATAGCGGCGCCACGCAGCCTGCCGGCACCACGCCCGCCACGAATACCGGCACGCCGGCCGCGCAATCACCGACAACCGTAACGCCGCCCGCGACCAATGCGGGCAGCACCACGCCGGCGCCGGTGGCGGTCGACCAGAAGCTCAACGGCACTCTGGAGGTGGTGGCCAACCAGATCCTCTACATCCGCAGGAACCGGATCATCTATCTTCCCGTCGTCATGAGCGAATTCGAGAGCGACAGGGGCATCGTCGACGTAGCAGCCGGCAGCCCGGTGGCGCACATCGACGGTCTCGAGGAGCTAGCCGCCGCAGCGGGTTGTAATCACACCAACGATGGAACCTGCGCCGTGCAGCCGCCGGCGGCGGCGCCGGCCGCGCCGATTGCCGCATTCGGCATCCGGATCAGCAAGTATGTGCTGCCTTCGACTGCGGGGCAGGCGGTGGGGAACCAGACCGTCGTGGGGCGGATTGCGATCGACCTCACCGAGCGCAGCGATTCCCCCGGCGTGGGCGCCAACGAAGTGCCGGAGATCATGCGGTTCGTGATCGACAAGGTCGAGCTGTCGACCAACCAGAATAGCGAACTCTCCTCCGTGAAGGTCCTGGACGGTGCGCAAATCCATGTCTACGGCCGCAGTGCCGCCGGCACGGAAGTGCGGGCAGACATTCCGGCGCCTGCCGGTACCGTCCGGATACTGCCGATGGTGGACGTGCCCGACAATCACGGCGACACCACCAGCTTTTTCTTGCTGCTCGATTTGGAAACCGGGTTCTCGCAGGCCGGCAGCAAGCTCGCCGCGCTGGAAAACATCGCCGGCCACTTCGCCATGCACCTCACGTTCTCGTCGATGCAGGAACTCGTGCGCCCGGCGGCAAGCGCGACGGCGGAATCGCCCGCGCTGGAGCGCAAGGACCTGGTCGGCCAGTCGATCACGGTCAACAACCAGCCGGCGGTCAGCGGCGCCGGGATCAACGGCAATGCGTGGATACGCATGTACCCGTCGCAGTAATTGCAGCGCAATCGAAGGCAAGGCGCCCGGGCCAGGAACCCGGGCGCTTTTTATTTGGCCGCCGCCAATCATTTTCGAAGCTTCCCTCCATGGACAAAGACCTGTTCTCCGTCGGAAGATGTCTGCCCACGCACGCGACCGGCACATCCTGACGTCGGCGTGTCGGAAATAACCAGCCCATCCCTTTCAAGGAACATGATCATGAGCGAACTCGTCTCCTACCAACTCGCCGATGGCATCGCCACGCTGACCCTGAACAACGGCAAGGTGAACGCGATTTCACCGGACGTCATCGCGGCGCTCAATGCGGCGCTCGATCGCGCCGTGGAAGAGCGCGCGGTGGTGATCATCACCGGCCAACCGGGCATCCTGTCGGGCGGCTACGACCTCAAGGTCATGATGTCCGGCCCGCAAAACGCCATCGACCTGGTGAGTGCCGGCTCGACTCTGGCGCGCCGCATGCTGGCCCATCCGTTCCCGATCATCGTCGCCTGCTCCGGCCATGCGGTGGCCAAGGGCGCCTTCCTGCTGCTGTCGGCCGATTACCGCGTCGGCGTCGATGGCCCGTTCACGATCGGGCTGAACGAAGTGCAGATCGGCATGACCATGCATCATGTCGGCATCGAGCTGGCGCGCGACCGCCTGAGCAAGGCGGCGTTCCAGCGGTCGGTGATCAATGCCGAAATGTTTACCCCGCAAGGCGCGGTGGAAGCCGGCTTCCTCGACAAGGTGGTCGCGCCCGAGCAGCTGATGGAAACGGCCGTCGCGATGGCGCAGCAGCTGCAGAAGATCAACATGGGTGCGCATGCAAAGACCAAGCTCAAGGCCCGCGAGGCCTTCCTGAAAACGCTCGACAAGGCGATCGAGCTGGACAGAGCTGGTTTGCTCTGACGCGCTTGCCCCTTACACCGTCTCCGCAGTGCTCTGACGGGCGCCCTATGCCGCTTGTCTGGCGGCTTTCCTTTCTCTCCTCATTTGAGGCCGTCTCAAATCGGAATTGATTTGGGATAGGGGATTTGAAATTAGCCAATTCCCTACCATATGTAGGGGATTGCATGTCGTTTTCGGCAGCCTCAGACTACGCGCTTTTCATATTTCGGCAGCAACGCGGCACTCGCCGCGTTTGCGCCGGCATCGACCTGTCTTTCACTGTTGATGACGGCGCAGCGTCGATGCATATACTGAAACGCGCACATGACATCCAACGCAATTCACCTTCAAGAAACCGATCCCCGCAGCGCCAGGACCAACCCCTTCATCGTGAGCGCTTTCGCTCTGGCCGCAGCCTGTGTACTACTGGCTGCCGTCGTGGCTTCTGCCAGTGCGGCCTACCGCCGGCTGGCCGGCAAAGACAGTTTGTCGGAACCGGTCCTGCTTTCCGAGCAGTCGAAATATCAGGTATTCAGCGGTGAATATAATGACCACGAAATTCCGTGGATCTTTGACGGCGAGCAGCGAAAGTACGGCGAAATACTGGCGCTCTGGCCCGCAGATATGAAGGCGAACCGGGCCGCCTGCCGGTCCGAGTGGGCTGGTCAAAGCGGCTATCCCGCTCTCTGCGGAGACTTGATGGATCAGCAGATTCTGGCGGTACAACTCGACGACATTCAACCGCCGCTGGTCGTGTATGTGCCCGTCAGCCGCATTGCCGCCGCTGAAATCGGCGAAAAAGTCATGATCAGGATGGGCCGCATCGGTGGCGATGGCCGAGTCCACACGCTGCCCGCATTCGCCGGGTATCAGTATCGTCATGACCTGGGGCTGAACCGCCGCCTGCAGCCACACGGGCGGGAGTTATTCGAAATGGATTGATCGCAGATGAGTGATCAGCCGTGACTCGTGTCATTGCGGGTTATCGCGGCGCTGCTGCGGCGAGTCCGTTCCAGCCAACTGATCGCTCTCTCCCGGTTGTACTGCATCGGCAAGATGCCGGTTTTGCATTCGATTCCAATTGCCGGGAAAAGCGTTTTCATTTTGCGGGAAAGCCGTTGCAGCTGTTTTCCTCTGCGCGGGTTGCGCTTCCGTCCGTATTGTCTTGTATCCCGGCTCTATGCGCGCTATAGGACGGCAGCGCGTCAACTCGGTGGTGCGTTTCGCCACGCATCCTTTTACTTCTCGCCTGTGCGGCCATACGTCATGCGACAACAGGCGCATGGCACTGCTCTTGCTCATCATCAATTAAGACAAATCCCGCATCGATTCGGGCTCTTTGTTGGCAACACGATTGGAGCAACAAGATGTTCAGGAAGCTAATGGCAGTGGGGATCGCCGCACTGGCCGTCATCACCGGCCCGGCGAAGCGCTCGACGCACTGGCGCTGAATTATCTGGTGGTATCCGTGCAAGCGCCGCCCGGTCCGATCCCGGCGAATTGCGCGCTGGCGCGAAATATTGAGCGAACAAGGTTTTTATGTGTGAGGTAATGCGATGAATACGTTAATGATGGGGGGCTTGCTTGCCCTGTTCGCCGTACTGGCGTTGACTGGGGTTTTCTTCTTCGTGGTGACCAGGGGGACGCTGGTCGTGCGTGGGCTGTCGCCGCGCTGGCAAAACGCCACGTCGCACGTCTATCCGGTCTATTCGAACATGCGCCTGATCCGGGCCGTCGATTTTCAGCCGATCATCTCGGCCATCCTGCTGTTCCAGTACCGCCGGCTCGTGTCGAAGATCGTCGCCGAAATCAGGCAGATGGATTTGAGAAACAAGAAGCTGCTGATCACGTCCTGCGCATTCGGCAACGTGATGCCGCGCGTGGTGAAAGCCGCGCTGCAGGCCGGCGCCGAGCGCGTCGTCATTGCCGACATCATTCCCAATGAGCTGGACCACGCAAAGAGCAAGCTCGCCGAGTATTCGGAAAAGCTGGAGTTCGTCGAAGAAAACGCCACCTGCATGCAACAGGGCGACGGGGCCGTCGCCGCCAACGTCATCTTCTTCCTGCTGCACGAGCTGCCGCATCATCTGAAGGGGCAGGCCCTGAACGAGGCAGGACGCATGCTGGCGCCCGGCGGCAAGCTCTTTCTGGCGGAATTCCACCGGCCGAGCGTGCGCGTGCTGCGCGCGCTGAGCTGGGCCTACTTCAAGGTGTTCGAGCCGCTGGGCCTGGCGCTGTGGGACACGCATGATCCGATCAGCCATCTGGAAGACACCGGCCGGTGGACCTGCGAACGGTCCACCTATTTCTTCGGTAACTTCCAAGTCATCACTGCGACCAAGCAGTAAGCATCATCAGGAGAACGCATCATGGATATTCTGCTACAAGTCGCCATCATTCTGGCCTGCCTGTTCTACGGGGCGCGCAAGGGCGGCGTCGCCCTTGGCCTGCTCGGCGGGATCGGCATCGTCATCATGACCTTTGTCTTCAAGCTCACTCCCGGCAAGCCGCCGGTGGACGTGATGCTCACCATTATCGCGGTGGTGGCGGCCTCCGCCACGCTGCAGGCATCGGGCGGGCTGGAAGTGCTGCTGCAGCTGGCGGAGAAGGTCTTGCGCCGCAACCCGAAATACATTTCGATCCTGGCGCCGTTCGTCACCTGCTTTCTGACCATCCTGTGCGGAACCGGGCACGTGGTGTACACGATGCTGCCGATTATTTACGACGTGGCGATCAAGAACAATATCCGGCCCGAGCGGCCGATGGCGGCATCGTCGATCGCCAGCCAGATGGGCATCATGGCCAGCCCGGTATCGGTCGCGGTGGTCTCGCTGGTCGCCTTCCTGGCCAAGGCTCCCGTGGCCGGGCACGCCATCGATTTCGTCATGCTGTTGTCGATCTCGATTCCGGCGACGCTGGCCGGCGTGCTGGCGATTGGCGTGTTCAGCTGGTTCCGCGGCAAGGACCTCGATGACGATGTCGAATTCCAGAAGCGCATCGCCGACCCGGAAACCCGCAAGTTCGTCTACGGCGACAGCGCTACGCTCTTGGGCAAGACGCTGGAGAAGGGCCAGTGGGTCGCGATGTGGATCTTCCTCGGTTCCATCGTGGTGGTCTCGATTCTGGGCGCCTTTCCATCGCTGCGGCCGCTGGTGGCCGGCAAACCGCTATCGATGGTGTTGACCATCCAGATGTTCATGCTGCTGGCCGGCGCGCTCATCATCCTGTGCACCAAGACGGACCCGATGTCGATCGGGAAGAACGAGGTGTTCCGCGCCGGGATGATTGCCGTGGTCGCGGTGTTCGGCATCGCATGGATGGCCGACACCGTGTTCGAGGGGCATCTGCCGCAGTTGAAGGCGACGCTCACCGAGCTGGTCAAGACCCAGCCCTGGACGTATGCGATTGCACTGCTGCTGGTATCGAAGCTGGTCAATTCGCAGGCTGCCGCCATCAGCGCGATGGTGCCGGTGGCGCTCGCCATCGGCGTGCCGCCCGGCTATGTAGTGGCGTTCATGGCCGCGGCCTACGGCTACTACATCCTGCCGACCTATCCGAGCGACCTGGCAGCGATCCAGTTCGACCGTTCCGGCACTACCCATATCGGCAAGTATGTGATCAATCACAGTTTCATCCTGCCGGGCCTGATCGGCGTTTCAACGTCATGCCTGTTCGGCTACCTGCTGGCGTCGGCGCGTTCGCTGCTGTGAAGTGAGAACGGGGGCACGCGCCGCACGGCGCCGCCTCCGACGATGCGACTGTGCCGCGCTTTGCGGCGCGTCGCTTTCTCCGATATCTCAGCAACCCGCCGCACGGCGTTCCCGAATTTCCTTCCTCTGAAGCTTGGTTACATTGCATTGCTTTTAACCAAGCTGCAAGATACGCGCTGCGATGTGTTGGCACTCGCATCACTTCCGTTTTTCCGAAACAATCATCCCGATTTGTTCCCTTAACCGGAACTCTCGTTGCGCGTAACATTGACGACGCTGTCGTTCAAATCCCTTTTTTATGGGGAAAGCAATTTCGTCGCCGGGTCTTTAAAAGGAAGTTGAGTGAATCCCAAGCATATCCGTCTCATCATTTCCGCTGTCGTTGCATTTGTCCTGTTTAGCGCGCTCAGCCAGCAGTTTCATTTTGGCGAGCAAGGCGCCGCCACGTCCGTCGCGTACTCCGACTTCCTGAGCCAGGTAAAGGCGAAGGCGATCAAAGAGGTCGTGATCGAAGGAACCAAGGTCTCGGCAGTGACGACCGAGGGCAAGAAGTTGACCACGAATACGACGCTGCTCGATCGCGGCCTCGTCAACGACCTGATCGAGAACAACATCAAGTTTGACGTCAAGAACCCGGAAGGCCCGTCCTTCCTGTCCCAGATCTTCCTGTCCTGGTTCCCGATGCTGCTCCTGATCGGCGTGTGGATCTGGTTCATGAAGCGCCAGCAGGGCGGCAAAGGCGGCATGTTCTCGTTCGGTAAATCGAAGGCGCGCCTGCAGGATGCAAACACGAATGTCACGACATTCGCGGATGTCGCGGGTTGCGAGGAGGCGCGCGAAGAGGTCGACGAGATCGTCGAATTCCTGCGCGAGCCGCGCAAGTTCCAGCAGCTCGGCGGGCATGTGCCGAAGGGCGTGCTGCTCGTCGGCCCCCCGGGAACCGGCAAGACGCTGCTTGCACGTGCGATGGCGGGCGAGGCGCGCGTGCCGTTCTTTACCATCTCCGGTTCCGACTTTGTCGAAATGTTCGTCGGTGTGGGCGCGTCGCGCGTGCGCGACCTGTTCGAAACCGCAAAGCAGCATGCGCCCTGCATTATCTTCATCGATGAAATCGACGCAGTGGGCCGCGCGCGCGGCACCGGCATGGGCGGGGGGAACGATGAGCGCGAACAGACCTTGAATCAGATGCTCGTCGAGATGGACGGCTTCGAGCCGAACTCCGGCATCATCGTCGTCGCCGCGACCAACCGCTCCGATGTGCTGGACAAGGCACTGCTGCGACCGGGCCGGTTCGACCGCCAGGTGATGGTCGGCTTGCCGGACATCCGCGGCCGCGAAAAAATCTTGCGCGTCCATATGCGCAAGGTGCCGCTCTCCTCCGATGTGCGGGCCGATGTCCTCGCGCGCGGCACGCCCGGCTTTTCCGGCGCCGAGCTGGCCAACCTCGTTAACGAAGCGGCCTTGTTCGCCGCGCGCCGCAACAAGAACATCCTGGACATGCAGGACTTCGAGGATGCGAAGGACAAGATCATCATGGGGCCGGAGCGCAAGTCGGCCGTCATGCGCGAGGAAGAGCGTCGCAACACCGCGTACCATGAATCCGGCCACGCCGTCGTGGCGAAGCTGTTGCCGAAGGCTGATCCCGTCCATAAGGTCACCATCATGCCTCGCGGGTATGCTCTTGGCCTGACCTGGCAATTGCCCGAACATGACCGCGTGAACATGTACAAGGACAAAATGCTCGAAGACATTGCGATCCTGTTCGGCGGACGTATCGCGGAAGAGTTGTTCATGCATCAGCAATCGACCGGCGCGTCGAACGATTTCGAGCGCGCGACCAAGCTGGCGCGGGCCATGGTGACGCGCTTCGGCATGTCCGAAACACTGGGCACGATGGTCTACACGGACGAGCAGGATGGCTTCGGCATGAATGCGCGTTCGGTATCCGAGGAGACGCAGCAGAAAGTGGACGATGAAATCCGGCGCATCCTCGACGGCCAGTACGCGCTGGCGCGCCAATTGATCGAGGCCAATCGGGACAAGGTCGATGTGATGGCCAAGGCGCTGCTGGAGTGGGAAACGCTGGATGCGGATCAGGTGAATGACATCATGGCCGGCAGCTTGCCGCGCGCGCCCAAGTACGCGACTGAAAGGCGGCGTACACCGGGCAGCGGCGCGGGGCCGGCCGTACCCGCGGTGGTGTAATTTCACGGGAACATCTGCTTGTCGGCTGCCGGCCTTGACAGCGGCAGCCAGGAGCGTAGTATAAGAATCACCTGTCGCGTTCATACGTGCCAATACATCCTTTGGACGATCTACGCGCATTGGTTGGAAACGAGTCTTGGCGAGAGCGATTGTCGCTTGCCGATGAACCCGAAGCCTTGCCGCTTCCGACCCCCTTGGACCCATGGTTCGGGGGTGCTGGCTACGTGCGACAGGTACAAATTCTGACGGCCCGCGTTCGCAAGAACGCGGGCCGTTTTATTTTTCAATGTCTTTAGATGTCGCGGCGGCGGCAAAAGATCAACATGGGCGCGCACGAAGACCAAGCGCAAGGCGCGAGGTGTTCCGGAACGTGCTTGATTGAATAGGACGGGGTTGATCTGATTTGATCAGGGGAAGGAGCCTGCCGGCGGCAGGTTGTGCGGGCGATGCTCGGGAACGTACACCGCCCGCTGCTGGAGCGGCGCGCGGGCGCCGCTCCAGCGGATGCGCTTATTTCTCGCGCACCAGCATCACGGACGTGGTGGCGATGCGCACCAGGTTTTCGGCGACGCTGCCTACCAACATGCGCTCGACGCCGCGGCGGCCGTGGGTGCCGACCACGATCAGGTCGGCTTGCCACTGGCTTGCCGCATCCGAGATCATTTCCGCGATGCGGCGCGGCGACGGCTCGATCAGCTGCTGTTCGGCCTGGCAGCCCGCCGCTGCCGCCCTGGCGGCCGCCTGCTGCAGCAGCGCGGTGGCGCGCTGGCGCATCTCGGCCTTGACCTGGTCGACGTCGATGTAGGAGCCGAGGCCCATGCCGTGCTGGATCAGCGGACCTTCGTCGACCGCGGTGGCGATGCACAGGACCGCGCCGAGCGCGCCGGCGATCCGGGCCGCTTCGTCGAGCGCCTTTTGCGACGTGGTGCTGTCGTCGATCGCGACAAAAATACGTTTGCTCATCATCTCTCCCGAAATTATTTGACCATGGCCGAGAACGGCCAGACGTAAGCCTGCATCGTCACGAACAGGCCGACCAGAGCGGCCAGCGCGATCGAGTGGAAGAACACGTAGCGCAGGATGTCGCCTTCATGGTTGAACCAGCGGGTGGCGGTGGAAGCCACCACGATCGACTGCGCGTCGATCATCTTGCCCATCACGCCGCCAGAGCTGTTGGCCGCGCCCATCAGGTTCGGCGACAGGCCGAGCTGCTCGGCTGCCACGCGCTGCATGCCGCCGAACAGCACGTTCGAGGCGGTGTCGGAGCCGGTCATGGCCACGCCGATCCAGCCCATCAGAGTGCCGAAGAACGGATAGAGCACGCCGGAATTGGCGAACGCCAGGCCGAGCGTGGTGTCGGTGCCGGAGTAGCGGGTGAGCGTGCCCAGCGCCAGCATCAGCACGATGGTGACCAGCGAATAGCGTACCAGCCAGAAGGTGCGGAAGAAGGTGCGCACGATCTCGGACACCTTGTACTTCATCGTCAGCGCGCCGACGATCGCGGCCAAAAGGATGCCGGTGCCGGTGGCGGACAGCAGGTTGAGCACGTACACCGCGCCTTCCGCGGTCGGCTTGGACACGACCGGCGGCATCTTCATGATCAGGTTGTTCAGGCCGTCGATGGTGAACTTGGGCGAGAACAAGCCGTTGAGGTAGTTCTTCACCGAAGGCAGGCCCCAGACGAACACGAACACGGTCAGGATCAGCCACGGGGTCCAGGCGCGCAGCAGTTCGGCGCGCGAGTACTTCTGCACCGGTTCGGCCGGCTTGGCGGCGCCGCCGTCCTCTTCATGGCCTTTCAGGTTGGGCGAAGTCCAGACCTTCTTCGGCTGCCACATGCGCAGGAACAGGATGAGCGAGACCATCGACACGATGGCGGCGATGATGTCGACCAGCTCCGGGCCGATGAAGTTCGACACCAGGTACTGCGGAATGGCGAACGATACGCCGGTGACCAGGATCGCCGGCCAGATTTCCATCATTGCCTTGCGGCCCGCGAAGGCCCAGATCAACCAGAACGGCACCATCAGCGAGAAGAACGGCAGCTGGCGGCCGATCATCGCGGTGACGTCCATCAGGTCGTAGCCGTGCACCTTGGCCAGCGTGATGACCGGCGTGCCGAGCGCGCCGAAGGCCACCGGCGCGGTGTTGGCGATCAGGCTAAGGCCGGACGCGGCCAGCGGCGAGAAGCCCAGGCCGATCAGGATGCCGGCGGTGACCGCCACCGGCGTGCCGAAGCCGGCCGCGCCTTCAAAGAACGCGCCGAAGCAAAAGGCGATCAGCAGCAGCTGCAGGCGGCGGTCGTCGGTGATGCCCGACAGCGACGCCTGCAGGACCTTGAAGCTGCCGTTCTGTTCCGACAGCTGCTGCAGGAAGATAATGTTGAGCACGATCCAGCCGATCGGCAACAAGCCCGTGAACCCGCCCAGCATCGCTGCTTTGCCGGCCATGCTGAACGGCATGCCGTACGCCAGGACTGCCACGGCCAATGCAGCCAACAGGCCCAGGCCGGCGGCGATATGCGCCTTGATGTGCAAGAACCCCAGTGCGACCAGCATGACCACTACTGGTATTGCCGCCAGCATGGTCGACATGACCATGTTCCCTAGCGGGTCGTAAACCTGTTGCCAAATCATAAGTGTCTCCTCGAAAAAATGGCTTTACGAAAATCTGTTGTTCTTTTGCGTTACCTCATCGGCGCTCGCGTTCGCGCATCAGGTCGGCCAGGCTGCGCGGCGCCGGCTTGAGCGGCGCGCGGTACTTGGTCCAACCCAGCTGCTGCGACGGTGTGAGCGCGCGCAGGCGGGTGGCGGCCCAGCGGAACAGGCGGTACACCGCCGGGCGCGCGAAGGCGCCGCTCCAGAAGCGCCAAACCAGCCGTTCTCCGCGGCTGAATTTCGCGCCCTGCCCGCGCAGCGGATGCTCGACTTGTTCTTCCGGGTTGCGGTTGGCTTCGGTGCGCAGGCGCACCAGCAGTTGCGGGATCGGGATGCGCACCGGGCAGACTTCGCCGCAGGCGCCGCACAGGGTGGACGCCGTGGTGAGGTCTGCAGTCGTTTCCAGCCCCAAGAGGTGCGGCGAGATGATCGCGCCGATCGGGCCGGGGTAGGTCGTGCCGTAGGCGTGGCCGCCGATGCGGCTGTAGACCGGGCAGTGGTTCATGCAGGCGCCGCAGCGGATGCATTGCAGCGTGGCGCGCAGCTGTTCGTCGGCGTAAGCCTGGGTGCGGCCGTTATCGAGCAGCACCAGGTGCACCTCGCGCGGCCCGTCCAGCTCTCCCGGGCGGCGCGGGCCGGAGATCAGGTTGAAGTAGGTCGTGATCGCCTGCCCCGTGGCCGAGCGCGTGAGCAGGTTGGACAGCGGCACGATGTGCTCGAGCTTGGCCACTACCTTTTCGAGGCCCATGATCGCGATATGCGTGTCGGGCACGGTGGTCGACAGGCGGCCGTTGCCTTCGTTTTCCACCAGCCACAGCGTGCCGGTATCGGCCGCCGCGAAATTGACGCCGGACAGGCCGATGTCGGCATCCACGAAGGCTTGGCGCAGCGCGCGCCGGCCGGTCTGGATCAGGGTGTCGACATCCTCGGTGTAGGGCGAGTCCGGGATGTTCTTTTCGAACAGTTCGCCGATCTCGCCGCGCGTCTTGTGAATGGCCGGCATCACGATGTGCGACGGCTTTTCGCCGGCCATCTGCACGATGTATTCGCCCATGTCCGATTCCAGGCAGGCGACGCCGCGCTCTTCGAGGTAATGGTTCAGCTCGATCTCTTCGCTGGCCATCGACTTGCCCTTGATGATGCGCTTGGCCTGGCGCGCCTGCGCGATGCGCAGGATGATCTCGTTGGCTTCCTGCGCGGTCGCCGCCCAGTGCACCTGCACGCCGGCCGCCTGCAGCTTGGCTTCGAGCTGCACCAGCAGGTCCGGCAGATTGGCCAGCGCGTGCTGGCGGATCGCTTCGCCGAGGTCGCGCAGTTGCTCCAGCTCGTCGCCGTCCGGGAACTGGGCGCTGCGCTTGGTTTGCAGGAAGTCCATCGCGCCGCGGAAGCTCTTGCGCAGCTTGGGGTCGTCCAGCGCGCTCTTGGCGCGCGCGCGGAAATCGGATGGGGGAACGAAATGCAGCGGTGTCGTGCTCATTGTCACTCCGTGACGTCGTCGGTGACGATGATGACCCACATGCGGCGCGGTCCGTGCGCGCCGTAGGCCAGCGTCTGCTGGATGTCGGAAGTCTTGGACGGGCCGGACACCAGCACCAGGTTGGTCGGCATGCCGTCGCGCCAGCGTTCGGCCTGCGCGGCGGCGTGCAGGTCGGCGTGCAGCGTGTTCGCATACACCAGCGCCACGTGCAGCGGCGGCACCAGCGACACCGTGCGCGGCGTGCCCGCGTCGGGCGCCAGTACCAGCGTGCCGGTGGCGGCGATGCCGGAACGCGCCACCGTGAAGCCGGCGTCGATGCTGTTGAACAGCTCGGACTTCCATGCTTCGAGCGGGTGGGCAAACGGCCAGGCCTGTATTTCCGGCGGCAGCGCCTGCGCCAAGGCCGCACCTTCCGCGCCGGCGGTATCGAGCAGCAGGCGGCGCACGCCGTGCGCACCGAGCTGCTGCGCCAGCAGCGCCGGCCACGCGGAGCGCGACGCCTGCCAGACCTCGGCGTGCGACGCCGTCATCGCCGCCTGCAGCGACTGCGCCAGTTCGGATGCGCTGCGCGCGGCGCGCCGTGCGTTGAAGTGGTCGTCGATGCGGCGGTCGAGCTCGCCGCAGCCGGCAGACGCCTTCGGCGCGGCGGCCCGCAGGCGGCCGAGCATGATGTCGCGTGCATTCATTATTTTTCTCCCGCGCCGCCGGTGCGCCGCAACAGGAAGCTGGCCAGATGCTCGACCGGCAGCGGCGCGCCCTGATGCTGCGCCGCGTGCCCGATGTTGAGCAGGCAGCCGCAGTCGGCGGAGACCAGGCGGTCGGCGCCGGTGGCGCAGGCGGAAGCGATCTTGTCCTTGACCATCGCGCCGGAGATGTCGGCATGCTTGAGCGCGAACGCGCCGCCGAAGCCGCAGCATTCGGACTCGCGCTCGTGCTCCAGGCGGGTCACGCCCGGCAGCGCGTCGACCAGTTCCACGCCATGCTGGCGCGTGCCCATTTCGCGGCGCGCCGAGCAGGAAGTGTGCAGCACCACGCTTTCCGGCGCCTGCTGGCCGGGGGATGTGTCTTGCAACTGCACCTTCATGACGCGCAGCAGGAATTCGCCGAGTTCGAAAATGCGTTCCGCCAGCGCGCGCGCCTTCGGTCCGGCCACCGGGTCGTCCTGGAACAGCGTCGGCCAGTGGTGCCGCATCATGCCGGCGCAGGAGCCGGACGGCACGATCACCGGCCACGGTTCGGAAAACAGGTCGAGCTGGGCGGCGGCGACGGCGCGTGCCTCGACCGGGTTGCCGCTGCTGTAGGCCGGCTGGCCGCAGCAGCTCTGGCCCTGCGGGAAATGAACGGTCAAGCCTTCGCGTTCCAGCAGGCGAACCGCATCCAGTCCTGCCTGCGGCATGAACAGGTCGATCACGCAGGTGCCGAACAGGTAAACCTGGCTCGGAGGAGCGGGATATTGCCTTTGCATGGAGCGTCTCCGTGTAGCATCCGGCGGAGGGCGCCGGATCAAGCGTGTTTTTGCGTTTTCTTATTCTTCGCCGCATAATCCGGGTATCTGCCCGGATACGCAAATTGGTTGGACCAGTTGGTGTTGTGCAGGAGGAACAATGAACGACAATCATCAACGCGGGCGTGTCGAAGGCGTCATGCGCCAGCTTGAAATGGCTTTACTGAATGGCACCTATCCAGCCAATACCCGGCTGCCTGCCGAGCGCGACCTGGCGCAGCGCTATGGCGTATCGCGCAACACCGTGCGCGAGGCGATCCAGCGGCTGGCCGCGCGCGGCCTTGTGCGCAGCCGCCCGGGGGCGGGCGTGTTCGTGTCGGACCAGTTGCGCACGGGCGTATCCTCGCCCTGGGGGCAGCTGGTCGCGAAGCATCCCGCGGTGCGCGAAGACATTCTCGAATTTCGCCGTGTGCTGGAAGGCGCCACTGCCTATTTTGCCGCGTTGCGTGGCAACGAAGCCGATATCGAGCGCATCCGCGCCCTGATGGCGCAGCTCGACCGCGCCCGCAAGGAAGACGACAAGGCTGGCGAATCGGAGACGGATGCCCAGCTGCACGACGCCATCGCACTGGCCTCGCACAACAGCATGTTCCTGCACCTGCACGGCAGCATCATGAGCATGTTGCGTGAACACATCACCCTGAACGTGGTCGGCTTGCGCGAGCTGGAAGAGGGCATGTCCGAACAGCTCCTGATGCAGCACCGCACCATCTGCGACGCCATCTGCGCACACCGCCCGGAAGAAGCGCGCACGGCCATGCAGGCGCATATCGATTACGTGCGTGCCAACCTCACCAACGAGGCTGCCTCCTGAACTGGTCCGACCGGCCGGCCTGAGATATGGAAAATCGGCGGTAAATCGGCCGCAAACGCAAAAGAAAAACCCCTGGACCGTGCAGGTCCAGGGGTTTTCGATGTCATATATTCAACATAGTGGCACGGGCCGCCGCCCGCGCCGTGCCGAACAGAGTCAGGCTTGCGCCTTGACCTTCAGGCGCCAGGCGTGCAGCAGCGGCTCGGTGTAGCCACTGGGCTGTTCCAGGCCCTTGAACACCAGGTCGCGCGCGGCGCGATAGGCGTACGAGGTCTCGTAGTTGCCGGCCATCGGCTGGTACAGCGGGTCGCCCGCGTTCTGCGCATCGACCACCTTGGCCATGCGCTGCAGCGTTTCTTCCACCTGTTCCTTGGTGACGACGCCGTGCAGCAGCCAGTTGGCGATGTGCTGGCTGGAGATGCGCAGCGTGGCGCGGTCTTCCATCAGGCCGACGTTGTGGATGTCGGGCACCTTGGAGCAGCCGACGCCCTGGTCGACCCAGCGCACTACGTAGCCGAGGATGCCTTGCGCGTTGTTGTCCAGTTCCTGCTGGATCTCGGCGGCGGACCACTTCGCTTCGGCGACCACCGGAATCTGCAGCAAATCGTTCAACAGGCGCTCGATCTCGGCCGGCGCGTCGATCTTTTCCAGCTCTTGCTGGATCGCGAACACGTCCACTTGATGATAGTGCAGTGCGTGCAGCGTGGCGGCCGTCGGCGACGGCACCCAGGCGGTGTTGGCGCCGGCCTTCGGATGGACGATCTTCTGCTCCATCATGGCGGCCATCAGGTCGGGCATGGCCCACATGCCCTTGCCGATCTGGGCGCGGCCGCGCAGGCCGGAGGACAGGCCGGTCAGCACGTTGCTGCGCTCGTAGGCGGTCAGCCACTTGCTGGTCTTCATGTCGCCCTTGCGCATCATCGCTCCGGCGTGCATCGCGGTGTGCATTTCATCGCCGGTGCGGTCCAGGAAGCCGGTGTTGATGAATGCCACGCGGGCGCCCGCTTCCTTGATGCAGGCCTTCAGGTTCACGCTGGTGCGACGTTCCTCGTCCATGATGCCGAGCTTGACGGTGTTGGCGGGCAGGCCGAGCAGCTGCTCGACGCGGCCGAACAGTTCGCCGGCAAACGCGACTTCCGCCGGACCGTGCATCTTCGGCTTGACGATGTACACCGAGCCGGTGCGCGAGTTGCCGATGGCTTGGCCGGGCTTGCGCTTCAAGTCATGCAGCGCGATGGTCACGGTGACGACGGCGTCCAGGATGCCTTCGGGGATTTCGCGGCCGCCGTCCAGCAGGATCGCCGGGTTGGTCATCAGGTGGCCGACGTTGCGCAGGAACAGGAGCGAGCGGCCGTGCATCGTGACCACGCCATCCTTGGCATCGGTCGCGCCGACACCTGCGGTGTACCGGCGGTCGGCGTTCAGGGTGCGGTCGAAGGTCTTGCCGCCCTTGGACACGCTTTCCACCAGCGTGCCTTGCAGGATGCCGAGCCAGTTGCCATAGGCTTGCACCTTGTCTTCGGCGTCGACCGCCGCGACCGAGTCTTCCAGGTCGAGAATGGTCGACAGCGCGGCTTCCACGATCACGTCGGAAACGCCGGCGGCGTCCTGGCCGCCGATCTTGGTGGCGCGGTTGATCTGGATGTCGATGTGCAGGCCGTTATTCTTCAGCAGGATTGCGGTCGGCGCATTGGCATCGCCCTGGTAGCCGACGAATTTCTTTTCGTCCGCCAGGCCCGTGACGCTGCCGTCCTTCAGGGCGACGGCCAGCTTGCCGCCTTCCACGCGGTAGCCGGTCGCATCGGCGTGCGAGCCCTTGGCCAGCGGCGCGCTCTGGTCGAGGAAGTTGCGGGCGAAGGCGATCACCTTGGCGCCGCGCACCGGGTTGTAGGCTTCGCCGTTGGCGCCGAGCTTGGTGGCGCCGTCGGTTTCCGGCAGTGCGTCGGTGCCGTACAGCGCGTCGTACAGCGAACCCCAGCGCGCATTGGCGGCATTCAGCGCATAGCGTGCGTTAAGGATTGGCACCACCAGCTGCGGGCCGGCTTGCAGCGCCAGTTCGGCGTCGACATTGGCGGTGGTCGCCTTGACCTCGCCCGGCGCCGGCAGCAGGTAGCCGATCGATTGCAAAAAGCCCTTGTAGGCGGCCATGTCGGCGATCGGGCCCGGATGGGCGCGGTGCCAGTTGTCCAGCTCGGTCTGCAGGCGGTCACGCTCGGCCAGAAGGGCGGCGTTTTTCGGCGCCAGGTCGTGGGCGATGGCGTCGAAGCCCTTCCAGAAGGCGGCGCTGTCGATGCCGGTGCCGGGCAGGACCTGGTCTTCGATGAAGCGGTACAGAACGGTGGCCACCTGGAGACGGTGGCAAGCGGTGCGTGCAGTCATGTGTGTCCTCGTATGTCGTTGCGATGATTGAAAATCAACTAAAAAAACGGAGCCTGCGTATCCCGTGCGGTGCGCCTCATGAGTGCTCGCGCTCGTGTTCGACGAAGGCCGGCAGATCGACGAGCGACCTGCCCTGCCCGTACGGCGTCACGCCGAGCTCCTCCATCGGGGCGGTGGCGCGATTGACCCAGAACGTCTTGTAGCCGAACCAGGTCGCTCCGCACACGTCCCAGCCATTGCTGGAAACGAAAAGGATGTTCTTCGCGCCGGTGCCCAGCATGTCGGTGCCGATCTGGTACGCCTCCGGTGCGGTCTTGTATTTCTGGACGCTGTCGACCGACAGCACGTGGGAAAACAGCGCCTGCATGCCGGCCGCCTTCACGACGGCTTCCAGCATCTGCGAATTGCCGTTCGACAGAACCGCAAGGCGCAAGCCTCGCTCGCGCAATTGCTCCAGCACGGCGATGCTTTCCGGAAAAGGCGGCAGCTTCGCATACTCCGACATGAGCGCCTGCTGCGCATCCAGCGTCAGGTCCAGCCCCAGCTTCTTGCAGCTGAACACCAGCGCATCCTGGGTCACTTCCCAGAACGGCTTGTAGGTCGAGCACAGGGTGCGCAGCTGCGTGTATTCGATTTGCTTGGCGCGCCACAGCGCCGCCAGCGCGTCGCCTTGACCGGGAAACAGCTTGTCCGCCAGCCTGCCGATCGAATACACGTCGAACAGGGTGCCGTAAGCGTCAAAGAGGATTGCCTGAATAGCCACGGATACAGTCGTACAGGATGAATGATTGGGAAAAAGTATATGCGTTCAAAAAGTCAATTGGCGAGCGGTTTTGTCACTTGATTTGTGCGTTTTTGTCACAAATGAGAGGGGTTGGTTATTTGATATGGTCAGCGCCTTGTCATGAAGAATGCTGGCAAGCAAGTACCGGCCTCGGGTATTCTTATTCTTGAGCAACATCAAGGAATCCGCATGTCCACGCCGCAAACCGCCAAAGAACGCCTGCTCGCCCAGGCCCGCCTCGATTACTGCCCCGAACTCGTGGCCATCGATACCGAGGCGATTGCGCGGCTGCCGGCGCGCGCCGACCGCTTCAGCCATCTGAGTGTCGGCTTGTTCGGCAAGCCCGCCGGCCAGACGCCGCAAGGCGCGGCGGCCTACAGCATCGCGTTGAACAGCGTGAACTTCATGTTCTGGACGCCGACCCCGGAAGGGATGGCGCGCTACCACTGGGGCAACGAGGGAGGCGCGCACGGCCTCAAAGCTGCCTTTGACCATCTCTGGGGCGACGAATTGACGCCGGTCTGGCTGCGCGAGCGTCTCGGCTCCGGCGCGGAGCAGGCGGTGATCGATGCCCTGGGCGACATTCCCATGCCGCGCCGGCGCGCGCAATTCCTGCGCGAAGTGCTGGCCGGCGACCAGCTGGAGCAGGCCGCCGCCGAACTGGTCGCCGCCGGCAACGCCGGCCGGCTTACCTCCGACGATGCCGAGCGGCTGGCCAAGCGCTTTCCGATGGCTTACGGCCAGGATCCCTACCTGATGCGCGCCCAGCTCGCGGTCATGTGGTATGCCGGCTACCTGATGGAGCAGGGCATCCAGGTCGACTGCGATGTCACGGTCGCGGCCAGCTACCAGATGCCGCGCGTGATGCGCTCCATCAAAGTGCTGCGCTTTGCGCCCGAGCTGGCCGCCCGGATCGACCGCCACGAATTCATCCTGCGCGACAGCAAGGAAGAACGCGCCATCCGCGCCGCCACCGTGCTGGGCACCCAGGCGATGGCGCAGCACCTGGGCGTGTCGGAACATGCAATGGTCAACACGCTGTGGCAGAACCGCCATGCATGCGGGGCGATTCCTTATCACCTGACGATTACTTCCGATTATTGAGCGTGTGGCGGCGGTGATACACCCGTTCCCAAAAGCAGGAATGAATTCGTTCTCGATATTTCCTGAAAATGAGAGTGCGTGTACTCTGTGGTAAATGATTTGGCCCCAAGGCGGCTCGGCGCGCCGATGACGCCGGTTGCTCCTAGGCATATCAATTGCTTGACATGCGTCAATTTGAACGAGTTCCTCCTTAGCTCTTGATGGCGAATAGCTGGCCTATCCGACGATATTTGCTTGCGCTGGTACTGGCCATTGCTGTTCCGATGGCGGTCCTGTGGGCGTATTCCCTGCAATCGAGCATCCGGCGCGGCGTCGACGGCGCTGGCGCGCTGACACTTTCGCTGGCCCAGATTGCCGCAGCGGACGCGCAACGGCTGGTGCGCGATTCCGGCTTTCTGCTGGCCGGGCTCGCGCAGCGTCCCAAGGTGCAGGCGCTTAATGCGGCCGATTGCGACGGCATCCTGCGCGATTTCAGGAACTTCCTTCCCCAGTTTGCCAACATCGCCATCGCCGACAAGGCCGGCCGGGTGGTGTGCTCGGCGCTGCCGCAGCGCGCCGGCCACGTCGCGTCCGTGGCCAACGCGGCATGGTTCCCGCAGGTCGCCCAAGCCAACCGCTATGTCGCCGGCCATCCGCATGTCGGCCCGATCAGCGGGAAGTGGGTGTCGGTGCTCGCCTATCCGATCAAGGACGGGCAAGGCCGGTTCATCGGCGCCATCGGCTTGCCCATCGACCTGGCCAACTACCGGCTGTTGCCGGGCAACGCGAAACTTCCGGCCGGGACGGTACTCAGCATTGTCGAGGCCAACGGCACCGTCGTTGCCAGTTCCGACACGTCGCAACAGTGGATCGGCCGCCCCTTTCCGGAACCGGAGATCGCGCGCCGCGCCAGCCTGGAAAAGCAGGGCCGGATCTGGCTGTCCGGGCGCGACGGCGCCAGGATCTACGGTTTTGCCCCGGTGGCGGGAACCGAGTGGTCGGTGATCAGCAGCGTGCCGTCCCCGGAGTTGCTCGACCAGATCCTGGCGCGCGCCGCCGGCGCCGGCGGCGCGCTGCTGCTGCTGGTCCTGCTGGCCGGCGGGCTGGCCTATATCCTCGGGCGCCGCATGGTCCTGCCGGTCATGCACATCGCCGGCGCGGCCAAGGCGGTGGCCGGCGGCGACTTGAGCTGCCGCGCGCCGGTCTCTGGCCCGCGCGAAATCGAAGACGTGGCGCGCCAGTTCAACGCGATGCTCGATGTGCGCCTGCGCACCGAGCAGAAGTACCGCGACCTGCTCGAAGCGGCGACCGACGCGATCGTGATCGTCGATGCAGGACGGCACATCGTGTTCGCCAATGCCCAGGCGGAACGGATGTTCGGCTTCAGCGGCGACGAGCTGATCGGCAATCCGGTTGAAATGCTCATGCCGCAGCGCTGTCGTGCCGAGCATGTCGAGCTGGGAGCGAGGTACATCGAACAGCTGCGCCCGATGCACAAGAGTACGGCGCGTTCCCTGATCGGCCAGCGCAAGAATGGCACGGAATTTCCGGTCGAAGTCAGCCTGACGCCGCTGGTAACCGATGAAGGGGTGATCGTTTCCAGCATCATCCGCGACGTGAGCGAGCGCAAGCATTACGAGGAGCACCTGGTTCGCCTGGCGCAATACGATGCCTTGACCGGGCTGCCCAATCGCCACCGCACCGACCTGCATCTTGCGCAGGCGATGGCGCGCGCCGACCGGGAGAACATGAAGGTCGCGCTCATTTTGCTGGATGTCGTGCGCTTCAAGGAAGTCAATGACACCTTCGGGCATCGCGCCGGCGACCGGATACTCAAGGCGGTCGGCGAGCGGCTGAGCGAGAGCCTGCCGGAAAGCTGTCTGCTGGCGCGCCCCGGCAGCGATGAATTCGCGGTCATGGAAATACTCGCCGACCGCGCGGCCATCCTCCGGCTCGCCAACGACATCCAGGATGCGTTTGCGCAGCCGCTGCAGGCGGAAGGTGAGGAGGTGTTCCTTTCGATATGCGCCGGCATCGCCGTGTACCCGGATGACGGCGCCGACAGCGAGACCTTGCTGAAAAACGCCGACGTCGCCATGCACCACGCGAAGCGGGATGGCCACAACTGCGCCTTCTATTCGCACGACATGGGCGCGCGCGCCGCCGAGCGGCTCAAGCTAGAGAACCGCCTGCGGCGCGCCCTGCCCAACGGCGAACTGCTGCTGCATTACCAGCCGCAGGTCGACGTGCACAGCGGACGCATACTCGGCGTGGAAGCGCTGGTGCGCTGGCATCCTCCCGGGGAGGGGCTGGTTCCGCCCGACCAGTTCATCCCGCTGGCGGAAGAAACAGGGCTGATCGACGCGATCGGCGAATGGATTCTGCGTACCGCGTGCATGCAAAACAAGGCATGGCAGGAGGCGGGGCTGCCCCCGCTGGTCATGGCGGTCAACATTTCGGCGCGCCAGTTCCGGCAAAAGAACCTGGCCCAGGTAGTGCGCGCCGCGCTCGACGACAGCGGGCTGGAACCGCGCTGGCTGGCGCTGGAAATCACCGAAAGCATGCTCATGACCCGCCCCGACGAAGCGGTCCAGACGTTGCACCAGATCGCCGGCATGGGGGTGGCCATCGCGCTGGACGACTTCGGCACCGGCTATTCGAGCCTGGCCTACCTGAAGCGTTTCCCGGTGCGCACCCTGAAAATCGACCGTTCCTTCGTGCGCGACATTCACACCGACCCGGACGACGCGGCCATCGTCACCGCGGTGATTTCCCTGGCCAAGAGCCTGGACCTGGAACTGGTTGCCGAGGGCGTGGAGCTGCCCCAGCAGCTGGACTTCCTGCGCTCGCTGAAATGCGATTCCTACCAGGGTTACTACTTCAGCAAGCCGGTGCCGCAGGAGCAATGTACATCCATCCTCTGGGCATCCCACGGCGAAGGCAAAGCCGGATGACGGTTGTGGCACGCTGCCCGCCGTTTCCTGTGCATCGCTGAAACATTGCTTAATGGAAGCTGTCTATCCGGACGTCAATATTTCGGAGTGACACAATGAGCAAGATTCGTGTGGGCGATACGGTCGCGTTCCGCCGCGACGTGGCCGGCCGGTGCGCCTCGGACGAAGTGGCGCAATATCGTGGCGTGGTGACCGGCATTGCCGGCGAGTGGCTGTTCATCGAGGAAGCCACCGGGAAAACGAAGGTGATGCCGATTGCGCAAATGACCCGGGTCGCCCCCAATGGCGCCCTCCTCGAACTGGTCTGACGCGGCGGTGCATAATCCCCACTTTCAGTCCATCCCGCCCGGAATGCCCATGTCCCATCGCCTCCCCGTCAAACTGTCCAAATCCTATCGCCTGCTGAACCACGGTCCGACCGTATTGGTCAGCAGCGCGCACGGCGGCGCCACGAATGTGATGGCGGCCGCCTGGTCGATGCCGCTCGACTTCTCGCCGCCGAAGGTGGCAGTCGTCATCGACCGCAGCACGCGCACGCGCGAACTGGTGGAGGCATCGGGGGAATTCGCCCTGAACATCCCGTCGCGCCAGATGGCGCAGGCGACGCTGGCGGTCGGCTCGGTGTCCGGGCGCGAGCATGACAAGTTCACGGAGTACCGGCTGGCGACATTCGCCGCCGAAACGATCGGGGCGCCCCTGCTCGACGGTTGCCTCGGCTGGCTGGAATGCCGCGTGATTGCGGAGCCGCACATCCAGCAGCGCTACGACCTGTTTCTCGGCGAAATCGTCGCCGCTTGGGCCGATCCGCGCGCCTTCCGCGATGGCCATTGGGTGTTCGAGGAAGGGACTCCGCGCAGCATCCATTACATCGCAGGCGGTAATTTTTTCGAGACCGGCCCCGCCTTCGAGGTCGACCGGTAAGGGCCTGGTTGACAACGTCGCAAGCGGGCCGCTTTCAAGCAGGCTCTAAGCGCGGCCCGCTACCGCAGGTAGTGCAGCGGAAAAGCCACCAGCGCCAGCAGCCCCAATGCGCCGAGCAGGCTCATGATCGACACGATGAGGCGCGCCATGCGATCGGCGCGCCGCTGCTGCTGCGTTGTGTGGTCTTTGTGCGGCTTGTCCATCTCATGCTCCCGCTAATCTGTCACGGCAACTGCGGGCGTCAGGAAAAGGCGTAGACATCCATCGCCAGCACGCCGTATTCATGACTCGAATGCAGCCTTTGTGCCTGCGCGTTTTCGCCGGCGGCGCCCAGGGCGACGAATAGCGGCAGCAGGTGCTCTTCGGTCGGATGGTTGCGCGCCGCGTGCGGCGCCTGCTTGCGGTAGTCCAGCAGCGCCTCGCGCCGGCCATCGCTCAGCGCGGCCAGCATCCAGTCGCCGAATTCACTGACCCAGGCCGGCACCGGCGCGTCGATGCCCTGGCCGCGGAATTCGTACAGGTTGTGCGTGAGCGAGCCGGAACCGATGACCAGCACGCCTTCCTCGCGCAGGCCCGCCAGCGCCCGCCCCAGCTTTTCATGCCCATCCGGGCCGACGCCGCGCACCACCGACACTTGCGCCACCGGGATGTCCGCTTCCGGATACATCAGGCGCAGCGGCACCCAGGCGCCGTGATCGAGGCCGCGCGTTTCGCTGCCGCCCACCGTCCAGCCGGCCTGCTTGAGCAGCTCGGCCGCGCGCGCTGCGACCTCCGGCGCGCCCGGCGCCGGGTACTGCAGCGCGTACAGCGCCGCCGGAAAACCGCCGAAGTCGTGGATGGTTTGCGGCTGCGCCGTCAGGCCGACGGCCGGGCCGCCCATCGTTTCCCAGTGCGCGGACGCGACCAGGATGGCGCGCGGGCGCGGCAGTTGCTTCCCGAGGTTTTGCAGGAAACGGCGCGCCGGACTGTCGTCGATGGCCAGCATCGGCGAGCCGTGCGAAAGGAACAGGGTCGGTAAGCGGGTCATCATCGGTACTCCTGATAAAGCTGTCATCAAGCCGGCCAGGCGGCAGGTGTTCTACGTTACACCTTTCCCGGCCGGCGCGGCGGAGGCGTTCTCAGCCGCCGATCCAGGCCGGCGCGATGCCGGTGCCCAGTCCCGCGCCGTAGCCGAGATAGATGTTGAGCCCGGCCAGCGGTTCGAGGTAACGCGCATTTTTCAGCGGGCCGGCGTCGACCGGCTTGAAGCCGATGCTCTCGGCCAGCGCCTTGACGGTCTGGCGCGCGCGTTCGCTGTCGCCGGCGACAAACACCGGCACCTGCGCGCCGCCGGCCAGCGTCGGGCCGTTGGCCAGCACTTGCGCGAACACGGTATTGAAGGCCTTGACCACCTCGGCGCCCGGCACGGCGCGCGCGATTTCCTCGGCGGCGGAGGTGGTGTGACCGATGGTCAAGCCCATGTAGTCGGCGGTGAGCGGGTTGGTGATATCCACCACCACCTTGCCGTCGAGGCTGCCCAGCGCGCGCAGCGCCGGCACGGCGTCCGCATAGGCCGTGGCGACGATCACTACGTCCGCGCCGCCTGCCGCCTGCGCGGCGGGAACGGCGGTCACGTTCGGATAAGCCGTGGCTAGTGCCTGCGCCTTGTCGTTGCTGCGTGCGGTGACGCGAATCCGGTGGCCGGCTTTCGCCAGTTGCTTGACCAGTCCCGAAGCCATGTTGCCTGCGCCAATGATGGTGATTTCCATGAGATGCCCCTTTCGTCCAAATGTTTGATCGGTGATGTGCTCTTGCGGCGGGCACGGTGTGTGCTGCCGTTGGAAACACTATATTTGTTTGCCTTTCATTGATAAATCCGGTTTGGATTGATAGATTGTTTCTTTTAAGTTGACGGTGGTGCGGTATGGATATCTTTGCGAGCATGAAAGTCTTTGTCGCGGTGATCGAGGCCGGCAGCTTCGCCGGCGCCGCCGACCGCCTCGGCATGTCCAAGGCGATGGCCTCGAAATACGTGAGCAGCCTGGAAGACCACCTCGGCACGCGATTGTTGAACCGCACCACGCGCCGCCTGAGCGTGACCGAATCGGGCTCGGCGTTCCACCAGCGCTGCGTGCAGATCCTGGCCGACGTGGCCGAAGCCGAGCAGGTGGCCGGGCACTTGTCGGCCGCGCCGCGCGGCACGCTGAAGATCACCATGCCGCTGGCCTTCGGCCAGCACCGGCTCGGCCCGCTGGTGGCGGATTACGTGCAGCGCTACCCGGAAGTGCGGCTCGACCTGTCGCTGAGCGACCGGCGCGTCGACCTGGTCGAGGAAGGCTTCGATCTGGCGGTGCGGATCGGTGCGCTGCCCGAATCGGGCCTGATCGCGCGCAAGCTGGGCGGCGACCGCGCCGTCGTCTGCGCCTCGCCCGCCTACCTGCAGCGCCACGGCACGCCGAAAACGCCGGATGAGCTGGCCGGCCATTCCTGCCTGGGCTACACCTACACCAACAGCGGCGACGAATGGCGCATGCACGACCCCGCCGGCGCGGAGCGCGCCGTGCCGATTGCCGGCGCGATCAAGGCGGACAACGGTGACATGCTGCGGCTGGCCGCCATCAGCGGCGCCGGCCTGATCTTCCAGCCGCTGTTCATCGTCGCCGACGACCTCGCGGCCGGGCGGCTGGTCCAGGTGCTGGCCGATTATCCGTCGGCGGAGCTGGGTATCTATGCGCTGTACCCCAGCCGTAAGCACTTGTCGGCCAAGGTGCGCACTTTCGTCGATTTCCTGGTGGAGCGGCTGCAGTAATTGCGTCGCGTGGCGCCCCCGCGCTGCTTTTTTTCAGCGTCCGGGAATGCGGCGGCCTCGCTGGCAGCGATGAAGAAAATTCAATTGTGCGGGTTGTGGCTCTCCACAATAATGGCCGAGGCTTTCACATTCCTTACCAACCTTGACCACCATGACCACGCCACACCAACGTCCTCATCCGATCCGGAAAATCCTCGTTGCCAACCGCTCCGAGATCGCCATCCGGGTCATGCGCGCTGCCGCCGAACTCGGCATCCGCACGGTCGCCGTCTACGCCGCCGAAGACCGCTTTGCGCTGCACCGCTTCAAGGCCGACGAGAGCTATCTCGTCGGCGAAGGCAAGAAGCCGATCGCGGCCTACCTCGACATCGACGACATCATCCGCATCGCAAAAGAAGCTGAAGTCGACGCGATTCACCCCGGCTACGGCTTCCTGTCGGAGAACCCGGATTTCGCCGAAGCCTGCGCCGCCAACGGCATCGTCTTCATCGGCCCCAAGCCGGAAGTCATGCGCACGCTCGGCAACAAGGTCGCCGCGCGCAATGCGGCGGTGTCGGCCGGCGTGCCGGTGATGCCGGCTACCAGCGCGCTGCCGCGCGATATCGAGCAAGCAAAGAAAATGGCCGCCGACATCGGCTATCCGCTGATGTTGAAGGCCAGCTGGGGCGGCGGCGGGCGCGGCATGCGCGTGATCGAATCGGAAGCCGATCTCCCTGGCCAGCTGGAAGTGGCGCGGCGCGAAGCGGCAGCCGCCTTCGGCAACGATGAGATGTATCTCGAAAAGCTGGTGCGCCGCGCGCGCCACGTCGAGGTGCAGCTGATGGGTGACAAGCACGGCAATCTGGTGCACCTGTTCGAGCGCGACTGCTCGGTGCAGCGGAGAAATCAGAAAGTGGTGGAACGCGCGCCGGCCCCCTATCTCGATGACGCCACCCGCGCCGAACTGTGCGACGCCGCACTGCGCCTGGGACGCGCGGTCAACTACACGCACGCCGGCACCGTCGAATTCCTGATGGATGCCGACACCAACAAGTTCTACTTCATCGAAGTCAATCCGCGCATCCAGGTCGAGCACACCGTGACCGAGCAAGTCACCGGCATCGATATCGTCAAGGCGCAGATCCGCGTGTCCGAGGGCGTCAAAATCGGTGAAACCGACGAGCACGGCGCGGGCATTCCGGCGCAGCATGCCATCCGCCTGAACGGCCATGCGCTGCAATGCCGCGTCACGACCGAAGACCCGGAAAACAATTTCACGCCAGACTACGGCCGCCTGGTCGCCTACCGCAGCGCGGCCGGTTTCGGCGTGCGCCTCGACGGCGGCACCGCCTACTCCGGCGCGGTGATCACGCCGTACTACGACTCGCTGCTGGTGAAGGTCACCGCCTGGGCGCCGACCTCGGACGAGGCGATCGCCCGCATGGACCGCGCCTTGCGCGAATTCCGCATCCGCGGCGTATCGACCAACCTGCCTTTCCTGGAAAACGTGATCAACCACCCGCTGTTCAAGTCGGGCGAATGCATCACGCGCTTCATCGATACCACGCCGGAGTTGTTCCAGTTCGCCAAACGGCGCGATCGCGCCACGCGCCTGCTGCGCTTCGTCGGTGACGTGGTCGTCAATGGCAACCCGGAAATGAAGGGGCGCAAGGCCATCGACGGCGTGCTGCCGGCACCGCTTTTGCCCGCCGTGCGCCGTTCCGCGCCTATCCTGCCCGGCACGCGCGACAAGCTGAAGGAGCTGGGGGCCGATAAGTTCTCGCAATGGATGAAGGAGCAGCCGCAGGTGCTGTTGACCGACACCACCATGCGCGACGCGCACCAGTCGCTGTTCGCCACCCGCATGCGCACCGCCGACATGCTGGCGATTGCGCCGTATTACGCGCGCATGCTGCCCAACCTGTTTTCGATGGAATGCTGGGGCGGCGCGACGTTCGACGTGGCAATGCGCTTTTTGAAGGAAGACCCGTGGGAGAGATTGGCGCAACTGCGCGAGCAGGTTCCCAACATCCTGTTCCAGATGCTCTTGCGCGCCTCCAACGCGGTCGGCTACACCAATTACGCCGACAACGTCGTGCAGCACTTCGTGCGGCAGGCGGCCGCCGGCGGCGTCGACCTGTTCCGCGTGTTCGATTCGCTCAACTGGGTGGACAACATGCGCGTGGCGATCGATGCGGTGCGCGAATCCGGCGCCTTGTGCGAGGGCGCGATATGCTACACGGGTGACCCGTTCGACGCGGCGCGCCCGAAGTACAGCCTGCAGTACTACGTCGACATGGCGAAACAACTGGAAAAGGCGGGCGTCAACATCCTCGGCATCAAGGACATGGCCGGCGTGGCGAAGCCGCATGCGGCGCGCGCGCTGATCAAGGCCTTGAAGGAAGAGGTCGGCCTACCGATCCACTTCCATACGCACGACACCAGCGGCATTTCGGCCGCCACCGTGCTGGCCGCGGTGGAAGCGGGCTGCGACGCGGTCGACGGCGCTATGGATGCGATGAGCGGGCTGACCTCGCAGCCGAACCTCGGCGCGATCGCGGCGGCGCTGGCCGGCACCGGGCGCGACCCGGGCATGGACCGGCCGGCGATGTTCGCGATCTCCCAGTACTGGGAAGGCGTGCGCCGCCAGTACGCGCCGTTCGAGGCGGACATGCGCTCCGGCACGTCGGATGTGTACCGCCACGAGATGCCCGGCGGGCAGTACACCAACCTGCGCGAGCAGGCGCGCGCGATGGGTATCGAACACCGCTGGAGCGAGGTGGCGCAGGCCTATGCCGATGTCAATCAACTGTTCGGCGACATCGTGAAAGTGACGCCGACCTCCAAGGTGGTGGGCGACATGGCCTTGTTCATGGTGGCCAACGACTTGACGCCCGCCGACGTGCAGAACCAGGACAAGGAAATCGCATTTCCCGAGTCGGTCATTTCGCTGTTCAAGGGCGAGCTCGGCTTCCCGCCGGACGGCTTCCCCAAGGCGCTGGAAAAGAAGGTGCTCAAGGGCGGCAAGCCGATGGCGGGACGCCCGGGCGCCAACCTGCCGGCGGTCGACCTGGCGCAGGCCAAGGCCGAGGCGGAAAAGGCGGTGGGACGGTCAATTTCCGAGCAGGAGCTGGCGTCGTACCTGATGTATCCGAAGGTGTTCCGCGACTACGCCGAGCATCGCCGTCAGTACGGCGACGTGAGCGTGCTGCCGAGCTCGGTGTTCTTCCACGGCTTGAAGGAAGGGCAGGAAATCTCGGTCGACATCGACCAGGGCAAGACGCTGGTGATCCGTCTGCAGGGCCGCACCGAGCTGGAGGAGGAAGGCCAGAGCAAGCTGTTCTTTGAGCTCAACGGCCAGGCGCGCATGGTGCGCATAGACCGCGCCGGCGCCGTCAAACAGGTCACGCATCCGCGCGCGCAGGACGGCAACGCCCATCACGTCGGCGCGCCGATGCCAGGCATGGTGGTGACAGTGGCCGTCAAGACCGGGCAGAAGGTGGCCAAGGGCGATCCGCTGGTGTCGATCGAGGCGATGAAGATGGAAACCATGATCCGTGCCGAACGGGATGCGGTGGTCAAGCACATCCATGTGCGGCCGGGCGCAGTGGTGGCGGCCAAGGACTTGCTGATCGAACTGGGGGAGTGAAGCGAAGCGCCGGCTCCCGCGTTGACGGGAGCCGGCGGGTATGGCGGAAATCAGAAAATGCGGTCCAGCGCGGCGGCCAGCGTGTCGACCGTGCGGTCGACATGGTGCAGCTTGTCGAGGCCGAACAGGCCGAGGCGGAAGGTCTTGAAGTCGTCGCCTTCGTCGCACTGCAGCGGCACGCCGGGCGCAATCTGCAAGCCGGCATCGGCGAACTTCTTACCGGAGCGTATGCCATCGTCGTCGCTGTAGCTGACTACCACGCCCGGCGCTTCAAAGCCCGGCGCGGCGACGCTCTTGAAGCCCTTGTTTGCCAGTAGCGCACGCACTTGGCGGCCCAGTTCCTGCTGTTCCGCGCGCACCTTGTCGAAGCCGTAGGCTTCGGTTTCCTTCATCACGTCGCGCAGGGATGTCAGCGCGTCTGTGGGCATGGTGGCATGGTAGGCGAAGCCGCCGTTCTCGTATGCTTCCATGATCTGCAGCCACTTGCGCAGGTCGCAGGCGAAGCTGGTGCTGGTGGTCGCATCGATCCGTTCGCGCGCTGTCGCGCCGAGCATCACCAGCGCGCAGCAGGGCGACGCGCTCCATCCCTTTTGCGGCGCGCTGATCAGCACGTCGACGCCGGTGGCCTGCATGTCGACCCAGATCGTGCCGGAGGCGATGCAGTCGAGCACGAACATGCCGCCGACCGCATGCACCGCATCCGCCACTGCGCGCAGGTACGCGTCGGGCAGCATCATGCCGGAAGCGGTTTCCACGTGTGGTGCAAACACCAGGTCTGGCTTGTGCTCGCGGATGGCCGCCACCACTTCCTCGATCGGCGCCGGCGCGAACGCCGCCTGGCGCCCGCCTTCGACCGGACGCGCCTTGAGCACGACCGTTTCGGAAGGAATGCCGCCCATGTCGAAGATCTGCGACCAGCGGAAAGAGAACCAGCCGTTGCGGATCACCAGGCATTTCTTTTTCGTTGCGAACTGGCGCGCGACGGCTTCCATGCCGAACGTGCCGCTGCCCGGCACGACTGCCACCGAGCGGGCGTTGTAGACCTTTTTCAGGATGGCGGAAATGTCGCGCATCGTTCCCTGGAAAAGCTGGGACATGTGGTTGACCGCGCGGTCGGTATACACCACCGAGTATTCGAGCAGTCCGTCGCGATCAACATTGGGGAGTAAACCTGGCACGCTTGTCTCCGGAAAAATAAATGAAGGAATGGGGCACTTGTTGTTATATAGATACTCGTCTTTGCTGCAGGACAGTGTATTTCCCGGTTACGCATTTGTCCACGCGGCACTTCACTTGCCACGCTGGATGGCAGGCAGTTCGAGCCGATAATCTTGGCCGCAGTGGCCGAATGCCGTCAAGCACGCGAAATTGATGCGGAACAATTTTTCGCGACTTCCCAAAGCTGGAGCATTCTTTGGGAAATGTTTATATACAGAAAAGCATGCCGGCTCGGCTGTGACGAAAGCCGGGCAAATGCCCGGCAAGAAAATGGCCGCCCGCAAATGCGGCCGGCAGTCATGTTGGGCGAGCGGCCGCTCGGCCGCCCGCTGGATGTTGCCTCTCCCGGCTTACTGCGATGTGCCGGATTTGCTTGGCTGCTGGCTCTTGTCGTAAGTGCTGTTGTCCATGCTGCCGCTGGATGAACCGCTCGTACCAGAGGAATCCGTCCCGGATGTCCCGGAGGTGGTGCTGCCCGTGCCGGTCGTGCTGGATGACGAGGAGCCGGAACTGCCCCGGTTACTGTAGTCCGGTGGCGGCGGCACGTTCAGGCTGGGACTGCTGGTGCTGGAGCTGGATGTGTCCGAGCTGCCCGAAGGAGCCGAGGTACCGCTTGTACCCGAAGTGCTGCTCGTTCCCGTGGTGGTGCTGTCTGGCGTGCTGCTCGAGCCCGAGGTTCCGCTGGAGCCGCCGCTCGTGCTGCCGGTGCCCGACGTGCTGCTGTCCGGCGTGGTGCCCGCGCTGCCGCTGCTGTCCGTGCCGGACGACCCCGACGATGAAGTGTCGTTCTTCGACGGTTTGACGGTCGTAGTCGTCGTGGTCACGGTTCCGGATGTCCCGGAGGAGCCGGACGAGGCATCCGTGCCCGACGACGGCGTCGCACTGCTTTTGGCCGCATCGTCCTTGGTCGTGGTCGTGGTGGTGGTCTGGCCGAACGATTGCGATGCGATTCCGATCAGCGAAAGAAAGATTGCTATAGGTAACTTCTTCATGCTCGCTCCTTCAGATGAAATAATGGACGCTTCAGAAACTGCAGAAGTAAGTTTTAGACCGGAATTTGTTAGCAGGTTCTCACTTTTTGATGACGGCGGCTGTCATGCTGCATATATGCAATGACGACGAGCACCCAGTCGCGATGGCGGAGCGGATGTCCGCGCCGTGGCTTTCAACGTTTTTCGGCAGTCAGCGGATAATCAGCCGACCAGTGCCTCGTGGAGCATGGCCTTGATTGCCAGCACACATTGCGCATCATCCAGGGTTTTGTCGCGCAGATGCGCCACCAGCGATGCGATCAGGGTTTCGGGCGACGCCGGGGGGCGGCTCTCATGGCTGCGGGCTGTGGCGGCGGGCATCAAGGTACAGGGAGAAATGGCAATTGGGGAGAGCATGAGATTTTGGAGCATGATCAAAGACAAGGCGTGGCATAGACGCCTGCTTTCGCTGAAAACGGAAGTGTTCACGTTTTCTGAAGTGCGTGGTGCAGCCTTCTCGGTATTCGTTGATACAAGTCAGGTTCTTGAAAATGGAGGGTCTCCAGGTGGTCGGTGTGGTCTGCCTGCGGCGCGCGAACCTCTTGCGCATGCGCACCGTCAAATGCAATCCGGTACGATTTGCCTATCCATGCAATACAGAACCATCGTCGGGGTGCAGCTTGCGCTCGCATCCTGTTTCATCGCGCACCGCCGGCCGGCGTCGTCGTGGCCGTACAAATGCAGAAAATGAAACGGAAAACCTTCGCCTGCCCTTATCAGCTGGAACTCGCGTTCTCGACTGCGGAAGAGGCTGTTCAATCGATCGATGCGGTAACGACGGAAATGCCCGCTGTGCCGACCGTCACGCCGGTGTATGTACCGGATGAACCCGCCGCCGAACTCGAGTCGTCAATCCGGGAGCCGCACCTGTGGTGCGAGGGCGGCTGGATTGCGCGCGTGGTCAAGAACGAGGATGGCGGCGGCTGGGCGGTGGCGATGATCAGGGATGGCGAGGCGGAACCCGTGTTTGTCGGTCCATGGACGGCGGGGCGCGACAAGACGGGGCCCCGGCCGCTGGACGCCACCGCATTTGCCGCCCTGGTCAAGAGTGCGTCCGAGGTGCGCAGGCGGCACGAGCAGCAGATGCACGCGATGCTGCACAGGCGCGTCATCGTGTCGGCAGGGGCGGCGACGGTGACGGTCACGCTCGATATCGTGCCCGAGGAGGATCACGCCTACGCGACGCTGGCCGCATACGACGAGGCTGGCACGCTGCTCGCGCAGGTGCGTGTGGCGCCGACCTTCAGGCTGAACAATGCCAGCGCCGAGGCATGGATAGCGGACGCATTCCGGCGCCCGCGATAGTCCCGCAGGCGTCAGTGCGCGCCGGCCTGTCCGCTCTTGAAGAAGCGGCGCTCGCGGCCGGAGCCGGAGTCGTTGATCTTGTGCGATGACACCAGGCCCGCAAGCGCGGGCGACACGCGCTGTTTCAGTTTTTGAATCTTGTCTTTCTGGTCCGGCGAAATGCCCAGTGTTTCGATGGCCGCGTTGGCGATATCGACGGCCGAGCGCGGCTGTTCGCTGACCAGGCTGAGCCAGAAATCGCCGCCGGTGAAGAGGCTGTCGTCCGAACGGCTCGTTCCGGTCGTGGAACGTGCCTTGCGGCTGCGCTTGGCTGCGGCCAGCGATGCGCCGTTGCCGTTGGTGCTTGCGGCGCGTATCCGGCGGCGCGTGCGCGCGCCATTCTTTTTCAGGCTGCCCGCGCCGGTCTGTGCGTTTGCCGTCCTGGTCGAGCTCGCGGTACCGGCTTCCACGCTGTCAAGTTGCTGTAGCGCGGTTTCCAGCGCTTCCACGCGCGTTGCGTAATAGGCGGCGCCTTGTTTGGCATGCGCGAGTTCCGCTTCAATGGCTTGTCTTGCGGACTTTAGATTGGAGGCCATGCAGATATCTCCTAGTGTCGAATTTATCCAAATTTGACAGTTGTTATAGTGAGAACGTTTCCAGAAACTTAACTCGCCATGGAATAAATTTTGTTGTGCCATCTCTAGCTCAAGCGCGTTTTCCGTCATTTTTATGAAGACGGTCAAATATCCGCAGGAAGAGGACGGGCTGCAAGAGATAGGGAATGGCGCGGAAGGGCTGCGCCGGAAAGCGGGCTGGGCGGCAACGCCCTGCACGGTATGTTCAGTGCGCCGTCAGCACCATCCAGGACACGCCGAAACGGTCTGCCACCATGCCGAAGCGCGACGCAAAGAAGGTCTTGGCCATCGGCATCTGCACCTGGCCACCGTCGGCCAGCGCGGCGAAGGCCTTGTCGGCGGCGCTGTCATCGGCTGCGGTCAGCGACAGCGCAAATCCCTGGAAGCTGGGCTGGCCCAGGCAATGGCCGTCCGATGCCATGAGCGTGGTTTCTCCGATGCGCAGGCTCGCATGCATCACCTTGTCCTCAAAGCCCGGCGGCATCGAGCCGGACTCGGGAGGCTGCGGACTATCCTTGAAGCGCATGAGCGACGTTACTTCGGCGCCGAGCGCATCGCGATAGAACGAGAGGGCCTCTTCGCAGCGGCCGTCAAAGAATAGATAGGGTTGCACTAGCATGTCGTTCCTTCTTGGTAGAGACCGCCGGCGCGGCGGGCGGCCGTCGCACCGATGAAATAGGCATTTCACGCTCCTGGCGCAAATGCGTTGTGAGCGGCATCAGGGAAGGTGTAGAAAACAGGCTGTTTCCGGTTGCATTGCAAGCTAGACATGCTGCGATTCGGATACCAGCGCCGCCAGCGTGCTCACTAGCGTGCCGGCATCGATCGGCTTGGCGATATGGGCATCCATGCCGGCCTGCCGCGCGCGCTCGCGTTCGGCCGCGTCGCTGGCGCTGCCCATCGCCACGACCGGCAGAGCCAGCTTCAATTCGTTGCGGATGAGGCGGGCCGTCTCGAAGCCGTTGACGGCCGGCGTGCGGATATCCATCAGTATCGCGTCGAAACGCGCGCCATCGTGGCGCAGCAGGGCCATCGCGGCGGCGCCGTCGGCGGCGGCTACCATCGCGGCGCCGGCGCGGCGTAGGATCTGGGCGACTACCTTTTGGCTGATTTCATTGTCTTCCACCAGCAGCACGCGCAAACCCGCCAGGCGCTCGGCCGGCGACGCGTCGGCGCAGGTTTTTTCCGCGATGCCGAAGACGGCGGTGAAGCGGAAGTCGCTGCCGCGGCCGGGCATGCTGGTGAATGTCACGGCGCCGCCCATCAGGCCGACCAGCCGGTTGCTGATGGTCAGGCCCAGGCCGGTGCCGCCGAAGCGCCGGCTGGTCGAATTGTCGGCCTGCGAAAACGCCTCGAACAATCGCTCGTGGTGTTCCGGCGCGATGCCGATGCCGGTGTCGCGCACCGAGAATTCCAGCGTCACCGCGGCGTCGGACGCGGCCAGCAGGCGCGCGCTCACGGTCACCTTGCCGTGCTCGGTGAACTTCACCGCGTTGCCGGCCAGGTTCAGCAACACCTGCTGCAGGCGCAGGGGATCGCCGAGGAGCGTGGCGGGCACCTCGGGAGCGATGTGGTAGGAGGTGGCGATGCCCTTGTCGCGCGCATTGGCCGACACGATGACGAAGGTGTTGCGCAGCACTTCCTCCAGCGCGAACGGCGTGCGCTCCAGCTCCAGCCGTCCGGCCTCGATCTTGGAAAAGTCGAGGATGTCGTTGAGGATGCCCAGGAGCGAGCGGGCCGATATCTTGATCTTGGCGACGTGGTCGCGCTCCTGCTCTCCCAGGGGCGTGTCTTCCAGCAGGCTCGACAACCCGAGGATGGCGTTCATCGGCGTGCGGATCTCGTGGCTCATGTTGGCCACGAATTCGCTCTTGGCGCGGCTGGCGGCCTCGGCGCGGTCGCGCGCCTGCGCCATTTCCTCGTTCATCTCCTGCAGGCGCAGCTCGGCCTGCTTGAGCTCGGTGACGTCCGCCGCAAGGGCGTAAAAGCCGCGCACCGCGCCGGTTTCATCGCTGTCGGGAATATAGGTGATCCAGGTGTGGCCGACCTCGCCCGAGGGCTTGATCTGGCTGCGGTAAAAGGACTGGCGCTCGCCGGCCAGCGCCCGGCGCGCATACGGCTCGCTGATGCGGTACACGCTTTCGCCCAGCACGTCCTCGAAGCGCATGCCCAGCATTTGCTGCGGCGCCCTGCCGAACCATTCGACGTAGGGCTGGTTGGCGAAACGGCAGCGCAAATCCTTGTCCCAGTAGGCGACCAGACCGGCGACGTTGTCGGCGATCGCCTTGATGAAGCGTTCGCTTTCGGCCAGGGCCGCCATCGCATCTTCCAGCGCTCCGGTGCGCTCGGCGACCTCGGCTTCCAGGTGCTCGCGGTGCTTTTCCAGCTCTTGCCGCGCCAGGTCGCGCTCGGTCGTGCGACGCGACAGCAGTTCGGAGGTGGTCGCGATGGCATTGGCCACTTCGGCCGCTTCCAGGATATCCACGCGCGGCGCGGGAACCGCTTCGCCTGCTCCCAGCGCCAGCGCCGGGCCGGTCAACGCCTGCACCGAACGCGCGATGCGTCCGCCGGTGATCCAAGCCAGCACCAGGCCGAGGAAGAACAGGCCGGACATGCCGAACGCAAGCAGGACCAGCGAGCCCTGCGTTGCCGCTTCCAGGCTGTGGCGCGGAATGCCGATGCCGACGCTCCAGCGCGTCGCGGGCGAGCGGCTGAAGGCCGACAGCACCGGCGTGCCATCCACGGTGGTGGTTTCCATCGAACCCTCGCCGATGGCCTGGATGCGCCGGATGTACTCGGCCGTTCCCTTTTGCCCGACGAGCTGGTCGGCGGCATGGGTGCGCGCCACGATGGTGCCGGTGGTGTCGAAGATCGCGGCGATCCAGTCCTGCGGCAAGCCCTGGCTGCGCAGGATCTCATTGAACTGCTGCGGCAGCACGCCGACGCTCAAGACATAGGTGACCTTGCCGCCGATGACGACCGGCACGTCGACGCTCACGACGGGACGGTGCATTACGGGGCCGACAAAGAGATTGGAAACGGCGGGCTTGCCTGTTTCCAGGACGCGGCGCACTTGATCGTCGTTGCCGTGGCGCGGCAGCGCGGCGCCATATTCATGCAACGTGTTGACGAGTTGCTGCCCGCGGGTGTCGCTCAGTACGATGTTGGTGCCCGGCGCCGTCGCGGCCAGCAGTTCGCGCGCCTGACGGTGGAATTCGGCGAGGTCGCCTCTGGCCAGGGCGCGCGAGGTCGACAGCGATTGCGCCACCGCTTGCGAACGCATCAGGTAGCTGTCGACGGTCTGCACCAGTGCGCGCGCCGTGAGGATGGTGTTCTTTTCCAGTTGCGCCCGGTTGTTGCGGTAGTCGTGGATGAAGAGCGCGGCCGCGCCGATGAGCCCCGGCAGCAGGCAGGCGAGGATCAGGCAGACCAGGAAGGTGCGCACCGACCACAGGGCGGAAGGCGCCGGCGCCTGGTCGGCGCGCATGTCGCGGATTGCGTCAAACTTGGAACCCATCCTGCCCTCGTCATGAAGTACTTTTTGGTAAACCGCCCATTCTCCCTCGACGCGCCGCGCCGGGAAAGCGGGGGACTCCCATGCGACGTGCGCCTTCGTGACGGAGCGACTGCTGTCCGGGCGGCGAACTGCCGCCGCTGGACCGGCCAGTCCGGAGGTTGCACCATTTTACGCGGCTGAATCGGGATTAGTTGATTCAAGTTAACTTTCTTTATGTAAACATCAACTTGTTGTAATCCGGTTGTAAGGCACCCTACTTAAGGTAGGGGTATTGCTAATTGGAAATATTTTTCCTCTTCCCGAGTACCGCAACACAGCCGGCCTGGCAGCGCATGCCAAGCCTATCCCTCATCCACAAGGAGACCCCCGATGTTTTCCAACATGACGTTTACGATCAGCAAAAAGTTGGGCGTGCTGGCCTTGACCGCCGCGTTGGGCATCGCTGCCCTGATCGCCTTCTTTGTCGTCACCGAGCGCGGGTTGGTGCTGGAGGAACGCAAGAGCAGCGTGCGGCAGGCAGTCGAGGCGGCCCACAATATTCTTGTGTACAACCATAATCTGGCGACGCAGGGCGTGATCAGCGAAGCGGATGCCAAGCGCAATGCGATCGAGGCGATCCGCGCCTTCCGTTATGGCGACGGCGAATACTTCTGGATCAATGACATGCAGCCGCGCATGGTCATGCATCCGATCAAGCCCGAACTGGAGGGCAAGGACCTTTCGCAGAACAAGGACCCGCAAGGCAAGCGGCTGTTCATGGAATTCGTTGCCACCGTCAAGGCGCACGATGCCGGCTTCGTGTTCTACCTGTGGCCGATGCCGGGCAGCGAGACCGATGTCGAGAAGGTGTCGTACGTTAAAGGCTTCGCCCCCTGGGGCTGGGTCGTGGGTTCCGGCGTCTATCTCGACAAGATCAATGCGATGGTGATGAAGCGTTCGTTCAACTTCCTGATCTTCGCGTTCGTTACGATGGGCGTGCTGCTCACCATCTGCCTGTTCGTCTCGCGCAGCATCACGCGCCCGATGAACCATGCGATCAAGGTCGCGCAGTCGGTGGCCGCCGGCGACCTGACCACCCGCATCGAGGTCAGGAACCGCAACGAGACCGGGCAGCTGATGCAGGCGCTGACGGACATGAATGCCAGCCTGGCGCGCACGGCCGAGCAGGTGCGATTGGGCGCGCATACGATTGCGGCCGCGTCCGGCCAAGTCGCAGCAGGCAACTCCGACCTGTCCGGCCGCACCGATATCCAGGCGCGTTCGCTGGCCGATACCGCATCGACCATGAAGCATCTGACCGACACCGTCGGCCGCAACGCCGAGAGCGCGCGCCAGGCCAACCGGCTGGCGGCATCGGCGTCGGAAGTGGCGACCAAGGGCGGCGACGTGGTGGCGCAGGTGATTCAGACCATGGGATCGATCAACGACTCGTCGAAAAAGATCGTCGACATCATCGGCGTCATCGACGGCATCGCGTTCCAGACCAATATCCTGGCGCTGAATGCGGCGGTCGAAGCCGCGCGCGCAGGCGAGCAGGGCAGGGGCTTTGCGGTCGTGGCGACCGAAGTGCGCAATCTGGCGCAGCGCAGCTCGGCGGCGGCCAAGGAAATCAAGGCGCTGATCGGCGACTCGGTGGAAAAGGTCGCCAGCGGCAGCCAGCTGGTCGATCAGGCCGGCGCGACGATGGACGACATTGTCGCCAGCATCAGGCGCGTGACCGACATCATGGAAGAGATCACCGCCGCCAGCCGCGAACAGAGCGAAGGCATTGACCAGGTCAACAGCGCGATCGCGCAGATGAACGAAGTCACGCAGCAGAACGCGCTGCTGGTGGAGCAGGCCGCGGCCGCCGCTGAAAGCATGCAGGACGAGGCGCACAGCCTGGCCGAAGTAATCAGCGTGTTCAAGTTCCGCGAGGGGACGCTGGATGCGGCGCAGGAGACGCCGCCCGTGCAGCCGCGCCGCATCGCCGCCGGCTGACACCCGCAATCAATACCATCAAGAAAGGATTTCTTGATCTGGTTGCTTGAATGCAAACAGCATTTCTCTAATATCCGGGTCTGCGCCTCATGTGCTGGCGGATTGGCCGCCGGCAGGCAAACGTTTCGCCTCAACAGGACAGCCCATGCTTTATCAGATTCACGAAAACAACCGGATGTGGATGGCGCCGCTGGCCGACGCCGCCCATATGTCGTATCTGATGCTGACCAACCCGGCATCGCCTTTTTCCTATGTGCCGTATGCGCAGCGCCTGGCGGCCGGTTTCGAGCTGCTGCATCGCATCGGCAAGGATTATGAAAAGCCGAAGTTCGAGATCACATCGACCATGGTGCCGGGCGAAGACGCGTCCATGACGGTGTCCATCGCCCGGGAGGCGGTGGTGGAAAAGCCGTTCTGCCACCTGCTTCATTTCAGGAAGCAGTGGCGCGCCGACGAAACGCTGGCGCAGCCCAAGGTGCTGCTGCTCGCGCCGCTGTCCGGCCATCATGCGACCCTGTTGCGCGACACCGTGATGACGCTCCTGCCCGAGCACGACGTGTACATCACCGACTGGATCGATGCCAAGCTGGTGCCGCTGTCGGCGGGCGAATTCCATCTGCACGATTACGTGTACTATCTGCAGGACTTCATCCGCTTCCTGGGGCCGGACGTGCACGTGATCGCCGTGTGCCAGCCGACCGTGCCGCTGCTGGCGGCGGTGTCGCTGATGGCTACCGCCAAGGAGCCGAAGCAGCCGCGCTCGATGACCATGATGGGCGGGCCGATCGATACCCGCAAGTCGCCCACGCTGGTTGACCGTCTGGCGACCGAACACGACCTCAAGTGGTTCGAGAACAACGTGATCCACACCGTGCCGGCCAATTATCCGGGGTACGGGCGACGCGTGTATCCCGGCTTCCTGCAGCACTTGAGCTTCGTCGCGATGAATCCGTCGCGCCATGTCAAGAGCTACCAGGAGTTCTACGAGCACCTGGCGAAAAACGGCACCGATCCCGTGGTCGAGCATCACCGTCGCTTCTATGACGAATACAACGCCGTGCTCGACATGCCGGCCGAGTTTTACCTCGAAACCGTGAGGATCGTGTTCCAGGAAGCGGGCCTGATGACCGGCACCTGGGAAGTGGAGGGCAAGCCGGTGCGCCCGCAGGACATCAAGAATGTCGCGCTGTTGACCATCGAAGGAGAGTGGGACGACATCACCGGGCGCGGCCAGACCAAGGCGGCGCATGAGCTGTGCAAGAGCATCCCGGCGTCGAAGAAGGAGCATTATGTCGCGCCCGAGGCCGGGCACTACGGCATCTTCTCCGGCCGGCGCTGGCACGAGCGCGTGTGCCCGAAGATTGCGCAGTTCATCCGGGCCCATGCCTGACGCGTTGCCGTCCCGAACGGCGCATGCCGCGTATCATCTTTCCTGCCATATAGCCTGACAACCCGACGCCGGCGCCGGCCGGCTCGGGAATTTTTATCCCGTTGGCCTGTCTATCCGATATTGAATTAATGACAATAACCTCGGTGCATGCCTGATCCGCACCGGTGCTTATTCGGAGGGAAGGCGTGGCCCGCTATGTCGTCGGTCTGGCGATCGTTATTGTTGCGGCGCACTGGCTGCCGGGCCGGGCGCAGAACGTCGCGACGCCGCAGCGGCCGCCGGACACGATCGAGGAACGTCTGCGCGCCTGCGTGTCCTGTCATGGCAAGCAAGGCGGGGGCACCGGCAACGTCTACTTCCCCCGGCTGGCCGGCAAACCGGCTGGCTATCTGTATCACCAGCTCGTCGCGTTTCGCGAAGGACGGCGCAAATATGCGCCGATGAATTTCCTGCTCGCCTATCTGCCGGACGATTACCTGAAAAAGATGGCGCAGTACTATGCCGACATCCAGGTGCCCTACGATAACCCCGCGCCATCCGTCGTGCCGGACCAGGCCTTGCAGCGCGGCAGGAGCATCGTGATGAATGGCGACCCCGCCCGCAAGGTTCCGGCCTGCGTCGCCTGCCATGGGCCGAACCTGAGCGGGCGCGAGCCCGGCATCCCCGGCCTGATCGGCCTGCGCTTCGACTACATCAGCGCCCAGCTCGGCGGCTGGCGTTACGGTACCCGCACCGCGCTCGAACCGGATTGCATGCAGCTGATCGCCGCGCGTCTGACCGAAGCCGAAGTGGCGGCCGTGGCCGGCTGGCTGTCTTCCATGCCGGTTCCCGCCGACACCCGGCCGCTGAAGGCATCGTCCGAACGCCTGCCGCTGGAATGCGGCAGCCAGCAGCGCTAGCAAGGAGAGCCCACGGTGCCCACGACAGCCCGGCGAAATCGTGCGATGGTGATGGCGGCCTGCCTGTTTGCGGTCGCCGCGTTCCCCTTCCTGGTCGCAGGCCAGCCCCAGCCGCGCACGCCGGCGTCTTCCGCCCAGATCGAGCGCGGGCGCTACCTGGCGCAGGCCGGCGACTGCATCGCCTGCCACACTGTCCCGGGCAAGCCGATCTTTTCCGGCAACCGCGCCCTGCCCACGCCGTTCGGCACGCTGTATGCGCCCAACATCACGCCGGACCCGAAAACCGGCATCGGCGCCTGGAGCGCGACCGAGTTCTACAACATGATGCATACCGGCCGCTCGCGCGACGGTTCGCTCCTTTATCCGGCCATGCCGTTCGCGTCGTACACCAAGGTCACGCGCGCCGACTCCGACGCCATCTTCGCCTACCTGAAATCGGTGCCGCCGGTGGCGCAGCCCAATCGCCCGCACGAACTGCGCTTCCCCTACAACAACCGCGCGCTTCTGATCGGCTGGCGCACCCTGTACTTCGAGGAAGGCGAATACCGGCCGGACAAGACCAAGTCGGCCGAGTGGAACCGCGGCGCCTACCTGGTGCAGGGCCTGGGCCACTGCGCGATGTGCCATACGCCGATCAACGCGCTGGGCGGCTCGTCCGAAGCCAAGGCGTTCCAGGGCGGGCTGATCCCGATGCAGCACTGGTACGCGCCGTCGCTCACCTCCAACCGCGAAGCCGGGCTGGGCGAATGGGAGATCCGGGACATCGTGGACCTGCTGCAGGCGGGCGTGTCGCGGCGCGGTGTGGTATTCGGACCGATGGCAGAGGTCACCTACAACAGCCTGCAATACCTGAACGACGAAGACGTGCGGGCGATGGCGGTCTACTTGAAGAGCCTGCCCGACAAGGAAACCTCGGTGCGCGAGCCCAACCAGCTGCCCAACACGCCGGAAGCGGTGCAGGTGTTTTCCGAAGGCCGGCGCGTGTACGAGGCGAAATGCGCGGTCTGCCACGCCAGCGACGGGCGCGGCATGCCGCCGCACTACCCGCCGCTGGCCAACAACCAGTCGATCGAAATGGAATCGGCGGTCAACCCGATCCGCATGGTGTTAAACGGCGGTTACCCGCCCGGCACCAGGAGAAATCCGATGCCGTACGGGATGCCGCCGTTTGCGCAGGAATTGTCCGATGTGGAAGTGGCGGCCGTGGTCACCTACATCCGCACCGCCTGGGGCAACCACGGCACGCCCGTCACCCCGCGCGAAGCCAATGCGCTGCGCGTGGTCACCATGGAGTAAACGACACCGATGTTCCATGAAACCCTCGATAACGGCGCCCAGGCGATCGAAGCCAACCAGCAGGCGGTCGACGACATCGTGCGGCAGGGGCCGCGCGGTGCGGTGGCCCTGGCCGGCGTGGCGGTGCTGATCGTGCTGGCGATCTGGTTCGCCTTTTACCTGTTCGTGTTCGTGCCTCGCAACTAGCCATGGCGACCGCTCCCGGAAATCACGACGATGTTGCGGCACGGGCCGAACTGCGCTGGGCCGTGTTCGTCATGCTGGTCATCGGCCTCTTGCTGGTCATGATCGCCTTCGCCAGCCTGCACTGGGTAATGATGCCGGCGCAACGCGTCGAAACCATCAATCCCTCCACCCTGCATCTCTCCGGCGAATTCGTCGAGGACAACCTCGGCTCGGCGGTCGAGGCAGACGGTTCGGTCACCGTGCGCCTGGTCGGGCAGCAGTACTCCTTCGTGCCGCAATGCATCGTCGTGCCGGACAACACGCCGGTGCGCTTTCGCGGCACCAGCGCCGACGTGATCCACGGCTTCATCATCGCCGGCACCAACGTCAACGTCATGCTCGAACCCGGCTATGTCTCGAACTTCCACACGCGCTTCAGCAAGCCCGGCATGCATGTGATGCCCTGCCACGAATTCTGCAGCGTCGGCCACGCCGGCATGTGGGCCAGGGTGAAGGTGATCGACCGCGACAGCTTCTTCAGGCAGGCGCAAACCGAGCGGAGGCAAAGCTGTGTTCAACACTAGAAAACTCGTGCTGGCGCACTTCTGGTTCGCGTTCGCCGCCTTCCTGCTGGCCCTGCTGCTGGGCGAATGGCAGATGTACGTGCGCAGCCCCCTGTTCCCCGGCCTGAGCAACCCCGAGCTGTATTACCGCTCCGTCACCGCGCACGGCTCGGCGATGGCCTACGTGTTCCCGACGCTGGTGGCGATGGGCTTCGGCTATGCCATCGTCGAGCTGTCCTTGAAGCGCCCGCTGGCCGGCCTCAAGTGGGCCTGGGCAGGCTATGCGCTGGTGGTGCTCGGCACGGTGGTGGCGATGGTGCCGGTGGCGCTCGGACTGGCGTCGGTCCTGTACACCTTCTATCCGCCCATGATCGGCAATGCCTTCTACTACATCGGCGTGGTGCTGGTGGTGGTCGGCTCCTGGATCTGGGTGGCGCTGATGTCGGTCAACCTGCACCAGTGGAAGCGGGACAATCCCGGCAAGCCGATCCCGCTGCCGATGTTCGCCAATGTCGCCGGCGCGTATCTCTGGGCCTGGACCTCGGTGGGCGCGGCGCTGGAAATCCTGTTCCAGATCCTGCCGGTCGCGCTCGGCTTCAAGTCCACCATCGACGCCGGGCTGGCGCGCGTGCTGTTCTCGTGGACGCTGCACGCGATCGTCTACTTCTGGCTGATCCCGTCCTATATCGCGTTCTACACGCTCATCCCGCGCGCCATCGGCGGACGGCTCTACAGCGACATGATGGGGCGCGTGTCCTTCGTGCTGTTCCTCGTGTTCTCGATGCCGATCGGTATCCACCACGTGTTCCAGGACCCGCAGGTGGGCGAGGGCTTCAAGTTCCTGCACGCGGTCTTCACCGGCATGGTGTCGGTGCCGACGCTCCTGACCGTCTTCACCATCACCGCCTCGGTCGAAATCGCCGGGCGGCTGCGCGGCGGGCGCGGCGCGTTCGGCTGGATCGCCGCGCTGCCCTGGAAAAATCCGATGATGCTGGCGGTCGCCTTCGCCTTCATCCTGCTCGGTTTCGGCGGCGCCGGCGGCATCATCAACATGAGCTACCGCCTCGACTTCACCGTCCACAACACGCAGTGGATCACCGGCCACTTCCACCTGATCTTCGGCGGCGCGATCGTCATCATGTACTTCGCCATCGCCTACGACCTGTGGCCGCACCTGACCGGCAAGGCGCTGGAGAGCCTGCGCCTGATGCGCGCGCAGCTGTGGCTGTGGTTCCTCGGCATGCTGATCGTTACCTTCCCCTGGCACTACGTCGGCATCCTCTCCATCCCGCGCCGCATGGCCTATTTCGACTACAGCGATCCGGCCATCGCGCCGCAGGCGCTGTCGGTCACCATCACCTTCTTCGGCGGCCTGCTGCTGGTAGCGTCGGCGCTGCTGTTCATCTTCATCCTGCTGCGCGGGCACCGCGCGCCTCGCGTGACACTTCCCGAATTCCGTTTCAGCGCGCCGGTGCACCAGCCGCACCGTGTGCCGGTGGCACTGAACAGCTTCGCACTCTGGCTGGCGCTGATGATCGCGCTCACGCTGGTGAACTACGGCTACCCCATCGCCAAGCTGGTGGCCACGCCCGAGACCTCCGTGCCCGCCGTACCCGTGGGGATCAAGAAATGAGCGGCAGCGAACAGCTTTTCTCCCTGAAGAACCCGTGGTTCGCCGGCTCGGTCGCTGCCGTGGCCGGCACCGCGCTGGTGGCCGCGCTGGTCGGCTTCGTCTGGATGCCTTATGCGCAGAACGACCGCAGCATCGGCGGCTTGTGGGACGCGATCTGCCGCGCCGCCGGCGCCCCCGGCCCCGCCGCCGCGCCGGCCGGCGCCGGCTCCGGCCGTGTGCAGTCGAGCGACGTGATCGTCGTGCCGCAGATGATTTCCGAGGACCGGATCTCGGTCGGGCGCGGCGCCACGCTGGCGCTGCGCTGCACGATGTGCCACGGCGCGCGCGGCATGAGCGGCGCGAACACGCCCAACCTGGCCGGCCAGGATGCGGAATCGGTCTACAAGCAGCTGCGCGACTTCCAGGCCGGGCACCGCGACAGCGAAATCATGGCGCCGCACGTGCGCAACCTGAGCGACCAGGACATGCGCGACCTGGCCGCCTATTACGGCGATCTGCCGCGCCTGAAGCCGCCGCCCACGCTGGTCGAGCAATTGAAGGCGCCCAGCATCGTGCAGATCGGCTCACCCATGCGCAACATCCCGCCCTGCGTCTCCTGCCACGGCGGCAGCGACCGCAAGACCGCCAGCCCCACGCTCGACGGCGAGCCGGCGCAATACCTGCGCGCGCAACTGAAGGCCTTTGCCGACGGCACCCGGCATAACGACATCCACGGCCAGATGCGCAACGTGGTGCGGCAGATGACGCCGGAAGAAATCGAGGCGGTGGTCGATTACTATTCGCGGCGTTAGCGCGGCCTCAGATCGAATCACATCCATCAATGGCCGGGCGCATGTAGCTTCGTTGTCGCAAGAGCTATTTTCTTCTACACTCGGTGCCGTGCAATCCGTCTGCATGGCTGTCCGCCTTTCACGAATTTTTATTTTTCTGTGTAATTCGGCGAGTTTGGAAAGACTCAAGGCATGGCGCAGGTTTGCACAGGAGCGGCTCCATGTTTATCAGACAGGTGTCCGTCTAAATAAACAGTTAGCCCGCAAAATCAAGCATGGCGCACGTTCGACCTGAAGTATACAAAGCCGTTCTGGAGAATGACATCAAGGATGTCGTCTTCCAGGATCCTCTCGGCGAGGAATCGAGGAAGGCGAAGAGAAACCTCGTCGCTTCGAGTTTTGGCGCTATCTTGATTGCGGCGCTCGATCTTCAGGTTAATGGATTCCTAGGCCTACAGACCGTCACCGGCTCCACGGTTGGAGCATCGGTCACGAAAGGACTTGCCTGCCTCCTAGTTCTGTACTTCTTGGCTGGATACCTCGTCGCGGCATACGTGGACTATTCCGCGTGGAAGTTCAAGCGAGAGCGTTACCTTGTGGCTCCATACCTCGAGTTGGTCCGGATGCTGGAGGCGCACTTCGCCGTCGTGGGTGAACAGATCGAGAACGCAACTCGGCGCCTCGAGAACCTTCCGTTCGGCGAACGAGAAATGCGTACCGAAATGGAAATCAGTCGCGCTATTTCCGACGCGCGAGGCCAACTGAAGGAGATCGCTAAGAATGGCGCTGAGCTGCATGGTGAGATACAACCACTCGTTCAGCATTGGTCAGACACCGTGGCAAAGACGCGCCGTCTTTCATGGCGATTCCGAGTACGCTTCGTTAGCCTATGGGGGCTTGAAATACTGCTGCCTATCGGTCTGGCCCTGTTTGCAGTTTGGAGGACACTTGAGGGTGTACCAGTGGTACTCACGCGTGTTGCGGGCTAACCGACGTTAAATGGAATTTGGAATGCTGAGATTAATCTGTCCTCTGTTGATATGTCTTTGGTCCGCCAACGTAATCGCGAGCGGCAAGAACTATATCGGCAACTTTTCCTGTGAAGAAGCGCCATTCGGGCTGCATTTGCCTGGTTCCTATTCAAGCCTCTTACGGATCGCTCCAGTAAAAAGCAATACCGTTATTGATACTGAAAATTGGGAAGGCTATACGACAAGTCGACGGGACATTACATTTGAGGGGCTTTCTCTCCGAGTGATCACTTTCTCTAATGACCTCGAACGTTACATGACTGCTTTGGCGACAGTTACCAAGAATGGACCGTGGAATGCGAACATTTTCAAGCTTGGACAGCCTTTACAAGAAGTTCAGCGAGCACTAGAGCGATACGACGCGGCGCTTAGTTCTGAGGATTCAATCGGGAACGAGGCCGGTGAGCTCAAGTTCATTTTTGGACCGGATGCAAAAGTAAAAAGTATGAATTATTCGTGCTATACAGGGTGAACATTTAACATGCAGATGAACGCATACCGCTGGCTTTCAAACACGTAATCATGTCAACTTAGCCTCTAATCCCCCCACACCAACCCTCTCCCGATGTATAGCTACATTCTTCTTCTACACGTGCTCGCCGCAACGGTATGGACTGGCGGCCACCTGGTACTTGCCCTGACGGTGCTGCCGCGCGCGCTCGCCGCGCGCGACCCCGCCATTCTCCTCGCGTTCGAGTCGGGGTATGAACGCATCGGCATGCCGGCGCTGCTGATCCAGGCGGCATCGGGGCTGTGGATGGCGCACGCCATGCTGCCGGATGTTTCGGCTTGGTTTTCCATGGCAGGGCCGCCGGCGATGCTTATCCTGTTCAAGCTGGCGTTGCTGACGGCGACCGTGCTCCTGGCAATCGACGCAAGATTGCGCATCATCCCCAGGCTCAGTGACAAGACGCTGCCCGTCATGGCGCGCAGGATCAGGGTCGTTACGGTGCTGTCGGTGCTGTTCGTCGTGGTCGGCGTGTCGTTCCGCGGCGGCCTGATTTAACTCCAGCTGACGTCTGCCGCGAACAGGTAGCCCGCGCCGTACACGGTGCGGATCAACTTCGGATTCTGCGGATCGGCTTCCAGCTTGCGGCGCAATCGCGAGATGCGCACGTCGATGCTGCGGTCGAACGGCGAGACGTCGCGCTCGCACAGCAGCTGCTCGCGGCTCAGGATGCGGTTCGGGTGCGCAATGAAGGTCTTGAGCAGCTGTGCTTCGGCCGTGCTCAGGCTCCATTCGCTGCCGTCCTGCGCGGCCAGCGTGTTGCTGCCGGTGTGAAAGGACCAGCCGGCGAACTGCGCCGTGCCCGGCACCTTGCGCTGCCCGGCAGGCGGCGAGGCGGTGCGGCGCAGGATGCTGCGCACGCGCGCGACCAGCTCGCGCGGGTCGAACGGCTTGGCGACGTAGTCGTCCGCGCCCAGCTCCAGCCCCATGATGCGGTCGCCCACGTAGCCGCGCCCGGTCAGGATCAGGATGCCGCAGTCGCAGCGCTCGCGCAGCTGCCGCACCACGTCCATGCCGTCCATGTCGGGCAGGCCCAGGTCGACGATGCACAGGTCCGGCGCCTGCCGGCCGATGCGGCGGAACAGGTCGGCGGCGGTGGGGCAGGCCACGATGCCGAAGCCGAAATCCTGCAGCGTGGCGCGGATCAGGCGCGCGACGTCCGCGTCGTCCTCGACGACGTAGACGATCTTTCCGTGGGTGTCGCGGGCGGGTGTTCCGTTCATCGTATTTCCGTATCCAGCGCCGCCTGCAGCATCGCCTTGGTGAAGGGTTTTTTCAGTACGTACAGCGCCGGCTCAGGGGCCGCACCGGTGTCGTCGGCGTAGCCGCTGATGAGCACGACGCGGATATGCGGGTAGCGCTCGCGCGTCAGGCGGCCGACTTCGCGCCCGTTCATGTCTCCCGGAATGACGATGTCGGAAACCAGGATGCCGATGTCGGGTACGCTGTGCAGCATCGATTGCGCCTCCTCGCTGTCCTGCGCCTCCAGCACCGGATAGCCGAGGTCGGTCAACTGGTTGCGCACCACGGCGCGCACGTCCGCGTCGTCTTCTACCAGCAGCACCAGCGGCCTGCGGTCGGCGGCGGGGATGGCAGCGCCGGTTCCCTGGTGCGGCGACGCGGCGGCGGCCTGGCAGCGCGGCAGCAGCAGGCGCACCGTAGTGCCGGCGCCGGGCTCGCTCTGGATGCGCGCGCTGCCGTGCGACTGCTTGGCGAAGCCGTACACCATCGACAGCCCCAGTCCGCTGCCGGAGCCGAAGCGCTTGGTGGTGAAGAACGGCTCGAAGGCGCGCGCGGCCGTGTGGGCGTCCATGCCGGCGCCGTTGTCGGACACGGAGAGCTGGACGTAGCTGCCGGGCGCGACGTCGCATTCGACCTGCATGTCGGCGTTCACCGCCAGCGGCGCGACCTCGATGTGCAGCTGTCCGCCGCGCGGCATCGCGTCGCGCGCGTTGAACGCGAGGTTGAGCAGCGCGTTCTCCAGCTGGTGCGCGTCGGTGCGCGCAAACAGCAGCGGCAGCGCGGCATGGGTGGAAATGCGGATGTTCTCCGGCAGCGAGCGCGTCAGCAGCGTCACCGTGTCGTCCACCAGCTCCACCACGTCGACCGGGCGCGGCTCCAGCGGCTGCTGGCGGGAAAACGTCAGCAGCCGGCGGATCAGCTCGGCGCCGCGGTGGGCCGCCTTGAGCGCGGGGTCGAGGAAGGCGGCCACCTCGTCCTGCGGGTGGCGCTCCTTGAGTGCGGCGAGGTTGCCGATCACGACCGTCAAAAGGTTGTTGAAATCGTGCGCCAGCCCGCCGGTCAGCTGCCCCACCGCCTCCATTTTCTGCGCCTGCACCAGCGCCGCCTGGGCGCGCTTGATTTCGGAGATGTTGACGGACAGGACGAAGCAGCCGAGCACTTCGCCGTTGCCGTCGAACTCGGGCACCAGCATGCTGCGCGCATGCACGCTGCGCCCCTCCCTGTTCTCCATCTCGTACTGGTAGGTGGCCTGCTGGCCGCCGATGGCTCGCTCGATGGAGGGCAGGATCTCGCGGTAGATGCGCTCGCCGATCACTTCCAGGATCGGATGGCCGACGATGTTGTCCTTGCTGCGCCCGAACCAGTCGGCGTATCCCTGGTTGGCGTAGCGGTAGATCTGGTGCCGGTCGAAGTAGCCGATCAGGGCCGGCACGCGGTCGGTGATCAGGCTGAGCCGCTCCTCGCTGCGCCGCAGCGCCGCCGTGGTCGCCTGCAGCTCGCGGGTGCGCTCCTGCACGCGCTGTTCGAGCTCGGCATTCTGCTCGCGCGCCAGTTGCTCGTAGCGCCGCTGCGCGGTGATGTCGGTATAGAGCGTGATGAAGCCGCGGTGTGGCAGCGGCTCGCCGCGCACCGCGATGATCTGCCCGCCCGGCCGCTCGCGCTCGGCGTAATGCGCGTTGAAAGCACTGGCGGCGGCGACGCGCTCGCCGACCTGCTGCTCGACGTCGCCGGGGCCGTACTCGCCGCGCCGGGCGTTGTAGCGGATGAAGGAGTCGAATGGCGCGCCCACATAGGCCAGCTCGTCCGGAAAATCGAGCAGACGCAGGAAGGCCCGGTTCCACGCGACCAGGCGCAGGTCGGCGTCGAACACGGTCAGCCCCTGGTCCAGCATGTCCAGCCCGGCGGCCAGCATTTCATGGCGATGCGGCTCGGGCGTGGGGAGGGATGGCGGGCCTGGCGGATGGGCTTGCATGGCGGGAGTCGGTTCGGATGTCCGCATTCTAGATCAGATTCAATGCTGGCAATTAATCCGGTGCAGTGCTGCAAACATTCGTTACATTTCGCGCATAGTCAGGAAAACTTCCTCTGAAATCGCTGGCTCGCGATCACATTTCGTCGCTGGGGTGAAGTGCCGTGCACCTTCATCGCGCTGCGCCAGCAGATGGACTCGGCTTTGGCGATCCGGCAAGCTCCAATCATCGTGCAGGGCCTGCGCTTCAAGAACCTTATCCTAAAGCAATTCTTGCAGAAATAGTTGCTTTAGGGGAATTGCTTCCTCTTATGATGGAACCGGTGCGATGCCCTTCCAGGGATAGCCCAGACGCGAACGCCGCCTGCGCGCAGCATCCTACGTCGCCTATGTATCCATCTAAACGACAAATCACTCTGGCCGACATCCCGCTCGGCGAGCCGCTTCCCTTCTCGATCTACGATGTCGAGGGGCGGGTGCTGCTGCGCAAGGGCGTGGTGGTGAGCATGATTGAACAGGTCGAGAGCCTCATCCTGCGCAAGGCCGTGATGGGCACCACCACGCCACCCGCAGCGCCATCGGCGGCACAGCGTGCCGGCGCGCCGATGCGTGCTGCGCCCGAGGCGTCTCCGGTGTATGAACAGGTCGGCAGCCTGATCCTGAACCTCAAGCACAGTTACGCCACCGCATTGAAGACGCCCGACCAGATCGACCTGCCGTCGCGCATCATGCAATTCGCCGCCAGGCTGCAGGCGCTGTGCACGACCGACACCGACAGCACGCTGGCGGCGCCGCACCTGGATTACGTCAATCCTTACCTGATCGTGCACCAGGTCATGGGCGCGGTGCTGACCGAGCTGATCGCGCGGCGCCAAGGCCTGGGCGAGGAGCAGCGCCTGATCTTCGTCTGCGCGGCGCTCACGCGCGGCATCGGGCTGGCCGCGGTGCAAGGCGAGATCGAACAGTGCGACGGCCCGCTGCCCGAAGCGCTGAAGAAGGCGGTGCACGCGCATCCGCTGCAAAGCGGCGCCATCCTGCGCCGCGCCGGCGTGACCGACGACTGCTGGCTTGACAGCGTCGAGCACTACCACGAGCGCCTGGACGGCAGCGGCTATCCGCAGCGCATTGCGGGCCAGAGCATCGGCCTGGGCGCGCGCATGCTGGCCATTGCCGACACCTACAGCGCGATGACCAAGCCGCGCCCCTACCGCGGCAAGGCGTGGGTGACGCAAACCGCGCTGCGCGACATCTATCTGCAAAAGGACGCCGGCCTCGATGGCGAACTGATCCAGAACATGATCAGGGAAATCGGCATTTTCCCGCCCGGCTCCATCGTCAGGCTGAAGAGCGGCGAACTGGCGGTCATCAAGCAGCGCACGCACAAGGCGGCCGATGCGGTGGCATACACGGTATACGATCAGCGCGGCATGCCGCTGCTCGAACCGATGCGGCGCGAAACGTCGAATCCAGCCTATGAAATCGTGGGCATGGTGCCATTCACCGATTGCCGCGCGGCGGCGGTCACGATCAAACGACTATGGCTGAAGTAGCTTTTATTTCCGGATCAACCATCGGCTGCATTCCATTGGCGCGAGGGGCGTTATGAAAAAGAATTTTCCCATTACCGGCCAGGAGAAGGACTTCCCGGACGGGCTGACCCTGGTGTCGCGCACCGACACCAAGGGCGTCATCACCTTCGCCAACGACGCGTTTGTCGAAGTCAGCGGATTCGCGCGCGAGGAACTGGTCGGCGCCAGCCACAATCTCGTGCGCCATCCGGACGTGCCGGCGGCGATCTTCGAAGACATGTGGGCTACGTTGAAAAAGGGCTTGCCGTGGCGCGGATTGGTGAAGAACCGCTGCAAGAACGGCGACCATTACTGGGTCGACGCGCAGGTGGTGCCGGTCCGCAAGAACGGCGCGACCATCGGCTACATGTCGGTACGCAGCAAACCGGCGCGCGAGGCGATTGCCAAGGCCGAGGCCGATTACCGGGAGGCGGAACGCAGCGGGCGCGTGCAGCGCCAGGACGGGCAGCGCGGCTGGAAGAAATGCCTGTCGGTGAAAAACGGCGTCACGCTCGGCATCGTGTTCGTCACCCTGATGATGATTGCCGGCGGCATTCTCGGCATCACCGGGCTGACCCTGTCGAGCAGCGCGATGCGCGGGCTGTATTACGAGCAGATGGCGCCGGTGCAGGCGATCGGCCGCATCAATTTCCTGATGGCCGACAATCGCGCGCGCATCGTGCTCGCGGTGCGCGAACAGAGCGCGGGACCGGATGCGGCGGCATCGCTGGCGAAGCACATGGCGCAGCTCACGCGCAACCGCCAGGAGATCGATGCGCTGTGGGCCGATTACGGCAAGCTGGCGCGCAGCGGCACCGAGCGCGAGCTCGCCGAGCGCTACTGGCAGGCGCGCACGCGCTATGTCGAAGCCGGGCTGCTGCCGGCGCAGCTTGCGCTGGAAAAGGGCGATGCGGCGCGCGCGCAGGCGCTGATGGTGGAGAGCGTCAACCCCTTGTACGATGAAGCCAACAGCCGCGCGGAGGCGCTGCTCGGCTTCCTGTCGAAGAAGGCGCAAGCCAATTTCGCGGCGGTGGCCGAGCGCAACGAAGCGATCTGCATCGTGGCCGTGATCGGTATTTCCGCCGGTTGCCTGATTCTGCTTTTGGCCGGCGTGTACTTCTTCCGTGCCACCGTGCTGCCGCTGCAGGCGGCGGTGGTTGCGCTGGAACGCATCGGCGAGGGCAACCTTTCCGGAGAAAGCGGCGTCGCCGGTTACGGCGAGCCGGGGCGGGTGATGGCCGGGGTGGCGATGATGCGATTGCACCTGAAGGTGATGATGAATGAAATCCGCCAGTCGTCCGGCTCGATCCGTGAACAATGCACGCGCCTGAATCAGACCATGATGAATCTGGCGCAGCACTCGGAGGAGCAGCACGACCGCGTGTATCACACGCTGGACAGCGCCAATGCCGCGAGCGAAGGATTGGCCGGGCTGGCGCAGGATGCGGAGCGCATGCTGTGTCTGACGGAAAGCGCACCGGGCGGGCAAGATCCGGCGCGGCAGGACGAGCAGTTGCCGCTGCTGGCGCGTGAACTGGTGGCCGCCGCGCGGCTGCAGGCGTTTGCGATGGACGAGACAGTCGAGCAGATGAATCAGGTGGCGTCGCTGATCGTCGAAAACCGCGGCGAAGTGCAGCGCGCATGGGCGGCTTCGGAGCGGCTGGAGCAGACCGCGGGCGAGCTCGATGGCTTGGTCAGGTATTTCGATTGATGCGCGAAAATTTTTAAAGACATCCATCGGGCGGAATGCGATGCCGCTTTGACATGCATCGACATTCCGCTGCGCCTGCGCCCGAGGATTCAGAACCGGTACTGCATGCTGGCCCAGGCAATCGGGACGTGATCCTGCGTGTCCGAGCGGGGCGCGCCGCCCCGGGTACGCCATGCCAGCGTCAGGGCGCCGCTCCACGGGCCGCGCGCATAGCGCAGGCCGGCGCCGCCGCCGGCGATGCTGCGGTGGTTGTCTCCCGCCGCCCATGCATCGTGGTTGATTTTCACCCGTCCCGCGTCATAAAAGAGGAAGGGCGTATACGGTCCCGATGCATAGCGCAGCTCGACCTGCGCCAGCCAGCCGTCGTCGCCGAATCCCTCGCCGCTCGGATAGGCACGCACGCCGTTGATGCCGCCCAGCCCGAACTTTTCCGACGAATCCAGGTTCTTGCCGGTCCATTGCGCCGATGCGCGGCCGTACAGGTCGACGTGCTCGGCCAGCGACTGGATGCGCGCCAGATCCAGGTTGAACTTGTTGAAGCTGCCGGAGGTGCGCGCAGTGCTCTGGTCGGTGCTGGCCAGCGTATCGTCCAGGTTCGCGCTGCCGCGGGTCCAGGACAGCGAGCCGTAGGTGATGCCGGCGCGGTACAGCTGGTCGCGCACGTCGAAGCTCAGCGCCACGGGAATGCCTGAGCTCGTTTTGCTGCTGCTGGTGCCGGCAGCGCCCTGCCGGTCCTTGAGTTGCTTGTGCTCGAAGCTGGCCGCCAGCACCAGGTTGCGCTGCTGCGAGCGGATGATCGGATAGGACAGCCCGATGCTGGTGACATCGGCGGTGCCGCTGGCGTCCAGGCTGCCGAAGTCGCCGGCCAGGCTGTAGAACGAATGCGTATAGGCGACGCGCCCGCGCAGCCCGGACGAGCCGAGCGGCAGGTGATACGCGAGCGAGCCGAACCACATGCGTTCGTCGGTATACAGCGACTGCAGCGCGATCTGGTCGCCCAGCATGAAGGGGCTGTCGGCGTTCGCGTTCAGGTGCACGCGGTTGCGCCCGGTGAAGCGGTTGCCGTGGTTGTCGAGGCCGACGTCGCCGCTGTAGCGGTGATCACGCTGCACCTCGACCAGCAGGTCGCCGCTGCCGACTTCCTGGCCGGGGCGCACCACCGGCACGGTGCGGATGCCCGGCTGGTCGTCGAGCAGGAGGGTGACGCGCTCCAGCGCGCGGGTCTCGATCACGTCGCCGGATCGCAGGTGCGACAGGAAGCGTTGCGCGCTGCCGGTGAAGGCCGGTTCGCCGTGCGCCACGATTTTTCCATAGTGCCCTTCGACGACCTGGATGCGCAGCTGCCCCTGCGACAGGTCCTGCGGCGGCAGGTAGGCGCGCGCAAACGGATAGCCGGCGGCCTGGTAGTGCGCGGTGATGCTGCGCGCCAGCGCATTCAGCCCGGCGAAGTCGTAGGACTTGCCGCTCACGTCGCCGAGCGCGGCCAGCAGCTCGTCCTGGGAAAAGATGGTGTTGCCGGAAATCGCGATGCCTTGCAGCGCTACCTGGGCGCCGCCCGGCGCCACCGGCGTGGAAGGCGTTTCGATCTTGAGCCCGGGCGACGGGCGCGGCAGGTTCAGCTGCGGCGGCGTGTTTTCCTGCAACACGCGGCCGGCGTCGGGCTGTTGTTGCGCGAGGGCTGGAAGCGCCGCCAGCACGAGCGCGGCCAGCGGGAGGTGGGCGGGTAAATGTTTCATGGATTGTTGATGATTGCCGTTTCTGCGTTATCGGTTGTCTTGCCCGCTTACTTGGAGTCGCTCGTGTTCGCCGCGGGCGCGCTCAAATCGCCCGGCATATGAATGCCGCCCGACACCACCATCACGTTCAGGAATTTCACGTCCCGCCCGGCGGATGTCGCCTGCGATGCCGTCTGCTTCTGGCGGCTGACCACGTTCGGCGTGGCGTCGCCGTCTGCCTGGGCGCTATCGGGCGCGGCGGCACTGGTCGCGCCGGCATTCTGCGACGCGGCCGGTGCCGCTGCCGTACTTGTGCCAGCGGGCGAGCCTGCCGGGCTGGCCGGAACGTCCGGCACCGCCACATAGGTCAGGCCGCCGACTGCGGGCGGCGTCAGGTTCGGCACGGTGGACGTGTACTGGGCCGGCGCTACGGCTGGCGCTGCGGCGGGCGTTACGCTCGGTGGCACAGTCGGTGGCACGGCCGGTGTTGCCGTGGGCGCGCCGGCGGAAATCGAGAGCGTGCCGTCGGCGAACGCGACTGCGTAATTGCTGTTACCAAGCGTGCCGCGATGGATGCCGTAGGTACCGGCGAGCTCGCCCGGATCGCGCGCGAGCTCGCCGGTGAGCGCGTCGGAGCCGATCAGATTGCCGCCGGTGACGTTCCAGGTGAATTGCGGATCGGCGCTGCCCGAGTTCTTGGTCTTGTTGTCCGCGGTGACGGAGATCGGGCGCGGCGTGATGGTCAGGCTGCCGCCGGTGGCGCTGATGGTGTAATTCGGATTGGACTGGGTGCTGATCGCATAGCTGCCCGCATTCTCGCCGCTTGCACGGGACAGCGTCAGGGCATCGCTGCCGACCAGATTGCCGCTGCTGATCGTGTAGGTGAGCGTCGGGTCGGCGCTGCCGTAGACCTTGGACTTGGCGTCGAAAACCACCGAGATCGGACGCGGGGTGATCGTCAGGTTGCCGTTGTTGAAGGTAATGGCGTAGTTGCTGTTGTTGGCGCTGGTGAGCGATCCCTGGGTAATGTCGTAGGTGCCCGCATTCTCGCCTGTCGCACGGGTCAGGCTGCCTGTCAAAGCCTCGGAATTGACCAGGCTGCCGCCTGTCACCGAGTAGCTGAGAGCGGGGTCGGCCTCGCCATAGATCTTGGACTTTCCGGTCGCGCTGACCGTGATCGAGCGCGGAGTAATGCCGGCAGCGACATCCTTGCTGCTTGCGTCGAGCACGTAATCGCTTGGCAGAGAACCGTGCGTACTGCTGGCAATGCTGTTGATGGTCAGGCCGGAAACAGTCACCTTGGTTGCAACGCCGGCATCCTTGCTGTCGTATGCGGCGTTAGCCGAGCCGAGCGCTGCACCGCTGTCGCCTGCAGCGTATCCGGAGATAGTCCAGCTCGGCGAGAAGCCGGACGGCGCGGCGGTGGTGCCGTCATATTCCTTGGACACGCTCGAGTTCGTCAGTGTCGCGGTAAGCGTTTTTGGTGTGATCGCGGCAGTATTGCTGCCGGTGGTGCGTTGCGTCAGCGTCGGCAACTGATAGTTGCTGGCGAGCCCGCCATTGGAGCCATCGTTCAGCGTGATGCCGTTGATGTACTGGGCGCTGGCGGCATGCGCGCTGTTGGCTGTCGCGCCGCTGTAGGCCAGGGTTTCGTTGTTTACCAGATTACCGATGGTCACTAAGCCGCTCAGATCATCCGTTCCGTCATAGGTCTTGGTCGCCGACAGCGTCACGGTGCGTGGCGTGATGCTGGCATTGGCGCTGGCGGAGGTCCCGGACAGGGAGTAATTGCCGGCATCCGCGCCGGACAGCGTAATCCCCGTGATGCTCACGTTATAGTTGCCCACGTTCTTGCTGCCGAACGTGCCGCTGCCACTCAGCGTGACGTTGTCGCCGCTGACCAGGCCGGTTGCCGTGACCGCTGCGGTGGTCGTGCCGTCATATACCTTGCCGGCGGCGATCGGCGTCAGTGCCTTGGGGGTGATCGTGTAGGTGCCGTTGTTGTAGTAGGCAACCGCGTAAGTCGTTCCGCCCGAAGAGAAATCTTTCAGATTGGAAGGATTGGCAATCAGATCGGAGTAGGTTGCCACGTTCTTACTGGCGGTACTAAAAGCCGGATATGGATTCAGGTCGGTCGGGGCAAATCCGGAGGGCCCGCCCAGGCTGGTGAGTGTCAGTCCGGTTGCGGCTGTGGTACCGTCATAGATCTTGCTGCCGTTGCCGGTCTGGATCACATAAATCGGCATGGTCGACAGGTCGACGGCCTGGTAGGCCGCATACAGGTAGCTGTTGTTCGATCCCGGCACGACCAGGTAGCCGCAATTCAGATAGCCGCTGCTGCAAGTGACTTGCGGCGTGCGGGTATAGCCTGATAGTTGCGGCACGCCGTTAATATAGACCAGCCAGCTGGCGACGGACGGACCTTGGAAGACGATGGTTGGCGAGTTGCCGGAAGCGCTGCCATAGTTGATCAAGCCGATCGCTCCCTGATCGCGCTGTTCCTGAAGCGTCGCTGTTTTAGTCGCCTGTCCAGGAGAGGAATTCACCGCATTCATCAGCATGTTGCCGCCGTTCGGAGCGCTGCCGATCGTAGTGACGGTTCCGGTTTTCGCCTCAAATCCGATGCCGAACGTATTGAGGCCGCCGGCGCTTTCTCCGGTAATGAACAGGTTGCCGGTGCCGGATTGGATGGTGGCGTTCGACAGGATATAGACGCCGCCGGTTGTTGCGGAATAACTGCCGCTGCTCGAACCGACCAGCGATTTGCCATTGATGGTGATGTTGCCGCCCTGGGACAATATGGACTTGCCTGCTTCAACCAGGATGGCGGCGCGGCTGGAATCCAGATTCATCGCATAGCCTATCCCGTTCGTGGTCGCGCCTTGGGCGCCGCCGATGAGGATGTTCCCGCCGTTCGACTTCAGGTTTGCATTGATGTCGACGCCACCCGTGGTTGCTCCCGATTTGTTGGCTGCGTTCAGAGTGATGTTGAGTTTGCCGACGGTCGAGGTGACGTCGCTGTTGACGATGATGTTGCGGTCCGCGCGCAGCGTCAGCGTCGCATCGCCGCCAGCACTCTTGGTGATGGCGCTGGCCACCGTGATATCGCCGTTGCCGGTGGAGGCGCTGCCGCCCAGGCTCGTGTCGCTGGTCTGCGTGGACACCGTCACGCTGGTGCCGTTGTTGAGCGTGTTGGCGATATTGCTCGCCGCCGTGGCGGTGATCGTGTAGTCGTACGGGTCGATCAGCCACTGGCCGCCGCTGCCGTTTTTCGCGCCGGCGTTGACCACCAGTCCCGGCGCGGTGTCGACCTGCGCCGCCGAGGTTTCGATGAATCCGCCGTTGCCGCCGCTGGGCGCGCTCGCATCCAGCGTGCCGCCTGCCTCCACGCGCCCGTTGTGCATGTCGCCGAGCAGCATGATCTTGCCCTGCTCGCCGGTCGCCAGCGTCTGCGCCTGGATCAGCCCGGTGTTGTTGATCACGGTGCTCACCAGGTCGCCGGCAGCCTGCGCGTTCAGCAGGACGGTGCCGCCGTCGGCGCGGATGGCGCCGCCGTTGGCGATCATCGCATCGAGCGCGGCCTTTTGCACCTGCAGCTTGACCGGGCCGCCAAAGTCGAGCATGACCTGGCTGCCGGCGCCCATCAAGACATTGCCGCTCGGCGCGTCGATGCTGCCGGCATTCGTGATCTTCGCCGCAATCAGCGCGACGCTGCCGCCCGGCGCAGCCTGGATGTTCCCTTGGTTGATGACGGCATTGCCGCTGCTGCCTTCGAATTGGTATTTGCCAGACAGAAAATCTTCCGTCTTCATGTTCAAGGTCGAGGCGACCAGTCCGCCGACATTGACTTGCGCGGTCGGTGAAAACAACACGCCGTTCGGGTTGATCAGGAAGACCTGGCCGTTGGCCTTCAGCGCGCCCTGGATCATCGACGCGTCCGCGCCCAGCACGCGGTTGAGCGCGACGGCACTGGCGGATGGCTGGACGAAGGTGACGCTGTTGCCCTGGCCGATGGAAAAGCCTTGCCAATCGATTGCCATCTTGCCGGTCGACTGGTTGATCGTCATGGCTGATCCAGTGGTGCTGATGTTGCCGCTGCCGGCCACCACGCTGCCGCCGGTGGGAAGAGCGCCGGCCGCCAGCGCCGACGTTCCAGCCAGCGACAATGAAACGGCCGCCAGTTGTCTGCGGCGCTGCATGCGGCTGCTCTTGATCTTGCCGCGTGCGGTGCCTAACTCGGAGGCAGCCTGCCATACGCCCTTGCTGGCATTCCATACCACGCGATAAATCCTGTTCATTTCTTTCTCCCCCGAGCTGCTTGCCGTAAAATTGATCCGGATCAAATGCTACATTTGGTTGCAAGCTTTGCTCTTTCCTTCAGGAATTAAATTTCTTCACTTCAAGTAAATGTCTCCAGCAAGCAACGTTGCTATACGGAAATTAGATTTGTCGGAATGAATTTCAAGCTCGCCCAGTAATGACGGGGCAATTTCGTTGTCGCGAAATTTCAAATTCGCACCGAAAATTTAATTGACTGTGATTAACTGTTACAAAATGCAACTTACAATGGTGGTCGTTGCCTAAGCGAATCACGTCGCCGTTTTTCAACGGCGAAAGCAATCACGCGTTTTCGAAAAGACTGCGCATATTGCTTATCAGCAATTCGTATTCACCCTTCGCCTCCGCAGGCTGGACAACATGACTCTTGATACGGCAAAGACAACAACCGACCTGAACCACGGTTTGCGTGAAGACCAGCTTCACCATGACCCCTTGCTGGATTGCCTTGTCGAGTTGGTACGCATCCACGGCCGGCCCGCAACCCATGCCGCGCTGGCGGCCGGTCTGCCGCTGGCGAAGGAAGGATTGACGCCGGCGCTGTTTGCACGCGCGGCGGCACGCGCCGGATTCTCGAGCAAGGTGGTGCGGCGCGCCCTGGAAAATATCGATGCCGCCTTGCTGCCGGTGATCTTGTTGCTCGAAGGAAATGAAGCTTGCGTATTGCTGGGCTGGGATGAAGCCACTGGCGACGCCCGCCTGCTGTTCCCGGAAACGGGGCAGGGGACGGTGAGCATGCCGCGCGCGGCGCTGGCGCAGCGTTATTCGGGTGTCGCGATTTTTTCGCGTCCGCATTTCCGCTTCGATCAGCGCACCCCGGCGCTGGTCAGCGCGCCCGGCCGCCACTGGTTCTGGGGCGCGATCCTTGAGCAGCGCACGATCTTCAAGGATGTGCTTGCCGCGGCGCTGTTGATCAACCTGTTCGGCCTGGCCATGCCCTTGTTCACGATGAACGTGTACGACCGGGTGGTGCCGAATTTCGCCGAAGCGACTCTGTGGGTGCTGGCCGCCAGCATGACGCTGGTGCTGGTGCTGGATTACGTGATCCGGCTCATGCGCGGCCATTTCGTCGATCTGGCCAGCGCGCGCGTCGATCTGAAACTGTCCTCCCTGATCATGGAGCGCGTGCTGGGCATGCAGATGTCGCAGCGCCCGGCGTCGGTGGGCGCGTTCGCCGCCAACCTGCGCTCGTTCGAGACGGTGCGCGACTTCATCGCGTCGGCCACGGTGACCACCCTGGTCGACCTGCCGTTCACCTTGCTGTTCCTGGCGGTGCTGGCGTGGATATCGTGGCCGCTCGTGTTCATCCCGCTGATCGGCATGATCGTGATCGTCGTCTACAGCTACATGGTGCAGCACAAGATGCGGGAGCTGGCGGAAACCACCTTCCGCGCCGCGGCCATGCGCAATGCGACGCTGGTCGAAAGCCTGACCGGCCTGGAGACCATCAAGGCGCACGGCGCGGAAAGCCAGATGCAGGCCAAGTGGGAAAAGGCGACCGCGTTCCTGGCGCGCGTGAGCGGCCAGCTGCGCTTGCTGTCGTCGTCCAGCATGTACGGCGTGGCGTCGCTGCAGCAGTTCGTCAACGTGGCCATCGTCGCCGCCGGCGTCTACCTGATCCACGAGCGCATGCTCTCGATGGGCGGCCTGATCGCGGCCACCACGCTGGCGTCGCGCGCGATGGCGCCGCTCGGCCAGGTGGTCGGGCTGCTGCTGCAGTTCCAGAACGCCAAGACCGCGCTTTCCGCGCTGGAAAAAGTGGTCGATACGCCCGGCGAGCGCGGCACCGAAGGCGCGTTCGTGCATCGCCCGGAAATCAAGGGCGAGATCGAATTCCGCGACGTGCATTTCAGCTATCCGGGCAGCCGCACCGAGGCGCTGCGCGGCATCAGTTTCCGCGTGCGGCCCGGAGAAAAGGTGCTGGTGCTGGGGCGCGTCGGCTCCGGCAAGTCGACGCTGCAAAAACTCATTCTCGGCCTGTTCGCCCCCACCAAGGGCGCGGTGCTGCTCGACGGTGTCGACCTGCGCCAGCTCGACCCGGCCGACATCCGCCGCAACCTCGGCTACGTGGAACAGGATTCGCTGCTGTTCTACGGCAGCCTACGTGAAAACATCACGATCCGTGCGCCGTACGTGGATGACGGCGCCATGATCGCCGCCGCCGAAATGGCCGGGTTGTCGGAGTTCGTCAACCGCCATCCGGAAGGCTACGACATGATCGTCGGCGAGCGCGGCGAGTCGCTCTCCGGCGGGCAGCGCCAGGGCATTGCGATTGCGCGCGCGGTGCTGCTCGATCCGCCGGTCATGCTGCTCGACGAACCGACCAGTTCCATGGACTTCTCCTCCGAAATCCAGATCAAGGAAAGCATCCGAACCTATGCGAAGCACAAAACGATGGTCATCGTCACGCACCGCTCCACGCTGATGGACCTGGCCGACCGCATCATCGTCATGGATGACGGCAGGATCGTGGCCGACGGCCCGCGCGACAAGGTCGTCGCCGCGCTGCAGACCGGCCAGATCGCGAGGGCCGCATGATGACCCGGTTCATCGCACTGGCGCGCCGCGCCCACCGCCTGCTCGAAGCGATTCGCCTCCGCCTGCAGCCCGCACATGAACACTGGCTTAGCCGCATGTGGAGCGAGCAGGCGCAGCACGAGGATGACCAGGATTTCGTGCGCGACGCCGACCGTTTCATGATCCAGCAGGAACCGCTGCGCGCACGCATCCTGATGCGTGCCTTGCTCGGCGTGGTCGTGCTGTTCGTGCTGTGGGCCGCCGTGGTCAGGATCGACGAAGTGACCAAGGGCGATGGCAAGGTCATCCCGTCGCGCCAGCTGCAGGTGCTGCAAAGCCTGGACGGCGGCATCGTGTCCAAGATCGCCGTGACCGAAGGGCAGCAGGTGGACGCCGGGCAGCTGCTGTTGCAGGTCGACTCGACCCGCTTCGAATCCTCGGTGCGCGAAAACCGCTCCCAGTACCTGTCGCTGGCGGCCAAGGCCGCACGCCTGCAAGCCATCGGCGAAGGCACGCCGTTTTCACTGGACCCGGAAGTGGAGAAGGAAGACCCGAAGACGGTGGCCGAGGAGCGCCAGCTGTACGAGACCGCCACCCACGAACTGAATGCCCAGGTCTCCATCGCGCAGCAGCAGATGGCGCAGCGCCAGCAGGAGCTGAGCGAGGCGCGCGCGCGCCAGGCGCAGGCGTCGCAGGCCTACGAGCTGGCCGCCAAGGAATACAGCGTCACCAAGCCGCTGCTCGCCTCCGGCGCGGTGTCCGAGGTTGACCTGCTGCGCCTGGAGCGCGATGTGGCGCGCTTCCGGGGCGAACGCGACGTGGCCGCGGCGCAGATTTCGCGCGCCCAGGCCGCGATCGCCGAGGCCACCCGCAAGATCCAGGAAGTCGAGCTGACGGTGCGTAACACCGCCCGCAAGGAGTATTCCGAGACCATGGCCAAGATGAACGCGCTGGCGCAGACCAGCACCGGCCTGAGCGACCGGGTCAAGCAGTCGGCGATCCGCTCGCCGGTCAAGGGCACGGTCAAGCGCCTGCTGGTCAACACCGTCGGCGGCGTGGTGCAGCCCGGGCGCGACATCGTCGAGATCGTCCCGAGCGAAGACCAGCTGGTGCTGGAGGCGCGCGTGCTGCCGAAGGATATCGCCTTCCTGCGGCCGGGGCAGAAGGCGACGGTGAAATTCACCGCCTATGACTTTTCGATCTATGGCGGCCTGGAAGCCAAGCTTGAGCACATCGGCGCGGACTCGGTGACCGACGAACGCGGCAACACGTTTTACACGGTGCGGGTGCGCACCGCGAAGTCGTATCTCGGCTCGCATCTGCCCATTATTCCGGGCATGGTGGCCGAAGTCGACATCATCACGGGTGAAAAGAGCATTCTGTCTTACCTGATGAAGCCGGTATTGCGGGCCAAGCAGGCGGCGCTGACCGAAAGGTAGTTTAAAAAGAATAACACCGGGTGCTTCGATGACATATCAACTGTTTGTCTCCGCCAGCGGAGACATGTTGCCGCGCTGGCGGGAAGCCTTTCCCGCGGCGCGCAGTGTCGCGCTGAATGCGCTGACCAAGCCGCTGCCGGCGCCGGCCATGGTTTGGTTGCGCCTGGACGCGAACAAGACGATGGCCGAGCAGGTCGCGTTGGTCCATGCGCGCATCGGACCGGCGCCGTTGATCGTGATGAGCGATATCCCGAACGATGACGAGGCGCTGGCAGCGTTTTCCGTGTCGGCGAAGGGATATTGCAATGCGCACGCCATTGCCGAGTTGCTGCAGCAGATCGAAGCGGTGGTGCGCAACGGCGGCCTCTGGATCGGCGAAGGCCTGATTCACCGCATGCTGGGCAGCCTGCACCGCATCCCCGCCGCCATCCCTTCGCGTTCCCCCAATTGGGAGGCGGCCTTGACCGACAGGGAACGCGAAGTCGCGCAGGCTATCTGTTCCGGCGCCAGCAACAAGGAAGTCGCGCGCCAATTGCAGATCACCGAACGCACGGTAAAGGCGCATGTCGGCTCCATCTTCGAGAAACTGAAGGTGCGCGACCGTCTGCAACTGGCCCTGCTGATCAAGGAACAGGTGAACGCGGAGCAGTAAAAAGGGAGCGGCCGGGGCTCCCGGTTGTACCAAGGTACAATTTTTGGCCGGAAAGATTTCCGATAGGCTAGTAAGGACAATCACTCCTACTCTTATCAGGAATCCATCATGGCCCAAGCAAACAACGTTGTCGGTCGCGTCATCGCCCTGCAGGGACAGGCTTTTGTCCGCACTCCGGATGGCCATCAGCGCCAGCTCCAGCTCAATGATGTAGTGCACGAAGGAGAGGTCATCGTGACCGCTCCCGGCGGCCAGGTGGAACTGAGCTTTGCCTCCGGGAAAACTTACCTGATTCATCAAAACGAAACGGCGATGCTGGATGCCGCCGTGTTCGCCGCCGATGCGCCAGCGCCGGCCGATGCGGCGCTGTTTTCCCAGAATGCCGAGATCAACAACGTCACCAAGGCGATTGCCGCCGGCAACAGCCTCGACGCCCTGCTGGATGAAACCGCGGCCGGTCTGACCGGTGGTGGCGGCGAAAACAGTTCGCACTCGTTCGTTAAACTGATGCGAGTGGCGGAAACCGTCGCGCCATTGAATATCCAGTTTGAAAGCACCGAGAGGGTGGTGACGGCGCCCCAGGCCAATGAAGAAATCCGTGTGCCGGCACCCGTGACGGCTCAGGCCACAGCGCCCGAGACGACGGTGACTCCCGTCGCCCCCACCATCACGCTTAATCCGATTACCGGCGATAACGTCCTGAACGCCAGCGAAATCAGCGGCACTGTCGCCGTCACTGGCAGCGTCGGCGGCGGCGCGCAAGCCGGCGACACGGTGGCGCTTACTGTCGGCGGCAAAACATACACAGGCCAGGTCCTTGCGGATCACAGCTACAGCATCGACGTTCCCGGCGCCGACATGAATGGCGCGACCAGCCTCACCGCAACCGTTACCTCCGGTAGCGGAAGCACGGCGACGAGCGCCAGCGCCAGCCTGGGCTACACGGTCGATACCGCCGCGGCGGCGTCGATCACCATCGACCCGGTCAGTGCCGACAACGTCGTCAATTCTGCCGAAGCGGCGAGTTCGGTCACCATCACCGGCACGGTCGGCGGCGATGCAAAAGCAGGCGATATCGTCACGCTGAGCGTCAACGGTCATAGCTATTCGGGCACTGTTCATGCGGACAATGCCTATGCGATCAATGTTTCCGGCGCTGACTTGGCTGCTGCAGGCAATGTGAGCGCGAGCGTGACTGCCACCGATGCGGCTGGCAACACGGCGACGGCGAGTGCGAGCCATGCCTACGGCGTCGACTTGGCCGCGGCGGCATCGATCGCGATCGATCCGATCACTGGCGACAACATCATCAATGCAGCGGAAAGGGGCGGCGATGTCATTACCGTGACGGGCGCGGTAGGCGGCGACGCGAAGGTGGACGACGTGGTGACGCTGACGGTGGGCGGCGGCACTTACACGGGTCACGTCGTCGACCTAGGCGACGGTAAGCTGAGCTTTAGCATCGATGTAGGCAGCGGCGACCTGGCCGAAAACAGCAGCATCAGCGCCAGCATCACGGCGAGCGATGCGGCGGGCAACACGGTGACGGCAAGCGTAGAGCTTCCCTATAACAACACGCCGGTCGCGACAACTGGCGCGGTGACGACCGAAGAGAACAGCGTTCTGAGCGGCCAGGTGCCGGCGGCAAGCGATGCTGACGGCGCGATAGCCGGCTACCAGCTGGTCGATAGCGTCGGCGCCGGCAACGGCAGCCTGACCTTCAATGCGGATGGCACTTACAGCTTCAATCCGGGCAGCGACTTCGATAACCTGGCTGCAGGGCAAAGCCGCGAGGTAAGCTTTACTTATGCGGCAACGGACGATAAGGGCGCTGTCAGCGAGCCGGCGATCGTGACGATCACCGTGACGGGCACGAACGACGTGCCTGTGGCCGTGGCCGCTGCTGCCACGACGGCAGAAAACAGCGTGCTGGAAGGCCATGTACCGGCGGCCAGCGACGTGGATGGCACGATCGCCAGCTACCAACTGGTGGATGGCGTCGGCGGCGGCAATGGCGCGCTCACGTTCAACCAGGACGGCACGTACACCTTCAACCCGGGCAGCGACTTCGACAGCCTGGCTGCAGGGCAAAGCCGCGAGGTAAGCTTTACTTATGCGGCAACGGACAATAACGGTGCGGCCAGCGCAGCCCAGACCGTGACGATCACGGTCACCGGCACCAATGACGCCCCGGTGGTGAGCGCTGTGGTGACGGGCAGCGCCGTCGAGGATGGCGCTGTGGCGACGGTTGACGCACTGGCCAACGCTTCGGACGTGGATGCGGGCGCGGCCCTGCAAGTGGTGAACGTGCCGACGGACTTGCCGGCGGGCGTGAGCTACGATGCGGCGAGCCACAGCTTCACGCTGGACCCGAGCAATGCGGCCTACCAGTCGCTGGCCCAGGGCGCGACGACCACCGTGACGGTGAGCTACGGCGTGTCGGACGGCACCGCCACCACGCCGGCTTCGGTCACCTTCACCATCACCGGCACCAATGATGCACCGGTTGCCGTGGCTGCTGTTGCCACGACCGCAGAGAACAGCGTGCTGGAAGGCAATGTACCGGCGGCCAGCGACGTGGATGGCACAGTCGCCAGCTACCAGCTGGTGGATGGCGTGGGCAGCGGCAACGGCGCGCTCACGTTCCACCAGGACGGCACGTACACCTTCAACCCGGGCAGCGACTTCGACAGCCTGGCTGCGGGTACGAGCCGCCAGGTGAGCTTCACCTACACGGCAACGGACAATAACGGTGCAGCCAGCGCAGCCCAGACCGTGACGATCACGGTCACCGGCACCAATGACGCACCGGTGGCCGTTGCCGCTGTTGCCACGACCGCAGAGAACAGCGTGCTGGAAGGCAATGTACCGGCGGCCAGCGACGTGGATGGCACAGTCGCCAGCTACCAGCTGGTGGATGGCGTGGGCAGCGGCAACGGCGCGCTCACGTTCCACCAGGACGGCACGTACACCTTCAACCCGGGCAGCGACTTCGACAGCCTGGCTGCGGGGCAAAGCCGCCAGGTGAGCTTCACCTACACGGCAACGGACAATAACGGCGCGGCCAGCGCAGCCCAGACCGTGACGATCACGGTCACCGGCACCAATGACGCCCCGGTGGTGAGCGATGCGGTGACGGGCAGCGCCGTCGAGGATGGCGCTGTGGCGACGGTTGACGCGCTGGCCAACGCTTCGGACGTGGATGCGGGCGCGGCCCTGCAAGTGGTGAACGTGCCGACGGACTTGCCGGCGGGCGTGAGCTACGATGCGGCGAGCCACAGCTTCACGCTGGACCCGAGCAATGCGGCCTACCAGTCGCTGGCCCAGGGCGCGACGACCACCGTGACGGTGAGCTACGGCGTGTCGGACGGCACCGCCACCACGCCGGCTTCGGTCACCTTCACCATCACCGGCACCAATGATGCACCGGTTGCCGTGGCTGCTGTTGCCACGACCGCAGAGAACAGCGTGCTGGAAGGCAATGTACCGGCGGCCAGCGACGTGGATGGCACAGTCGCCAGCTACCAGCTGGTGGATGGCGTGGGCAGCGGCAACGGCGCGCTCACGTTCCACCAGGACGGCACGTACACCTTCAACCCGGGCAGCGACTTCGACAGCCTGGCTGCGGGTACGAGCCGCCAGGTGAGCTTCACCTACACGGCAACGGACAATAACGGTGCAGCCAGCGCAGCCCAGACCGTGACGATCACGGTCACCGGCACCAATGACGCACCGGTGGCCGTTGCCGCTGTTGCCACGACCGCAGAGAACAGCGTGCTGGAAGGCAATGTACCGGCGGCCAGCGACGTGGATGGCACAGTCGCCAGCTACCAGCTGGTGGATGGCGTGGGCAGCGGCAACGGCGCGCTCACGTTCCACCAGGACGGCACGTACACCTTCAACCCGGGCAGCGACTTCGACAGCCTGGCTGCGGGGCAAAGCCGCCAGGTGAGCTTCACCTACACGGCAACGGACAATAACGGCGCGGCCAGCGCAGCCCAGACCGTGACGATCACGGTCACCGGCACCAATGACGCCCCGGTGGTGAGCGATGCGGTGACGGGCAGCGCCGTCGAGGATGGCGCTGTGGCGACGGTTGACGCGCTGGCCAACGCTTCGGACGTGGATGCGGGCGCGGCCCTGCAAGTGGTGAACGTGCCGACGGACTTGCCGGCGGGCGTGAGCTACGATGCGGCGAGCCACAGCTTCACGCTGGACCCGAGCAATGCGGCCTACCAGTCGCTGGCCCAGGGCGCGACGACCACCGTGACGGTGAGCTACGGCGTGTCGGACGGCACCGCCACCACGCCGGCTTCGGTCACCTTCACCATCACCGGCACCAATGATGCACCGGTTGCCGTGGCTGCTGTTGCCACGACCGCAGAGAACAGCGTGCTGGAAGGCAATGTACCGGCGGCCAGCGACGTGGATGGCACAGTCGCCAGCTACCAGCTGGTGGATGGCGTGGGCAGCGGCAACGGCGCGCTCACGTTCCACCAGGACGGCACGTACACCTTCAACCCGGGCAGCGACTTCGACAGCCTGGCTGCGGGGCAAAGCCGCCAGGTGAGCTTCACCTACACGGCAACGGACAATAACGGTGCAGCCAGCGCAGCCCAGACCGTCACGATCACGGTCACCGGCACCAATGACGCCCCGGTGGTGAGCGATGCGGTGACGGGCAGCGCCGTCGAGGATGGCGCTGTGGCGACGGTTGACGCGCTGGCCAACGCTTCGGACGTGGATGCGGGCGCGGCCCTGCAAGTGGTGAACGTGCCGACGGACTTGCCGGCGGGCGTGAGCTACGATGCGGCGAGCCACAGCTTCACGCTGGACCCGAGCAATGCGGCCTACCAGTCGCTGGCCCAGGGCGCGACGACCACCGTGACGGTGAGCTACGGCGTGTCGGACGGCACCGCCACCACGCCGGCTTCGGTCACCTTCACCATCACCGGCACCAATGATGCACCGGTTGCCGTGGCTGCTGTTGCCACGACCGCAGAGAACAGCGTGCTGGAAGGCAATGTACCGGCGGCCAGCGACGTGGATGGCACAGTTGCCAGCTACCAGCTGGTGGATGGCGTGGGCAGCGGCAACGGCGCGCTCACGTTCCACCAGGACGGCACGTACACCTTCAACCCGGGCAGCGACTTCGACAGCCTGGCTGCGGGGCAAAGCCGCCAGGTGAGCTTCACCTACACGGCAACGGACAATAACGGTGCAGCCAGCGCAGCCCAGACCGTCACGATCACGGTCACCGGCACCAATGACGCCCCGGTGGTGAGCGATGCGGTGACGGGCAGCGCCGTCGAGGATGGCGCTGTGGCGACGGTTGACGCGCTGGCCAACGCTTCGGACGTGGATGCGGGCGCGGCCCTGCAAGTGGTGAACGTGCCGACGGACTTGCCGGCGGGCGTGAGCTACGATGCGGCGAGCCACAGCTTCACGCTGGACCCGAGCAATGCGGCCTACCAGTCGCTGGCCCAGGGCGCGACGACCACCGTGACGGTGAGCTACGGCGTGTCGGACGGCACCGCCACCACGCCGGCTTCGGTCACCTTCACCATCACCGGCACCAATGATGCACCGGTTGCCGTGGCTGCTGTTGCCACGACCGCAGAGAACAGCGTGCTGGAAGGCAATGTACCGGCGGCCAGCGACGTGGATGGCACAATCGCCAGCTACCAGCTGGTGGATGGCGTGGGCAGCGGCAACGGCGCGCTCACGTTCCACCAGGACGGCACGTACACCTTCAACCCGGGCAGCGACTTCGACAGCCTGGCTGCGGGTACGAGCCGCCAGGTGAGCTTCACCTACACGGCAACGGACAATAACGGTGCAGCCAGCGCAGCCCAGACCGTCACGATCACGGTCACCGGCACCAATGATGCAGCGATGATCACACCGGCAGTGGTGAACCTGACGGAAACCAACGCGATTCTGACCACCGGCGGCAAACTGGGGATCAGCGACGTGGACAGCCCCGCCACGTTCGTGGCGCGGACCGGTGCGGCGGGCAGCAACGGCTACGGCCACTTCAACCTGGCAAGCGACGGCACCTGGACTTACGCGACCGACACGGCGCACAACGAGTTCGTCGCCGGCCAGACCTACACCGACAAGCTGACGGTGACCAGCGTGGATGGGACGACCAGCACCATCACGGTCAACATCCTGGGTACCAACGAAGGGCCTGTCGTTGGCTCGGGAACGGCTCTTCTTTCCGAGGAAGGGCTGGCACAAGGGAATGCCGATAACATCGGTAATCCGGACAATACCAATGCCACCGTCGCTACCGGCACGCTGGCTGTATCGGATAGCGATAGCGGCAGCCTGACGATCAGCTTGTCAGGTCCGACCGGGCTGACTTCACATGGTTCAGCAGTGACCTGGAGCGGAACCGGAAGCAGCAACGACCCACTGATCGGTACTGCGAATGGAAGCGAAATCATCCGGGCGAGCATTGATAATGCCGGCCATTATTCGGTCACCTTAGCCGGATCACTTGACCATCCTGTGAGCGACGCAAACGCGGCGACAGCCGAGGACACGCTGACATTCTCCCTCGGAGTGCGGGTTTCCGACGGCGTTGCGAGCGCAAACGGCGCGATCGTTGTTACGGTCGAGGACGATATGCCTGTCGCTAGCCCTACCGTTATCAGCAATACCGCTACCCAGGTAGACACTAACCTCCTGGTCGTCCTCGATGTTTCGGGATCGATGGACGATGGCAGCGGAATGACCGGTCTGACTCGACTCGAGGCGTCGGTTGCAGCAGTCAAGGAGCTGGTCGAACAGTATGACAGCCTGGGCGACGTTAAGATCAATCTCGTAACGTTCTCGTCAACGGCATCCATCCAAAATTACAACGGGTCCGGCGGTACTTGGCTCACGGCCAGCCAGGCCAAACTTTTCCTGGATACCTTATCGGCCGGTGGCTACACGAACTACGATGCGGCCTTGGCCGCGGTGCAAACCGCTTTTTCCAACGGAGGCAAGATCGCGGGTGGCCAGAACGTTCTGTACTTCCTTTCGGACGGCGACCCGACGACGGCAGGCGGGACCGCAAATTCCCTGGGTATCACGGGTTCCGAAATCACTGATTGGCAGAATTACCTCAGTGCGCACAATATCAATGCCTATGCGATCGGCTTGGGCTCAGGTGTGATTCAGAGTAATCTCAATCCGGTGGCTTACAACGGTGTCGACCACGTGGATCGGAATGGCATGGTGGTGTCCGACATGAGTCAATTGGGTTCCGCCTTGTCTTCGCTGGTGCAAAACGACTATAGCGGCAACCTGCTCACCGACGGTTCGTTGCTTGGAAGCTTCGGCGCTGACGGAGGACGTTTGAGCGTTATCAGTTACGGCAATAACGACTTCACTTTCGACGGCTCATCAGTCGCTCGCACTGGTAGCGGCACGACCTCCTTCAGCTTTGATTCGGCCACGCATCAATTGAACCTGACGACTGCAGGTGGAGCGCTGACCATCGATATGGATACGGGTAATTACACCTACCATAGCGGCACATCGGCATTCGTCGCCCAAGAAGTGATCGGATATACCCTGCGCGACATGGACGGCGATACCTCTTCGAGTACCGTCACCATGAATTTCAGCGAGCCGCATGTCGCTCCGATTGTCAGGGACGACAACGTGATCATGGCCAGCGGCAATGTATCGCAGAGCCAGGTGACGGTGAAAGACGCATGGCTGCTATGGAATGACAGTGATCAAAGCGGGAATTCGATCTCCATTACCAACACTGCCAACGCCGCTTCCCATAGCGGGGGGCAGGTTGTTGATAGTGTTTCTGGCAGCAATAATGGCACCGGCAGCTTCTCTTACACCGGCACTGCGGATGACGGCTTGTCGGATACCGGGAATGTGACGATCAGGACGACTAACAACAGCACGCTGAGTGGCGACGGCCTTGACAATATCATTATCGGCGACAGCTCGTCCGAGACCATTCGCGGATATGAAGGCAACGACGTATTGGTGGGTAACGGCGGCGCAGACAGTCTCGATGGCGGCGCGGGTAATGACTTGTTGATCGGCGGTGCTGGTAACGATACCCTGACCGGAGGGGCAGGTGCTGATACCTTCGCTTGGACATTGTCCGATCGCGGCACCGCCGGCAAGCCGGCAATCGACAAGATCACCGACTTCGGCACCGCTGCATACACGGCGGACGGCAGCGGCGATCGGCTCGACCTGCGCGACCTGCTGGTGAGCGAGAACCACACCACTGGCAGCGGCAACTTGGCCAACTACCTGCGCTTCGAGAAGTCGGGCAGCGATACCATCGTTCATGTCAGCAGCAATGGTGGTTTCAACAACGGCTACAGCGCAGGCGCGGAAGATCAGAAGATCGTGCTGAGCAACGTGGATCTGGCGGCGCTGTACAACACGACCTCGGACGGCGCGATCATCCAGCACCTGTTGCAGAACAATAAGCTGATCACCGACTGAACGGTGTCATGCGGCCGGCTGAGTTGAGCCGGCCGCATGACAGTCGACACATGCAGGACCGAAATGAAAGAGGGCTCCGTCAAGGAGCCCTCGGTTTTTGTGCCGCTGGTCGCGGACTATTACGCTTCGATCGCAGGCCCGGTGGCGCCGTCGAAGCCGAGCGCGCGCAGCGTCTCCAGCTCTGCCTTGCTGCCGACGCCTTCGGCGATGACCTGCAGCCCGATCGACTGCGCCATCGAGCGCACGCCCTTGAGGAACATCTGGTTGCCGGGGTGATGGTCGATGTCGCGCACGAAGCTCGCGTCGATCTTGAGATAATCGATCGCCAGGCCGTGGAAGCGGCCGATCTGGCTGAACTGGCGGCCGAAATGCTCGAGGCCGATCTTGCAGCCGCTGCCGCGCAGCGCGTCGCAGAAATCGCGGAAGGCGTCGAAATGGCTCAGTGCGCCGTTTTCCGGAATCTCCAGCCACAAATGCCTGCCCGCCTCGGGCGCGGCCTTGAGCAGCGCGAGCAGGCGCTGGCGGAATTCTGCGTGCTGGATCGAGCGGCCTGACAGATTGATCGCGACTCCCTGCAAGCCGGCGTCGCTGCGCAAGCTGTCCAAACCCATACTGACTGCGGCAAGATCGAGTTCCGCCGTCATATTCAGGCGTTCGGCCATCGGCAGGAACTGGCCTGCCGCCAGCCATTTGCCGTCGGCGTCGAATTTCAGGCGCAGCGGGCATTCCTTGTGCAGCAGACGGCCCGAGAAATCGACCACGGGAAAGGACACCAGCCGCGTCCAGCGCTGCTGCAGCGAGCGGCGCAGCATCTCCGCCCATTGCTGCGCGCTGTGCGCCGGTGGGTGCTTGCCCGCGCCGCCAGTGGCGCGCACGTTGCTGGTGCCTGCTGCTTCGGCGTCGGCTAGCGCGGCGTCGATGCGGGACAGGACGCCGGCCAGGTTCATCCCGAATGCGTAGTCGCCCAAGCCGATGCAAATCTTCGCGCCGCCTGCCGTGTAGGCGCCGGCTTCCGCCGCCAGCGCCTGGAGCAGTTCGTCGGCACCGGCCTGGCCCGGCTCCTCGCCGGGCAGCAGCAGTGCGAAATCGGCGCCGTTCAGGCGCCCGGCCAGCGCGTCCGGATTGCGCGCCGCGCGTGCGCCGACCAGCTTGGCCACGGCAGCCAGCAACTGGTCGGTGGCAGCCCGCCCCAGATCGCGGTTGATGTCGGCCAGCCCGGCGATGCGGATGAACAGCAGCGCGCCGGCCGGCGCGTCGTCGCTTTCCAGCAGCGACTTCAGGCGCGCCATGAAGTGCGCCCGGTTGGCCAGGCCGGTGAGCGCGTCATGGTTGGCTTCCTTGCGCACGCTTTCCAGGCGCGCGGTTTCTTCGGCAAACATCGATTTCAGGCGCGCCACCGCGAAATTCATCGCCGAGGACAGCTGCTTGAGTTCCGGTACGGACGGCTCGGGCGAGGTGATGAAGCGGCGCTCGGTGATGGCCTTGGCCTGCTCGATGACGGTGTTCAACGGGCGCTTCAGGCGGCGCAGGATCAGGGTGCCGAGATAGCCGCCGAGCAGGCCGGCGCAGGCCAGTGCGGCGATCATCTGCAGGGTCGACTTCCATAGCGCGTTGTAGGCGAAGCGGCTGTGGCTGACCAGCGTGACTCTGCCGACCTGCTTCCAGCCGTCGCTGATCTGCGCCTCGCCGGCCGGCGCCACGATCGGAAAGTATTGCACGAACCAGGCCGGCACCTCCGACTGTTCCTGCCTGGCTTCGCGCTCGGCCAGCGGCTTGCCGAACGGGTCGCGCACGCGGATCGATTCGTAGTGCCCGGAGTCGAACATGGCAGCCACCGCCAGGTCCACTTCAACCGGGTCGACGTTCGCGTGGCTGAGCGACAGCGCCAGCGCCGTGGCGTTGTCCTGATTTTTCTGGCGCAGCTGCTCCTGCAGGTAGGCGCGCGCGCTCAGTGTGGAAGCAAGCAGGCTGCCGATCAGCGCCAACAGGGTACTGAGGATCAAGGCAAGCCAGAGCTGGCGGTACATGGACATATGTATTCTTCCTACGGTGTGAAGACTGGTGCCATCAATCGAATCCCTCGTTATGCGCGCGCTGCAGCAAGTCCTGCCAGCGCGACAGGCGGCCCACGCCGCCCGGACCGGCCTCGGCATTGCCGGCCACGCCGGCGAAGATGCCCTGGCTGTTGAAGCTGAAGACCGGCTGCAGGTCGGTGCGGCGCGAGGCGGGGCGGATTTCGGTGACGAGGTTGTCCAGCACCAGCGGCTCGGCATCCGGCGACGCATAGAACGCCAGCACCATGTGCGCCTGCTGGATCGCGCTGGACGGGCCGCCGATGCGCGCCTTGACGTAGATGAGCCGCAGCTGCTCGACCGGCACGCCTAGCGCCAGCAGGGAAAAGTACTTGGCGATGGAAAAATCCTCGCAGTCGCCCGCGCCCTTGGACAAGGTTTCCATCGGCGTGGCCCAGTAGTCGCTTTGGCCCCAGATCTGCTGGTCGTCGCCGAACTGAATGCGGCGGTTGAAGAATTCGTTTACGCGGCGCAGCTTGTCGCCGACCGCCATCGCCTGGCCATCCCGGATCAACAACTGCCAGTCGCGAAACGGCTGCGGATTGTCGCCGCGGTATTTGGTATAGGTCGCCAGCAGGCGCCCGACGTCGATGGCGACCGCGCGCTCGGACGACAGCAGCAGGGTTCCGGCTGCCACGACAAGCATCAGGCAAAGCAGCCAGGTCGGCAGACGCAAACAGGTAGGCAAAGCGCGGAGCACGCAATAAGTTGTTGTGAGGCAATCATACCATCCGCTACCTGAACCTCCGAGCGCAAACACGGCCCCGCCTCTTGCTGTCCAGCCTAAATCGCAACAGCCGTCAAATCCTGCCCGAATCGCTTCCGCTTTCATCGAAGCGGCGATTTTTATTGCTTATAGGAAAAAATGATGGCTATTTACAACCACTTCGCGTTTTTTCCCGGAAATGTTTGATATATACCAATATAATTCATAAGTGAAAATATTGTAACTTTTTGTATTGGGGGATGTATGAACAAGAAATTGTTAGCCGGCGTTTTGCTTTTCCCGTTATGTGCTACGGCGCAGGTCTCCTCCTTCAAGGAAACAGCTCAGCGCACGCTACTCTCCAATCCCGAAGTGCAATCGCGCTACCACGCCTGGCAGGCCGCCAAGGAAGAGCGCACCGCGGCCTTCGGCGGCTACTTCCCGCGCGCGGACGTATCCGCCAGCGTCAGCCGCGAAAACCGCCACGATCCGCTGTCGCTGGCAACCTACAATCAGAACACCGCGACCCTCACGCTGACGCAGATGCTGTATGACGGCTTTGCCACGCGCAACGATGTGCAGCGCCTGGATCACGCGGCGCTGGTACGGTTCTACGAGCTGCGCGATACGTCCGAAAGCACCGCGCTGGAACTGGTGCGCGCCTATGACGATGTGCAGCGCTATCGCGAGCTGGTCGCCTTTGCCGAGGAAAACTATGTGCAGCACCGCGCCCTGTTCGAGCAGGTGCAGCGCAAGGCGCAGGCTGGCGTGGGACGTCGCGTCGACCTGGAAACCGCTTCCGGGCGCCTGGCGCTGGCGGAATCGAACCTGCTGACCGAAACGGCCAACCTGCACGACGTGACGGCGCGCTTTCAGCGCCTGACCGGCAGCTTGCCGGCCAAGGATCTCGGCGCGGTGCCGGCCATGACCGAGAGCATGCCGGCCGACGTCAACGGCGCGCTGACCGCCGCGATCAAGCGCAACCCGGCGCTGATGGCCGCGCTTGAAAACGTGCGCTCGACCGAGAGTGCCGCGCGCATCCGCAGCGCCAGCTATCAGCCGCGCATCGACTTCCAGGTGCGCAGCGCGTTCGGGCAGAACGTCAGTGGTTACCCCGGAAGCCAGTCGAACCACAGCGGCGGCCTAGTGCTGAACTGGAATTTGTTCAGCGGCGGCTCCGACCTCGCGCGCTCGCGCCAGCTTGCCCAGCAGATCAACGCCGCGCAGGACTTGCTCGACAAGTCCTGCCGCGACCTGCGCCAGACGCTCGCGGTGGCCTATAACGACATGCGCAAGCTGACCGAACAGATCGAGTACCTCGATCAGCATCAGCTGTCCACCGAAAAGTCGCGTGACGCCTACCGCAAGCAGTTCGACATCGGCCAGCGTACCCTGCTCGACCTGCTCGACACCGAAAACGAACTGTTCCAGGCGCGCCGTGCCTACACCAACGCCAGCCATGATCTGACCTCCGCACGCGCGCGGGTGGGGGCGGCCATGGGCGGGCTGATCGCTTCGCTTGGCTTGACCACGCAAGGCGCCGACGCGCTGCCGGAACTGGGCGGTGACAAGGATGCGCAGGAGGTGGCCAGCCGCTGCCAGGCGGAAGCGCCGGCAAGCTATGCGGTGGACAAGGCAGCGCTCAATGCAAGGGCGGATGAGCTGGCGAAGGAGTCGATGTCGTCCGTGCCGCCTGCGCAGCCCGCCGCGCCGGCCCCGGCACCCGGCACGAAACAGCCCGCCGCCCCGCAGAAGAAGCACTGACATCCCGGGCCGCGCCGGTCGGCATTCCGGTGCGGCCCAATGCGTTCCCATTGATTTGAAATATTCTCGTAGAGCAACATTGGTGGTAGAGTTGGCGGGAAATGCCAGCCGCCGTTTTGCCGGCCCGTGCATCGCAACAGCGCCAGACCGTCGACGGAGAAAAAATCGTGGCTGAACAGTTGAAGTTGGATGATCTTCAGAGCTACGGCGAACTGTTCGCTCCTGGCGGCCCGCCGCCGCTGCCGCGTGGCGAGCAGCGCCAGTCGGACCGCAAGCGGGTCGAGGTGGCGGGTGTGCTCACGATCGACGGCGTGCCGGTCGAGGTCAGCACAGTCGATATCTCGTCAGGCGGCATGTGTGTGCGTTCGGTCAGGCAGCTGGCGGTCGGCAAGGAGTGCCAGCTCGGCTTCGCGCTTGCCGCAACCGGCGGCGCGCGCGACCTTGCCGCGCGCGTGCAAGTCATCTACTGCTTCTACACTGTCGAGCAGGATTTCAAGGTTGGCCTGGAATTCCTCCATATCGACGCCGACGCGGCGCGCGACATCAGCCGGTTTGTCGGCGCCTGAACGCCGGCGCGCGCAGCGCGTTCAATGCGGGCGCGTCGCCGCGCTTGCGTAATACTTCTTCACATCCCGCACATAGCGCCTGGTTTCCCTGAAGGGCGGAACGCCCTTGTACTTGCGCACGGTGCCCGGTCCCGAGTTGTACGCGGCGAGCACCTTGTCGACAGTGTCGTGCAGGCTCATCAGGTACTTCAGGTAGGCTGCGCCGGCATTGATATTGGTTTGCGGGTCGTACAGCCGGCGGCTGTCGTGCACGCCGACGAAGCGGCCGGTCTCCGGCGTGATCTGCATCAGGCCGCGCGCGTGCCGCTTCGAGGTCGCGCCCGGCTGGTAGCCGGATTCCTTCTGGATGACGGCATGGATCAGGCTCGCCGGCACGCCGTGCTGGCGCGCCGCGTTGAGTACCATCTGGTGATACGGCTTTTGTTCGCAGGCGTGGCATGTCGCGTTGGCCATGATGTCGTCCACCGACATGGCCAGTTCGGGCGGGGCGTCGTAGCTATGCATCGTGTCGGGCAGGCGGCCGCGCCTGGCGCTCTTGCGCTCGATGCCGAACGTGCTCCATTCGGCCAGGATGTCGCGCGCGGTCGTGGCGCGCATGTGCTTCGGCTTGCCCGGCGTACTGTAGGTTGTTGCCGCGCCCTGCTGCGCCTGATGGTCGGGCTGGAACGGCAGCGCGCCGGAACATGCGCCCAATAGCATCGCCACTGCGATGCATGCCGCCGCCCGCGCGGCGCGCAGCAGGCCTGCCGCCTGGCGCGGTGCCGGCAGCCTGCTCCCTTCCCGATGCACTTCCTTCGCATACATAACATTCTCTCCACAGTGCGCGCGGACGCGGCATGGTCATCCGACGGCAAGCGAGAGAAGGCGGAACGAATGGGCTTCAGGTGCGAAAAGATGGTTGGGCGGCTGGGAAGCTGCGCGGGGAACAAGCGATCAGGAAGACATGTTCTTCCGTTGTCATTCACTCTGTGCAGCTCTGCTGTCGTAGGCGCCGGGCCGGTAGACCAGAAGCTTTGCGTCCCCGCTTTTCAACGGGTTTGCCAATGTCGAGTTGATGGCAGATCCAAGCATACCCGCGGTTATTTCCAATCGGAAATTGAAAATTCCGATATTGGATGGAAGCTTGATTGAGATCGGGCAATTTGTTGCAGGCACACGACGTGTATTGCCTGTGTTGCAAGGAAGGCTGGTTAGGCGGGAGGGATGGAGGCTGTGCAGCCTCCATGGTCGATCAGGCAGAGAGCGTTGCGCTGGCGTTGGCCCATTGCGAGGGGCTGACATCGAGTCTGGGCGCGACGAAACCGGCACCGATCACGCCAACATTATTGAGTGCGCTGACTTGCACATTTTGCAGCTGCGTGATGTTCTGGTTTACGCCCACATTGACGTTCGCCATAGGGCCAAGCCCGGCCAGCCACGAGTTGGCGCCGCCGCGCACGGCAGCCATCGCCTTGCGGTCGAGTTCCTCGCTTTGGGCAAGGTCGTGGATCAGGATGGTTGACATGGAAATTCTCCTCGGGCATGGCGCGGGCGGTCCGGCCCGCGCCATGCGATGTGATTAATGACCGAAGTTGATGTTGTTGCTGCCGGTTTGAGTCGGGTGCACGTTGGCGGTGATGTTGTCCGCGAACGCGACGTTGTTGCCGTTGTTGACAAGGGTGTTCTGGCTCTGGCCGAGCGACTGGGTGGCGTTGAAGCTGAAGTCGCTCTTGGTGACGTCGAACGAAGGGCCGCCCCAGGAATACGGCGAGTAGGAAGGCATGTAGCCGGAGCCGGTGCCGCCGCGCACGGCGTGCATGGCCTTGCGGTCGAGTTCTGCGGCAACGGCCAGGTCTTTGATGATGATGGTTTGCATGGTCAATCTCCTGAAGGGTAAGCAGTGGTTTCGGTGACGAGCGTTGTGTTGCACTCGACAGGGATACAGCAGGGAGCGTGCCAGTGGCTGCATAACGCCCGAAAATATCTCCTAAGTCATTGATAATAAATGGAAAAATCTCTGTGGCGGAAGGCGTGGCGCACAATTCGCCGCCATCCTGTCGAGGAAAAGTGGTGTACGGCGCCAGACACTTTTCCGCATGCTGTTCGCATGGCGGCAACACCGATCTGCTGCGCGGGCGTGCGTCGGCCTTCAAAATTGCGGCGTCAGCCGTTCGAATACCCGCGCCGTGCGAAGACGCGCTGCAAGGCTATAATTGCGCAAGCTTCCATTCGAAACCCTGTTCAACTTGCGGATGCATGGCGCGCTGCCGCGGCATGCATCGCCCGAGGACATTTGCAGGCCGCCCTTGTGAAACTGCGCCACGCCGCCATCCATGTCGTATTGTCTCTGTTGCTGCTGCTTTCGCAGCAACTGGCGATGGCGCACGCGGTTTCCCACCTGTCTTCCGACAATGCTTCCGGCATGGCGCGCCAAAAGCAGCTGCCGCCGGAGCTGCAGTGCGACCAGTGCCTGGCCTTTGCCGCGATCGGTTCGGCCGTCAATGCGCCGCCGCATGACTTCGTCATCGGTCAATCCGTCAACCTGCATGACGCGCTCGCCGCGCCGTGCCCGTTGCTTGCTTCCCCGCAGCGCGTCTTCGATTCGCGCGCCCCGCCTGTCGTCGTTCGTTAAGCGCTTTTGAAGGTCGAACCTGTGCGATGCGTCGCGCGGGTTCGGCATCGCTTTTCACCGACAGGAAATTAACATGCTGAAACACACCGTACTGGCGGCGGCGCTGGCTGCCGCCTTTGGCGCGCCGATGCACGCTCAGGCCGAGAACGACAGGGACCTGGCGCAACTGCGCGACGAAATCCGCCAGATGAAGCAGGATTACGAAGCGCGCATCCAGACATTGGAAAAGCGGCTGCAGGCGGCCGAAGCGCAAGCCGCGCAGGCTCAGGCATCGGCTCCCGCTCCCGCGCAATCCGCCACGGCGGCTGCGGCCAACGCCAACGCCTTCAACCCCGAAGTGTCCCTCATCCTCGGCGGCACCTATGCCAACCTCAAGCAAGATCCCAATCAGTTCCGCATCCAAGGCTTCGTGCCCGGCGGCGAGGACATCGGGCCGGGCGCGCGCAGCTTCAACCTGGGCGAATCGGAGCTGACGCTGCGCGCCAACGTCGATCCGCAGTTCGCCGGGCAGCTGACCTTCGCACTGGCACCCGACAACAGCGTCGGCGTCGAGGAAGCATTTTTCCGCACGCGCGGGCTATCGAACGGGATTAACCTGAAGGGCGGCCGCTTCCTGTCGGCTATCGGTTATCTCAACAGCCAGCATGCGCATGCCTGGGATTTCGTCGACGCGCCGCTGGCTTACCAGGCGTTTTTCGGCGGGCAGTACAAGCCCGACGGCGTGCAGCTCACCTGGCTGGCGCCGACGGAGCGCTTTGTCGAGCTGGGCGTGGAAGCCGGCAACGGCGCTGCCTTCCCCGGCAGCGACCGCAACAAGAATGGCGTCGGCTCTTCCGCGCTGTTCGCCCATGTGGGCGACGACATCGGCGACAGCGCGAGCTGGCGGCTGGGCGCATCCCTGCTGCATACGGGCGCTTCCGAGCGCAGCTTCGACGATGGCGGCGTGAACAACGCCTTCAGCGGCCATTCCAATACCTGGATCGTCGACGCCATCTACAAGTGGGCGCCGAACGGCAATGCGACGCAAACCAATTTCAAGCTGCAGGGCGAATATTTCCGCCGCCGCGAGAGTGGCAGACTGACCTCCGATACGCAGGGCCAGGCGCTGGCCGGTGCGTATGCGAGCGCGCAATCCGGCTGGTATTTGCAGGGCGTCTACCAGTTCCGTCCGCTGTGGCGTGTCGGCCTGCGCTACGACAAGCTGTATTCGGGGACGCCGGAGTTCGGCGCCGGCCTGGACGGCGCCAGCTTCCCGCGCCTGGCTTCCTACAATCCGTCGCGCGGCACCGTCATGCTCGATTATTCGCCGTCCGAGTTCAGCCGTTTCCGGCTGCAGTTCGCGCGCGACAAGTCGCGCCCGGACGCCACTGACAGCCAGATCTTCCTGCAATACATCATGAGCCTCGGCGCGCACGGCGCGCATACGTTCTAAGGAGATGCAAATGAAAAAGATATTTTCTGCCCTGATCGTTTCGGGCGCGGCCCTGCTGGCGCTGCCTGCGCATGCCGCCCTCAACGTGCTGGCCTGCGAGCCGGAATGGGCGGCATTGGCAACCGAAATCGGCGGCGACAAGGTCAAGGCGTCGAGCGCCACCACCGCGCTGCAGGACCCGCACCGCATCGAGGCGCGGCCCAGCCTGATTGCCAGGACGCGCAATGCCGAGCTGCTGGTGTGCACCGGGCTGGACCTGGAAGCCGGATGGCTGCCGATCCTGCGCCAGCAATCGGGCAACCCGAAAATCGAACCGGGCCAGCCGGGCTACCTCGAGGCCGGCAGCCTCGTGCCGCGCCTGGAAGTGCCGACCCGGCTGGATCGCGCGGAAGGCGACGTGCACGCCGCCGGCAATCCGCATATCCAGCAAGACCCGCGCAATATCGCCAAGGTCGCCGAGGCGCTGGCGCAGCGCCTGGCGCAGATCGACCATGCCAATGCCGCTTACTACCAGTCGCGCTACAAGGACTTCGCGGCGCGCTGGAATGCGGCCATCCAGAAGTGGGAGCGTCAGGCCGCGCCGCTCAAAGGCGTGGCCGTGGTCGAGCATCACAAGAACATGGAATACCTGCTGAACTGGCTCGGCATGCGCGCCGTCGGCCAGCTGGAGCCCAAGCCCGGTGTGGAGCCGAGCGCCGCGCACCTGGCGGAGCTGGCGGCCCAGCTGCAGCGCCAGCCGGCGAAGATGGTGCTGCGCGCAGACTACCAGGACGGGCGCGCGTCGCAATGGCTTTCGGAACATGCGCGCATTCCCGCCGTCGCGCTGCCGTTTACGGTGGGCGGCGACGAACGCGCAAAGGACTTGTTCGGCCTGTTCGACGATACCGTGCAACGCTTGCTGGACGCCGCGAAATGAACCTCGACGCGATCGACATCTCCATCATCGCGCCGGCCTTCGCGGCCGGCCTGCTGGTGCTCGCCACGCACGTGCCGCTCGGCGCGCAGGTGCTCAAGCGCGGCATCGTCTTCATCGACCTGGCGATCGCCCAGATCGCGGCGCTGGGCGTGATCGTGGCGGGCTTCGCCGATATCGAGCAGGGCTGGCTGGTGCAGCTCGCGGCGGGCGCGGCCGCGGTGCTGGGCGCGTTCCTGCTGACCTGGACCGAGCGGCGCTGGCCGGACGTGCAGGAAGCGCAGATCGGCGTACTGTTCGTGCTGGCCGCCACCGGCAGCCTGCTGCTGCTGGCGCACAATCCGCACGGCGGCGAACACTTGCGCGATCTGCTCGCCGGCCAGATCCTATGGGTGCGCTACGAACAGCTGGCCGTGCCGCTGGCGGCGACCGTGTTCATCGCAGCCGCGATCTTCCTGTGGAAGGACCGGCTGCGGCGGCTGGCGTTCTACCTGCTGTTTGCGCTGGCTGTCACGATCTCGGTGCAGCTGGTCGGCGTGTACCTGGTGTTCGCCAGCCTGATCGTGCCGGCGCTCGGCGTGCGCAACTACGCGCCGGGAAAGCGCCTGCCGCTGGCCTACGTGATCGGGATCGCGGGCTATGCTGTCGGCCTGCTGGCGTCGATGGTGTTCGATCTGCCGTCCGGCGCGCTCATCGTCTGGTGCCTGGCGCTGCTGGCGATGGCGGTGCATGCGGCAGGGCCGGGGCCGGCGAAGCCGGCCGCATAGAGTTGTTTGCGGCCTGCTTCGTGCATGGGGCTTTTTATGGCTGGTCGGCGCCGTGCCATACCGTCTTGATGTTCACGAACTCGCGGATTCCGAATGAAGACAGTTCGCGCCCGTAGCCCGAATGCTTGACGCCGCCGAACGGCAGGCGCGCGTCCGATTTCACGAACGCATTCACGAACACGCTGCCCGCCTCGATTTCGCGGGCGATGCGGTCGGCCCGTGCGCGGTCGCGGGTGAAGAGCGCCGCGCCGAGGCCGTATTCCGAGCGGTTGGCCAGCGCGATCGCCTGGTCTTCGTCGGCCGCTTCGATGATGGCCGCCGCCGGGCCGAAGATTTCTTCATCGAACGCAGCCATCCCCGGCTTCACGTCGGCCAGCACCGTGGGCGGATAGCAGGCGCCCGGCCCCGCGGGAATGGCGCCGCCGGCCAGCAGCCGCGCGCCTTGCTGCACCGTCTTTTGCACCTGGTCATGCACGCCGTCGCGCAGGTCGGCGCGCGCCAGCGGCCCGATGCCGGTGGCGTCGTCCTTCGGATCGCCATAGCGGATCGCCTTGAATTCCTCCGCATAGCGCTGCACGAACCGCGCATATAGGGGCGACGCGACGATGAAGCGCTTGGCCGCGATGCAGCTTTGTCCGGCATTGATCAGCCGGCTCTGCACGCAGGTCTTCACCGCCAGTTCCAGGTCCGCGTCTTCCAGCACGAGGTAGGCGTCGCTGCCGCCCAGTTCCAGCACCGTCTTTTTCAATTCGGAGCCGGCGATGCCCGCCACCGATCTGCCGGCCGGCGTGCTGCCGGTCAGCGTGACGGCGCGCACCAGCGGATGGCGGATGATCTTTTCGACGCGCGCGCTCTCGACCAGCAGCGCGCCGAACACGTGCTGCGGAAAACCAGCCTGCTCGAAGATTTCCTGGATCGCTAGCGCGCAGCCGCAGACGTTCGATGCGTGCTTGAGCACGCCGACGTTACCGGCCATGAGGGAGGGGGCGGCAAAGCGGAACACTTGCCAGAACGGGAAATTCCACGGCATCACCGCCAGGATCACGCCGAGCGGGTCGAAGGCGACGTAGCTGTCGGCGGCATCGCTGTCGACGTGCTGGTTCGCCAGGAAGCCTTGCGCATGGTTGGCGTAGAAGTCGCAGCAGGAGGCGCACTTCTCGATTTCGCTCACGCCGTCCCGCAGCACCTTGCCCATTTCGTCGGCCATCAGGACGGCCAGTTCGCGCTTGCGATCGCGCAGCACGGCGGCAGCGGAATGCAGGAGCCGCGCGCGTTCCGCGAACGGCGTGCGGCGCCAGTCGTGGAATGCCCGGTCGGCGGCCCGGATGCGCTGGTCGACCTGTTCGTCGCTTTCGGGAGCGTAGGTGTGAATCGTTTCTCCGGTGTAAGGGTTGACGCTTTGCATGGCGCCTCCTTGGCAGGATGTCGAGGTGGAACTTCGCGGCGCACTGAAGGCGCCATTCACCACTACGACTGTGCTGATTGCACACCGTTCCGTCGCGCATGGCGTTGAACCAAACACGGCACGATTTATCACATTGGTCATGTCGTTTCACCTATGGCGCCTGCATGAAAACTTGCTGCAGGCGAAGAAAGACGGCATGTCCGCCACCGGCATGTCCGCAACCTGGAGCCACGCCTATGAGCACCACTACCCGCCCAGCGATCGATGTCTTTTCGCCTTACGCCATGGGGCCGCTGCAGTTGAAGAACCGGATGGTGATGGCGCCGCTGACCAGAAGCCGTGCCGGCGAAGGGAATGTGCCGTCGGACATGGCGCCGACCTATTACAGCCAGCGCGCTGGCGCCGGACTGATCATTACCGAGGCGACGCAGGCCGGCGCGGGTGGCCAAGGCTATATCGCCACGCCCGGCATCCACAGCGACGCGCAAGTGGCGCAATGGAAGAAGGTCACCGATGCAGTGCATCAGAAGGGCGGCTTGATCGTCGTGCAACTCTGGCATGTGGGACGCATCTCGCATCCGGATTTTCGCGGGGGCAATTGCCGGTAGCCCCTTCGGCCATTGCGCCACGCGGCGTCCAGACCTATACCGCGCAAGGATTGCAGCCGATTCCGGCGCCGCGCGCGTTGCAGGCCGATGAAATTCCCGGCATCGTCGAGGAATTCAGGCTGGCGGCAAAAAATGCGCAGATCGCCGGCTTCGACGGCGTTGAAGTACATGGCGCAAACGGCTACCTGCTCGATCAGTTCCTCGAAGACGGCACTAACCAGCGTGCGGACCGCTATGGCGGCAGCGTGGAAAACCGTGCGCGCCTGCTGTTCGAGGTGATCGAGGCGGTGACCCAGGTCTGCGGCAGCGAGCGTGTCGGCGTGCGGCTGTCACCGGGCGGCACCTTCAACGACATGTGCGACTGCCATCCGCAGGAAACGTTCGGCTACGTCGTGCAGCGCCTTGCAACGCTGAACCTCGCCTACCTGCATCTGATCGAGCCGGCGCAGCCGCAGGGCGAGCATCCGATGCCCGACTTGAGCGCTCGCTTTTTCCGGCCACTCTATCCGCGCACGCTGATCGTCGCCGGCGGCTACACGCGGGATCGGGCGAATGCGGTGTTGCGCGACGGGCTGGCCGACCTGGTCGCGTTCGGCCAGCTGTTTCTCGCCAATCCAGACCTGGTGGAACGCTTCCGGCGTGGCGCGCCGCTCAATACCCCCGACCCGCAAACGTTCTATGGCGGCGGCGCCGAGGGATACACCGATTACCCGACCATGGGTCAGGCTGGTTGATGGGCGTCGCCCATCCGGGCGGTAATCTCGTAGGAACGCAGGCGCGCGGCGTGGTCGAAGATCTGGGAAGTGATCATCAGCTCGTCGGCGCCGGTGCGCGCGACGAAAGCCTGTATGTCGCGTGCCACCGTGGCAGGCGCGCCGATGGCCGAGCAGGACAGCACTTGTTCCAGCAAGGCGCGTTCCTGCGGCCCGAGCCGGTCGCGATAGCCGGCAACCGGCGGCGGCAGGCGCGCAGGGCGGCCGCTGCGCAGGTTGACGAAGGCTTGCTGCACTGAGCTGGCGAGAAACTGCGCCTCGTCGTCGCTGTCGGCGGCGATCACGTTAAAGCCGAGCATCACATGCGGGCGCTGCAGCTGCGCCGACGGGCGGAATGTCGCGCGGTACAGCGCGATGGCTTGCATCATCTGGGCCGGCGCGAAATGCGACGCGAATGCATACGGCAGCCCGAGCGCGGCCGCCAGTTGTGCGCCGAACAGGCTCGATCCCAGTATCCAGATCGGCACGTTCAGGCCGGCGCCGGGCACCGCGCGCACCGGCCGCCTGCCTTGCGCCGCGAAGTAATCCATCAGCTCGGCCACGTCCTGCGGGAACTCGTCCGGATCGGAATCGAGGTTGCGCCGCAGGGCGCGCGCCGTGGCGGGGTCGGAACCGGGCGCGCGTCCCAGCCCGAGGTCGATGCGGCCCGGGTAGAGCGATTCGAGCGTGCCGAATTGTTCGGCGATCACCAGCGGTGAATGGTTCGGCAGCATGATGCCGCCGGCGCCGACCCGGATGCGCGACGTGCCGCCGGCCACGTGGCCGATCAGCACGGCCGTCGCCGCGCTGGCGATGCCCGGCATGCCATGGTGTTCCGCCAGCCAGTAGCGGCGGTAGCCCCAGCGCTCGGCGTGCTGTGCCAGGTCCAGCGTATTGCGGAACGATTGCGCGGCATCGCTGCCTTCGGCGATCGGGGACAGGTCGAGGATGGAAAAGGGGATCATGGATCGTCTCAGCCGCGGCCGAGTCCGGTCAGCAGGTCGGGCTGGACGATTTCGATCCAGTAGCCGTCCGGGTCCTTGATGAAGGCCACGTCCTTCATCTTGCCCTGGTCGGGGCGCTTGACGAACGCGACCTGGTTGTCGTCGAACCAGCGCACGGCGGCGGCCAGGTCCGGCACCGAAAAGCAGATATGGCCGAAGCCCTGCGGCTTGGCGTTGCCGTCGTGGTAGCGGAAATCGGGATCGCTTTCGGTGCCCCAGTTGTGCGTCAGTTCCAGGATGCCGCGCTGGCTGAAGGTCCAGGCGGTGCGCTCGCCCGCGTCGTCCGGCACGGCGGCGTCATCCGCTTTGGCCAGGAAGTACAGCGAAAACTGCATCTCCGGGAAATCGAGCTTGCGCAGCGCGCGCATGCCGAGCACGCCGGTGTAAAAGGCGAGCGATACTGCAGGGTCCTTTACGCGCAGCATGGTGTGGTTCAGCGTGAAGCCGCGCGTCGCGGCCGGCACTTCGGCGCTGGCGCCATGATGCGATTCGGTGGTGAAAGTCATCGTCAGATTCCTTGATGATGGGAGCGTCTGCCGCCGGTTACTCCGATTCCGGCTGCGGCTGCGGGTTTTCCTCTTCGCCCGGCATCGGGATCCAGTGGCCCAGGCGCGCGGCCTTGGTGCCGAGGTAGCGCTCGTTGAACGGGTTGCGGTTGACGATCAGCGGCACGCGCTGCGCCACCGGGATGTGCGCATCTTCCAGCGCCTTCATCTTGCGCGGATTGTTGGTCATCAGCCTGAGCGACTTGATGCCGAGCTGCTGCAGCATCGGCTTGACCAGCCGGTAGTCGCGCATGTCGGGCGCAAATCCCAGCGCATGGTTGGCCTCGACCGTGTCGGCGCCGGCTTCCTGCAACTGGTAGGCGCGGATCTTGTTGACCAGGCCGATGCCGCGCCCTTCCTGGCGCAGGTAGAGCACCGCACCGCGGCCTTCCGCGGCGATGCGCCGCAGCGCCGTCTCCAGCTGCGCGCCGCAGTCGCAGCGCTGGCTGAACAGGGCGTCGCCGGTCAGGCATTCGGAATGGATGCGCGCGAGCACCGGCTCGTCGCCGCCGAGCTCGCCCAGCGTGATCGCCAGGTGTTCCTTGCCGGTCGCCTGCTCGACGAATGCATGCAGCGCGAACGTCGCCCAGGGCGTCGGCAGCTGGCACGGCGGGATGTACTGCAAAGCGGGTTGTGCATCCGCCGCTTGGTCGGCCTTGGGAGTCGGCAGCGTGTCCAGATCGTTCATGTCAAAGTGCTCGTGGTGTAAAAGTGTTGGTGAAGCCAGCCGCCTCAGTGGCGGATGCCCAGCAATGCATAGGTCGCGTCCAGCGCATCCTCCAGCGCCTGGCGCGTGCGGTGGACCTTGCCGAGCACGGTCGCGCCCAGCCACATCTGGTACAGCACCTGCGCGGTCTTGGGCGCATCGAGCGCCGGCGCGATGGAGCCTTCCCGGATGCCGCGCCCGATGCAGGCCGCCAGCACGGCGGTCACGCGCGAGGTGCCCTGCTGCAGCGTGATGCGCATCGTGTCCGACAGGTCGGCGACTTCGGCGCCGAGCTTGACGACGACGCATTTGCCTTCCACGTCATGGCAGGACTGGGTGTCGATCCATTCGCTGAAAAAACGCAGCAACTGCTCGCTGGCCGGCGCCGCGCCGGGACGCAATGCCTGCTCCAGGCGCGCCAGATACCGGTCGAAATAATCCTGCAACAGCGTATTGCCGAAATCTTCCTTCGACTTGAAGTAGTGATAGAACGAGCCTTTCGGCACGCCGGCCGATGTCAGGATTTCATTCAGACCGACCGCGGCAAAGCCCTTGCCGAGGATGATGGCGCGCGCGGTATTGAGGATATGCTGCCGGGTGTCGGTGAATTCCTTGTCCATGGGACCCAGTATAGCAGGATTAGACCGGTCGTCTAGAAAGGCCGGGCCTGCCGTGGGGCTATGGGATTTACCGGTGGGGGTAAGAAGGTCCAGGCGGCGCCGCCGCCTCTTATTTTTCTCGATCCAGAATGCTTTCGATTTGCTGCCGGGTAATTACCCCTTCCTTGACCATCACTTGCTGGCCCGACGCATTGTAAAGAATGCTAATGGGGAAGCCTCTGGCGCCGAACTGCTGTGCCATCGCCGCGTCGCCGGCGACGACCGGATAAGTCACCCCCAGTTTGCCGGCGAACTGGGCTACCCGCTGCGCGCTCTGCCCGTCGACTGCCAGCCCGAGCACGACGAGTTCCTTGCGCGCCTTGCTCAAGGCTTCCAGCTCGGGCATTTCGGACAGGCAGGGAGCGCACCACGTCGCCCACAGGTTGACCAGCACCCATTTTCCGGCGTGGCCGGCAAGGGAATGCTGCTGCCCGCGGGTGTCCGTGAATGAAAAATCGGCCGCGCCAGCCAGCGTCGACAACGCCAGCAACGCCGTCATCAAGACAAGTCGCTTCATCATGCGTCTCCTTTTTCATCCTTCGTGGGCTTGCCCAAAACGCTAGAACCGCCCGCTCACGCCGACGACGAACGCCTTGTTCGCGGTCAGCTGCACGCCATTGACGTTCTGGTACAGCGGCTTCTGGAAGTAGCCGTAAACCTGCACCTTGTCCGACACGGCGTAGCTCAGTCCCGGGCTGAGCGACAGGTAACGGCCGCCGCTGTCCTCCGGTTCGGCTTGCGCTCCGCTGTCGCGCCGTTTCACCAGGAAGTTCAATTGCACCAGCGCGCCCAGCTTGTCCGTCACGCCGTAGCGATAGCCGAGATCCACGCCCAGCTGGCTGCCCGGCTTGAAATCGTCATGCGAATTGAGCGCTTGCTGGTACTGCGCCTGTGCGAACCAGGATGCATCCGATTGCGGCAGCTTTTGGTGGTAATACGCGCCGATGATCGCATCGGTGGTGCCCGTGCCCGGCTGCAGCGTGCGCTCGGCCAGGTCGCCGTCTTCGTTGGCGAGCGTCGTTCTGCCGGTCGGCAGCTTCAATCCGAACGTGATGCCGGTCGCGCTCGGCGTCAGGGGATTGCCGACATCCGGCAGCTGGTACCTGCCAATCACCCGCACATCTCCAAGCTCGGTGAAGTTCCACTGCTCGGGAATCGGTGTCCCATGATGGTTATGGATGTGGAGGTGGTCGCGGTCGACGATCGGCGCGGTGACCGACACGCCCCACTCGGCGTTGAACGTATGAGAATACGTCATCAGCAGATTGCGGTTCACCGTGCTGATTTCGTCGTGGTGCCGTGCAATCTGCCCGACGGCCACATTGTCGGTGCCGCTGCGCGGCTGGGTCTGGTGCACGTATTCGTAACGCAGGTCGAGGACCGATCCGGCTTCCGTCGCGGCGCTTTCCGAGGTCCAGTTGCTGTTGACGGTGCAAAAGGCCGAGCCGCAGCTGGCAAGGGCGAGGGGGGAAACGATGCTGCCGATGGCGCCGCAGGCGGCAAGCGCGAATAATGCCGATGCTTTCATTTTTCACCTCCGATGTTTTCCTGGCCTATGCCCGAGGCAAGGGGAATGCGTCCGGGGCATGGCCGCCGCACGCCATCCGGCATGCGGCGATTGATGAGACCGGCTGTCCGCGCGCAGGCGCAAGGACAGCGGCATGCAATGCAAGTCAGGAAAATGCGGGTGGCGCGCGCGAATGCGGGGTGGCCCACACGAAGAGCGGGCGCGGCGATTGAGCGAAGAGGGCGGGAAGAAGGCACGCTTGTCTGGTCACCGCGAGCGGCGAAGGCGCCAAAGGCGGCAAGCCGAATGAACCCGCATGCGTCAGGCAGAACGGGCAATGTTCGAAAGTCGCCCCATTTTGGGCGGGAGCCGGGGAATGGTGGGCTGCACGCGTTGCCATCCCGTCCGCGACAGGGCCGCTCATCGAGCAGATATCCGCCGGGTAGGAATGCCTTTCGCGTGCCGCAGAAAGCGCATGGGAAATCGTCGGCGCAAGAGCTGCCAGCAGGATCGAAAAGCAGGCGATCCATGCAGCAACATACCTGATCCGTAACTTGATTCCCATGAAAGTCCTGAAATGTTTTGGCACGATCCGTCTTGGCCGCAGATACCCTTCTGCATGCAGGACCGTTCCAGGCGCAGCCAATGATATATTCTAGAGGCAACTTAAAAGATTGACTTGCATCAATTTATCAAGGATGGCCTATATCTTGCGGAAATCCTGCCACGTTTGACCTTGCGAAACCGGCAAAGTGTCGGGATAGGCAGCCTGGCATGCGAGGGCACGATCGTACGAATCGCTGCCAACCCCATGAATCGCGAGCGCTGGAGCGTCGATATGGTTGATAATATCAACTATGATGCGAAAAACAGCTGATTCTTCAACCACATGACCGCCAGGCTTTCAGACGACGTGATCGAGTCGATCCACGCGATCATGCACCTCTACCGCTCGCGCCAGTACCGCGCATTGCGCGGCGGGCCGCACGACATCACGCACATGGAAAACAAGGCGCTGGGCTTTTTTGCGCGGCATCCCGGCGCGACCCAGAGCGACCTCGTCTCGCATTCGGGGCGCGACAAGGCGCAGCTCGCGCGCCTGATCCACAGCTTGCGCGACAAGGGCTTGCTGGAGGCGCGTGTCGATGCCGACGACCGGCGCAGCACGCGCCTGCAACTGACGCCGGAAGGAGCGGCGATCCACAAGCGCCTGCACAAGCAAGGCACGCGCCTGTCCGGCATCGCCGTCAAGGGATTGAGCCAGGAGGAGTGCGACCAGCTCGTGTCGCTGCTGCAGCGGGTGCGCGCCAACCTTGAATCCGAACCGGAATAACATAAGCGATCGAGGAACTCGTTTTGCAATCCTGGACACTCACCGTCACGCTCGCCGGGCTTGCCATGCTCGGCGCTTTCGCCATCGACACCTTCCTGCCGTCCTTTCCCGCCATCGCCGACCAGTTTTCGGTCAGCATGGCCGTGGTGCAGCTGGCGTTGAGCGCGTACCTGCTCGCCTTTTCCTTCATGAGCCTGTTCTATGGCACGCTGTCCGATTCCTTCGGGCGGCGTCCCGTCATCCTGGCGTCCCTGCTGCTCTTTACCGCGGCGTCCATCGGCGCGGCCTTCGCTCCCAGCTTCGGCTGGCTACTGACCTTCCGCGTGCTGCAAGGGCTGTCCGCCGGCGGCGGGCGAGTGATCGGCCAGGCCATCATCCGCGACCGTTTCTCGGGCGCGGCGGCGCAGCGCCTGATGTCCCATGTCACGCTGGTGTTCGGACTGGCGCCGGCCATCGCGCCGGTGCTGGGAGGGTATTTGCATGTCGCGTTCGGCTGGCGCTCGGTCTTCGTTTTCATGACGGTGCTCGGGCTGGCATTGTTGGCGGCATGTCTTCGTTTCTTGCCCGAGAGCCTGCCGCCGGCATCCCGTATCCGGTTTCATCCCGTCACGCTGGCGGGAAATTATTGGAGCGCGTTGCGGCATCCGCAATTCGTCGCCAGGACACTGGCTGTCGGACTTGGCTTTGGCGGACTGGGACTGTATATCGCCTCGGCGCCCAGTTTCATCATCAAGATCTTGCATCTGCCCGAGACTGCCTTCGCCTGGCTGTTCTTGCCGATGATCGGCGGGATGATGATCGGTTCCGCCTTCAGCGCCAGGCTGGCGCATCGCGTGCGGCCGCCCGCCGTGCTGCGGATCGGGTTCGCCTGCATGGGACTTGCCGCCGGCGCCAACCTTGTCTACAACGGGTTCTTTGTCGCCGCAGTGCCCTGGGCCGTCCTGCCGATCATGCTGTACACGTTTGGATTGGGCCTGACGATGCCGGTGATGAGCCTCATGACGCTCGACCTGTTTCCGAAGGTGCGCGGGATGGCGGCGTCCCTGGTGAGTTTTGTGCAGATGCTGATCTTCTCTCTCGTTTCGGGTGTCATTGCCCCCATGCTCTTCGATAGCGCGGTCAAATTGGCGGAAGGCATGGCGGTGGTTTTCGTGCTCGCCATGGTTTGCTGGGGTATCGGTGCGCGATCCGGAAAATAACGGGAAACGACGCAAAGGGCGGGCTGACCTTCGCCCATGATGAAAGAACCAGGTTCAGGCAAAATGAGCGATGCCTTCCGCTAGCGAGCGGTGAGGCGCAAAGGTAAGACTGCATGAATTGCTTATTGATAGGGAAAGGTGTTCGATGAAACTGTATTACTCCCCCGGTGCATGCTCGATGGCTCCGCACATCGTCGCGTTGGAAGCGGGTTTGAAAATGGAACTGGTCAAGGTCGACATCCCCAACAAGAAGACGGAAAGCGGGGACGATTTTTGGAAAATCAACCCGAAGGGATACGTGCCCGCGCTGGTGCTCGACAATGGCGAGCTCATCACCGAAGTGGCCGTGATCTGCCAGTATCTCGCCGACCAGGCGCCGGCAAGCGGGCTTGCTGCCGCCTTGGGGACGATGGAGCGTTACCAGTTGATGTCTGCCCTCAATTTCGTTGCGACGGAAGTGCACAAGCAGATCGGCGCGCTGTTTAATCCCGCGCTCACCGCGGAGATGAGAGTGGTGCAGACCGCAACGATCACCCGCAGGCTAAACACCCTGGACCAGATGCTGGCCGGCCGTGCATTCATGATGGGCGAGCGCTTCACGGTCGCCGATGCGTACCTGTTCACGGTCTTGAACTGGACCCGTTTCCACAAAATCGACCTCGGCCAGTGGCAGAACATCCCGGGCTACATGGCGCGCGTCGCCGGCCGGGAAAAGGTAAAGCAAGCCATGCGCGAAGAAGGATTGCCCGCCTAGCATTCGCAGCGTTCAAAAAAGGAGCCGTGCCATGAAAATCGCCGTTGAAACCACCGTCGCCGCACCCATCGAGGAAGTCTGGCGGGCATATACGACGCCCGAGGACATCAAGCAGTGGAATGCCGCGTCCGCCGATTGGCACACAACCGCCGCCGCAGTGGACCTGCGTGTCGGCGGCTCCTTCTCCTCGCGCATGGAGGCCAGGGACGGCAGCGTGGGATTCGATTTCGCCGGCACTTACACGAATATCGTCAAGCACAAATTGATCGAGTATTCCTTCGGCGACCGCGCAGCGCAAGTCGAGTTCGACGACCGTCCGCAAGGCGTCCGGGTGCGCGTCACCTTCGACAGCGAGCCCACGTATTCGATCGAACAGCAGCGCGACGGGTGGCAGGCCATTCTGGACAGCTTCACCCGCCATGTCGAGGCAGCCGGGGACGGTGAATCTACCTGAGGCGCTTCGGACTGAGCGCATCCAGGTCGACACGGAAGGCTGCCACCGCGTCGGGAACGGGTTCACCACGCACGAGCGACGCGTAAAGCATCCCGGCTGCAGGGGCAGTCTGGATGCCATATCCGCCCTGTCCGGCCGCCCAGAAAAATCCAGGCACATCGGGGTCATGGCCGCCGACCAATTCGCCGTCGGCGACAAACGACCGCAGCCCGGCCCAGACATGTTTGGGCCGGCGTACCGTCATCGTCGTCTGCGTCTGAATGACATCGATCGCCGTCGCGATGTCCAGTTCCTCGGCCTGGACATCGTGCGGCTCGACCGGGTCCGCGTTGAACGGCGAACCGAGCAGCAGTCCCGCGTCGGGCTTCACATAAAAGGAATGGCCCGTATCCATGAATAGCGGCCAGCGGCCGGCTGCGACGCCGTCCGGAGGCGCGAAGAGCATGGCCGACCGACGCTTCGGGATCAAGCCGATCGGACGGGCGCCGGCCAGACGGCCGATCTCGTCCGCCCACGCGCCGGCGGCATTGACGATGACATTGGCGGAAATGACGCCGTGGTTCGTGCTCACCTGCCACTGGCCATCGTATCGACGCAAACCCTGCACCTGCGTGTCGACGACGACGCTGCCTCCGTTGGCGCGCACGCCGCGCAGGAATCCCTGCAGCAGGCCGTCGACGTCAATATCGGCCGCATCCCTCTCCAGCACCGCGCCGACCAGTCCGTCCGGTTTCAGCACGGGGATGCAGGCGAGCGTTTCCTTCTTGTCGAGGCGGTCGACGGACGACACCAGGCGCACCAGCGCCTCATGCGCATCCAGCTCGGCTTCCTGCCCTTCCCGCGCAAAGGCCAAGGCGCCGCGCGGCGTCAGCAGCGGATGCTCGCAGAACCCTGCCGGCGGCGCATCGAAGAAGGCCCGGCTCGCGCACGTCAGCGCGCGCACCTGCGGCGGGCCGTAGCTTGCCATGTACAGCGCCGCGGAGCGTCCCGTGCTGTGGTACCCGGCGTGGGATTCGCGCTCAAGAACGATCACCTGGGCATGCCGCGACAGCCAGTAGGCGATGGATGACCCGGCGATACCGGCGCCGATGACAAGGAAATCTGCTTTCACACTGTTCATGCGACTGTTCGTATTTTTTTATGGGATATCGGGTTCTTCGTTGGCCTGCCTGCGGGCGATAAAGCGCCCAGGCAGGTCGCACTAACGACCTATTATGGCAGCCTTTCGCATCGGGATAGTTATGCCAGTTTCATGACTGCGCCTTCGCCGCTGTCAGGTTGACGGCTGCCATGACTGCCTTGGCCAGGTCTTGCGCCTTGCCCTGTCCCCAATAATGCAGGAACATGAGCCGAGGTTCCTCGTGCGTCATGTGCTGGTGAATCGCGGCGATGTTAATGCCGGCGCCGCGCAGGGATTTCAAGACCGGCTGCAGTTCATCCTCCGACACGGCAAAATCGCCGTCGACGACCGCCTGGCTATCGGTTCCGGCAAATCCGGCCCAGGTGTTTGCCCCCATCGCGTCGCCCGCGGTTACCCCGTGCATCTTGACCGGATGTCCGAAGGAGACCTTGAACATCCCGTTGCTGCTTTCGCCTTTCTTGCCGAAGACGGCTTCCAGCGGCGCACCCGTAATCCGGTTCTGCGCGGGGACAGGTTCAGCGGGGTATTGATTGGCAGGGGCGGCGTGCTGCGACCGGACGCGGTCGGCGGCCTCCAGCACTTTCTTCACGCCGGCGCCGAGCTTCGCCGGGTCCCCCATGCCGTCGATGTGCATGAAGTAGATGCGAGGCTCTTCAAAGAAAAAGTGGTTATGCAAGGCGGTCACTTCGAGCCCATTCTGCAGGGCGGCGTCCATTGCCGGACCAACCTCGTCCTCGTACAGGACGTTGTCCCCCATGACCAGCGCCTCGCCGTTCCCGGCCGGCGTAAAGGCGGCATATGAGCTGGCGCCCAGAAAAGGCGGAATCTTCCACCCGGTCACAGCCGCCATATTCGGGCGGGGCTTCGTTACCTTGAAGACGTTTTCTTTGGCGTTGTAGCTGCCCTTCATGCCAATGGCTTGTTCAATGCGCGCGGTATCGAATGCCGGCCCTTGCGCCCAGACAGGCGCGGCAAGTGCGGCTGAAATGGCGACAGAAACAGCAAAACGGTTCAACATGGCGGATCTCCTTCACGAATGCATGAGCGGATAAAGAACCAGGCCGGCAAACGCTGCAGCGGCAATGACAACGGGCTCCTGCAGCTTCTTGAATCGCCACAGCAGGGCTGCGGTGGCCAGCGCGATGACGACGGTCGGAATATCAACCATCGAACGGCGTGCCAGCACGATGACCGAACCGGTAATGGCGCCGATGGCGGCGGCGGTAATCCCGTCGACGAAGGCGACCACGCCCGGCAACTTGCCGTATTTCTTGAAGTACGGCGCCGGGATGATGGTGAACAGGTAGCAAGGGATGAACGTAGCCAGCGCCGCAACCACTGCTCCTGCGAATCCGGCAATCAGGAAGCCGATAAATCCGACAGTAATGACGACCGGTCCAGGCGTGATCATCGCCACCGCGACGGCGTCGACGAACTGCTTGTCGTTGAGCCAATGGTGCTCCTGCACAACCCCGCCATACAGGAAGGGGACGATCGCCAGGCCGGAGCCAAAGACGAACGCGCCGGCTTTGCCGAAGAACAGCGCGATTTTGGCGAGCAACGGCGCTCCCGTCGTGCCAAGCATTCCGGCGGCTAATGGAACGTGTGCAAGAGCTGCCGCGTTCAGGCTGCTCCCGGCAAACCATTTCGGCGGAGCCCGCAGGAACCACACCAGCACGCCGGACGCAATAAATAACCATGCGACTTCTGATTCCGTGACGACGGTCACGACGACGAGCAGCAGGTAAATGGCCCAAAGCAGCTTGTCCTTCTTGATGCTTTTATCGGTGAGCTTCTTCGCGCTCATCGCAATGATGCCGATGACGGCCGCTCCCACGCCATAGAAAACCGCCTGCATCCAGGACAAGCCGCCAAAGCGGACATAGGCCCAGCCAAGTGCCACTACCATGAGAAACGACGGCAGGACGAAGGCAATCCCGGCAAGCGTCGCACCGAGAATGCGGTAGTGCACATACCCGAGGTAAATGCCGAGCTGGGCGGCCAGGGGGCCGGGCGCCATTTGCGCCAGTGCCAGCCCTTCCTTGTAATCGCTGTCGGAAATCCATTTGCGGTCTTCCACCAGGTCGCGGTGCATGTAGCCCACCAGCGCGACCGGCCCGCCGAATCCGAGCGCGCCCAGGCGCAGCATGTACAGCACCATTTGCCAGAGCGTATACCTTGATGCGTTGTGTGCCTCGTCCATATGGAACCTTTCTTGCCAAAATACCTGCGCAATGAGTCGAGGACGACGCCGATTTGATTCAGCAGTGCGTTGCGTCCCGCGGCGTTGCAGCGCCGAATGAACCAGGGGCTTGCAACGCGGTCGATCCAAAGACGTTGGACGCCGCGCATGCCCGCGTCGCGCTTATCCTTTGACGCACACCACCTGCTTGAGGGTATGCACCACTTCCACCAGGTCTTGCTGTGCCTGCATCACCGCATCGATATCCTTGTACGCCATCGGGATTTCATCGATCACGCCGGCGTCCTTGCGGCATTCGACACCCTGCGTGGCCCGGACCTGGTCGTCGACCGTGTAGCGCCGCTTCGCTTCGCTGCGGCTCATGGTACGGCCGGCGCCGTGGCTGCAGCTGTGGAAGCTTTCCGGGTTGCCCTTGCCGCGCACGATGTAGCTTTTCGCGCCCATCGAGCCGGGAATGATGCCCAGCTCCCCGGCGCGCGCCGACACCGCGCCCTTGCGCGTGACGAGCACTTCGCGGCCGAAGTGCGTCTCCTTCTGCACGTAGTTGTGGTGGCAATTGACCGCCTCCACATGTGCGTCGAACGGTTTTACGATCACGCTGCGCACCGCCGCCACCAGGTTCTGCATCATCACCTCGCGGTTCATGCGCGCGAACTTCTGCGCCCAGCCGACCGCCTGCACGTAGTCGTCGTAGTGCTTCGTTCCTTCGGACAGGTAGGCGAGGTCCTGGTCCGGCAGATTGACCTGGTGCGCGCGCATGTCCTGCCTGGCCAGCTCGATGAAGTGCGAGCCGATCGCGTTGCCCACGCCGCGCGAGCCGGAATGCAGCATCAGCCACACGAAGCCGGCCTCGTCCAGGCAGATCTCCACGAAATGGTTGCCGGTGCCGAGCGTGCCGAGATGGCGATAGTTGTTGGTGTTTCTCAGCTTCGGCGTCTTGGCGCAGATGGCGTCGAATTCCTCCTTCAGCTGCGCCCAGGCGGCGTCCACCGAGCGCGGCGGCGTATCCCACGAACCCACGTCGTGGCCCTTGCGTCCGCGCACCTTCGACAGCCCGTGCGGGATCGCGCGCTCGATCGCGCCGCGCAGCTTGCCGAGGTTGTCCGGCAGATCCTTGGCCGTCAGCGTGGTCCTGGCCGCCATCATGCCGCAGCCGATGTCGACGCCGACGGCGGCCGGAATGATGGCGCCGACGGTCGGGATCACGCTGCCGATGGTCGAGCCCTTGCCGAGATGCACGTCCGGCATCGCCGCGATGTGCTTGTAAATGAAGGGCATCTGCGCGGTATTGGCCAGCTGGCGTTTCGCTTCCTCTTCCACCGGCACCCCGCGGGTCCACATCTTGACCGGTCGTCCCCCGGCGACGGCCAGCACATCGTATTGCTCGTGCTTCATCACATTCCTTCAGCCGACATCACCTTGCTTCAGCCGACATCACCTTGCTTCAGCCAGTAGACCACGGCTTGCGCAATAAATTGCATGGCGCCCCGGTGTTGCTCAGTCTTGCCCGTCGCGCGCCCGCTGCTTGAGTTCGGTGTATTTTTTCGCCGAGCCGTATGACTGCTCGACCGGATAGCGCTGCGCGTTCTTGCGGATTTTTTCCTGCGCTGCCGCGATCAGGTCGAAGCCATTGTCTTCCGCGATCAGCAGCAGGTAATGCAGCACGTCGGCGCATTCCTCCCGCAGCTGCTGCCGGAATCCCTCGTCCGACTGCAATGCGGCCAGCTCGGCGTCGCTCTTCCACTGCGTCAGCTCCAGCAGCTCGGCGGCTTCCAGGTTGAGGGAAATGATGAGGTTTTTCAGCGTGTGGAACTGCTTCCAGTTCCGCTCGTCGCGGAACCGGACCAGCAAGTCCCTGAGCGTGTTGAGGTCGGACATCGGGTGCGCCTGGCGAATGCGGGGCTGCCAGTATAGCGCCGCGGCGTCAATTTCCGTGCAGCGCGGCCTGTCCCGTGGCGCCGGCGTGGGATACATCGCCGGCACGGCCGAAGCGGTAATCCGGCAGGCGCACCCGCTTCATGCGCGCCCAGTACGAGAACGTGAACCCCGGCCACAGTGTGACATTCCTGCCGTGCGCATCGAGGTACCAGCTCTTGCAGCCCGAAGCCCACACCGTCTTGTGCATGCGCTGTTGCAGGCGTGCATTGAATTGCGCCTGCGCCTGCGGATTCACCTCGATCGAGGTCATGCCGTTCTTGCGCATGAGCTTCAGGCATTTCATCGCGTGGTCGATCTGCTGCTCGGCCATGAACACGACCGAATTGTGGCCCAGGCCGGTGTTCGGGCCCAGCAGCATGAACAGGTTGGGATAGCCGGCCGCCATCAGGCCGCAGTACGCCTGCGCGCCGTCGCGCCAGGCGTCGTTCAGATCGATGCCGCCGCGCCCGACGAAGCGCACCGGCGACAGCAGGTCGGTGACGCGAAAGCCGGTGCCGTAGACGATGGCGTCGGCGGCGTGCTTGACGCCGCGGCTGTCGACGATGCCGTCTTCGGTGACTTCGGCGATGGTGTCGGTGACGACGGCGACGTTCGGCCGCGCCAGCGCCGGGTAGTAATCGTTCGACAGCAGGATGCGCTTGCAGCCGATGGTGTAGCCGGGCGTGAGCTTGGCGCGCAGCGCCGGGTCGGCGATGTGCCGGGCGATGTGGCGGCGGCCCATCTTCTCGGCCAGCGTCATCAGTTTCGGATGCAGGAAGGCCAGTCCGCCCAATTCCTGGCGCCAGTACACGAAGCAGCGCAACAACCGCATGGCGCCGGGAACGCGCCGCAGGATCGCCTGCGCGCGCCGGCTGATCGGATGATCCATCTTCGGCAGCACCCAGGCAGGCGTGCGCTGGAACAGCGTCAGCTGCGCGGTGCGCGGCGCGATCTGCGGCACGAACTGGATGGCGCTGGCGCCGGTGCCGATCACCGCGATCCGCTTGCCGGACAAGTCATACCCGTGGTTCCACTCGGCCGAGTGGAATGCCACGCCGCGAAAACGCTCGATGCCTGGCAGCGCCGGATAGGCCGGGCGGTGCAGCGCGCCCATGGCCGACACCACGATGCGCGCGGTCAGCGACCTGCCGTCGGCGGTGCGCACGCGCCACAGGTCGTTCGCCTCGTCGAACACCGCGTCCCGCATTTCCGCGCCAAAGCAGATGTGCGGCGCGAGCCGGTACTTGTCGACGCAGTGCCTGAGGTAGGCCAGGATTTCGGCCTGGCCGGAATACATGCGGCTCCAGTCGGCCTTGCGCTCGAACGAAAACGAATACATGTGCGACGGCACGTCGCAGGCGCAGCCGGGATAGGTGTTCTCGCGCCAGGTGCCACCGATCTCGCGCGACTTTTCCAGCAGCAGGAAGGAGGCGATGCCGGCCTGCTTGAGCCTGATCGCCATGCCCAGGCCGGAGAATCCTGTGCCGATGATGACCGCCTCCAAATCGGGGCGCGCGGGCGCGGTCGTTGCCCGGCCGTCGGCGGCGCCGAATGCGGCCGTCTTTTTCAGGAAGGCCGTGGCTGCCGCGAGCGATTCGCGCCCCTCCGGAATGAACCAGTGAAACAGCTGCCATACATGCGGCACTGCCGGCCACACGCGCAAGTCCACCGCCACGCCGGCGGCCTGCGCGCGCCGCGCCAGCTCGGTCGAATCGTCGAGCAAGACCTCGTCGGTGCCGACGTGGATCAACAGCGGCGGCAGGCCGCGCAAATCGGCGCGCACCGGGGAGGCTAGCGGCGAGCACGGGTCGGCCCCGGCCAGGTAAGCCTCGGCCGCCAGCGGCATGCGCTCGCCGACGAACATCGCGCAGCGGCTGCTGTTGCCCATGCGCGAGGGAAGCGTGTTTTCCATGTCGGTCAGCGGCGAGAACAGGGCGGCGGCGGCCGGCATCGGCATGCGGTCGTCGCGCAGCCGCAGCATGAGCGCCAGTGCCAGGCCGCCGCCGGCCGAGTCGCCCGCCACCACCAGCCGCGCCGGATCGCAGCCGCTGTTGAGCAGTGCCGTGTACACCGATTCCGCATCCTCGATGGCGGCCGGGAACGGGAATTCGGGCGCCAGCCGGTAATCCGGAACGAACACGCGAAAACCCTGGCGCGCGAAATACGTCGTGACCGCGCGGTGGGTGCGCGGCGAACATGCGAAGTAGCCGCCGCCGTGCAGGTACAGCAGCGTGACGCTGCCGCCGCCGGCGCGCGACTCGACCCATTCGCCGGGCACGCCGCCCAGCGTGTGCGGCGTGATCGTCACATCCTTGGGCGCGCGGTAGGCCACGCCGCCGAGCACGCGGCGCGCGCCGGCGGCGTCGGCGGCCGCGGCCAGCCGGCGCTTGAAGGTGCGGCGCAGCAGGGCGCTGAAGAAACGGGCTTGCCAGCTGCTCATGACGGCCTCTTTTCATCGAGAGGGAGGGGGGCGTTGGCTACGCCATGCGTCTCGAACAGGCGCCGGATCAGCGCCCAGTAACCCAGCGGCGCCAGGCGCGACAGCCAGTCGAGCACGCGCGCATCCGGCCCGACCAGGATGCGCGGCGCGCGGGCCTCGATGCCGCGCACGATGCACAGCGCCGCCTGTTCGGGCGTGGTGCGCACCTCCCGGAAGAACTTGTCCGCCAGCTGTTGCGCCTCGCTGTCGCTGAACTGCGCGGTGCGCCGCGCCCGGTGCGCGATGCGGGTCCGGATGCCGCCCGGGTGCACCACCGACACGGAAAGCGCGCTGCCCGCCAGCTCGTGGCGCAGCGCGTCGGTAAAGCCGCGCACCGCGAACTTGCTGGCGCAGTAGGGGCCTTGTCCGGCCGGCGCCACCAGTCCGAACACGCTCGACAGGTTCACCAGGTGGGCCTGCGCCTCGCGCCGCAGGAGCGGCAGGAAAGCCTTGGTGGTGCGCACCACGCCCCAGAAATTGATGTCCATGAGCCATTCGATTTCTTCCAGCGCGAGCTGTTCGATGTTGCCCATCAGCGCCACGCCGGCGTTATTGATCAGCAGGTTGGCGCGCCCGTGCTGGGCGAGGACGGCAGCGGGCAGGGCGGCGACGGCAGCCGCGTCGGCAATGTCGAGCGAGTGCTCGCTTACGCGCACGCCGAGCGCGCGCACCGACTGCGCGGTGCGCGCCAGCTGCTGCGTATCGCGGTCCGTCAGCGCCAGGTGGCAGCCGCGGCGCGCCAGTTCGTGCGCCAGGGCGGCGCCGATGCCGTGCGCCGCGCCGGTGACGACGGCAACGCTGTTGTTCAGTTCGAATGCCATGCGCTTCCTCCGTCCGTTTCAGATGGACACATTTTTTGCGCGATCTTCCGGCCCGGGCGTGCCACAATGGCTTGCGCTGCGCCAGATCCTGCAGTGTAGATTCAGTGTAAGGTGAATACCTTAGAATCATCAAAAGGATAATCATGACCTCAGAGGCCCTCAATACGCGCGGCCGGATTCTTGCAACATGTTTGCGCTTGTTCAATGAATCCAACCCGGCGGCGGTCACCACCGCCGAAATCGCGCGCACCGTCGGCATCAACGAAGGCAACCTGTATTACTACTTCAAGAAGAAGGAAGACATCCTGGTGGCGCTGTTCGAGCAATTCGAGGCGGCGCTCGACGACGTGGCCAACGCGCCGCCGGCCGCGCACGACGTCGGACCCGGCTACCTGGAGAAGTGGTTCAACCTGATGTGGGAATGGCGCTTCTTTTACCGCGACACGGCCGCCATCAAGCGCATGGCGCCCGCGCTGCACGGCAAGGGCATGGCGCTGGCCGAGCGCGGGCAGGCCGACGTGCGGCGCGCGCTGCAGCAGATGGCCGATGCCGGCCTGCTCAAGGCCACGAGCGGCGAGATCGAGCGGCTGGTGGTCAACGCCTGGATCGTGTCGAGCTACTGGCTGGACTACCTGCATTCGCGCCACAACGTCGAGCAGGTCACGCGCGAGCACATCGGCTGGGGCTTCGCGCAAGTCATGAGCCTGTTCGAGCCGTATGCCGTGCGCGCGGTCGGCGCCGCCAGCCAAAGGAAATCGGCCTGACGCCAGTGTGCCGGCCGCGGGATTACACTATCGGCCCGATCTTCGCGCCGCAAAGGAGCTTGCATGGCAACCACGATCACGCACCGCAACGTCAACATCGTCACGCTCGCCGCCGGCGAAACGATCGCCGGCCAATGCCGGCCGGGTGATATTGCCCTGGTACAGGAAGGCGACGGCTGGTGGACCAATTTTGTCGGCGACGATGGCGCCGTCGACAGTTACGACGCGCCTTTCGGCTCGTACAACGAAGCGCTGTGGGCCGCCAAGGCGGCCGCCGAATTCGGTGGCGGGCTGGAAGAATAAGCGGGCGTGGCGGCCTGATTGATTGCTCTTCGGGAAAACTCCCGCCATTCTTTTGCAGATTCAAGAACCGCTTGATTTGAATCAAGCGCTTTTCTCTTCAAAACTCCTTTCCGGGCGCATGTCTGCGTGGCATGACAATTGCTCTATGGCAATGGCATGCCGGGAGCGGCATGCGTTTCGATGACTTTTGAATCCCCGGAGAGTAATGATGAAATCCAGTTTTGTCGGTATCGCTATCGCTGCAGGTTTGTTGGTTGCTGGCACCCAAGCAATGGCCGCCGATGGCAAGGCCGTCTATGAATCCACCTGCGCCGCATGCCACGCCACCGGCGCGGCCGGCGCGCCGAAGATTGGCGACAAGGCAGCATGGGCACCGCGCATCAAGACCGGCGCCGACGCGCTGCACGCTTCCGCCCTCAAGGGCAAGGGCGTGATGCCGGCCAAGGGCGGTAACGCCAGCCTGTCGGATGCGGACGTGATCGCCGCCGCCGACTACATGATCGGCCAGGCGAAGTAAGCCTGTCCGCCATGCCACGGAAGACGCGCCGCGCGGTGCGCCTTCCGTGCGCTCCAGAACGAAAAACAAGAGGAAACACCGATGGCTTCAGAAGCCGAATCCGGCATCCCGCTCACGCATTGGGCGACGTTGGTTTATGGAGAATACGCGCCCAGCATGTATGCGCTGCGCTGCTGGATCCGCAAGGGACGCATCCAGCCGCCGCCCCAGTGGGTGCGCGGCAAGTGGCGCGTCCAGCCGACGGCCTCGTACCAGGAACACGGCGCGAGCGACTAGGACAGGTTCAGGGATGGAGTTCGGCGCGGCCGGCATGGCCGCTCAGACGAAGCCGAACGCGCCCAGCAGTGCCCCCGCGCCCAGCTGCCACAGCAGGTGCAGCCGGGTGCGCCAGATGAGCAGGGTGACGGCAATCGTCAGCATCCACTGGCGCCAGTTTTCGAGCGGATTGCCGTTGGCGCTGGCAAGGATCCAGCCGGTGGCGACCAGCAGCGCGACCACGATCGGCGCCATGCCCTGCTTGAAAGCGCGCACCGCGCGCAGTTCGCGGTTGCGCTGGCCCCAGCGCGCTGCAAGATAGGTCAGAGTGGTGCTGGGGATCAGGATGCCGGCCATGGTCGCGCATACGCCGAGCAGCGCCGGCCAGATGCCGCCGGCATTCATGCCCACATTCCATCCCATGAGCGCGACGAACAGCACGTTCGGCCCGGGCGCGGCCTGGGCGATCGATACCGACGCATTGAACTGCGCATCGGTGAGCCAATGCTGTTCATTCACCAGATAGCGGTGCATTTCCGGCACCGTCGTGATCGCGCCGCCCACCGCCAGCAGCGACAGCGACAGGTAATGCAGGAACAGATGGAGCCAGTCGCTCCAGCCCAGGGACAGGTGCAGCGCCTCGTTCATGGCGCCAGCTTCCGGTAGGCCAGCACGCAGGCGGCGCCGCCCAGCACCAGCAGCACGTACACGAGCGGCACGCGCAGCAGCGCTATGGCCACCAAAGCCAGGCTGAACAAGACGACGCAGGTGCCCAGGCCGAGCACGTTCTTCTTCAATGCGCCGAACAGCTTCAAGCCGGTCGCCGCGATCAGGCCGGCCGCCACCGAGCCCATGCCGCGCAGCGCGCCTGCCATGGCCGGGTAGTCGGCGTAGCGGGCGTAAAACAGCGCCACCAGCAGCAAGACCGCCAGCGGCACCAGCAGCATGCCGGCCAGCGCGGCCAGGGCGCCGCGCAGGCCGAAATGGCGTGCGCCGATCATCAATGAAATATTCACCACGTTTGGCCCCGGCATGATCTGCGCGACGGCCCAGTCTTCCAGGAACTCTTCCTGCGTCAGCCAGCGCCTGCGCTCGACCAGCTCGCGCTGCACGATCGCCAGCACGCCGCCGAAACCCTGCAGCGCGAGCAGCGTGAAGGCGACAAACAGATGGGTGGGAGAGCGCGGGACGGGACGCGCCGCGTCGGGACCGGAATTCATGGCGATGACAATGCGTTAAGCCGCAGCCGGGCAGGGCCGGGAAAAATGCCTATAGGAAACTAAGCGGGACAGCCTATCATATTTCGCCGGATGCCGGCTTGGTGCTTAAGCGTAGGCAATATTTTGCCTCTACAATCGCCTTACCTCGGATTCATCGTCTGACTTCTCAACGACACCATGAACGATTTTCCAGAAGATATCTTTACCGAACCGTCCGGCATCGACGTCGACACCCTCGCCAATCTTGGCCCCCTGCGCGGCATGGCCGGCGTGTGGCAGGGCACGCGCGGGCTGGATGTCAAGCCCAAGGCCGACGGCGCGCGCAAGCAAGCTTTCGTCGAGCGCATCGAGCTGCAGCCGATCGACCCGGTCACCAATGGCCCGCAATTGTTTTACGGCCTGCGCTATCACACCCATGTGACCAAGCCCGACCAGGTCAAGACATACCACGACCAGGTCGGCTACTGGCTGTGGGAGCCGGCCAGCGGCACTGTCATCCAGACGCTGGCGATCCCGCGCGGGCAGATCGCCATGGCCAGCGGCAGCGCGAGCGCGGATGCCACCAGCTTCGAGCTGGTCGCCCGCAAGGAGTCGGATAACTGGGGCATTCGCTCCAATCCCTTCCTCGATTACGCATTCAACACGGTGGAATACCGCATCAAGGTGACGATCAACACCGACGGCAGCTGGTCGTACGACGAAGACACGGTGATGATAATCCGCGGCAAGGACGAACCGTTCCACCATACGGACCGCAATACGCTGCTCAAGCTGGCGGAACCGACGCCCAATCCGCTCGCTCGCTGAGCCAGGGAAGGCGCCCGGCCGCCCTGGCTTTCTTCCCGCAGGACGGCCGGTAGTTGCTACTTGGCCGGCGCGGCTTCCTCGGCCTTGCCGCTGGTGTAGGTCGCCGCCGCGCGCCGTTCGTGGGGCGCCGGCTTCCCCGGTAGCGGCGGCAGCGCCTTGGCTTTCTCAAGATCGACGCCGGCGGCTTGCGCTACGCGCCGGCCGTAGTCCTCGTCGCAATGCCACAGGTGCCACACCATGCGCAGCTGGATCGATTCCGGACATTGCCGCAGGTCGCCGCCGATGTTGGCGATCAGTTCCTCGCGCTCCCCATCACTGAACGTGCGGTAGCGCTCGCCGGCTTGCCGGTAGTCGTCGGTCGTGCGCGAGGTCTGGTAGCGCCCGAGGTGGCCTTCCACCCACTGGTGATATTCCTTGTCCGGCCGGGGCGCTTCCTGCAGGCCGCCGACGGTGCTCGGCTCGTAGTTGATGTGCTTGTTGCCGGCATCCGTGTCGACGTAATAGGCCATCTGGCCGTCGCGCTGGTTGGTGCGTGCGTGCGCCTTTTCCTGCGGCGCGTTGACCGGCAATTGCAGGTAGTTCGGCCCGACCCGGTAGCGCTGCGTGTCCGAGTACGACAGCGTGCGCCCCTGCAGCATCTTGTCGTCCGAAAAATCCACGCCATCGACCAGGACGCCTGTGCCGAAGGCCGATTGCTCCGTCTCGGCGAAGACATTGTCGGGATTACGGTCGAGCACCATGCGGCCTGCCGGCAGCAGCGGGAACTTGTCCTCCGGCCAGAGCTTGGTATCGTCCAGCGGGTCGAAGTCGAGTTCCGGGTGGCCGCCGTCGGTCATCAGCTGCACGCAGAATTCCCACTCCGGAAAATCGCCGCGCGCGATCGCTTCGTACAAGTCTTTCGTCGCATGGCCCACATCATGCGCCTGGATGTCGGCCGCCTGTACCGCCGTCAGATTGCGCACGCCCTGTTTCGGACGCCAGTGGAATTTGACCAGGTGTGCCACCCCCTGGTCGTTGACCAGCTTGTAGGTGTTGACGCCCGCGCCTTCCATTTCGCGGTAGTTGGCCGGGATGCCCCACGGGCTTTTCACCCACGTCAGCATATGCAGCGTCTCCGGCGACTGCGACACGAAATCGTAGAAGCGCCACGGCTCCTGGCGGTTGGTCACCGGGTCGGGCTTGAAGGCATGGATCATGTCGGGAAACTTGATCGCGTCGCGGATGAAAAAGAGTTTCAGGTTGTTGCCGACCAGGTCCCAGTTGCCGTCGACGGTTTTCAGCTTCACCGCGAAGCCGCGCGGATCGCGCGCCGTTTCCGGCGAGTCCTTGCCGCCGATGACGGTCGAGAAGCGCACGAACGCCGGCGTGCGCACGCCGGTCTGGTTGAGCACCTTCGCCCGCGTGTACCTGGAAGCCGGCTCGTTGCCGATCTTGCCGTAGGCTTCGAAATAACCGTGCGCGCCGGTGCCGCGCGCATGCACCACGCGCTCCGGCACGCGCTCGCGGTCGAAGTGCGTGATCTTTTCGATGAACTGGTAATTTTCCAGCGTGGCCGGGCCGCGTTCGCCCACCGAGCGCAGCGACTGGTTGTCGCTGACAGGATGGCCTTGGCGGGTGGTGAGGGTCGGGCGCTTGTCGCTCATGACATTCCTTTCGCAGGCAAGGAGAGAGTCATATTGACAAGCCCGGACCGCTTTCTATCCCGGCACGGGATTGGCAGTTCCGATGGATGCGATAGCTTGTTCCCGGAATGTGCCGGCGCCACAACATCGCCATAACATCATTGCTTGCAGGAAACCTTGTCGCGGGCTTATCGTACGCTTGTACAGGGAGGATGCAATGGATTCCACGCGGGTGGAAAGTGGTGGGTGGGCGTGGCGCTTTGCGCTGGGGATGGCGTTATGCGCAACTGGATTGGCCTGGGCCGAGGAGGCCAGGATCTACCGTTCTTACGATGCGTCCGGACGGCCAACCTTTTCCGACCGGCCGCTCAACCGGACTTCGCAGGTATTCGCGGTATTCGACGGCAACCGGTTGTGGCCGCGCGCCGGCGGCGCTCCGGTGACCACGGCCCAGCTGTCGGCGCGCCGCAGCGCGTTCGACCCGCTGGTGCGGCGCGTGGCGCAGGCGCACGGCGTGCACGCGGCCCTGCTCAAGGCCGTCATCGAAGTCGAATCCGGCTTCAATGCGCGCGCCCGTTCCCCCAAGGGCGCGATCGGCCTGATGCAGGTGATGCCCGCCACCGCAGCGCGCTACGGGCAGTACGACCTGTACGCGCCGGAACAGAATATCGAAGTCGGCGCGCGCTACCTGCGCGACCTGCTGTCTATGTTCGGCGGAAATGTCCAGCTCGCGGTGGCCGCCTATAACGCCGGCGAGAATGCGGTGATCCGGCACGGCCGGCGCATCCCGCCCTACCAGGAAACGCAGCGCTACGTGCCGATGGTGCTGGAACGTTACCACCGCTTCCAGTCGCCCTCGCTCAACTGAAAACCGGATGCCCGCTCAGGGGGCGCCAGCGCCGGCGAAACAGTGTACCCTTGCCAACCATCGACACCCGCGGCGCGGCAGTTTCCCGCGCGCCTCAAAAAGAAAGAAGGAGTAACCGATGGCGGCACAATTCGAGATCACCAGCATGGCGCTGTTCTGCGACTTCGAGAACATCGCATTGGGCGTGCGCGACGCCAGGTTCGCGCATTTCGACATCCGCCGCGTGCTCGAGCGCCTGCTGCTCAAGGGCAGCATCGTGGTCAAGAAAGCCTATTGCGACTGGGACCGCTACAAGGATTTCAAGGCGCCGATGCACGAAGCGGCGTTCGAACTGATCGAGATCCCGCACCTGCGCCAGTCGGGCAAGAACTCGGCCGACATCCGCATGGTCGTCGACGCGCTCGACCTGTGCTACACCAAGTCGCATGTCGACTGCTTCGTCATCATCAGCGGCGACTCCGACTTCTCGCCGCTGGTGTCCAAGCTGCGCGAGAACAACAAGTACGTGATCGGCATCGGCGTCAAGGATTCCACCTCCGACCTGTTGGCCGCCAACTGCGACGAATTCATTTTCTACGACGACCTGGTGCGCGAGCAGAAACCCAAGCGCAAGCCGGCCGAAAAGAAGGCGCCGGCCAAGAAGGCCGCCGCCAGCGCGGGCGCCAAGGCGCCGGCCCAGAAGAGCGAGGAAAAGAGCGAGGAAAAAACCGACGAGGACCGCCGCCAGGACGCGCTCGACTTCGCCGTCGAAACGGTCGAGGCATTGATCGCCGAACGCGGCGAGGACGAGAAGATCTGGGGCTCGATGGTCAAGCAGACCATGAAGCGCCGGCGTCCCGGATTTTCCGAATCGGCTTACGGCTACCGCTCGTTCAAGGAACTGATGGAAGACGCGCAAAAGCACGGCTTGCTGCAGATTATCCGCGACGAAAAGACCGGACAGTACAAGGTGCGGCTGGCCGCCGGCGAGGATTAATTGCCCTCATCCCCGTCCCTGCGCGCCGGAAGGCCGTTCAAATCAGTTTGTCTAGCGTGATCGGCAAATTGCGGATGCGCCGCCCGGTGGCGTGGTACACCGCGTTGGCGATGGCGCCGGCGACGCCCGTGGTCGATACTTCGCCGATGCCCTTGGCGCCGAGCGCATTGACCTGCGTATCCTGCTCCGGCACCACGATGATCTCGATGTCGCCGATGTCGGCGTTCACCGGAACGTGGTATTCCGCCAGGTTGGCGTTGACGAAGCGCCCGTAGCGCCGGTCCAGCACGGAATCCTCGAACAGCGCCATGCTGATGCCCCACACGATGCCGCCCATGAGCTGGCTGTGCGCGGTCTTGGCATTCATCAGGTTGCCCACGCCATAGGCGCCGACCACGCGCGGCACGCGGATGGTGCCCAGATCGCGGTCGACGTGCACTTCGGTGAATACCGCGCCGAACGAATGCATCGAATATTGCTGCGTTTCGCCGCCGGGCTTGCTGTCGCCCTGCGCTTCGATGGCGCGCGCACCGTTGCGTGCGATGACGGCGGCGGCGGGCTCGCGCCGGCGCTTATCCGATGCCAGCTGCAGCCAGCCGTTGTCGAGCACGATGTCGGCGCTCGCCGCGCCCGACAGCGGCGAGTGCGGGTCGGCCGCCGCCAGTTCGACCAGCCGCTGCCGCGCATTCAGGCACGCTGCATGCACCGCTGAGCCGACGCTTTCCACTGTCATCGATCCCGCCGAGATCGGCGCTTCCGGCATGCTGGTGTCGCCCAGCTCGAAGCGCACGCGCTCGATCGGATAACCCAGCGCGTCCGCAGCCACCTGCGTCATGACCGTGTACGTGCCGGTGCCCAGGTCTTCCGTGCTCGACTGCACCACCGCCTGCCCGTCGGACAGAAGGCGCACGCGCGCCGCCGCCGGGCTGCGCTTGGCGGGACGGGTGGCGCTTGCCATGCCCATGCCGACCAGCCAGCGGCCCTGCTGCATCGAGCGCGGCTGCGGATTGCGCTTGGCCCAGCCGAAGCGCGCGGCGCCGGCGCGATAACACTCGCGCAGCGCCTTGCTCGAAAACGGCAGGTCGCGGTCGGAATCGCGCTCGGCGTAATTGGCCAGGCGCAGTTCGAGCGGATCGATGCCGGCTTCATACGCGAGTTCGTCGAGCGCGCTTTCCAGCGCAAAGCTGCCGGTCGCCTCGCCCGGCGCGCGCTGGAAGGTCGGCGTGCCGACGTTCAGCTTGACCAGCCGGTGCGAGGTTGCGACGTTCGGACAGGCATAGAGCATGCGCGTGACCATCGCGGACGATTCTGTCCAGTCCTCGATCATCGAGGTGCTGGAGATGACGCGGTGCTCTATCGCCGTGAGCTTGCCGCCGCCTTCGCAGCCGAGCGCGATCGTCTGCTCGGTGTGCGGGCGGCCGCCCACCGGGCCGAACAGTTGCGGGCGCTGCAGCACCAGCCGCACTGGCCGCGCGGTATGGCGCGCGGCCATCGCCGCCAGCGCCACATGCGACCAGGCCGAGCCCTTGCCGCCGAAGCCGCCTCCGGTATAGGGGCAAATGACGCGCACCTGATCGGCCGGGATGCCGAAGGTCTTGGCGATCGTCTTTTGCACGCCGGCCACGTATTGGGTGGAGTCGTGCAGTGTCAGCCGGTTGCCTTCCCAGGCGGCGAGCGTGGCGTGCGGCTCCATCGGGTTGTGATGCTCCATCGGCGTGGTGTAGACCAGCGTCTTGCGATGCGACGCCTGCGCCAGACCCGCCGCCACGTCACCGCGCCGCGAATCGGCCGCCATGTCCAGCACCTTGCCGGGCGAATAGGCCTGCGGCCTGGCGGCGGCGAAATCGAGCGCCGCCGGCACGCGCGCGTAATCGATGCGCAGCATGGCTGCCGCCTGTTGCGCCTGCTCCGGCGACTCGGCCACCACCACGGCTACCGGCTGGCCGGTGTAATGCACCTTGTCGTCCTGCAGCAGCGACAGCACGCGCCCGTGCGGCGGCTGCACGGCCGCACGACCGCCCTGCGGCAGCTTCATCGCATTCTTGTGGGTGAGCACGGCAATGACGCCGGGCACGTGCTCGGCCGCCGCGCCCTCGATGCGCGTAATGCGGCCGTTCGGGATCGTGCTCTGCACCAGCACCGCGTGCGCCATGCGCGGCAGGGCGAATTCGGCGCTGTAGCGCGCCGCGCCGCACACTTTCAGCGGGCCGTCGATGCGGTCGAGGGGAGCGCCGATGTTTTTCATGCCAGTCCTCCCGCCGTGCTCAGTGCACGGATGACGGCGCGCCGCGCCAGGTCCACCTTGAAGCCATTGTGCTGATACGGGCGTGCGCCCTGCAGCAGCGCGGCCGCGGCGGCCTGCATCGATTGCGCGTCAAGGGTGCGGCCGGCCAGGGCGGCTTCGGCCTGCGCCGTGCGCCACGGCTTGTGCGCCACGCCGCCCAGCGCGAGCGCCGCTTCGCGCACCACGCCGTCGCGCAGGTCGAGCGCCGCCGCCACCGACACCAGCGCGAACGCATAGCTCGCGCGGTCGCGTATCTTGAGGTAGTGCGCATGTTCGGCAAACGGCGAGCGCGGCAGATCGACGGCCGTAATCAGCTCGCCCTGGTTCAGGGTGGTGTCGCGCTCTGGCGCGTCGCCCGGCAGCCGGTGGAAGTCGCCGATCGCGATCGTGCGTTCGCCGCCCGCGCCGCGCACGCGAACCACCGCGCGCAGGGCGGCCAGCGCCACGCTCATGTCCGAGGGATTGGTGGCGATGCAGGCGTCGCTGGCGCCGAGCACCGCGTGAATCCGGTTGTAGCCGTCGCGCGCGGCGCAGCCGGAACCGGGAAGGCGCTTGTTGCAGCGGTCGAATCCGGTGTCGTAGAAGTAATAGCAGCGCGTGCGTTGCAGGAGATTGCCGCCGACCGTGGCCATGTTGCGCAGCTGCGGTGACGCGCCCGCGAGCAGGGCTTGCGACAGCAGGGGGTAGCGGATGCGGATCAGCGCATGGTTGGCGACGTCGGTATTGCGCGCCATGGCGCCGATGCGCACGCTGCCGTCCGGCAGTTCGGTGATCGCGGCCAGCGGCAGGCGGCTCACGTCGATCAGCGTATGCGGCGCGGCGACGCCGCCCTTCATCAGGTCGAGCAGGTTGGTGCCGCCGCCGATGAATGCCGCGCCCGGTTCCTGCGCCAGGCGCAGCGCCTCCTCGACGCTGGCGGCGCGCCGGTACGCCGCCGGGTTCATGATTTTTCTCCAGCAGCGGGATGGGCCACCGCGCGGATCGCCTTGACGATATTGGCGTAAGCGCCGCAGCGGCACAGATTGCCGCTCATGCGTTCGCGTACTTCGTCATCGCTCAGGATCACGCCGGCCTGCCGCACGTCGGCCGTCGCCGCGCTCGCGTGGCCGCGTTGCGCCTCGCGCAGCAGGGCCACGGCGGAACAGATCTGGCCCGGCGTGCAGTAACCGCACTGGAAGGCGTCGTGCGTCACGAACGCGGCCTGCATAGGGTGCAGGTTGTCCGGGCGCCCGATGCCTTCGATGGTGGTGATGTCGTCGTCCTCGTGCATGACGGCCAGCGTCAGGCAGGAATTGATGCGCCGGCCGTTGACCAGGACCGTGCAGGCGCCGCATTGCCCACGGTCACAGCCCTTTTTCGTGCCCATCAGGCCGAGGTGTTCGCGCAATGCATCGAGCAGCGTGACGCGCGGTTCCAGTACGAGCTCGTGCCGTTCGCCGTTGATTTTCAGCACCAGTGGCATGGAGTGTGATGCAGCGGTGGCCTGCGCCGGCGCCGCCGCATCTTTCGCGTTAACGATCGACATCAGCGGCGAACCTGCCAGCGCACTTGCCGACTGAAGGAATTGCCGCCGCGTCAGGTGGCAGGAAGGGGCATCGGACCCGGCACCCGGCGGTGCGTCGCGCTCGCTTCCGGAATGGTGCTTCGGCATGTCTTTTTCCCCGTGAGCTGCAAGACTTGGCATTCGATTCACGGCATGCGGAAAAAATCCGGAGAGGGGGCAAATGTTCGGAATCTCGTGCCGGACGTACCGAATGATCGGCTGCAGATTGTTGATGGGCGATCAGATGCCCCAAAAGCAGCCGATAGTCTGGAAATATTGAAACGCAGTACCTGGCTAATTGAACGAACGTTATTAAAATTAATGGCAATAAAACCCGAATTATGAAATACACGGTGAATTAAGCAGTGCTATTGGCAATCTGCGATATTTCCATAAATCAGAAAAAACATAACTACGCCAGGAGGAGACACGATGCCAGGCAGAGAGCTCATGCGCAGCGTGACGAGCATGCGGGTGTTGGCAGAGTTGGCGGCGGACCACGGCATGTCGCTGGGCGCGTGCCTGGCGGGGACGGGCGTTCCCGAGAAAAGTCTGGCCGATCCGGCTGCGCTGGTGACGGCCAATCAGGAACTTCGCCTGATCCGCAATCTGGTGGAATACCTTGGCGAGTGCCCGTCTCTGGGGCTGGAAGCCGGCCGCCGTTACCACTTCACAGCCTTCGGCACGCTCGGCCTGGCCATGATCAGCAGTCCTACCATGCGCAGCGCGCTGGACGTCACGATGCGGTATTTCGGCCTGACGTTCGCCTTCACCCGCTTTCAGGTGGCGGACCGGGACGGCGAGACGCAGATCGTGCTGGACGATGCGGGGATTCCTAAGGAATTGCGCCGGTTTATCGTCGAGAGGGATGCGTGCGCGCTCATCACCATCCAGCGCGACCTGTTTGCCCAGCAAGCGCCATTACAGCGCCTCGCCTTCAGTTTCGACAGGCCGGCGCAAGCGCCGGAATACAAGGCGGTGTTCGGTGTGTCCCCGTTGTTCGCCGCGCCGGCTAATTTGGCGGTATTCGATGGCCGCCTGCTGCAGCTTCCCTTGCCACAAGCTAACGAGCTGGCGCAACGTGCCGCAGAAGAGCAATGCCGCCGGCTGATCGGCGAGCGGTCGGCCCAGGCAGGAATTGTCGCTCAGGTGCGCGAGCGCCTTGCCGCAAGCGCTCCGCGCATGCCCGATATGGATACTCTGGCCGATCAGCTCTGCATGACGACGCGTACGCTGCGCCGGCGCCTGTTGTCCGAGAACACCAGCTTTATCGTACTGCGCGACGAGGTTCTCCTGAACATGGCCAGGGAGCTGCTTGCCACCTCATGCCTGTCCATCGAACAGATTGGCGAGCGTCTCGGCTATGCCGAATCGACCTGCTTTATCAATGCCTTTAAGCGCTGGACCGGGCAGACGCCGCACGCCTATCGTCTGATGATGCGTGCGGAGCGCCTTGGCCCGCGCTGATCGAGCGCTATCGGCCGGCGTTCGCACGCGGATAGCCGCCCGCAAATGCCAGCGCGGCGCGTATAACGGCAGCAGGAATGACATGCGACGCCAGCAACAGCGCCTTGAGATGCCAGGAGACAGGGCGGTGCAGCGGCCCGCCCCGCGCTGCGGCGAGGACCTGATGCGCGACGTCGCCCGCGCTCAGACTCACGCCCAGACGCCGCACAAAAAGATTGTCATCTCGGCCACGCAGCATCGGCGTGTCCACAAAGGGCGGCATCACGTCGCGCACCGCAATGCCATGCCTGGCCCACTCGACGGCCAGCGCTTCCGTGAAACCGCGCACCCAGAACTTGCTGGCCGAGTAGAGCGCCATGCTCGGAATGCCGTACACCGCCGAAGCGGACGAGAGGTTGACCACGGCGGGTGCACGATGCTGCTCGGCGCTGCGGCTGAGCAGCGGCAGCGCAGCCTGGCAACAGAGCGCAAGCCCGACGTTGTTGACGGCCAGCAGATGAGCAAGGTGCCGCGGTGGCATGTCCTCGAAGTGCCCGGTATAGAGCAGGGCCGCGCAATTGACCAGCAGGTCGAGCCTGCCCACACTGAGCCCCTCGAAGTGCCCGAATGCCGAGCGGACCGCGGCTGGATCGGACACGTCGGCGGGAAGCGCCACCGCCTGATTGCCGAGCCGGCGCACCGCATCGTGTAGGGCCACATGATCGATATCGAACATGCCGACGGTCCAGCCTCGCTTGACCAGCAGCGCAACGAGCGCCAGTCCGATTCCCGACGCGGCGCCCGTGACCACCGCATAGCGCTGCGGCCGGTTCATGGCAACACGGCTCCTGCATTCAGGCGCAGCTGCAGCGCATGGGTGTGGAGCACGCACGCCGGTCTGGCGTTCTTCAGGCCGAGCGCGACGAGGCGCTGCGCCATCGGGTGGCTGCCGGCGACTTCCAGCCGGATCGTGCCGGGCAGGCAGATTCTTCCGCCGCCGCGGGTGTTCACCAGCGTGCGCAGCATCGCGTCGTCGCGCCGCGAATACAGGATCAAATCCAGCAAGGGCCCCGGCGTGCCGAGGCCGGCATTCCCGGACAGTTTCACCATGATGTCGCCGGAGTCGGGATCGGTGATGGTCCCTTCGAAGCGGTTTCCCTGCAAGGAAAAACCGATCGGCGTGATGAACTTCGGATAGCCCCAGATCTCGCGGCCTGCCGCGCAGGCGGCCGCTGTCGTGACCGGCAGGTCGAGGATATAGAAGCCTGCGTTGCTGACATCCGGATGGCTGAACAGGGACAGCAGCGGCAAGGCCGGCATCGCGGCGCCGTCGGGGACGACCGCAATCGCGACGCCAGCTTCGCGATAGTCGGCGATCGAGGTTTCCCGGTATTCGTAGAAGGCGACGCCGGCAAGCGCCTTGCCGCCGGCGAAACGCACCGCGCGCAGGCCGTGCGGCGCGACCATCGCCTGCGCCTTGTCGTAGTCCACTCTGAACAGCGCCATCAGGTTGGAATCGTCGAAATACAGGATCGGCAGGTCAACCTCTCCCTCGCTGGCGGACACGGCGGTTTGCGGATACTGGAAAAACGGATCGTTCTGCCACGGTTTCATTCCTATACTCCCAAGTGATGCATGCCGTCGCCGGAGGCGAGCAGCTGGCCCTGCCAGTCCTCCATCAAGGCAAGCCGGTTGATCTGATTGGTGCCCTCGAAAATCCGCGTCAGGCGCACATCCCTGAAGATTCTTTCGACGCGCTGCTCATGCAGCCCGCCGTGGTCGGCAAGCAGGTCCATCGCCATTTCGCACACGCGCTGGGCGCGGTCGGTGACGTGGAACTTGCACAGCGCCGCATGCAACTGCCGAGGCTGCCATGCATGGCGCGCCTCCTGCCATACCAGGCTGCGCATGGCACGGGTTTCGGCCACCATCGTGGCCAGCTGCAGCTGCACGTCCTGGTAGTCGATCAGCCGCTTGCCGCCGAGCGTGTAGCGTCGGGCGAAATCCGCCGCCAGTTCGGTCGCGGCGCGGGCGAAGCCGACGCCCATCGAGGCGACCGGAATGCGGGACGCGTTCAGCGTGGCGCGATTGATCGCCCATCCCTTGCGCAAACCGCCGATGACGCGGTCGGCGGGAACGAAGACATCGGCGAATTCGAGTTCGGCCGCGCCGGAGGCGCGCATTCCCATCTTCAGTTCGGTGCGCGCCACCTTGAACCCGGGCGCGGCGCAGTCGACATAGAAGCAGGTCCACGACTCCATGCCCTCCCCCTTGAGCGCGGCAAACACGGTCGCGCTCCTGGCAAGGTCGCCGCCGCTGATGAAGCATTTGCGCCCGTTCAGCAGATAGCCGCCATCGACTGGCGTGGCGACCACGCCCGGCCGGTAGGCGGCTGCGCCGTGCCCTTCCTCGGCGTCGGAACCGGCCCCCGGCTCCGTAATGGCGAAGGCGATCAGATGCGGGTCTCCCCGCTGGCAGCTGCGATAGACCGGCGCGAGAAAGCGCAGCACCGTGCCGACGCTCCCCGATAGCAGCAGCGGCATCGCCCCGAGATGGTGGGCCGACAGCAGAAGCATCAGGCCGCCGCACACGCGGCTGAATTCCTCGACCACCATGCAGGCTTGCCAGATCACCGGATAGGACAGCGAGCGCCATGCCATGCTGCCCAGCGGCGGCGGCAGGAAATAGCTGAGCCATCCCTGCCGCCCGGCTTCAACGAGCAGCTGGTGCGCGAGAGGATGACACTCCCCTGCGGGCAGGTGCGCGGCGAGGTCAAGCTCGGCGGCCACCGGCTGCATGAATTGCTCGGCAAACTCGCGCGCCTTGCGCCGCACGCGCGCCAGGGGCCGGGGCAGCCTGGCGAAATCCGTGTCCCACAAATCGGCAGGCCGGTAGTCAGCGAGCAGGCGGGCCAGCAAGGGGAAGTCGCGGTATTGCCAATGCGGCGACAGCGGATGATCTGGCGCCAGATAGCCATGCAAATGATTCGAGACGTTCATGCCTGTTCTCCCGTCCAGCCCGCGACAAAGGAATAGGCTTCCCGTGTGCCGCCGGCCTGCAGCTTCAGCATGTTCTGGTCGCGCAGGATTTTCTCCGGGCCGGTGTCGCGCATGTAGCCGATACCGCCATGCACCTGCACGGCCTGATTGGCCGCATGACATAGCGCGTCGTGCGCTGCGGCACGCGCCGCAGCGACCACGCCGAGATCGGTTTCGTCGATCGGACATGCGAACATGGCCAGCATGGATTCGGCCTGTTGCCGGGCCACTTCGATTTCGCTCAGCAACTGCTGGACCGCCGGATGGTCGCCGATGAGCTTGCCCCCTTGCCGGCGCACCGCTGCATAACTGGACGCCATCTGCTGGGCGCGCGCAATGGCGCCGGCGCCGATCGCAAGTAAGCCGATCATGTCCATCTTCAGAACGCGCGCATAGAGCCGGCGGGAGGTTTCGGCATCGGGCAGCCGCAGCTCCCCGGCGGCGCCGGCATGCCGCACCGTGAACGCGGCGAGTTCGTCGAAGCCATGCTGCGGCCGGCATGATTCCACCGCGAGCATGCGCCGCTCAGCCAGCTGCCATGCGACGGTGCCGTTGCGCCAGACCGGCCACAGCAGGCTTTGCCAGGAGGTCATGGCGCAGAGGGGGATCGCATGGACGTCGCGGTCGAACCAGTCCGCAAGCAGCACCAGATCATCGGGTTGCGGCTGCGGGGTTTTGATCCAGCGGGCAAGGCTGGTGCGCGCCAGACCGTAATGGCCGGTGGGCACGAAAGCCGTTCCAAGCGCGCGGGCGACGTCCTGCCCGAACCCCAGCTGCCGCGAGAGTTCGTGCGCAAGCGCAGTGCGGTGCCAGGAAAATGCGATGCCGGCGTTGGCGCGGCCGAGATGCCTGAGAGTACCGATATTGAATGCCATCGCGTGGGCATCGTCGCCATGCTCCCAGAGGCCAAAGCCGTCGCCGTCCGGCGATAGCGAAAGGATGCCGAGCTCGATAGCTTCATTCGTCAGTTGTTCCAGCATGTCCGGCCGCATCGGGGACTCCGGCCGTTGCGTGGCGCCTGCGATGCGTTCAGCAGCGAAACGCCCCACCTCGGCGAGCAAGTGTTTCAAGTCTTCGTGATCGATGTCCATGCGTCGGCTATCTGGCTGAAATGTCCGGGTGACCTCGCGATGAAAGCCCGGCCGCAACGCGGGCGCAGGGCAATAGCGGCGAGATCTGATCGGCCAATGTTAGCGATAGATTCGACGTGTTGTTATATTTGCAAAGGACATTAAATCGATGATTTCGGACACCGGGCGGAAGCGTCCGGGCTGGCCGCGCGCGTTGAACGTTGGGCGGCATTCATCTGCGCACCAAGGATTTGCGAACGGCTGTAACTATGGACATCCGTGGGATGAGTGAACAGAGATGGCGTTAAATAATGTTGCCAATATGCCGGCTCCGCTTCGCAGGTTAACCGGGGGAGTACTGGCGGACCGGGCTCTACATCATTTCCATACGCATCTTTCATAGACGGCTACCGGGATGCCGGCCACGGTGTTTCGAAAGGTGCCATGGCCTAAAAATTTTTAGGGATAAGTTCCTGGCAGCCATCGGCGATGCGTGCGTCGAAAAAGTGCGGCGTGCTCAGCAGATGTGCTGAGTACTTAGCGCCGAATGGATAGGCGCGCTTTTCAGGCCGCTTCCACTAGTCGGCGCGAATCCCTCGCGAGGGTTAATTCCTCCGGATTATTTTGTGCCTCATCCAAGCTGAGTGTGCAGGCGCACGGGTCGGTTGAATAGAACCGGTAGGTGTTGCGGCTCGTTTTTGCTTGGTACATCGCCGTGTCGGCGCGTGTCAGCAACTCCTCGGCTGTTTGTGCGTCATCCGGGAAAAAGCAGGCGCCGATGCTAGACGAGATGTTCAGTTCATAGCTATCAATATGGAACGGCTTGGCCAACTGGTCAACAACGGCGAATGCGACCCGCTCCACATCGGACGCCTCCTGGACGTGAGGCAGCACGATGACAAATTCGTCGCCGCCGAGCCGGGCTACCGAGTCCTCGTTGCGTACCTGCGAAAGAAGCCGCTCCGCAATCAGCTTGAGGAGCTTGTCGCCAATGATATGGCCGTATTCGTCGTTGATCGTCTTGAAGTAATCGAGGTCGACGAATAACATGCCGAATCGCAGCCGGCTGCGGCGCGCATAGGCAATTGTCCGGTGCAAGACATCTTCCAGCGAAGCGCGGTTGAGCAGCCCGGTCAGCAGGTCGTGATTGGCACGATAGGCTCGGTGTTCCTCCAATGCCTTCTGTTCCGTGATGTCGGCCAAACTGACGATGTGTTGGGTAATGCGGCCGCCGGTGTCGCGCACGACGGCAATTGATACCCATGACGGAAATACGGCGATGTCCTTATCCTGATGACGACGGCAGCGGATCTCGCCTTTTGCCTCGTCCTTGCCGTCGAGTTGCGCCATTAGCTGCTCGTAGCGGCCCTGATCCGTGCAATGTGCGACCAGGAGATCGAGGCAATGTCCCCTGACCTCCGCCAGGGCATAGCCGGTGACAGAGGTAAAAGCGGCGTTGACCGTCAGAATGCGCAGATCGGCATCAGTGATCAAGGTCGGTTCCACGCTATGCTCAAACGCTTTGGCAAGAAGCCGGCGTTCGTTGATTTCCGCCTCAAGCGTCTCGTTCACCTGGCGTAATTCATGGGTACGCTGCGCAACGCGCTCTTCCAGTACCTGGCGCGCATTCTCAACCATCCGCTGCGCGCAGTTGCGCTGCGCAACAACGGCGCCGCCAACTAGCGAACTGATCGTCATGACAGCGAAATAGAGTTCCATGAGCATCAGCGATATGTTCGGATCAGCGCTGACCGCGAACGGGCCGAGTTGATGAGCGGTGCCATAAGTCGCGATCACCGATACGATCGTCACCAGCAAGGCAGATTCACGGTTGCTAAAACGCTCTAACGCCCAGAGCAGGCCGGGAAATACAATGTATTCGACAGGGTAGCGGTTCGCCAGCTCGCCAGGAACGCTAAACACGGTGACGCTGATCGCAGCCATCACTGTCAGCAGCAACAGTGCTTCCATGCGGCGTTCGTTTGGAAGGGCGCGGTTGCGCCGCTGCGCAAACAGGACGATTGTCGGGGTGAAGATCAACATGCCGGCTGTACGTCCCACGGTCCAGACCGTTATTTCAGACAGCACGTCGGCCTGTATGAAGCCGAACAGGATGAGGGCAAGGACCGCGCCGCTTGACCCGAGAATGGCGCTAGTGATCGCGACGAACACGTAGCGGAATGCAGCAGCTGGCGATTCGAAGCACGGATCGTTGACCCACCTTTTGAAGAATAGCCCGCCCGCATAAGCCTGGACTGCCTGTGCAACGCCGACGAAGAGCGCACATGCCAGACCGGCGGCAAGCGGCGCGCCGCCGTCCATTACCAGCACCTTCGCCAGAATGGCAAAAGTGCCAGCAAGAACACCCGGCCAGACATGCCGACCGCGAATGATGGTCATAGCCAGCGCCACTCCCGAGGCCGGGCAAACGACACTGGCAACGAAGGGGGGAAAGCATAGGGTTTGGCCCGCCCACGCAGTCAGGAAGAACGCGACTGCAACGACAGCATTATCAGCAACTTGGCGCCGTGAAATCTTGGCCATGGAATTCCTCCCTACTGACGGCGTTTGATCGGAAAGGGCCACGTAAAACGTTTTGCTTTTCACCGTTGCATGGGAAAGGCGGATGCCCTGTACTCGTTATTGTTTCCATCGGGTATTACATTGCACTGCTTGCGTGTACAGTCCCGGAATTTCTGTTGTGCCCATGGTGCAGGGGCAGCCTGAATGCCCGGTTAGACTTAGGCCGCCCTAGACGATTTGCCATGAACAGTATGGAAAGCGCAGTCAAAGGAAAACCGAAGCGTAATGCGGAGGCCGCTTCTGGTCGGTATAAGGCATACCGTTGGTTCTCTCTTGGAAAGATTGCCTACTAGAACTTGTAGCGAGTCAATTTTACTCGGCGCGAATGTGTATCTTTTGATATATCGCAACACATTCCCTGCAAATTACTTATCTAAATATTGATCCAAAATAAGTGATTTCCTTAAGAAAACTATTTTTATTGGTTTTTCTCTGTCGGTAATAGTGATGGTGAAGACGTCCATAGACTTAAAGTCGCCACCTAGAAAATCTGCCTATGCTCAGCTCGCTCCACAATCGGCTTTGGATTGATTGCCATTATTTAAAGGCGTGATGGCAATCAATTGCTTGATCTCATCCTTGAGGCAATGGGACGTTCGGGGATCGGTGGCAATGCGGGCTGCGAACTCGCCGCAGACGCGAGATGCAAATCACGGAGAGCAGAGGATCGGAGAGCGCACGCTGCCACATCCTGTGCGATAGGCTCGCCTGGCAGGCGCCTCGATCAACGTCGTATTCGGGGCGCCTGCGAAGATGTGTTCGGCGATATGGGGTGTGCGAGTAAATGAAATGGCGGAAAGTCGGAATAAATGCACCGTTGTCAGGATGGCCGGTGCGCTGGCTGCATGCCTGCTTTACGATGCCGCGGCCCATGCATGCTGCATATAGGTCGATGCCACGATGGCCGGCAAGGGGACATCGATGGCGGCGCAAATTGCGCGCAGCAGGTCGGCGGTTTCGACAGGCATGTCTTGCGTGCCGGCTGTCGCCGTCGCGACCAGCGCCCGGATCAGCACAGGCTTGGCCAGCGGGGCCAGTTCATTGGCTGCCATCAGCGCGGCGCGTATGCGTTCGGAGCCGAGGAGGGCGATGTCGCTCGGCGCGTCGTTGAGATCGACCATGTTTGCTCCGCGCGTATAGGCCGCGAATGCGGTTTCGCCATTGCACTTTGCCGCCATATGCGCCACCAGCGAGAGCAGCACCGCTGTTTCCTGCCGCAACGCTCCGATAGTGGGATAACGAACCGGCACCGCGCGGCCTGCATGCGGGTCGAGCCGGCGTTGCAACACCGTCTGCAGCACGAATTCGGACAGCGTGACGCGCTTGTCGGCCGCAATCAGCCGGGCGGCCATGGCTAGCACCTCGTCACGCTCCGGTTGCGGCAGCTGGCGCAGCGCCGGCATCGCCAGGTCGAGCAGGGGCAGCCGCGCGCTTTTCGGCATGGCGGCGACTGCGTCGGCCAGATAGGCTGCCAGCGCGCCTTGCCTGGCGTCGGCGGCATTCAACGCCGCCATCTGCGTCTCGCGCTGCCCATCCTGCCCGAGCAGCAAGGCGTAGACGACGGCGCAGGCCGCATGCGGGTCGCGCACCGCGCTGTCGAGCTGCGGCGCCAGGGCCGTCCGCTCGCCGGCACCGTGGCCGAATGCGATTGCCGAGGCCATGGATGCGCCGTTATCCTTTTGCGTCGATAGCGGCGCGGATCGGACGGCGGGTTGCGCAGCTGCAAAGCCGGCAGTAGAAAACGGGATATCGGGCAGCATCGGCTCCTGCTGCGGTGCTTCCTCTTGCACCGGCGCATCGAGCAATTCCACCTTCCTGCCATACAGGCGGCGCAGGCGCTCCTCGATCGGCGGATGCGTGGCAAACAGGCCGGCTACCAGGCCGGGCTTGACCGCGCCGAGAAACAGGTGCGACAGCTGTTCGGCATTCGGATGCGTGATGCGCGAGCCGAGTTCCATCTCGCGCGACAGGCCGCCGATCTTGCGCAATGCGCCGCCGATACCGTCGCGGTTGCGCGTGAATTGCACTGCGCTGGCGTCGGCGAGGTATTCACGCTGGCGCGATACCGCCGACTTGATCAGGCGGCCGAAGAACACGCCGATATAGCCGATTGCAAACAGGGCGGCGCCGCTGACGAACACGACCAGTGCCGCCGACGGCCCCTTGTCGTCGCGGCTGCGCGAGCGTGACGGCACGAAGTAGCGTGCGAAGTCCATCAAGTGCTGGCCAAAGCCGGCGATCATCTGGATGCCGAACAATACGCCGATCAGGCGCATGTTCAGGCGCATGTCGCCGTTGAGGATGTGGCTGAATTCATGGCCGATCACGCCCTGCAGCTCGTCGCGCGTCAGGCGTTGCAGCGTGCCGCGCGTGACGGCAAGCACCGCCTCGTTCGGGTTGTAGCCGGCGGCGAACGCATTGATGGCATCCTCGCGATCGAGCACATAGACTTTCGGACAGGCGATGCCGGAGGCAATCGCCATTTCCTCGACCACGTTCTGCAGGCGACGCTCCAGCAGCACGGTGGAAGCCGGCGCGACCAGCCTGCCGCCCGCCATCTTCGCGACCGCGTCACCGCCCTCGCGCAGGTTGAACAGTTCGATGGCGGTGCCGCCGCCGATCAGCGCGAGCGTGACGAAGGTGTTGGTGACGAAGAAGCCGCGCGGGTAACCGTAGGGGCCGTCCATGCGCACACCCTTGGTCCACAGCCAGACGAGGGCCATGGCGGCGTTGACCGCGATGACGATCGCGATCACCGCGAGGATGAACAGGATGACCAGCGTGCGGGTTTGGCGGCGCGCCTGGTCCTGGTGCTCGAAGAAGTTCATGGCGGATGCGCGGCGCGCATCGCGTCAGAACGACACCTTCACCGCCTTGCGCTCCTCGGGCGCCTCGGTCGACTGCAGCAGTTCGGCCGCCTTGAACGAGAACATGCCGGCGATGATCGAGCCGGGGAATTGCTCGGCTGTCGTGTTGTACTCCATCACGTTGTCGTTGTAGGCCTGGCGCGCGAAGGCGATGCGGTTTTCCGTGCTGGTCAGCTCTTCGCTCAACTGCATCATGTTCTGATTCGCCTTCAGGTCGGGATAGGCTTCCGACAGCGCGAACAGGCGGCCCAGGCTCTGGTTCAGCGCGCCTTCGGCCGCCGCCATCTGATGCACCGCCGCCGCGTCGGTCGGGTCGGTCGCGGCGCGGGCATTGGCCGACACGGCGCTGTTGCGCGCGGCGATCACGGCTTCCAGCGTGCCGCGCTCATGCTTCATGTAGCCCTTGGCGGTTTCGACCAGGTTCGGGATCAGGTCGTAGCGCCGCTTCAATTGCACATCGATCTGCATGAAGGCATTCTTGAAGCGATTGCGCAGGCTGACCAGCCTGTTGTAGGTTCCCATGGCCCAGAATGCCAGCGCGAGTGCGAGGGCCAGCACGACGACGAGAGCGATCATGATTCCTCCAGAGAATAAGGCGAATGGCGCGCGACCTACTATAGCATCACTGCATCGCGTCGCCATGCCTGCGGCAAAGGAGCCCCCGTGTTCGCGGCCCGCAAAAAAAGGGCTGCACGTTTGCGTGCAGCCCTTGCGCGGTTGCGCTGGCAGGCGTGTCGGTCAGTGCCGGCGGGAGACGCGCTCCGCGCCGAAACGCACCGCGTCCTTCACCTTGTCCCAGGTGCTTTCGGGATGGTTGGCTTCCCAGTCGCTGCGCAGTTGCGGCTCGACATCGTTCCACTGGTAGTTCTGGTAGCGCTCGCTGCCGGCCATGGTCGATCCGTAGCGGTATGCCGAGTCATAGTCTTCATAACGTCCGCCCGACGTGCCGTAAGCGCTTTGCCAGTGGCGGCGGTACTCGGAGGCGTCGTCCGCGGTGGTGCCGATCGGCTCGGCGGCCGTGGTCGTCGTGCGCACGGTGGACGTCGACTGCATCGTGCTGGCCGGCCGGTAGATGTGCTGGCCGTTGAGGCTGCGCCACTGCTGTTCGATGTAGTCGGCGTCGGCTTCCGAGCGCGGCCGCACGCCGATCAGGATGCCGCCTTGCTTGATGCCGCTCTCGTAATGCTTGACGCGCTCTTCCGGAATGCCCCATCCGACCAGCGCGCCCAGCAAGCCGCCGGTGGCCGCGCCGGCGCCGGCGCCGGCCAGCGCCGCGGCGATCGGCCCGGCGATCACCAGACCCAGGCCGGGCAGCGCCAGGCTCGTGCCGGTGGCCGCGACAGCGGCGAGGATCGCGCCCAGCGTGCCGCCGACGGCGCCGCCGATGCCCGCGCCTTCCGCTGCCTTGTTGCCAAGTTCGGTCTGTTGCGCCCCGGCTTGCGAAAACTGTTTCGAGCGCGTTTCGTCGGACATCACCACATTGATGTCGTCTTTGGCATAGCCGCGATCCGACACGACCTGATAGGCGCGTTCCGCGCTGTCGCGGTCGGTAAACAATGCAGTGAGCATGCCGGTGGTATCGCTCGTAGAAATTGCCATGATGTATCTCCTTACCAAATCATGTGAAAAACAATGCCTGCCCCTTTTGCGCATGCCTGATCAGACCAGCCGGCACGGCGATGCGAACGCAGGTGCCCGCATTGCATTTCACTCGGGTTATGAAAGCGTCAATGGTTTTATAGGAGATTGAAATGGACACATAGTTCCATTCATTGTTTGAAGCAAGAAATGTCGATGCACGTTATCAGGAAAGGGGACGCGGCTCAGCTGCCAGGTGCCGTATGCACCCCTTGCACCGCGTCCGGCAGCGGCGGCGCATCCGGGCGGTGAGGATCGATGAACAGTTGCTCGAGATTGGCATCGGACGAAACGCCCAGACGCGCCGCGCCGCCGCCGTCGGTCTCGCCGGACAGCCATTTTTCCGCCACGTTGCGCCCCAGTTCCTTCAGGTGCCGCAGGAAGGGCAGGGCCGTGTTGCTCTTGCTGGCCACGCCGAATCCGGCCATGTCCGCATGCGGCGGAATGTAGTGAAGCAAGATTTCGTCCTTGCCGTGCAGCTTGCCGCCGGCCTGCCGGGCGCGCGCGTCCGCGGGAACCTGGCGCAGCAGTTCGTTGACCTGATGGATGCGCTTGATTTCCGAGATGAGCGATGCGTTGAAGGTGATCTCGTTGATGCGGTCGATGATTTCCCATGCCGTGTCGGGAGGGACGGCGCTCTTCTGCATCACGATCGGGTTGACGCCCACGATCACCAAGTCGCGCGTATCCTGCTTGTGATGCTCGACCAGCGGCGCCAGCGCCGGGTCCGCGACGTAGCCGCCGTCCCAGTAGTACTCGCCGTCGATGGACACGGCGCGGTCGACCGTCGGCAGGCAGGCCGACGCGAGCAGGTGGGGTAGTTGGATCTCGGCCTTGCCGAAGGCTTTCGGCTGGCTGGTGCGCACGTTGGTCGCGCACACGTAGAGCGCAGGGCCGGTCGTGCTGCGGTTGAGCGCATCGAGGTCGATGCAGTCGGCAATCGCCTGCGCGATCGGATTCTGGCGCGGCCCGCCCCACGACTGGTAGGGCGAGGTGACGAGCGACAGCGCGTTGAGCGCGATCGGCACCGGCATGCCGTCGATGTTCCAGGAACGGTGGAACGGGTTGGGCGTGAAGCGGTACGGGTTCAGATAGGCGTCGCCGATTTCCGCCACCCGGTGCCAGAACTTGTCGAGCAACTCCCGCGCGTGGGCGCGCCGCGTCGTGTCGTCGAGCCGGCGGCCGCCGGCATCGCGCTCCAGGCTCAGGCCATACGCCAGCACGGCGGCGATCATCGCGCCGCCGCTGGTGCCGCTCACCGCGACGATATCCAGATCGTCCTGTTGCAGCAGCCGGTCCACCACGCCCCACACGTAGGCGGAATGGGCGCCGCCGCCCTGCAGCGCCAGCGTGATTTTCCTCTTTTTGGCATTGTTCGCTGTCGTCATGATGGTCCCCGTGAGCATGAGTTGGTGCGGGAGTGCATGCGGCGCGTCCGGTCCGGCGCGCCGTATGCAATGATCCGCCCGCGCGCCGGCAGGCCGTCCGATCTGGATCAAGGATGCCGTCTCAGATGCTCACCGTCAGGCGCGGCCCGAACTTCTCGTTCTCCCAGATCAGCTGTTCCGGCGTTTGCACTGCGCGGCGATTGAGCGCGTAGCCGCGCGGATTGGCGATCACCCGCGTGCCGGCGACGTCGTAATCGAAACTGTCGTGCACGTGGCCGTGGATCCACAAGTCGGCCTGCTCGACCAGCGGCGTCAAGTCGCTGATGAAGGCAGCGTTCAGGCGCACGCCGGCATAACGCGGATGGATGGATTGCGGATGCGGGCCGTGGTGCGTGACGACGACGGTGCGGCCGGCGAAGCGCTCTGCCAGTTTTTGCTCCAGCCAGGCGCGCGACTGGCGGTGCAGCCGCAAGGCATCCTGCGCCGTGAAGGGGCCGCGCTCGGTGTGGATAACCTGATGGTCGCGCAACATCTGCTCGGCTTCCTGCATCGCCTCGCGCTGGTGCTCCGGGTCCAGCAGATAATCTGTCCACAGGCAGCAGCCCAGAAAACGCACGCCGCCGACGATGTGCTCGCCGCGCTCCAGGTAGCGGACATTGGTGCCGGCGCAGGCGCTGCGCAGCTTGTCTTCCAGCTCGGCATACTGTTCATGGTAAGCCTCGTGGTTGCCGTGCACATAGATCACCGGCACCGGCCAGTCCGCGAAAGCCGCGATCGCCTCGGTTGAGCGATGGATGTCGCCGGCGAGCACCAGCACGTCGGCGTCGGCGGGTTCGACGGCACGGTAGCCGGGAAACTGCTTTTCCAGGAGGTCCAGATGCAGGTCGGAGGCGATTTGGATGTTCATGCGCAGTGTTTGCTGGTTAATGCCGGGGCTGGTGCGTCCTCGGTTTCATGATAAGAAGCGCCCGACCGGAAGTCGACCTCGGGGGCAGGCGTTTTGCGGATGATTTGTTACGCAGATTCAGTATTACTATACTGTACGCCTCATTAACGGACTGGGCCGGAGCGTCGCGTGTTCATTGAAATCAACCGTTCGCAGGCTGGCGGCGGCGTGAGCGCGCGGGGCTCGGCGCCGTGCCGCCTTCCCTCATGAGCTGGTCCAGGACATTCGTCGGCTGGCTTCTGATCGTGGCCGCCGAGACCGTGCATGGCTTCCTCAGGCAAGTCTATCTGGCACCGGTCGTCGGCGATTTTCCTGCCCGCCAAATCGGTGTTCCCGTTGGCTGCCTGATTGTTTTTCTTATTGCGAGTGCGACCATTCGCTGGATCGGCGCGCAAACATGGGTTGAACAACTGCAGGTCGGCTTGGCCTGGCTGGTGCTGATCGTCACCTTCGAGGGAGGTCTGGGCCTGGCGCCGGGATATTCGCGCGAGCGCATCCTGTCCGACTACGACTTGTTCAATGGCGGCTATATGGGGGTGGGGCTGGCGTTCACGCTGTTGGCACCGGCCGTGGCGGCACGAGTGCGCGGTTTTGCGGCGCGCCAATAAAAAACCCGGCGCAACCGTGATGGTTGGCCGGGCTTTTGACATTCTGGTGGGGCGGCGTCTATCAAATTCAGTAGATAAGTGTTTGAGCGACATAGAACAAATGTTCGCCGCTTTTGTAAATACCGTCACCAATGCCGCTAGTTTTGTGAGCTGCCATGCGACAACTGCATCGGTAGCGAGCGACTTCTCACCTTCGCTTCCTGGTTGTCTCACGCTGACCGCGCGGTTTTAGATCAGCTGCGGTCAATGCCCTCCAGCCTTTTTTGCTATTGGCTCTTGGACAATATACGACCATCGAGACGGCAGAGCGCAGCGTCGACGCGCTATACGTTGCAAGGGTCGGAAAGTGTGCCTGCAGCCATTCCACGAGATCATCGCGCCTAAAAGCGCACTTGTATCTGCCGTCAAAGCGTTTTCCGGTCAAAAAGTCATGCTTAGGTTCAGATTTGACTGCGATTTTGACGCACTTGGTCACCTCTTTCAGCAGATGGCTGCCGCAGCGAATCTGCATGGCTTCCGTACTGCGATATGTCCGGATCCCTTCTTTCGCTTTGGCCTTATCATCATCTGTAGGGATTCTTTGCGCCCTTTTCAATTTCCATTCTTTGCTCTCTACTCGCGTAACTTTTGAGCCATTCTTCATGCACAAGTCGCGTGCGTGAAGAAATTCATCCAACGGGAACCCACCTTCATTGTCGAAGCGGCGTTCACGTTTGTCATCAGCAAATACGCTTGCTACGGGCCGTCCCCGACTGCCTGATCCGCTCGCGTAGCGAAGTACCCACATGCCGGGCGTTGGGTGATCGTCGCGCCATTGGTTGAAGTGATTCCACAACGACGGCTTGATTCCATGCGCGAATTCGCTTTGCACCGCCCAGCGCAGCCACACCAGCGCGTGCCAAGTAGTCTCGTGCGTGTACGCACTGTTGCGCAGCTTTGTGACGACACGGTGCACGATACTGTCTGTTCCTACAGCTGGCACCGGTACATCCTCCAGCCTTCGGCAAAACAACTCTCGAATGATTCCGTCCTGCCGTGCTCGCTCGGGGTCATCAGTCAGCGTTGGCCCTAGCGCGAACAGCTCACGGACTGCTGTGACAGCAGACCACACGGTATCGAACTCCATTCCGTTCTTTCGATGTGAAAAACGCCATGGTAACAGCCGACTTACTGACTCGCCAGGCAAAACATCCCCCGTCCTCCCCCAAAAAAAAGCCACCTGAATCGTTCGTAGACTGTGTCGGCTTGAGTTCCAAAACGGGCTAAGCACGTGTTCGACAACCGGAGAAAGGTCACCATGAAATGAAACGTCTCACGAAAAGGAAGCAGTCTGACGACATAGCAGGCGCAGCAGCATTCAACGGCCGCCAGGTGAAAATCGGCGGCAAACGCGCGCCGCACGACGCTTTGCAATTCATTGGCGAAGCGGCCGACAAGTCGCTTCGTTTCATCCAACCCAGTGCCCCTGACATTGTCTTGCGAGGGCGAGGCATGATCTATCGCGAGTGCCGTGCCACGCGCCAAAGTGCAGCGCGAATGACTGTGCTCGCGCCAGTCGCCGGAACCATACCAGGGCAGTCATCCGGTAAGTCCCTTCAACGACTGTCATGCCGGGATATTCGTACAGGAGAACTACTTGTATTTCGAGGTGAGCTGCTCGATCACCCACACGTCTCGCGCGGTGCCAGCCATGCAAAGCCCATGGCGCAACAACCTACGCGCCGGCGCCAATCCTCGCCTGTCGTATCAAATCCAGCTGATATGCAACCAGCCGGTCAGCCATGTGCGCGTCGCCAGCGTACCGCTCGTAGCGAGGAGCTTGCCGAAAAACTGATTGCAGTGGTCAAGGCAGCGGAACGCGGTATGGATAGCGACCTAAAAATTGACGAAGTGATGTTTTGCGTCAATGAGTCGCGTCCGACGATATATCGCAAGATGAAGAGCGGACACTTCCCGCAACGGATCAAGCGCGGACGCAGCAGCTTTTGGAAGGCGTCTCAAGTCCTCGCGTATCGAGACGGCCGATGGAAACCAGACACAGCATAGCGAGCGCGCTAGGCCGTTGTACGTCGCTCGGCATCCCCTGGAAACGGGCGGGACGGTCGCGGAGGAGCGAATCAAGCTCGGTAGATGTGCCAAGCACGGTCCGACTTACAACGTGCCAGCGCATGCATCACGGAAAAGACGAAGAAAAGGCTGGTTATGTACAGCAGCGCGGCCGTTTCTTCGTTTCGCAGGCGCTCCGTCGTCAAGCCAATACTGTAAATAGCTAAGCACGGTAGACATGGCGGCCAAAGGGACGACCGGAATCAGTGTTTGTGTGCCGTCTACATTGAAAAACCACAGTCACGTGTATGCAGATGACGCAGCATATTTCACAAATTTAGGAGAACGCGGACATGCCAGTTCAGATGAAATCGGTAAATAAGAAGAGTACGCAGATGGAAGAGATGCGAGCAATGCCAATGCCGAAGAGAGGAATACCCAAGTCTTTCTCGCCAACGAATACCAGCGCAGATCAAGACACGACCCGTCGCAAGATCGCCATCCCGAAGCAGCATGCCGATACGGACGATCTCGCCGTGCCGGCGGCGGGCGTCCCGCGTGCAATCAAAATCGACAAACTGACGCTGGCCGTTCTGCTGGAGGATGTGAGCCTTGATGAACGCAACGTTGTTACGAGCGTTCTCGACCGACTGAAGCGGGAAGGCAAGCTCTACAAGGGGTCTGCCAAAGGACGCGGCTTCAAGAACGTTTATGTGAAGACGTACAAAGACAACTTTAGTATCGAGGTCCGGGTCAATCCAACGCGGGAGCTTCATTCCCGTCAATTCATGAATATAACGTTCAACCCGAGCTTGATGGATGAGAAGCGCGTCAAGTGGTTTGGCAGGTTGTTGCGTATGTTATTTCCGGGGCGTCGCTCCGAAATGATGAGGCAGTTGCGCCTGTACCGTTGCGACGTGTGTGTGGATATTCCGGAAGATATAAATCAGCTCATCGTGCGGTTACGACGTTGCACCGTGCAATCGAAGTACTTCATGGCCACCGATTCCGTTGGCCGCGTGGAGACCATGTACCTTGGCTCGATTGCATCCGATTTGCATGGTGTCGTCTACGACCAGCAAGCAAGTGACGCGTTCAAGCAAGCGGTGGGAGAGACCACATCATTGCCGCCGCTCGAGCGTAACCGCACCAAGTCTAGAGATGACGCAGAAGTGGTGTTGCAACGTACCCGCTTTGAAGCACGGCGCGTATTCAAAGACCTGCCGACGCTGGACGTATTGGATGAATGGACGGCTCCGTTTGACCGATGGGACGTGTGGCAAATTCGGGATGTGCCGGCGTTGCGCAAGGACTGGGAGTTTGCGGCGTACTTGGATGCGGTACGGTGGCGCGGTGTGGCTGGCGCTCGCTTATACCTCGAAGGCCGCGGTTGCGAGCATGTCAGTCGCTTCGAGCAGCAACTTGACCGCTACAAGGCGGACTGGTGGCGCCCAGAACGTATGCTGCTCGACATGCAGTCGGCTTTACGTAGCCGACTGTTGTGGAAACTCTTGAGAGGGTAGCCCGACAAGCCACGCGTCGCCTGGCAATGTACCGTCGCGGCTGGTTGGCCGTGACGGACGAAGCCGCGTCGGCGGCGCGATCTTGATCAACTGGCAATTCGCAGCTCGAAATTTTACTTAAGACAAGTCAATGCAGATAACACATGGATCAATGTGGCAAGTCTGACATGAGTTTTACAATCGTGCTGGAGCCATTCTTTTCGCTGATGCGGCCATTGAGCTGCCGCGGAGCGAAAAGCGGCTCCAATCGCGTAAAAAGCGGCTTGCCGGCCAAGCTTGAAGCGGCAGTGCTGCCGTCGAATTGGCCGCAAGTATATTTGCCACTGAGAAATGCCGCCGAGATATGAGCTACGCTTTGTGCTCCGCGTAGCTGTTACGCCGACAAAACAATCGCTCAGTGAGCCAAATGCGAAACCGAAAGCTTTTCACGACAGACCAAAAAAATGAGCCGCCTGATTGCTTACAAGATGACCCACGACACCGGTTTTGCGCCTAACCCGTTTGGCAGCCAATTAACCTTGGCGACGTGCAAACCGGCCATCCGACGCACCAAGTTGCGTGGCGATTGGGTGGCCGGATTTGCATCGCAGGATTTGGTGCATACCAGTCGTCGCGCCGGCGTCAGCATTCCAGTGTCAGGGCTGCTGTATCTGATGCGTGTCGGGGAAGTGTTGAGGCTAGAAGACTATTTTCACGATGCACGGTACCAGCATAAGAAGCCGCTGAAGGGCGCCAACGATTCGATTCTTCGGTGCGGAGACAACATCTACGACTCGGATGGGGCAGGCGGCTATCGGCAATTGCCAAACGATTCGCATGATGATTCATTAAGTACTATTCGTCATGACACAGGCGGGGTGAACGTGCTCATCGCGGACATTTTTTACTACTTCGGCAGAAATTGTCCGGTTCCGCGCGGCGGGTGGGACAGTATCGGCATCACGCTATCCAAAGGCCGGACATTCTATTGTTCCGAATCCGATCTCGAAAACATTCGGCGCTTTCTGCACGATCAGCGGTATGAGCCGGGCGTCCATGGCAAGCCATGCCTGTGGCAAGAGCCGGAAGGATGCAAAGCAGCGCGCTCCACGTGTTCGAGTCAGACCAGCAATAGGGGCGGCAGCCATGAGCATTCTGTTCCTACGTGTCGGTATTGACCGCGGCTGCGGTGGCAGCTTATCTCCACGTTTTGAAGACGGGACGTTTGAATACGTGCCGATACCCGAGTTTTCCGAAATCGCGGAAGGGCGCGGCGTCACCTATGCGGATCTGCCAGCCAGATGCGGTGTGTCGCTCACCAGCTACGTACGCTCGCACCGTTACACGCATTATGATCCCGAGTTTGAGACATACACGTATGGCGAGCCGAGCGAACCGAAGCGTTCGCAACTGCTCCGGTTGAAGCCAGACGACTACTTGGTCTTTTATGCCGGATTCCAAGGGCCAGGCATCGCGCCGGGCACGTGCTTCGTCATTGGATATTTCTGCGTCAATCAAATTCATCCTGCGCCGACCGACTCCGCTTGGCCACCCGCGTCACTGGTGCATCTGCACCGGAACGCGCACTTTCGACGGAAGAATCCCGAGAAGACGCTCGTCGTCGTGGAGGGTGACCCCTCCGGTTCCAGGTTGCTGACGTTGACAAGGCCGTTTTCGGACGGTGGTCAGCGGGTTTTGCCAGAGATTGCGCAAATCGTAGGATTTCACGGGTCTGTAATGCGGGCCGTCGGCCGCTGGGTGCCCGCTGCGCACGAAGAGAGGACTGTTGGGTGGCTGCTTTCGTGAGCGGATCAAACGCTGCACAAACACAACTTTCAGCTTCGTAAGCTCAAAGGAGACAGCGGCAATGTAGTGTACGGGGGAGAACGGAACGCGACGCTGATGCGAGTGATTGGGCGCTGGCTACATAGCAGGCATAACCTGAATGCATCGACTGTGATCGTTAAGCGACTTAGCTGTCTCTTTTAGTAGGCTCGCCTGGTGAATCTGATTCTTCCGTTCTCGCATCGCATGCCAGCGCATTGGCCCCAAAGTTAATGTTGGTGGAATAGGGCGACCTTACGGCGCGAAGTAAACCTTAGACAATCGGAATGCTAAATGATCGTGAATGGACTGCACACAGTCAAGACGAGGGATGCAGCCGGTCAAAAAGTTCTTTGACCCATGGCGAATTTTGTTTCGCTCGAAAGCAGACGTGCAACTCTTTGCGCGGGCGGGTCACACCGACGTAAAAAAGTCTCCGGGCTTCTTTGACTGCCTCTGGTGTCCTATCCCTCCAACTTGGAATTACGTCGCTGTTCATCGCAAACAGAATCACTGCATCAAACTCTCGTCCTTTGGCGCTATGCAGCGTACTCAAGTTGATGCGTCCACCGCCTTCAATGCGTCCTCCTAAATGTGCAAGTGGCATATTTTCATTGGGTGAGGATGAAGCGGTCCGTTCAATCATCAAGTCGATCGTTTTCCAGTCTTCGGTAAGATCGGCCGCGCTTTGAGCCCATGGCGTGATGAGCGTATCGCGGAGCCGGATCAACCAGAGATGTGCCGTCTCATCGACACCAATGCTTTTCTGTAAAAATTCAATTAATTGCAAATGGACCGCGTGCCGTTCATCATTCGTAGCATATGGCCCCTTAACAAGGTTCACGGCCTCGTCGGCCAGCCGGCGAAATAGCGGATTGGCTTCCTTCCACCCACCTGTTACCCACCGCGCGCAAGCCTCGACGAAGCGCGCAAGCCGCGAGCTTCTTTTCACCAAAGCCTGATTGTCGGCGCGGACGAAAGGCAAGTTCATCCATGCTAATGCCAGGGCCATATCGGATCCTAGGGACGCTTCTCGGTAGAGGATCGCAATTTCTTCAGGCGCAAAGCCTCGCTCGATTAGCTGGGGAACCAGATTTTCTGCAATGTCTCGGGCCTGATCCTGTGTGTCTCCTGAGTGCGCGCGAAACTCCACTACTCCTGTGCTCGTACCGTTCGGTGCAACATAGCCGCGATCCTCACCAAGAGCTGCCATGGAGGCGTTGATGATCGTCGTGCCGGAGCGATAATTGAACCGTAGTCGGTAAGTTTTTACATCAGGTCTTTCAGCGAGGCCAGCCAGCAACTGTGGATTGGCACCCGTAAATGCATAGATGGATTGGTCAACATCGCCGACTGCAAATAGCCGCATCCGACCGTCAAAACAAAGCTTTAGAACTAATTCGTGTAGAGCATGGCCAAGGTCCTGATATTCGTCGACAAACAGGACGGGAAAGCGAGCTTCGAGCGCCTCCGCGATCCAGCGGTGTTTGGCGATCATTCGATAGGCAAGCAATGGCATGTCATCAAAGTCAATCAATCCCTGTGCGTGCAGTTGCCGCTCGTACTCTTCGACGAAGCGGGCCAGTTCGGGATTGCGCCCGCGCCATGACGGGGCGTCTCTATTTACCTGACGCAAACGCTTCTCAACAGCGAAACGCCACATTTGATGCGGGTCGCCAGCACTCCCGAAGATGGTTTTGTATGCATCTTCCACAATGCCGCGGCGTTCCGCTTCGGTGGCAACACGGAAGATTGGAGGCAGTTCCGGCAAGACGCAGCGCGCATAGGGGCTGATTACCTGCGATAGGGCAAATCCGTGAACCGTACCGATAAAGATGCGGCTGCTTGGTTCGATTCCCAGTTTCGCCAGGCGGCCCTCAAGCTCCAAGGCGCATTCATTGTTGTAGGTGATGCAGGCGACTCCTCTAGGCTCGAAAACATCATCCAATAGCGCCCGCGCAATTGCGGCTGTTAACGTTTTCGTCTTGCCGCTTCCAGGGCCCGCAAGCACAACACAATGCTGCATTTCGTGGATAGCATCGTGTTGCTCCCGGTTCTCCCGCATATCCGCAATCGCGGCATAAACTAGCTCTCGATCAAGCATCGGTAATCAAGCAATCAGGAAATCGATTGCTGCACGAATGTATGGCGGTGGAGGGAGCCCTGCAGTCTTGCGAGCCAATCGGCCGGCAAGCCGTCCCTTCCCAACATCGGCAATCATGGATAGTAGCTGTTCGCTATCGACAGTTTTGGGATCGGCTTTCCATGCCGCTAGACGGCGCTTTCTCTTTGCACCGAAACCCTCTTCCTCCAAAACTGCCAGCAGACTGTTCACCAAAGCCGGCGTCTGAGCGATCTCTACTTCAAGCGTAGACGTATTGACAAACAGTCCGGCTTTGCCCATTTCTGTGCGAAGCAATTCATCATTGGCGACAAGTGCACCTTTGGTGGTCGCATCGAGCACTGGATTGTTTCGGATCTCCTGAGTTGCATCGAACAAATCCAATATGCGCTTACGACCGAGTGGAGCATTGGGATCAATTGGGTCCCAATCGGTGATAACCGCATATGGAATCGCGAGGGCCGCCGCTAACTTGACATATGGCCTGAAATTCACCCCCGCGACATTGCAGACGGTAATGCCTAGCTCGTCCAGATTATGGCCACAGCTTGCAGCAAACCCAGGCATTAAAGCTTCTTCGGCATCGCCTTCTACAAAAAGGATTCCGTTTGAGAAGAGGATTTCGGCGCGAGTCGCATTCAAATACCGCTGCAGGTCTTCAAACTCTTCGGCCGTCAAAGCAAGGCCCGCCAGCGAAAACGCTTCCGTGCCGCGATCCGGTGTTGGTTTTAGGAGCACGATAGAGTTCAGCGGAGCGATGCCCGCAATGTTCGGAGAATGCGTAGTTAGCAGCAACGCATGGGATTCGCTTGTCTTCTCCGTGAAGATCTTTTGAAACACTTTGCGTTGCAGCTGCGGATGCAAGTGCGCTTCCGGCTCTTCTACACAGAGTACTGTGTAGTTCCTCTCATTCTTTTGCTGGCGCCAACCGAACTCTGCCAGTTTGAGTGCCAGCAACGTCACGTTTGCGGCACCAAGGCTGGCGTCCGCAATGCCGCGCTTTCCATCGTCTATAAAAAAACCAATCGAACGAAAAAGCCGCATCGATTCCATTGCCGCAAAGCCAAGCTTCGGGCGCACGTCGTGAATGGGGCCTGCAAGTTCAGCAATATCGTTGCGCAGAGACGTTTCCAATGCGGAGATAGCCGGTAGGTTGCTTAACCTATCCGTTGCGTTGGCAATATCTGCGGTAAGCGCATCCAAGTCAGCTCTCGGCACTTGCGCAACGGCATTTTCGAGTAATGGCCTCAGCGGCGAAACTCTCCATGATGCTAAATCGTTTTCCGCATCTCTGAGCGCATGCAGCAGATCTAAGCAGATGCGACGGCGAAGGTCGGTGCGAAACGATCGCGTCTCATCGCCGCCGCCGAAGAGCTTAAAATCATAGTCAGCCTCTGATTGGGGCGGTCCAGAGACCTCGCTTTTCTTACGAAATACATAGCTCAACCTGGCTGTTCTGTAGTCGGAAGCTAGCCGGTAGTCAGTAAGGAGCGTCGTTCGCGCCGGATCGGCGTCGAATTCCACAAAGTCAAGGTGAATTTCGACTCCTGGCGATGTAGCAAGATCGGCACCATCCCAAATGTCGGACAGCTTGAGCTGGCGGGCAGAATCCGGCAACACTATGTCCAAGACCAGCCTCAGGGCATAGATAAAATTGCTTTTTCCAGCGCGGTTTGCCCCAAGCATGACGATATTTTGAGAAAGCGGCACGTCAAGCGAAGCAAAATTCCGAAAATTCTTTATCTGAACGCGTGAAATATACATAGGTCTTTCTTTGTTGTTTTTTATTAAAGAACGGGCGCATGCTGGTTCAAGGATGTGCGCAGCCTTCAAAAGGTGTCGAAGCCTGTTTGTTGTCTAAGTCAGTGTAGCGCATGTGAATGCACGGAAATTGCCACACTGCATTTCCATTAGGCATACAGATGAATCCTGGCTTTGATATGGTCTTAAGGTGTGATGACAAATTGCCACGCGCCTTCGTGACTTCATTCCCTTGCAAGACGTTGTCCTGAATTAATTGAAATGGATAGAATTTCGCGCCAGCAGCGAAGCGCGGTAATGGCGAGAGTCCGAGCGAAAGACACGACGCCGGAGTGGCTCGTACGGCGCGCCGTACATAAGATGGGTTTCCGCTATAGGCTCCATCGTGCCGATTTGCCGGGAAAACCGGACATGGTCTTTCCTCGGTTAAAGAAGATTATTTTCGTCCATGGATGCTTTTGGCATCTGCACGCCGGGTGTCCGAAATCGCGACTGCCCGCATCAAACACTTCATTTTGGCGTCAAAAATTAGAGCGCAATCGGGAAAGAGACGAGCAACACCGTATTGCACTAGAGGCCGCGGGTTGGAGCGTACTAGTCCTTTGGGAGTGTGAACTCCGCGACCCGCAGCGTCTGGATGAGTGTCTAATAAAATTCTTGACGGATTAGACGGTAGGTGAAGGGCACTTAATCCATGCCTTAGGTTGGCTCAGAACCTGGTCAATCACCAGATTTAATTTGGAGATCTCATCTAACTGCTGCTCAAGCCGCGATAACAGTGCCAAAAATTCTTCAATTGTAGCTTTCCGAAGCGGCACTCGAGCATAACGATAGGAAAACCATTTTACCCATTCCTCGATCACGGCATAGCCGGATATGCGAATGTTGGCGACTGCTGCGTCCACCGGATCTGTCGAGAACAACGCCGCGCCGTTTGCATCGACCAAGTTTAGCGTGACTCTTCCGTCGTCCTGAACCACTTGACTGACCCCATGCAGCTTTTTTTCGTCCTTTTCTTCATAGCGTTCCAACAGCTCTCGTCTGACGCTTGATAATCCAATAGAAGATTTCGGGTTTTCCAAATCGGCCAAACGTTTGCCGCTTTCAGCGATCTCCCGAAACCAGTCGCCGTTTGCCGCAATAGGCAAACGGGGAATGGTTTGCGACGAAGCCGTCGTAAACAGGGCTCCCGAAAACGCCTCCAAATAGGCGTCGGAGCAGAGCATTGCGTAACTGTAATAAACGAGCGCCTCGTCCGGCGCCATGCCGTGGATTTTAGGAATGCTGCCGATCAAAGAAGCATCAAAGTTCGGGATGGGCGTCTTATCCCAATCTCCTTTCGCCGGCTTGTAATTTGGAAAGAGCCTGCTCACAAATTGCGCGTTCCCACGGCGGCAAAGATCATTGTCGGGGACACCCCAGCAAAAAGAGACAAAGCGATGCAAATCCTCCGCAATGTCTTTCCTCGATGGAGCTATGGTGAACGCAAGATTGCTTTGAATTGAGACTGCGCTCCGGACCTCCGGACGAGCTCGCGCCCCTCCTCCCGGCATCGACGACAACGCGGATAACACTTCTTCGTCAAGGACCGCATAAAGATTGACGAACGGCCGATGCAAATAAGGAGTCGCACTGTTACGGTCTGCCGCCTTGCGTAGGGAAGGTTTCAATGCATTGAGCTTTTGTTCGGTCGGCGGCTTACTTTGGCCTGAGAACCAATCACGTTGCACTTCGGCGAAGGGCACTCCGTCCTTGGAGATGGCCTTGCTGCGTCGAGTCAGAAGGGCGTGATTAGCGTGCACCAAGAGAGAGGTTGCTCCGAGTTTTAACGACGACGAATGCCTTACGAAAATTGAATGCTCCCCTTTCGCGAGCTGTGACTTCGAACTTGCCGAGTAAATTGGCCAGCAGCTTTGCCAAAGCTCTGGGTCGTAAAACTCGCTAGGCCGAAACCTATATAAGGCATCCAATTCGACGACTTTGTCGAACACGCGGTCGAATCGTTCCGGCGTCATTGACTGCGTCAAGTAGTCCTTCTTTTCCTGCAACGCCAAATTCCGGATAGATCCATATCTCATCGTAGTCGGAGACCAGGACGAATCCGATTCGTCAAAGGCCGCGATGAGTAGAGCACGACCTTGTAAAGTGTTAAAAAGGCCGGCCCCTGCGCTGCCTGAGCGCAGATCGGCGTCGAGATCCAGCGTCCATATAAAGCGGAAGTTCTCTGCCAGCCATTTACGGGCAAAACGATAGGAGCCGTGTTCCAGAAAAGACTCGGGCACAATCAGCGCAATGATGCCGCGTTCGCTCCTCGTTGCCCTATCGGCAGACCAGCGAAGAAAGCGTACGAAATCATTCCGAAGCTGTTTTTGAATGTTCTGTCGTGTTCCTCTGTGTTCCTGAGGGGGACGAAAATCCTCGATCAGCTCCGCAATGTCGGAGTAGACCTTAGCCAATTGATGTTCCGCTTTTGTGGAATCGGAGGAAGGCGGATTTCCGATTACCGCGATAATCGGCGGTTTTGCAAACTTTCGAGCGTCGATCTGCTCCTCTTGAAAGCGATTAGGAGATTCCGCTTCGGCGTCAACCGGCAGATTCAAGCGGTCGCTCAGCGTGTTAGTAAGTAAGACGTGGATTTGATTTTTGATAGCCGCTTTCGCTGCCAGTTTTAGACTCAAGCGGTAATGAGCCAACGCGTACGGAGCGGGCAGGATCTCGAAGCCAATAATTTGAGGCGACGAACCGTCCGGTAAACATTCAAGCATCTGCTCGATGAAAGTGCCCGTGCCGCAACATGGATCAATCAGCTTATTGCCGGAGGTAAATACCGACTCTCCGAAAACCTTGCGAGCGGCGTGGTCTACCGCCGACACTGTGAACTTCGCGAGCGCGGGAGGCGTATAGTATGCGCCGAAGTCGAATCGCGTTTGCGGGTCGTATTTCTCGAGGAATCGCTCAAATAGTAAGTGGAAGTCCGGTGTTTGCGTCTGGTTTGTCGTAAGTCGAACGTATGAGAGTAAACGCCGGCAATCGTCGTACCACGTGCTTAAAGCCGATTCGTAGTGGTCTTTAGGCTCTAGTTCGTCCTTCAATTGGAGAATTAATTCCTGAAAAGGTCGAAGCGGGACCACTTTTCCTGCTAAGCCATCGATCCAATATTCGTGAATGCGCATATAGCGTTCTGTCGGCGTAACTTCGCCCTGTGAGCTTGAGCGATGTGAATACAACAAACCGAAACAAAGCACCTGAGCGACAAAGTCAGAAAAGGGCTTACTCGCTGCAAGTGACGGATCATGATTTTGTTGTAGAAAATTCTTAAGAGACTGAAGTTTCTTGATGACTTTCTGTTCGCTCTCGCTGAGCGCAGCGGCAGGGTCCAAAGGAACCAATTCCTCGATTTGTTCGGCCAATCGTACGGCTCGAACGGCAACTTCGCCAACTAAGTGCTCCTCAGAGCATTCACGTTGATGCGGAGACGAAAAAAATTGCTTGAATCGAGCTTCCAACAATGGATTCGGATCCAGCTTGTCCCAACCGGTGGACGGAAGCGGCTTCGGCAGCAATGAGACTGTGATCGGTTTCCAGTTCTCTGCTGTCAGATAGAAAATAAAATCGATACCATCCGTAAGTATTAGATTTTGTTGAAGTGCAAGATAGCGTTGAATCTGTTCTTCGTCTTTCGACGGATTCAAAGCGTTCTCAGGATTTAGAGCTTTCGCCTCGATGAATCCGTACACCCCGAGATTGGTTTTGTGATAAAACCGCCAATCTGGTCTGCCGGCCATTTGCTGCTTCCGGGGCTCGAATATGATTTCGATGCCATCTTTGTAGATCTCTTCCTTTAAGTCTCGCAAAAACGCATCCAACGCGGGGCGGTACGACAGCTCCGGCGTCGCTCCTCCTGTAACACTCGCTTGGAAGGTTTGCTCTAATTCTTTGAGGTACTTACGAGACAGCGTCTGAAAGGTCATATTGTTTTGCTTTTATTGAGTGGCACGAGATTATTTGCCGCCCGAGTACTTCGGCCAGCTTAACGGGAACGGCATTGCCGATTTGTCGCGCAATGTCCACTTTCGACCCGCTGAACACAAAATCCTGCGGAAACGTTTGCAGCAGGGCCCCTTCGCGCAACGAAATGGTGCGGAGCTGTTCGGGATGCCCGAAGAGACCACGCGTGAAGCTATCGAATCGGGCCGTGATAGTCGGAGCTACTTCATCCCAAGCCATTTTTCCGTACACATTGCGATGGCCGATTATCGAAGAGCTAATTTTGTGGCAGTCCGCAAGGAGCTCAGGCGGTAAATGATCCCTACCCTTGCCTGGAGGGAGTGCAGCTAATCGCTTCTTGTTTAACTCACTCAGCTTGTCGGAGCGATGATGGACGATAGTAGGATGTTCCGAACCATCAAGCGGCGGCGGCGGTAGGTGGCCAATCACTTCTCGGACGGTTATCTTTTTGCCGCGCATAGGGGCCGGAAATTCAAATGTGGGAAGGTAACCGTCCAGCCGCTCACCGACAAAGAAAACTCGACGCCTACGCTGGGGCACGCCGAAGTCTTGAGCATCAAGCGTCTTGCAGTGCACTGCATAACCGAGTTTTGTGACCCTTTCGATTTCCTTGTCCAGGATTAAGCGTCCGCGTTTGCCGGTGATGCCCGGTACGTTCTCCATCAAGAAATAGGCAGGGCGTACTTCATCCACCAGTTTGAAGTAGGAAGAGACCAAGGTGTTCCGCGCGTCGCGATCATTTCCGATGCGCTGTACCGAAAACCCTTGGCAGGGTGGGCCGCCAGCCAGAAGGAACAGTTCCCCTTGCTCGAGATTTAACTCTCGCAGTAGTGCACCACCCAACAAATCATTTACGTCTGCCTGTCTTGCGGGATGGCGTAAGCGTTTCTTGTTTAGATTCTGCGTCGCTATGCAGTGTGCGTCGAAATCAAAACTCAACAGCACATCAAAGCCTGCGTTCGTTAGACCTAACGACAGTCCACCTGCGCCTGCGAAACTATCAATGCAGGTGTACTTCATTTTTTAGACCTGCTCGACTTGATACCTGCAATGACACTGGAGTATGAGCTGCTGACCGGCGTCTCAATGCTTGCAGGGCTCTGTTGAATCTCGTCCGCCGTCGGTGGATCCAAGCTAAGCTCGTTCAACACATGAGCGGCCACACCTAGTGAGAGAAGCGGAGGAACGGCCTCGCCGATTTGACGATAAATTCCATCGGATTGCCCGGTAAACGTGAAACCAGGAGGGAAACTCTGCAATTGCGCGCACTCGCGGATAGTTAGTCCGCGATGCTGTTCCGGATGCACAAAGCGTCCGCTGGCCGGATTACGTGCATAGTGCGTTATTGTGATCGAAGGGCGTTCCCAATATAGCCTTCCGTACACGTCGGAAAATCCCTTGATGCGGTCGAGGCAAGCAGGCCCGACTCCGATCGGACGGCTTCCTCCGTTTGGCGGCACCGCACGGATGGTCGTCATCGTCGATGGTTTGTGGCTCGCTGAGTAATGCAACGAATCCGCGTATGTGCGTTCTCCGGCTGCCACGGCGGGAAGATGGCCAATGGCATCGCGCACAGTGCGAAACTGTGAGTGATCCGTTAATGGCGGAAGCGGTAGCACAAAGTCCCGCTTCATCGCGATGACCACTGCGCGAAATCTCTCCTGGGCCACACCAAACGTCGCAGCGTTGTAAATTGATTGCTTAACGATGTAGCCTGCTTCTTCGAGAATCCGCTTGGCTGCACTAAATTCATCCCAATACTTCGTCGACAACATTTCCGGCACATTTTCCATCACGACGCATACCGGATTGATTTCCTTCGCGATTAGGGCGAAGCGTGCCGGAAGGGAGTTGCGCGGGTCGGGCTTGTCCCACGATTTTTTTCGGTGTGACGAAAAACCCTGGCAGGGCGCGCAACCGATAAGGATCGTTTCCCTGCTTGGGTCGTATCGCGGATATTGCTCAAGTAATCCTTTTATCCGAGTTTTGCTTTGCGATACTTCTGCAATATCGGCCACGACACACGGAACTCCAAAGTTCGCCTCGAACGTGTTTGCAGCCACAGGATCTATATCGCAGCCTCCTACGACTTCAATGGACTTAGTAACTTTGCCCAATGCCGCGAAGCCTAATGAAACACCGCCGCAGCCGGAGAAGAAATCGATTACTTGATAGCGTGCTTGTGGAGTGGCCTTTGATAAAGGCTTCCAACTCCCCAAGGCAGTCTCAGCTTTGCGGAAAATTTGCACGTAGTCGGAGCGAGATTGTGATCTTTTTGTCGTTGTGCGTTTGGCTGGAACCTTGCGACGCGTGATGGAAGGGGCGGTGTCAGCAACTTCGCCTTCGGGTTCACGCGCAAGTTCGGTATCAGATAATTTCACCATAGCTGGCTCTGTGTGGGTCTAGTTCTTGTTTGTTTGAGCGCCTCTGCGCGATCTGGTCTGGGGCTACGTAGGAGCGCGCGCTTGTATGTTGACGCATCCACTTCAAACCGGAAAATTTCCATTCTTCGCAGAAACTCCATTGCGCTGTCCAGCGAGCCAAACAGACGCGCAGTTCCTTTCGCGGTTATCAACATTTTGTCGGTTGATCCGCATTTGACGCGAAGCCCAAATCCACCGTGTTGCCCGTAAACCAACACGCCGTTGATTGAGCTGGCTTCGGCAAGCTCCTTTAAGGCGGCTTCCTTAATTTCGTCACCCATCGGTAAACTCTCGCGGTGAATCAGACATTAATAAATGTCGCAAAGGATAACATTATCCGTCAACATGCGAAGCGCGATCGTGGGATTTTTCGAATGGCGTTGTGTCATTCTCACCAAGGCTCGGTCCATTCGACTCGGCGTCTCGCAATATTGGCGAATTCGGCCCTACCGTCATCGTTCTTTGGCGCAAGCCACAGGAAATTCCGAACGAGAGCACCACCGCAACGAGTCGACGGATTTCGATAACATAAATGCCATTATACTGTATATATGAACAGGTAAATTGCTATTGGAATGCCATTTTAGGCACGTCGCTAAAGAAGCATAGGGAAACGCATCGCCTGCGGGGGGCGGCATCTACAGCCGGATCTAATGCCTAAATCCGAAAATTGGTTGGCTAAAAACAGCGGCTGCTCGTACGGATTCGTCGGTGTCTTGATGAGCGCGTGCTGGAAACAGGCACAAAGGCCCCTAGCTGGCCGACTGTCACTGTTTCGATGGGGAAGGGACGTGCAATTTCGACCTAGGCAGCAATCAGGTCGGCCCCGGTAGGTCCTGGACGCTGCTAGCCAAAACTGCAGATCCAGCAGTTAAATCCGGGTGGAAAATGTTGTTGCGAGCTGAAATGAGACTCAAATGTGAATCAAATTGACCGTATCGTTCCGGATGCGCTGGAGTTCGCCGTTAAGCGCGGCGGCATCACCTAATCGCGCTTTCATGCACGTATGGAACGAAACCGGACGAGAAAGCGGCCACAACCGATTGTGGCGTGAGCACTGTCACCACTGCCGAGGTCGGGAAGGAAACCGCCAGTCCGTACCCGGCAAACGACCAGGGCATGTAGCGACCGGCAAACACGAGATAGGCATTTATATCGTGCTGAAACATTGAGCCGGTTGGCAGCGTTGCCAACGCGGCTTCATACGTAACTTTGCCGCCGCCGCGCCGTGTGCGCTCCGGATGTAAGCATGCGTCCAACTGCGGCAAAGTAAACTTTGCATGTTCATGTGGCGGGACATTTGCACTGAGCCAAGCGGCTTTGAAGGCATTGCTGCGCTGCCGCTGGCAGTAAGAGCAGGGACGGTGCCCAGCCGCAAAGGCGGTCGCCTCGTCCAGAAAGAACAGTTCTGAATAATTCCCTGCCGAGAACGGTTTGGGCCGCTTAGTGCCCTTATACAAAAGCAGACAAGTGACCCACGATTTATGTGCCCAGCCTTTCACGATACGGTTGCTCGCATCGTGCAGGATGCCGCGATTGCCCATCAGCGATCCACGATCGGGTACTACAACCAGCTGGCCCCACGGATTGACTCTGTTTTGTAGCACTTAAAGACTCTTTAAGGAACGTCGTTTTAAAAATCGAGAGCACCGTCGGTCTCGTACTCTCGTAAATGTTATCTACTCGCCAACGTTTACGAAAATAACGTTCCTCTTGTTTGGATATGTGAACCTCTCAATTTCAGCATAAGCTTCATTGACCGCCACACACAGATAGTCGAGTAAGGTGCACGTTTCTGCATCATCTAACTCTTTAGGAGTTATCAGGTTCATTGGCGTCGAGTGCAGAAGCCTGCTGGTGTATTTGTACAGAAATTTGTAGTGAGACTGCATTCCAACACTTGTCGCCCGATCTGCCCAGTTCCAACGTACGGGCTCATCAAGTTCTCGTTGCATAGCCGCCGGCAAATCAGTCGGCATTGATGCCTTAAGCTCGTGAAGGTGGCGCTGTAACGTCTCAATCCGCTCGCGGTGATGGGGTATTGCCTTAGTTTCGATAAGGTGGGCTTGAAAAGCAAAGCCATTTGTTTTCGCTTGTTCGCCATAAAGGGAAAAAGTTGCGCGAACCTTTGCGTCTACTGCGGCTTCGTGAGCCTTTATGTAGTCACGGATAGCGCGTCCATCCTCTTCTGATGGTTCGTTTTTCGAGATGAGATGCTTGATAGCGTCGAAGTCGGGCGATTCTTCGTCTTTCAGGGCATTGAAAAGGGCGATCTCCTCATTCGCTTTTTCGATCGCCTGTTTCTGACTGTCGAGCTGTTGCTCCAGTAGCTGCTGATAAAACACGAGCCCGTAATGGCGATCCTTGTTGAACAATTTCAGCCAGATTAGGTTTTCAAAAATGTTTCTTGACAGAGCGATAAGCTCAACCGCACCTTGTAGATGTGACTCAGCCAGTATTGTGTCGAATTTCTCGATAGTTCCTTCTTGCGCGCGAAGGACCCAAGTCTCTGGCAGAAATGAGTGATTGGAGCGAGTTTTGGCGATCCAATTAATTTGTCCTCGCAGCAAAGGCAGAACTGTCGAACTCTTGTTCGCAATGAGATCTTCTAGTTCCTGCCTAAGTGCATCTGCTCTTGTTTGGCTCATGTAAATCTGATTCCCTTAAGCTGTCAACTGTAGCCGTTTTAGACGACATAGCTGTAATGCGAGAACACGGGCGTTTGGCTACATGGAAAGAGTGAAATGTATAGCAGATACTCTTGACACTGCAAATCTCGCAGACGTTAAGGAGGCTTGTGTACGCATAGAAGTTACATTGTGTCCGGTCGATTGCGATGCCTTACTGGAAAGCCCGGCTTATGTGCGGACGACCGAAAATCTCGCACTTATTCCGACAAGTAGGGACGGAGCGGCCGTCGTTGTACGCTCTTACCTTTACAATCTGCAATTCAACCAACTAGGTCGGGGAAACATATGGCGGAGATTACTCGTCGTCGCACCGGAGAGCTGTTACGGGAGCTGTTCGACGTGCTTAAAGAGACGCCGGAAGGTTTGCAGGCACGTGACGCACTGAAGGCATTGGAGAGCCGCGTGACGCTCAGTTTGTATGAAAGCGGCAGCTACGAATCGACCGGCGAGCGGCGCTTTGAAAAGATCGTTCGTTTCGCCACCGTCGATTGTGTGAAAGCCGGGTGGATGCTAAAACACAAGGGGAGATGGACGTTAACGCCGACCGGCTTGACCGCGTATGGCATGTACGCTGATCCCGAGGCCTTCTACAAAGAAGCCGTGAAGTTGTACAACGCTTGGAAAGCCAGCCAGCCGGGTCCCAGTGCAGCGCCGACTTCGGAAGAATCGACGCTTGGACAAGAAGAGAGCGAAAAGGAGTCCAGTATCACGTTCGAGCAAGCCGAAGAACAAGCATGGACGGAAATCGAACAGTATCTTCAGGCCATGAATCCGTATGAGTTTCAAGATCTAGTGGCCGATTTGCTGACAGCGATGGGGTATCACGTCGCTTGGATTTCACCGCCGGGCAAGGACGGGGGCGTGGATATTCTCGCTTATAACGATCCGCTGGGTACGCGGCCGCCGCGCATTAAAGTGCAAGTGAAGCGAATTAGCCAAAAGGTGACAGTGGAAGGTTTGCGGTCTTTTGCGTCATTGATTGGCAATGACGACGTTGGACTCTTTGTTTCGACCGGCGGCTTTACGAAAGACGCTGAAGATTTCGCTCGTGCGCAGGAAAGCCGAAAAGTCACATTGATCGCGGTTGATAAGCTGGTGGATTTATGGATTACGCATTACGGCAAACTAGACGACATGGCGCGGCGGCGCTTGCCACTGACGCCGATCTACTTCCTGACGCCGCAAACGTAACTGCATTTCTTCACTAAACCGTGACACGTACAAGACGCAATATCCAGGAGATGCGATGGGACGCAAAAGGAATTCCAGTCCGGCGGAAGACTTGCTTGATCTGGTGTCCATGTTGCCATGGTGGAGCGGGGTGGCGCTGGCGCTCGTAAGCTACTTCGTACTGCATGCACTCGCTGCCCGTGTACCGATGACGGCTGCGCAGCCAGGGCAGATCGGCCAAATGGTATCAAGAATGTTGTGGCAGTCGCTCGCGTACTACGGTCAGTTCTTTCTGCCGATGCTGTGTCTGTTCGGTGCGGTCATCTCTGCATGCAAGCGCAAGCAGCGCCGCGCGCTGATTGCCAATGTGGCGGCAATCCCTACCGCCGATACATTGGACGGCATAACATGGCGCGAATTCGAGATGCTTGTTGGTGAAGCGTTCCGGCTGCAGGGATACCAGGTTGTGGAAACCGGCGGCAACGGCGCGGATGGCGGCGTTGATCTGGTGCTGCGCAAGAACAACGAGAAGTTCTTCGTGCAGTGCAAGCAATGGAAAGCGTACAAAGTCGGTGTCGAAGTTGTCCGCGAACTGTACGGTGTGATGGCGGCGCATGGCGCTTCCGGAGGCTTTGTGGTGACTTCCGGTCGCTTCACCGATGCGGCAACCGAGTTCGCACAGGGGCGAAACTTGAAGCTGATGGACGGGCCAGTGTTGATGAAGCTGATCAAACATGCGACCGCGACTCGACAGGCAACGGCTGTCAACCGAACGGTTGGCAATGTTAATTCTACGGTGAGCACAGCGTTCGGCACACCATCGTGTCCTCGTTGCGCCAAAGCCATGGTGCAGCGATCGGCTAAGAAGGGAACCCACGCCGGCCAATCGTTTTGGGGCTGCGTGGCTTATCCTTCGTGTAAAGGCATTCGTCCATTCACATGAATGGTGGCTACATCGCGGTTGCCGATCAATGTGGCTTTTTCATGGACTCTACGAGTGCTTCCAAGTCGTCTAGAAAGTCCGGATCGTATGGTTGCTCGACATAGTCCAAATTCCATAAACCGCTCTGCCGAATTTCCAGTCGCGGGCTGTACTTGCCAAGCCAGCCGGGATTCGTAGCATCCAACGATTCACCATGGCTTGCTAGAAGTGCGATGGCGTTTTGCTCGATCCGTGCCCGCATGCTAGTGGGACCGGGCGCATCGGGAACGTTGAGCCACAATATGCTCATCGCACCGATGTATGCTGATACCTTTTGTTCCCATTCCGCTTCCAAGGCTCTAGCGGCAATACTGGCGCGGACTTCCGCGGGCATCTTTTTGCCGTTACCCCAGGATGGCAGTGCAAATCCATCATAGGCGAGCAACGCTGCGCCTACATGCAAGCGGAAGACCGAGCCGCGATGGTTTCCGCCGCCGCTTCGGGTGCCGCGATGGGTGCGCAACCGACTCCACAACTTGCTTTTTGCATTGGCGCTTACCGCGTGCGTGCCAACGCGCACAATCCGCAACGTGTCTGTATGGGAGCTTCGATATTGACCTGGCTCCCGAAAGAAATAGACGCCGCGGGTGGGGAAGGGCGTCCGCCCAGTGTAGTCACGTAAGTATCCACCTTGATCAGGGTACTTTTCGAGGTCGGCGAGGAGACGATAAAAGCGATCCATGTGTGCTTTATGACGTTCCATTTAATGCTCCTTAAGCCAGCGAAGTTGTCTTCCGAACGACAGACCGTGCATCGGCACTTCGACTGAAAGCTGTTTGCTTTCAAGGAATGGGATTAGGGATTCGCGATAACGCTTGCCAGCTAATACAACCACAGATGCTTCGGCCGACAGCACATCATTCAACTGCTGCTTAACCCGTTCCGCCCATATTGCGCGTTCATGTTTAAGCATCGTGTTTAATGTGCGCTCGTAGGGGGAAATGACGGTGTCGGGACGGAGCAGTCCGAATTCGGCTGACAGAATGTACCAAGCATCCGTATGCCGTTCTGCGTAACGGCGCATCCCGGCGAATAGCGGCGACGTGTACATCTCGGCTGCCGCAACGGCATGCTGCCGCTTAGACTTTACGCATGAAACGAGTGCAATTCTCTTTTTCATAGAAGCCTTTCTTCTGTGATTGCGTTGCTTCCCTATGCAACATGCACGAGACGGCCATTGAAAATACTTGAAACGCAGTCCGGTGCAGTCCAGCTGAAGTTTTCTTCGCCATAGAGCGCGCGGACGACACGATGGTTTTCTCGGTGCCGCTTCAGTGTCGTGGTCTCTTGATGCGTGGTGCCACGGTAACAAGTGCGCCATCCTCGCTGGTAATTGCGTAGTAATCCAAATACTCGTCAATCAATGGCGCTAGCCGACCGGCGTACACTCTTATCTTGCGTCGTGCTGCTTTATCGAAGTAGTGTGTAGTCGCGCCTTTGCCGGCGTATTTGGTGGCGCCAAAGCCGAGCAACAGATCAACCACAATGGGCGGAATGCCGCGCTGCTGTTGGCGAATTTGTGCATGTCGAGTGACGTACATGGGATTGCCTCGTTGATTTGAGTGGCGATTATGTAAGCGAATGTTGAACCGTTTCCTTCACTTCTTGACGCAGTGCCTTGAGCCGTTCGGCGAGAAGCACTTCTTCGACACGTAGCGCAAAGAGCCGCGGCGGAAAGCTCAGCAGCTCTGCGAGTTCAGCGACAAACGTTGGGTCGGAAAGGGGGGTAATATTTTCCGCGGTAAAACCGTACTGCTGACATAGGCGCTGGAACGCAGTTAGATGTTCCGGATTTTCAGCGGAACCGTTATCAAGTGCGACTACGCGTGTGACGAATGTGCCGAGCAAGTCTTTTATGTCCGTGAACCGACGTTCGGCAAGCTCAAGTACGCGAATATCTTGACGTGGTTTGATTGAAATATAGCGGCCCTTCTTTTGCAGCCAGTCTTTGGCATCTTGAATTGCGATTACGGTGCGCCCGTCGTGCGAGTAGGTTGGAATATGGTGGGCTCGCTTAGGATTCGCTGCGGTACGTATTGTCGGCTCCCCCATGTCAGCCAACAAAGCCATTTGTCGGATCGTTAGCGCCTTTCCATATCCCCCGTGTGGTGGTTCAACACGATCCACCATCGCGAGCGACTCGTATTCGCCGCCGCTATCGAAGTTAAAAAACCGTTCTTCTCCCTCGAGTATTAACCGCGCATTCGCCAATTCGGCAGTACGCAAGCAGTTCGAAACACTTTCTCGGCCTTGTCCCCCAATGTGCATCCAAAATTTGACGAGACTGGAGTTAGCTAGGTCGCGGATGATGGCTGCCATGACGATGTGGAAGCCGCCTGGGCCTAGCGGTTCGATGGTGTTATCCACTTCTCCATGATAGGCGTAGCGATACATGGCTTCGAGACTGAGGGCGAAAGGCGTATGGCGTATATCGTCATAGGTGAAATCGTCCGGGACGCGTTCCGGATCAAAGTCAGCAAAGTCGGCTGTGCGTTCCTTACCTAGGAAGCGCATTGCCGTTCCTGCATCTCTCATTGCGGCGATCATTTCGGCCTGCAAGTAGAAAACCCAGCGTATGTCTTCTTTAAACTGTTCAAACGTGTACCCGAATGGGCGGCGAAGCAGCTGTTCATCGATCGACGCGTCTTGTTCCATGGTTTGCTTGCTTATTAGAATCACAAGGTGACGAAGTTGTGGTGTAGTGGATTACATATCGGTTTTGTCACTTTATCTCTGAAGCGCGAAAGGTCCAACAGCGACTTTGCTGCTACCTGATATTCATCAAGATCACGACCTAGCCTCGGCTTCTGGGGCTATTGCGCTCAACCAATACGTGCTTCTGCTTAGCGTTTTTCTGCTCGAAATCTTGTTGCTGACGTATTGGCGGGAGCGCAATGCAAATTCCCGCCGAGGGAAGCGGGCGCAGCCGCTATTGACGTTACAAAGGGCTGCGCTATTGCATGGCCAGTTATGGCGCAGCATCGGATCGGCCGGTTCAGTTGCAGCGATCGCCGATGGCTAGTGCGCCGGTCAAGCGGACGGCTAGCGTGTTTCCATCGCCGCTTGCGTACCGAAAGTAGAGCGGCGACACCGGACGCGGATGAACGGTGAATTCCAAGCGCGCGTTATAACCGCACAGTGAAACATCGTCGACGCCTGGGTCCAAAGCGAGCAGCGCGTGCGGAGTGTAGTTGGCGCCAGATTGGACGCCTTCGCTACCGACAAGCAGCGCAAAGTGGTGTTGACGACCGTGACGACTGTGCCAGCTGACAAGTACGATGGAGCCGGCATCCAGCGCAGCAAGCGCAAACGGTAAGCACGCCGTGGTGGTACCGGCGCAGCTTGTAATGCTGCGTCCGGTTCGCAACGACTCAATCATGGCGGCGAGCTCGTCGAGCGTCGCGCCATCGAAATAGGTGGCTTGCGCGGCTCTCCGTAGGCGTCCAGCCACGCCGCGCCGACGCTCTGCCAGTTCCACCACACTGTGCAATTCACCAGCCAATGCCATGGCCATGGCGACGCAGTGCGCGCCGCAGCCGGAATCCCAAATCCCTTGGCGCGCCAACAGCGGTTCAAGTCGATTCTTGCGTGCGACCGAAGGCAGCATGTCCACGCGCAACTCCGGATGCAGACGCTGCACCAATGTTCGATGTTTCATGGTTACGCCTCGCCTGGTACGAGCAGTGTGGTGGTGCAGCGATCGCGGTCAGTCACGACCCAGACTGGCGTTGGTGGTGCGCCAATGGAATACGCCGAGCGTATCTGCTGGCCACAACGCAAGGCGAGATCATTGGCGGCGATTTCGGTAGCGGTAAGGTCACCCCAATCGCCGTGCTGATGGCGTGCGAGTAAATCGGCCGGTGCAATTCCAGCTTGGAGCAGGGAGGCAGCGGCACGCGGTGTGACAATGACTTGGCCGATGGCGAACAGGGGTAATGCATGCTGAGGAAAACGGTCGTGCAAGTCAGGGGTAACAACCGTAGCAAGCGAGCGCCGACGGTGCAGGTTTGGTGTGGCGAACTGCGCCACAGTGTTACGTAAGCGGCGAGAGGACATGGCTTCTCCAAAAAATGCAAAGCGATGGACGAGCGCCGACCTCCAGCAATGCGGATGCGATTTCAGTGGACAGGGCAGAGCATCATGACGCATCAACAGTCAGCGTCACGATGTGGCAGAGGCGGGCGATGAGGGGAGCAACGGCGGTGCCGAACCGCGCAGACGCAGCCGGTAGCCGGATGCCGACGAGTGAAGTATTTGCTGCGGTGCAGCAAAACCACGCTCAGCGGATAGCTATTTTACCACATATTTCACATTATGAAATGTGCGGCAGTTTTGTTAATTCTTTGCAATTTCGAGGGTGCTCATTGTGTCTGCCGTAGTGACCAAAGGAAACGGCTACTTACCGGCTTGTGTAGCACTGATCGTGCACAACAATTTGTCGCGTCGATTCGTCGTGGGTATTTCGACACTCGCGATCAACCTATTCGGCGCCGTGGTCAGTCAATCCGGCTCCGCGTGCAATGACGCAAAACGTTCAACACGCGGTCATTGGCCAAACTCGAATGACCCGGGCAAACCGACCGACTTTCGTCGTTCCTGCCCACATCGCATCAAAGGCACATTCTTCAACGGAATCGGCCGATTTTTTGCCGGACGCACTAACAAAAAAGCCCAGCAAATGCTCTAGGCGTTAAGTTAACGTGTTGAAAAAATTAAGCCCGCGTAAGCAGCAATGCTCCGCGGGTTTTTCTTTGGGCTGCAGTATCATGGCTACTGTTTTCTCCTGCAGAGCCAATCAATAATGAGTACAGCCGTCCTCGAATCCGTGCTGACATGCCCGAACTGTGGTTTTGCCAAGCGCGAGACGATGCCTACCGACGCCTGCCAGTTCTACTACGAATGCGAGAACTGCAAGGCAATTCTTCGGCCCAAGCCAGGCGACTGCTGCGTCTTTTGCTCTTACGGGTCCGTAAAATGCCCGCCTATCCAGGAACAGCGGAGTTGTTGTGGCTGAGGGCCGGGTTATCGTGTGAAATAAATGATTTCTTCGGGCTCAAGGGGAGCCTGAGCGAGTCCCAACCGCATGGCTGGAGTTTTTCCGTCCTTGCCGACTTCGGTGAAGTTATGGATGACGCGGTAAATACCAAGTAACTTTTCCACGAAAGCTGGGTTGTATGGGCTATAGCCGTACCAGGTCCGGCCATCCCGACTGGCGGTTTTGATAGGCCGCTCCAAGGGATTGAGACTTCGGCGAACCCTCTGGAAGAAATTGTCGATGCCATGCAGGCTTGCCTTGAGAAACAGCATTGCTTGATGGTCCAGGTCATAATCCCCGAGGTCCGTTAGCCAACACATCGCCTTTTCAGGCTCTGACATGTTTGGAATCGGGTGGACGCACCAACGGTCGCTCCATTTGCCAACTGCGACTGCCCGGCTGATTTCGTCCTTCATCATGGCCAGTTCCACGCCCTGCGGTGACAGGGCGGGATTTGCGTCCTGGTAGGCCTTAAAGATTGCGCGGGCTGAACTGATGGCCGACCGCTTCTTGTCAATGGTCATCTCCTTGGCGGTTCGGACATAGAACACATCTACGCGGCGAGCCCGGATGTCGGGTGCGAATGCGGCTAAGCAAGCGGCACGTATACCGGAGTCCTGGTCCAGAAAGAACCTGATTTTCTCGACCCGCCGCAGCAACCCTTTCAGGAACAAGAAATGGGCATACATCACGTATTCCTCGTGAGTCTGCATACCCTTCGCTTCGGGTAGCTTTTGCCCTTCGTCCTTCAGTTCAGAAACCTCGGAATCTTCGCGTGACGCCGCAGCGTCGTACTGGTCCTCAATCTTGGCGCCTAGCGCCTGCGACACCGGGCCCTTCTTCGCCTTGGCTGATTTCCGGTCGCGCTCGCGCTTTACCGCGTCCAACCCCTCCTCGTAGTCGTGACTAAGCCAGACCCGAGCGTACTTCCGGTGCGGATATGGCAACTCGGCATCACGGGCGGCCAAGGCATCCGACTCGACTTCGGACGGATTCAGGAAAGGGTCGAAGTTAAGGTGCATCCCGAACACGTAGCCTGTATGGTTGTCGGCGCTACCGATAGCCCGGAGAACGACGTTCCGGCGGTCGGTGTCCCGGCTCCAGTTGACCTTGTACTCTTGGCGGTCGACACTGACATACAGCCGGGAGAGGTCTAACTCGAAAAGGGCTTGCTCTCGTGCTGAGGCAAAGGCGAGGCATTGGCGATAAAGAAAGTCGATTTTGCCGTACAAGGTAACCGCGTTGAGCCCGGTCACCTTCGCGATTCTGCGCAACGGCATTTTGTTTGTCAGCGACAGCAGGATTGTCTTGTTCAGATGGGTAATCCGTTGCCGCTTGAGTGCACGACCACCGGCCGTAAACGTCTTCAAGCAAAGGCGGCAGCGCCAACGAGGCGAGCCAGCCGGAGTTGTCCCGAAGCGGTAATAGGCTCCGTCGGTTTCAACAGGGACATGATGGTTAGTACATTCAGTATCGGGGCAACTCGCTGACTCTATCGGCAGCAAATGCTGTGTCAGCCGATACACCTCTTCTGCAACCGCCAGGTTGCTCTTGATGGAAAAGTGTTCACCGCAGAGGAGGCATTTCAGGGAGGGACGAAGCTTGCCGACCGCTCCGATGGTGTAAGCGGAGCCCGGCTGGACGCCTAGCGCGGTTTCCTTACGTCGTGCCCATTTGGCCAACTTCGCGGGTACACCGAAGTTCGGGCACGTAGGACTCTTGCAGAAATTGACGTTGATTCCTCCGACCTCCGGGGGAAGGGGCGGATTGCTTGGCGGTGGGCCTTCTGGCTCGGAAAAAATCGTCTGCAATGAAGAATCCCCTATAAGTCGTTAAACCTATAGGGGATTTTGAACTTTTAGCCAACGTTTTTCAACACGTTAACTTAACGCCTAGGCAAATGCTGGGCTTTTCCTTTGAAATCGGCTTACGGAGCCACACTCATACCTGCGTTCAACGTCACCACAATTGTGGCATTCGCCAAAAGGTTAAACACGAATTTTGATGCCTTTTGTTTCCAGTTTGCTTTTTTCATTTTTGGTTCTCCAGGGACAGGTTTTTTTACGATAGTGCAGCGTTTTACGGCGTTCTGTCTGGGAGCTTTCTTATGAATCACTTGCTGGTTTTCGCTACCTACCTTTTTACGTCGAACTACCTCATGGTGAACGGTCTTATGCTCACTACTACGTACCACCGCATGCTGAATGCCAACTAACCCGGGGTCACTCTCCGTAAGCCGATTCCCAAATTTGCGGACCTGTTGCCGTCGCGTTGGTGGTTTATACGACGACCTGTGGGCGTGACTATGAAGGATTAAGCGGTTGCCGTCAAACCGCCACTTAGTAGATTGCGGTTGTCTCATCAGTGACCGTAAAGCCCGGATAGGCGACCTTTATGCGGCAGCGTCCGTGCGTGCAGCGGTCAGCCCGCTTGGCGTTTCCTGGAGATTGTCGCTCAGCGCGAGCTTGTCCAGATAATCGGCCCACCACTGCATCATCCGACGCCGCTCCGGCAGAAACTCGGCATAGTTGTATGCGGCACGGATGGAATCGCGTTCCGCGTGTGCTAGCTGGCGTTCAATCGCGTCCGCGCTCCAGCCATGCTCGTTGAGCAGCGTCGATGCCATGCTGCGGAAACCATGGCCGGTCATTTCTTGCTTTTCGTAACCGAGCCGACGCAACGCTCCAAGCACCGTATTTTCGGACATGGGCCGATCCGATGTGCGCACACTCGGGAACACGTACTTTCGATGGCCGGTCAGCGGCTGCAGCTCGCGCAGCACGGCGACCGCTTGCGTCGAGAGCGGCACGATGTGCAACTGGCGCATTTTCATCTTCGCCGCCGGGATCCGCCACTCCGCAGCGTCGAGATTGATTTCCGACCATTCCGCGTGGCGCAGCTCGCCCGGGCGCAGAAACACCAACGGCGCCAGCCGCAGCGCGCAGCCGGTCACGAATGCACCGCGATAGCCACGGAGCGCACGCAGCAGCGCACCGACTTGCTTCGGATCGGTCAACGATGCGTGGTGGCGGATTTTCGGCGGGGGCAGGGCGCCACGTAAATCAGCGCCTACATCGCGCTCAGCGCGGCCGGTGGCGATCGCGTACCGAAAGACTTGACTGCAGTTCTGCAGCGCGCGATGCGCCGTCTCCAGCGCGCCGCGTAGCTCGATCCGGCGTAAGACCGCCAGCAGTTCCGGCGCGGTGATTTCGTTGATCGGACGTGTGCCGAGCCACGGAAAAATATCGTTTTGAAGCCGCGCGATGATTTTGCTGGCGTGGTTATCGACCCAGGTATGACGGTTTTTGGCGTACCACTCGGTGGCGATCGCTGCAAAGCTATTGCCGGCACTGGCGAGCTTCGCTTGCTTCACGAGTTTCTTGTGCTCGCCGGGGTCCACGCCATCGGCAAGCTTGCGTCGCGCTTCCAGTCGGCGCTCGCGTGCCATCGCCAGCGTCACCGTCGGATACACGCCAAGTGCGAGCGTCTTACGCTTGTTCAGATAGCGATAGTCCAGCCGCCAGTACTTGCCAACCGCGTTGACAAATAAATACATGCCATCGCCGTCGGAAAGCTTGAATGGCTTATCGACGCACTTGGCATTGCGGATCGCAATATCGGTCAGCGGCATAGCGTGCTCCTGGCGTGGCGACGGTAGCTCGCTGTGGCGGTAGCCGGAATACCGTCGTACATACCGCCATCTGCGGTAGCTGTTATTGGATCAGGAAAAACGGCATGAGACAACAAAAAAGCCGCAAACCCAGGCGGGATGCGGCTTTTGAGCTTTCTTGCGATGCTGCAAGATTTGAATTTGGTGGAGGCGGCGGGAATCGAACCCGCGTCCAGAAGCACTCTACAGACAGTTCTACATACTTAGTGCTGCCAATTGGTTTTAACCCTGCCGACGCGGACGCACACGCTTCGTCAAGACGAGTCACCTAAATTTAACGTCATGCCAAGTGACCCGACATAACGCGATTCCCTGTATATGACTCTGCTGCTGTTGCCAGCCCACCCCAGGGAAGAGATGGTGCAGAGCTAGAAAGTTCTTAGGTTCCTAGAGGTTTACGCTGCGAGAGCGTAAGATTCATCGTTTGCATTTAAGCATTTCCGGTTGGATTAACGAGGTAGCCAGTCCTCGGTATGCCCTGCGCTGCTTTGCAACCCCTGTCGAAACCAGGTCGCCCCCAAAAGCAGTACTGTACTCCCAAGATGGGACTGATGGGAGGTATTTCAAGAGGTATTTTTGGCGGTTGCCTTTAATGGCAGTCCGGCACCTCCTGGTCGAGATAGACCTCGAACGCGATATTGCGCACCGCCTTCTTCATCAGCTGATCCGGCAAGCCGCCTGACTTCCAGTCCTTGGCGACCTGCGTGAGGAAAGCTGCGGTCTTTTTGTCCGATGCCGGTACTACGAAGGCGAGCATGCTGCGCGGTCCGGCCGGCAATCTTGCCGAAAACTTTTTCCATTCCGGCAGCTTGATCAATTCTTCCAGCAGCGCGCTGTCGTGCACTGCCGCGTCGCACAGGCCGGTGCGCAGCGCGATGAGCGCGTCCGCCGGCGCCGCGTAGGGCAGTTCGATCGCGCCGTATTTCGTTTCCATCATGCCGGCGTAGCGTCCGCCCGCCGATACGCAGACCTTGCGGCCCTTTAATTGTTCCCACGTCTTGATGCTGGTGTCGGTACGCATGATCGCCATCGGGCCGGCGGCATAGCCGGTGGGGATGACGGTGACGCCGTCGCGCCGTGGCGCGTTTTCAGGGAGCGCCGCAAGCGTGATGTCGGCCTTGCCGGATTGGGCGCGCACCGTGGCGAGCGGCAGCTGCAGGCGGCGGGCGGCGTCTTCGAGCAGCACCGTGTCGAGCGCTTCCGGCGTGCGGAACTTGGCGCCGGCCTGGTATTCGGGCACGACGTACTGGATGCCCGCCACCAGTTTGCCGCGCTGTTTTGCGCGCTCCAGCGCGTCGGCGCCGAGGGCGCCCGCGCAGGCGCAGGCCAGCGCCGCCGCGAGCAGTATGCGCGTAAGGAACGGCAGCGGGCGCGGCGCGGCAATCATGGTCATACGTACTGGTAGCGCAGCACGCGGTGCTTCAGGCGCTCCAGCAGCAGCTGGTCGATCAGCGGCGCGAGGATCGCGATGGCGAGGATGTTGGTCATCACGCCCACCATGTCGGCGGTTTCGCCGGCGTAGGACAGCGAGCGGCCCAGGCCCTTGCCGAAGCCGACCAGCATTTCGGCGGAGATCAGCGCGCGCCATGCGTTGCCGAACGCCAGCTGCGCGCCGGTGATCAGCTCCGGCATGACGGCCGGCAGGTAGACGCGCTTGAGCAGTTCCCAGCGCGACGCGCCCATCACGCGCGCGGCCGACACGTGCACGTGCTGCACGCTTTCGGTGGCGTTCATCACCGACAGCGCGGCCGGGAAGAAGGCGGCGATGGCGACCACCACGATGATCGGCGTGCTGCCGAAGCCCATCACGATCAACAGCAGCGGCACCCAGGCGATCGAGGGAATCGACTGCAGGATGATGATCGCGGACTTCAGCACTTCGCGGAAGAAGAACAGCACCGCGCCGATCAGGCCGAACCCCACGCCCAGCACCATCGCCGAGCCGTAGCCCGCGCCGAGCCGGCCGAGGCTGCCGGCCAGCGCCGCGCGAAAGCCGTCGGCTTGCAGCTCCTGCCACAGGCGCGCGATCACGGTCGGCACATCCGGCATCAGAAACGCCGGCAGCGACCAGGCGGCGAGCTGCCAGGCGAACAGGATGACGGCGACGGCGAGGATGAAGGCGAGGCGCTTGCGGTGGCCGGTGATGCGGGTCTTGTTGCTCATGTCGTTCTAAATGAGATGGCCGGCGGTGCCGGCCATTTTTGTTCTTGATGTTGACTTCCTTCTCCCGCGGGAGAAGGAAGATTCATTACAGCTTGCGTTCCTTCTGCCAGCTCAGGTCCAGCACGTTCTTGACGTCGAACGGCTTGCCGTCGCGCGTCTTGAGCGATCCCTGCTCCTGCAGGATGTCGGCGATTTCCTGCATGCGCGCCTGCTCCTTGGGCGTCACGGCCGGGGTGAAGGTCTGGCTCTTGATCGCTTCGGTGATCACGGTTTCGCGCGGGACGTCGCCCTTCTTCAGCGTCTTCAGGGTCGGCTCGGCGATGAAGTAGCCGGCGATCAGTTTCGAGGCGTCGGCCGGCTTCTTCTGCAGCAGGTCGATCGCTTCGCGCTGCGCGTCGAGCGATTTCCATACCGCGTCCTTGCGCTTTTTCAGGGTGTCGCCGGAGGTGATCACGACCATGCACGGGAAGGGCCACACTTCGCCGATCTCATACACTTGTTTGACCGGCGCGATCAGCTTGGCGATCGATGCCTGCGGCTCGAACAGGAAGGCGGCGTCGACGCGCTTGCCCACCAGCGACTGCACCGCGACCTGCGGGCTTACGCCCATCACATTCACGTCGTCGGGTTTCAAGCCTGCCTGTTTCAGCACCACGCCTTTCAACACCGTGTCGGCGGTGCTGCCTTCGGCTTGCGAGGCGAGCGTCTTGCCCTTCAGGTCGGCGACCTTGTTGATGCCGGCGTCTTCGCGCGCCACGACCGCGTGGTAGCCCTGCTGCGCGCCGCCCACCACCTTCAGGTCGGCGCCCTTGGAAGCCCAGGCGATGGCGTTGGTGAAGCCGAGCACGCCGGAATCGAGCTGGCCGCCGACGATGGCCTTGATCAGGTCGGTGCCGGACTTGAACTCGACCAGTTCCACGTCCAGGCCGTGCTTCTTGTAGTAGCCCGCTTCCTGCGCCACGATCGCCTGCGCGTCATCCATCACACGCAGGTAGCCGACCTTGAATTTTTCGTTGGCGTCGGCATGGCCGGCAAAGGCGAAGGCGGCCAGCGCCGGAATGAGTAGCTTCGACAGTTTCATATTCCTGCTCCTTCAATAATGGCAATATTGTCTTCGTGCTCGGCGCGAATGCCGAGCAAGCCCAGGATCTCGCGGCGCACTTCGGCGAAGTCCGACAGGTCGTGCGTCTTTTCGAGATGCGCGAGGTTGAATTCCTGCAGCACCGTGGCCGGGCGGGGGCTGAACACCAGGATGCGGTCGGCCAAAAACAGCGCCTCGTCCACATCGTGCGTCACCAGCAGCACCGTCGGGCGCGCCTCGCGGATCAGCTCGCGCAGCGCGTCCTGCAGCGTCATGCGCGTCAACGCGTCGAGCGCGCCGAACGGCTCGTCCAAGAGCAGCACCTTCGGATGCGAGATGAAGGCGCGCGCCAGCGCCGCGCGCTGCCGCATGCCGCCGGATACCTGGTGCGGATAGTAATCCTCGAAACCCTTGAGCTTGACCTTTGCCAGCCACTGCACGGCTTGCTCGCGCGCCTGCTTCTTGTCGACCTTTTGCAGTTCGAGCGCCATGGCGACGTTCTGCGCCAGCGTCAGCCACGGGTAGAGCGCGTTTTCCTGGAACATCAGCATGCGTTCCGGGTGGGGGCCGGCCACCGCCTTGCCGTCGGCCAGCACGCTGCCGGCGCTCGGCTTTTCCAGGCCGGCGGCGATATGCAGCAGGGTCGACTTGCCACAGCCGGAAGGGCCGACCAGCGCGACCAGTTCGCCTTCTTCAAAGTCGCGACTGAAGTCCTTGATGACCTGCAGGCCGCCAAAGCTTTTCGCGGTATGTTTAAAAGACAGCTTCATTCAAATCTATTCTTGCCGCCAGGGGCGGACGCGGGAGAAAAACGAAGGGATCAGCGCGCCGGAATGCAGCCGGATACCCATTGCGCCAGGGAGTAATACTACTGCGAGGTTTAATTACTTTTCGATATATGAAACTGTAGCGGCCTGCCCGGTCAGGCACAACAATTTTTACCGCTTATGCTTATATGGAAATCGAATATGACATGATACCGCGCACCCTGCTTTTCTTGCATTGTGGCTAGTACGTGCGATGTGCGCCGGTATTGGATGAATGGCAACTCCCTGCGCCGGCCGCGTCAAGCGGTTTGCCGTTCGGCGCCCTGCCAGAAAAACGCCTTGCCGATCGCATACTGCAGCGCGGTGGCCGCCGCCAGCAAGGCCGAGCCGGCGACCAGCAGGTGCATCGGCGACAGCACCGCAGCCAGCGGCCAGAACAGCACCAGCGACCCCATGCGCAACATCCACAGCACCAGTTCGCGCGCGAAGATGCGATCCGGCAGCGCACCCTGGATATCGAGCGCGCGCTGCGTGAGCACTTGCTGGCTGGCCGACAGGAACGGCGTGCCGGCCGCCTTCAGGATCGAGTGGCCGACGTACAGCACCGGCAGCCACACGCTCGCGCCCAGGAACACGAAAGACAGGCTCACGACCAGGCAGGCGCCGCCCAGCCAGCGGGTGCGGTTGTGGACATGGCGGTTCTTGCGAGTGAAGTACAGCGCGACGCCGCCGGCCAGCCCGGCGGCGGTGGCGACCCAGCCGAACTGGCTGGCGCTGCCCAGGGCTTTCACCGCGCCGGCCGACGCCATCGCCTGGTTGATGCCGAACAGGCCGGATTCGAGGAAAAACATCGGAAAGCAGGCCACGAACTGCGGCTGCCTGAGGATGGCCAGTGGCGCCTTGAGCGCCACCGGCGGCGTGTCGGGCAGCGCCTTGCCCAAGAGCCAGGCGCCGCCGATGCTCAACGCCCCGTACAGCCAGAACACGTAATGGCTTTGTTCGGCCAGCCCGGCCAGCAGCAGCGTCGCCAGCAGCGTGGCGGCGACGCTGCACATCACCGTCAGCGTGCCGCTGCGCGCGGCATAAATGTCGCGCTCGGCGTCGTGCAGCAGGAACATTTCCAGCGCGTGGCGCGCGCCGGCGCTCATGCCGATGTAAGCGCCGAACGCGATGGCCATCATGGCGACGCTGCCGGAGCAAAAGAGAAACAGCACGCCCGGGATCAGGAAGCCCAGGCGCATGAGCCGCCTGCCGTTCAGGTGAAAGCGCGCGCCGGCGTAATAGGTGAGAAAGATCACCGCCAGCGCCGTCGTCATCATGATCGCGGTATAGCGCAGGATCGCTTGCAGGTCGTTCGACCCCATCACGAAAAAGCCGATGAAGCCGCCCAGGCTGCCGACCGCGCCTTGCAGGCCGATCAGCGGGAGGAGGGCGCGTTGGTGGACGGTTAATGTCATCTGAGGGCGGCGTGGTTATTGTGCTGCGCTCAGACATGCTTCAAGGAACTATAGTTCCGAAAAGAAATTGTTTTAAGGAATGGAGAGGGGCGTGAAGGGGATGACAATTTTTCAAAATGCCTTCCCCTTCACGTCAGCCGCGAGATTGCCGCGCGGCTGACTTTGCGCACGCTGTCTGCTATTTCACCGCGCCGCCATGCGTGTCCAACAACTGCGCGAACTCGTCCGGCGGCACCGGCTTGCTGAAGTAATAGCCCTGCATTTCGTCGCACGCATGGGTGCGCAGGAAGGCTTCCTGCTCCATCGTTTCGACGCCTTCGGCCACCACCGTCAGCGACAGCGTCTTGCCCATGGCGATGATCGCCTCGGTGATCGCCTTGTCCTCGGCATTGGTGGCGAGGTCGCGGATGAAGGAGCGGTCGACCTTGAGCGTGTCGATCGGGAAGTTCTTCAGCTGGCCGAGCGACGAATAGCCGGTGCCGAAATCGTCGATCGCCAGGCGCACGCCCATCTGCTTGATCGCCTGCAGCAGCTTGAGCGCGCTGCCGGGGTGGTGGATCACCATGCTTTCGGTGATCTCCAGCTCCAGCAGGTGCGCCGGCATGCCGGTCTCTTCAAGGATGGCGGCGATATCCGGCAGCAGGTGTTCGTCGGCGAACTGGCGTGGCGACAGGTTCACCGCCATGCAGATCGGCGGCAGGCCGGCGCTCTGCCACGCCATGTTTTGCCGGCAGGCCTGGTCCAGCACCCATTTGCCGATCGGGACGATCATCCCGGTTTCTTCCGCCACCGGGATGAACTGCGCCGGCGACACCGCGCCCAGTTCCGGATTGTTCCAGCGCAGCAGCGCCTCGACGCCGGTAATGGCGCCGGACGCCAGGTCGCGCTTGCCCTGGTAATGCAGCGACAGTTCGCCGCGGTCGATGGCGCGCCGCAGGTGGTTTTCGAGCAGCAGGCGCTCGAGCGACTGCGACTTGATGTCTTTCGAGAAGAACTGGAAATTGTTCTTGCCTTCTTCCTTGGCGAAGTACATCGCAATGTCGGCGTTCTTCATCAACGACTGTTCATCCTCGCCGTCCTGCGGGTACATCGCGACGCCGATGCTGGCCGTCACCCGGCACTCGCGGCCGAGCAATTCGACCGGCTTGATGGCGGCCGACAGCAGCTTGCGCGCCACCGCCGCGATCTGCTCGGTGTCGCCGGCTTCGCGCAGCAGCACCACGAATTCGTCGCCGCCCAGGCGCGCCACCACGTCGTCGGCGCGCAGCGTTTCGCGCAGGCGCGTCGACACTTCCATGAGCAGCTTGTCGCCGGCTTCATGGCCGAGCGTGTCGTTGATGAACTTGAAGCGGTCGAGGTCGATGAACAGCACCGCGAAGCCGCGCTGGTAGCGCTGCGCCGCCGGGATCGCCAGGCCGAGCAGGTGGCTGAACATGGCGCGGTTGGGCAGGCCGGTGAGGGCGTCGTGCGTGGCCAGGTGCTGGATGCGTTCTTCCGCGATCTTCTGGTCGGTGATCTCGCGCGACACGCCGCGGTAGCCGGCGAAGCGTCCCTCGCCATCGAACACCGCCTCGCCGCTGACGCTGATGAAGTACGGGCGGCCGTCGTCGAGGCGGCGGTGCATGATCACGTCGCGAAACGAGGCGTGCGTGTCCAGCAGCGCGCGATGCGACTCCCAGCCGCCGTCGATCTGCAACCCGGCATCCCACGGCCGCTTGCCGAGCAACGCGTGCTGCGTCGAATCGGTCTTCTCGTTGCGGCTTTCCATGCGCGTATAGCGGAAGTCCGCGTCCTGCTCCCAGTACCAGTCGGACGACAGGTTGGTCAGCGCGCGGAAGCGCGCCTCGCTCTCGCGCAAGGCCTGTTCCATCTTGCGCCGTTCGGTGACGTCGCGCAGGATGCCGCGAAAGCCGGCCACTTTGCCATTCAGGCCGCGCACCAGCTGCAGCGAGCCCTCGCCGGTGACCCGGGCGCCATCCTTGCGGATCATCTCCCAGTCGACGCTGCTGCCAGGCGTGCCGGTGCGGAAAGCCTGGTTGAACACCGTGAAGACGCGCGCGGCCACCTCCGGCGCCTGGAAGTCGCTGTAGTTGTGGCCGATCAGTTCGCTTTCCGTGTAGCCGAGCATGCGGCAGAAGGCAGAGTTCACCAGCACCAGCGCGCCGTGCAGGTCGACCTCGTAGTATGGGTCTTCGATGGTTTCGATGATGCTGCGGTATTTCGCCTCGCTTTCGCGCAGGGCCTGTTCCGTTTTGCGCAGCGCCGTCACGTCGCGCATCATGCCGCGAAATCCGGTTGCATCGCCCTGGCGGTTGCGCACGAGCTGCACCGAACTCTCGACGATTAGGGCGCTGCCGTCCTTGCGCACCAGTTCCCAGTCGCACTGTCTGGCCGGAACACCGGTGCGATACACCTGATTGAAGATGCCGTAGGTGTGCGATGCCATCTCCGGAGTCTGCAGATCCCGGTTGCCGAGGCCGATCAATTCCTCGGCCGTATAGCCGAGCATGCGGCAAAAGGCGCTGTTGTACAGCACGAATTTGCCTTTCAAATCGACTTCGTAATACACGTCCTCGATGGTTTCGAGGATGTCGCGGTATTTCTCTTCACTGGCGCACAGTGCCGCGTCTGCGGCCGTCGGTTTGGTTGCGCGCATGGGGCTCACGACACTCTCCCGCCGCGCAGCGTCGACACCGCCAAAAAGCGTCTCGTCATTGTGATTGCCTATTCGTAGCAAGGATCCATGGCAAGGATCCGGCTTAAGTTGTATCTGTGATGAATTATTGCATTACGACATATCTCTGCACAGGGAAAATTCTTGTGCATGTTGCAACCGAGTCGCACAAATCAGCCCGAAAACCCGGTATGGCGGCCTTGTGTTCCGTTTCGGCCCTGCCAAACTGAGAACTCGCCAACTGTCGGGAGCAACACAGCATGCGTTACGAACTTTATTACTGGCCGGGCATCCCCGGGCGCGGCGAATTCGTACGGCTGGCGCTGGAAGAGGCGGGCGTCGATTATGTCGATGTCGCGCACCATTCGGGCCACGGCATGGGCATGCCGGCGCTGATGGCCATGCTGGAAAACGCCGACCTTGCCTGCCCGCCTTTTGCACCGCCCTTCCTGAAAGCTGGGGAACAGGTGATCGGCCAGACCGCCAACATCCTGCTGTTTCTCGGGCTTAGGCACGGGCTGGCGCCGCAGGAGGAAGCGGCCCGCCTGTGGGTGCACCAGTTGCAGCTAACCATAGCCGATCTGGTCGCCGAGGTGCATGACTCGCATCATCCGATCGCCGCCGGCCTGTATTACGACGAACAGAAAGCCGAAGCGCTGCGGCGCGCCACCGATTTCACCGGGATGCGCTTGCCTCGCTTCCTGGGATATTTCGAAGCCGTGCTCGAACGTAATCCGCACGGCGACAGCTGGCTGGCGGGAGATGCGCTGACCTATGCGGACTTGTCGATGTTCCAAGTGATGGCTGGCTTGCGCTATGCGTTTCCGCGCACCATGAAACGGCTCGAACCGGACTATCCGCGCCTTGCGGCCCTGCATGACCGGGTGGCGGCGCGCACGCGGGTCAAGGCTTACCTGGCATCGGAGCGGCGCCAGCCGTTCAACAACGAGGGCATTTTCCGGCACTACAAGGAGCTCGATGCGGGGTAAGCGGCTTTACGGCTATGTGTTGCATCGGAATTGATGAATAATTGCCGCATGGAAATATTTGGGGGTACAATCGGTTTAGCTTTTAAGTGGTGCCCCCAATGCAAGTTAGGCAAGCATGTCACCCTCGCGAGCACATGCGTCCCAATCCCGGCCTCTCTCCATACCTGGCGCATCCAGGCTGTCGCCTTGCATCTGTTCAACCTGACCGGGAGCCTTGTTCCCGACTTACGTATTACGGAAAAAAATGATGAAAGGCTTGTCAATCAAGGCCCGCCTTGTCGGCACCATGATGCTGATGGGAATCCTGCTGTTTATCGGCGGCGTCATGGGCATCGTCGGTTTGCAGCAAACTAATTCGGTGCTGAAAGAAGTTTATTCCAACCAGATGGCGGCGGCCATGGCGATCGGCAACGTGCAGAATCGCATGCTGCAGGCCCGGACCACGCTCGACCAGGCAGTCATGGGCATGGATACGGATGACGTGAAAAGTATGGTCAAGCGCGCCGAGGATTTCCACGCGCAAGCGGAACAGGAATGGCAACGGTATGTCGCGCTGCCCGCCGACAGTGAAGAAAAAAAGCTGTCCGATGACGTGTCCGCCAGGCGCACGCAGTATCTGCGCGAAGGCGCGCAGGCGCTGATCGCAGCCATCGGTGCTGGCCAGCGTATCGATGCGGAGCGCGTGATGGGCGAGAAGGCGCAGCCGCTGTTTGCCGCGTTTGGCAGCCGCGCCGACGAACTGGCGGCGCTGCAGATGAAGGTGGCCGCGCAAAGCTACCGCGACAGCCAGTCGATGTTCAGCGTGATCCGCGCCACGGCGATTGCCGGACTGGCGCTGGGCTTGCTGATCGTGGCGGTGTCCGCCGTGATGCTGGTGCGCGCCATCACCGGCCCGCTGCGCGTCATGCTCGGCCATTTCGAGGCGATTGCCGCCGGCGACCTGACCAGGCCGGTCGAGGCGGCGTCGAAGGACGAGATGGGGCAGCTGATGCTGGGGCTGGGCAGGATGCAGAAGAGCCTGGCCGAGACGGTGCTGCATGTGCGCGAGGGCAGTGTCGCCATCGGGCTGGCCACCGACCAGATCGCCGAGGGCAACCTGGACCTGTCCTCCCGCACCGAACAGCAGGCGTCGAACCTGGAAGAAACGGCAAGCTCGATGGAAGAGCTCACCGCGACGGTCAGGCAGAACGCCGACAATGCGCAGCAAGCCAACAGCCTGGTGCAATCCGCGGCCGACATCGCGGTCAAGGGCGGCAACGTGGTGGCCCAGGTGGTCGACACCATGGGCGCGATCGATGCCTCGTCGAAGAAGATCGTCGACATCATCGGTGTGATCGATGGCATTGCCTTCCAGACCAACATCCTGGCGTTGAACGCCGCGGTGGAAGCGGCACGCGCCGGCGAACAGGGGCGCGGCTTTGCGGTCGTGGCGACCGAGGTGCGCACGCTGGCGCAACGCTCGGCGGCCGCCGCCAAGGAAATCAAGGCGCTGATCGGCGACTCGGTGGAGAAGGTCGACGCCGGCAGCAGGCTGGTCGACCAGGCCGGCGCCACGATGCAGCAAGTCGTCACCGGCGTGCAGCGGGTCGCCGATATCATGAGCGAGATTTCGGCGGCCAGCCACGAGCAGACGTCCGGCATCGAACAGATCAACCAGGCGATCGGGCAAATGGACCAGGTCACGCAGCAGAATGCGGCGCTGGTGGAAGAAGCCGCGGCGACCGCGGAATCGCTGCGTGAACAGTCCGGCAGGCTGGCGCAGGCCGTCAGCGTGTTCAAGGTCGAAGGCGCGCCGGCGCTTGCGGTAACGGCGCCCCGCAGCGGGGTAAAGTCGCTCGCGCCCGCCCCGGCGCCGGTGAAAGCGCTACCCAAGCCCAGGCCAGCCGCCAAGGTGCTGGCAACGGCCGGGGACGAATGGGAGCAATTCTAGGGCCCAGGGTGCCAAACACCCGGAGCGGCCGCAGGCAGACTCAGGCGACCGCCACCACCTCCGCGTTGCCATCCTTGCGCAGCACGTTGACGCCGACGTTGTTCGGATAGCGCTCCAGCAGCAGGTCGACGGTGGCGCCGTTGATCTGCAGGTTGCGGATTTCCACCGATTCCAGGAACGGGGGCAGCTGCGGATGGCGGAAGCGGATTTCCGATTGCCTTGGGTTGAAGCTCAGCCCGAGGCAAGCCTGCAGCAGCGAAAACACGCAAGCCGCGGCCCATGCCTGCGGCGAGCACGCAACCGGATACAGCGTCGGCCCTTCGTCGGGGCGTTTCTCGAAGCCGCAGAACAGTTCCGGCATGCGCGTCTGGTCCATGTACAGGCTTGCTTCGCGCAGCGCCGAAAACACTTTCATCGCCTTGTCGGTAAAGCCGTAGCGCGCCATGCCCTCGGCAATGATCGCGTTGTCGTGCGGCCAGACCGAGCCGTTGTGGTACGCCATCGGGTTGTAGCGCGCTGCGTTGATCGGGATGGTGCGAATGCCCCAGCCGCAGAAGAAATCGTCGCTCAGCAACTGATCCGCCACGCGCAAGGCATAGTCGGGCGTGGCGATGCCGGTCCACAGCGCGTGGCCGGCGTTGGAGGAGGCGACCTTGCACTGCTGCTTGGCGCCGTCCAGCGCCAGCGCATAGGTGCCGATCTCCTCGCACCAGAAGACCTGGTTGAAGCGCTCCTTCAGTTGCCGCGCGCTTTCTTCCAGCTCCAGCGCCAGTCCGCCTTCGCCCAGCAGGTGCGCCAGTTCGGATGCGCGCAACTTGGCTTCGTACACGTAGGCCTGCACCTCGACCAAGGCGATGGGCGCGTCGGCCAGCCGGCCGTCGCGATGGAACACCGAGTCGTAGGAATCCTTCCAGCCCTGCTGCGCCAGGCCCTGCTCGGTGTAGCGCGCGTATTCGACGAAGCCGTCGCCGTCGCGGTCGCCGTACTTGTCGATCCAGTGCAGTGCGTTGCGGATGTTGGGCCAGATGGTGCGGATGAAGGCGAGGTCGCCAGTGCGCTCGTAATAGGCGCCGGCCAGTCCGACGAACAGCGGCGTGGCGTCGACCGTGCCGTAGTAGCGCCCGAACGGGATTTCCTTCAGGTTGGCCAGCTCGCCCTGGCGCGCCTCGTGCAGGATCTTGCCCGGTTCGGCGTCGCGCTCGGGGTCGAATTCGGTGGCCTGGGTGGCGGCCAGAAACGACAGCACGCCGCGCGCCATGCCGGGATCGACCCATAGGTATTCGCGCGCGGTCAGGATGCCGTCGCGCCCGAAGGTGGTGGAATACCACGGCAGGCCGGCATACGGATAGCCGCCCTCCCTGTTCGACGTGGTCAGCATCAGCAGGTCGGCGGTGGAACGGTCGAGCCAGCGGTTGAACAACGGGTCGGTGCTCACCACGGTACAGGATTTCTGCACGCGCTCGCTGGTTTCCTGGGTGAAGTTATTGAACGCCGTAAAGTAATCCGTCACCCGCACCGCCGGCTCTTCGTCGCGCTCGCAGGCAATCGTGGCATAGAAGTGGGTTTCGCCCTTGGGCGGCAGCAGCACGTTGAAATCGGCGCGGCGGTCGTTGAGCTTGACCGGGGGCGGATCGAAGGTGATGCGGGTCTTGCGGATCAGGTCGTCCAGGCCCTTGTAGCCGAGCACCAGTTCGCGCTCGGACACGCGCGGCTGCATGTATTCGCCGCGGTCGGTGCGGTCGAAGCCGCGCACCTCGAAGATATCCTTGTAGTCGGCGCCGAACTCCAGCGACAGCGTCGCCTCCACCGGGTCCAGGCCGAAGTTCACCACGCGCACGTGTTCGTAGCAGGCGTTATTCCACAGCAGCTTGGCGCGGAAGATGTGCAGCACGCCCTTCGGGATATGTTTCTTGCCTTCCGGGTAGAGGTCGGGGTTCATCAGCTCGATGATGAACAGCCCGTTGTCGTCCTTGACGGTCGAATTGAGATACATCGGCCGAAAGCCCTCGACCAGCAGCTCCAGGTGCGACAGAAAGCAGGTGTCGCCGTGATAAATGCCTTCTTCGCCCATGCCGATCGATTGGATGTCGCCGAAGCGGTCAAACAGGGCGAAGATGTCGTTATGCTTGAGCACGCGCCGGCGTTCGTCGGCGGGGGAGGAGGTGGCGAGGATGTACCATTGCTCGCCGAATTGGATCTTTTTTTCAACCATGGCTTTCTCCGTCTTAATGTCCGGCAAGGAAAGGGGACATCCCGCTCATCCGGACAGCAGTTGCTGGTAGACGCGTAGATAGTTTTCCGCCATATGGGTTGCGGTAAAGCGGCGTTCGAATGCCTCGCGGCAGCCCTTCCTGTCGATCAAATGGATATTCCGGGCCGCTCGCACGGCTTCCTCCTGGCTGGTGACGGTATAGCCGGTGACGCCGTCTTCCATAATCTCGGGAACGGAGCCATGCGGGTACGCGATCACCGGCGTTCCGCATGAAAAGGCTTCGATCATGACCAGCCCGAATGGTTCGGGCCAGTCGATCGGGAACAGCAGCGCGCTGGCATGGCCGAGCAGTTCGCGCTTTTCGCGCTGTCCGATTTCACCGAGGAATTGCACCTTGGGATGACGCAGCAGCGGCTTGATCTGGTCTTCGAAATACGCCTCGTCGGCCTTATCGATTTTGGCGCCGATATACAGCGGCACGTCGCATTGCAGGGCAATATCGATGGCGCGATCGAGCCGCTTTTCCGGCGAAATGCGACCGATGAAAACAAAATAGTTGCCAGCGTCCGGTTCGAACGCATACAAGTCGTCGGGCAAGCCGTGATACACCGTCGCATGCCAGTCGCCCCAAGGCAGCGGGGTGCGCTGGCTATTGGAAATGGATACCAGCGGCATATGCGGAAAGCGCTTGTACAGCGGTTCCAATTCCGGCAAATCGAGGCGTCCGTGCAAGGTCGTGACATGCGCTGTCGACAGTCTATTAGCTACCGGAAAGTGCAGGTAGTCGGTATGAAAATGAATGACATCGAATTCCGTCGCCAGTTCGGCCACCATGTCCATCTGGATCGTGTGATACGCCAGCCAAGGGTAGCGCAGCATCTCGGGGCGCAGGCTTTGCGGGCAGGGCGCGATCAGGCGCGCCTTGGTGGTCGAGTCGCCGGCGGCGAACAGCGTGACCTCGTGTCCTTGGCGGACCAGCTCTTCAGTAAGGTAGGAAATGACGCGTTCGGTGCCTCCATAATGTTTCGGCGGCACGCTTTCGAATAGTGGGGAGACTTGAGCAATCTTCATGCAGTGTGCGAGCCCCCATGAGGAACCCGTTATCAAGTGTGGCGTTTATGAAACGCAGGCGGGACTACTTGAATGAGACACATCATTTCCGGTTTTGTGCCCTGCACGAATGGAATGCAATGGAGAAGTTGTTGTGCGGCGCAGCATTGGGGCGGCGGCGCGGGAGGAAGGAAAAGCAAAAAAGCCCGCCAACCTTGCGGCTGCGGGCCAAATCCAACTCTCGGAGGGAGTGGAGGAGATGCTGTAAAAAGGGCGCCGGCCTGGCGGCCGCCGCCTGAAAACTATTGCGCAGAAGGGGTATCAGCTACCGGAACCGACGTTCTTGGCCTTGGCGGCTTGGATCGCTTCCTTGCGCACTTCTTCGCGGGTCCTGGTCGAAGCCACATGGCTGAACTCGACGAATTCGGTATTGCGAATCGCAGCCAGTTCACCGCTGGCATACGCTTGCTGCAATTCGGCGCGCACTTCGGCGCGGGTCTTGCCACGCGGTACCTTGTTGAATTCGACGTACTCGCTCTGCGCCACAGCCGGCGTGCGCACTTCAGCGGCGACTTCTGCACGCGTCTTGGTCGAGGGAGCGTTGCTGAATTCGACATACGGGAAAGTCTGGTCGGCCATGGCGGAACCGGCAGCGGCAAAGACGGCGGCAGCAATAATCAGTTGTTTCGCATTCATTTTCATTCTCCACTATTCAGGTTGGTGACTCCGGGCTCGGCGGTCCAGGCAAACTGCCCGTCGGGTCCTGCCGTCGTGAGTCGCACTGCTTGTGTGCTCATCGATGAAGCACAGTCTACCGATCGCGCGCGTCAGGAAAAACAGCAAAAGTTGCAATACATTATTTCTGTTTTGAGAATAATCGCGCTCGTAATCTTGACGAATGGACAATAATTGGGGAGTGAAATCGTCGAAGGCGAGGGTGTCGACGCCCGTGCTCAATCTCGACCGGGAGGGCGGTGCGGCGGCGGGCTGACCGATTCGTGCCGATGGCGCGCCATCGGCACGGTCTTTCGCCGTGCCCGACGGCGAGCGATGATGCCGGACTTGCTATGACAGGCGCGGCAAGGCAGGGCGAATGTTCACCAGGTAGGCGCCAGGCTTCTTGCTGATCCAGCCGCCCAGCCGGGCGGAGAGCGTCGCGAATACCGTCCTGTCGCGGCTGACGGCATGTCGCGTGCGCTGGTCGTTCAGGTCCCACGCTTTGCCGAACGCTGTTTCAATGCCGACCTGCCGCTCGTTATTGGTCAGCACGCTGAGCTTGTTGAGAATCTCGGGTACCACCGGCTGCGGCTGGCGCGCGCCCCAATCGATGTCGCAGCCATGCGGTCCCTTGGTGCGAATGGCGCCGAGCAAGTCGCGCGCGGTGGTAAAGCAACTCTTTTGCCCGTCAAAGAAACCGAAGCGCTGCCCCGCCTCTTCCTCGCTCAGGGCGCGCAGCGCGGCCTCGAAATTCTGCGAGGCGGATGACGGAAACAGGTTGATGAACAGCCCGTGGTGCGCCACCGACAGGCCGACCGGCGTTTTCAAAAAGCTGTCGACCGGCGTGCCGGGCGCATTGCTGTTTTTGGCGCCGGAAGGATCATGTTGTTGCCAAAGCGCTACAGTGTTGATGTGGCCAGTCGGATAGTGCCTGCCGCCAATGTTTTCCTGATTTCCAATTTGCAACTCGGGCGCACCACCGACTACCGAGATGTTCCAGATCATCAAATGATCCATATGGCCTTGCTGGTAGGCTCCGGCACACGCAATGACCAGGGTCAGCCCATTCTCGTCGTCCTTGAGCGCGTTCAAGCCATGCATGACATGCCGTGCCAGCTGTTCGCCATCCTGGCTCCAGCTGGAAGAGAGCGGAAACTCGTCGCCAAACGGCGAGCTGCCGTTCATCAGGGGCGCGAAAATGACCGGTTCCTGACGCAGGACCGCCTTGACCTCATCCAGCGTCAGTTTTTTGCGCTTGCCGTATCCCCGCTGTGCCAGCCACCGGCTCTCGCGCCCGCTAGAACTGAAACCCGCACCCAAGTCGTGAACGGCTTGGTCCGGTGCTTCGAAGTGGAGTGTTGTTGTCTCATCCATCAGTTGTTTTCTCGTTTTGAAATTATTTTATTAGCAATAATGATGACGGGCAAAATCCTAAAAGTGTTGCGAATTTGTAAATTGAATAAATGGCAAGATGTGAATTTAAAGGAAATTTGTTAAAAGTCAAACAATAAATGCTGTCTTGCACAAATTGAGGACGAATTGCGGATCTGCAGGGTCATGCAAAATCCCGCGATTTAGTTGCTTGGCTTCAACTAGGCCGCTACTATGGAGAATATCCACCGGGACGAGGAGACGTTCCGGCAATGCAGTCCGGACGCAAAATTAAAACATCATGAACTGGTTGTTCCGACTTCTGCCTCAGGCCAAGCTGCCACGTCACTGGTCCAGCCCGGCGCTCGGCTTTGCCGTGGCCGTCGCCATTGTGGCGGCAGTCGCCCTGCCGCACTGGATGGTGCTGCTGCTAGCCCTGGGGCTCGGCTGCCTGGTCTGGCTGGCGGCGGCCACGCCGCTGATCCAGGCCGATCATGCATTGCGCGAATCCGAACATAAATTCCGTACGTTCGTCGAACAGTCGCTGGTTGGCCTGTATGTGGTTCAGGACGGGAAGATCGCCTATGCCAACGCCAAGTCCGCCGAGTTGCTCGCCTATGACACGCCGGAACAGCTGATCGGCGTGCCGGTCGCCAACCTGACCCATCCGGACGACATTGCACGGCTGCAGGAAAACCATCGGCGCCGCCTGTCGGGCGAAATCAGCAGCATTCGCTATACCTACCGCGCGATCCGGCGCGATGGCCAGATCGTGTGGGCCGATGTGCACGGCAGCCTGTGCGAATACGAAGGCCGTCCTGCAATCATGGGCGTGGCGCTCGATGTCAGCCAGCAAGTCGAATTCGAACATCAGTCGCGCCTGGCCAACCGGGTCTTCGATTCAGCCAGCGAAGGCATCGTAATGACCGACGCCGAGTGCCGTATCGAGGCGGTCAACCCGGCCTTCACCCGCATCACCGGTTATACCGCCGAGGAAGCCCGGGGCAAGCTGTCGCGCATGATGACCGGCGAGGGCGCCAAGTCCAAGGTCAACCGCGACATGCTGTCGCACCTGGCGCGCGACGGCCACTGGCAGGGCGAGATGCGCGACCGCCGCAAGAGCGGCGAATGGTATCCGGCCTGGCTGTCGATTTCGACCGTGCGCGATGCCGACCGCAACATCACCAATTACGTCGGCGTCTTCACCGACAATACCGCGCGCAAGGAAGCCGAGAGCCGCCTGCAGTACCTGGCCAGCCACGACAGCCTGACCGGCATGTTGAACCGCAGCGGCCTGATGGTGCGCTTTGCCGCCGAGATCGAGCGCGCCGCCGTCGCCAGCCGCCAGCTGGCGCTCTTGTTCATCGACCTGGACCGCTTCAAGACCGTCAACGACACGCTCGGCCACGTGGCCGGCGACCAGTTGCTGGTGGCGGCGTCCGAGCGCATGCGCCAGCAGCTCAAGCACAGCAATATCGCCGCGCGCCTGGGCGGCGACGAATTCACCGTGCTGCTGGACGACCCGCCCTCGTCCGGCACTGCCGCGCGCCTGGCGGAGCGCCTGATCGCCAGCATGTCGCAGCCGTTCGTGATCGAAGGTCAGGAAATGTTCGTCACGGCCAGCATCGGCATCGCCTGCTACCCGGCCGACGGCACCGATGCCAACACGCTGCTGAAGAATGCGGATGTGGCGATGTACCGCGCCAAGGAACGCGGCAAGAACAACTTCCAGTTCTTCACCAGCGACATGAATGCCGAAACCTTCGAGCAGATGCTGCTGGAAAACAGCCTGCGCCGCGCGCTCGAGCGCGGCGAGTTCGAGCTGTACTACCAGCCGCAGATGGCGACCGCCACCGGCCGGCTGGCCGGCGTGGAGGCGCTGATTCGCTGGCGCCATCCGGAACTGGGCCTGGTGCTGCCGACCACCTTCATCACGCTGGCCGAGCAGAATGGCCTGATCGTGCCGATCGGCGCCTGGGTCATGCGCGAAGCCTGCCGCCAGGGCCGCGCCTGGCTCGACGCCGGCTGGGACTTCGGCCATATCGCGGTCAACCTGTCGGCACGCCAGTTTTCGTCCGGCGACCTGCTCGACACCATCCGCGGCGCGCTCGAGCGCAGTGGATTGCCGCCGCGCATGCTGGAGTTCGAGATCACCGAAAGCACCATCATGCACAACCCGCAGGAAGCCATCACGCTGCTGGGCCGCATCCGCGACATGGGCGTGGCGCTGTCGATCGACGACTTTGGCACCGGCTATTCATCGCTGGCCAGCCTGAAGCAGTATCCGCTCGACAGCTTGAAGATCGACCGCAGCTTCGTCACTGGCATTCCGCACGACGCCGACGACGTCGCCATCACCGAGGCGATCATCGCGATTGCGCACAAGATGGGGCTGCAGGTGGTGGCCGAAGGCGTGGAGAACAGCGAGCAGGCGGAATTTTTGCGCCGCGCCGGATGCGACATCGCGCAGGGCTTCCTGCTGGGGCGTCCGATGCCGGCCTCGGAAATCGCGCGCCAGTATATCGAGATGCCAGCGCGTAAGGCGCTGGCGCACTGAAGTCAGGATTCGTCCACGGGCGCCGCATCATCCTGCGCCGCGCCGTCCTGGCCGGCGGCGGCCTGCCGGTGCTGACGGGCGAGCTTGATGACGGCGTTGCGGATGGTCTTGAGCACCGTCTCGGCCTTGAACGGCTTGACGATGAAGCCGTGTACGCCGCGCCCGACCGCCGTCTGCACGGTGAGTGGATCGAACTGGCCGGAGGCCAGGAACAGCAATGTTTTCGGCAGCGCGCCGCGCAAGATATCGATGCGTGCCAGGCATTCGTCGTCGGCCCCGCCGATATCGATGCACACTATCTGCGGCTTGAGCTTGATCATGCCGGCGATGCCGGCCGGCGAGGTATTGGCGTCGCCGACCACGTCAAAGCCGCCGTTCAGCAGCACCGAAGTCAGCAGATTGCGCGAGATCGCGTTGCCATCGATGACGACCACTTTCAACATGAACGAAAACCCTATTCGGAAGCCGGCATATGCAAGCCGGGGAAACATGCCCATTATGCGTAAGTAACGGCGGGCAGGCTACCGGCGTATCGCCGGGATCGCCGCAAGTTACTTTTTTGGCGACATCTTATCAAACTGCAAGAGCGGGAAGCGTCATGCCCGCTGCTTTGCCGGACGATTTCATGCGGTTGGGGGGAGGACGGATTCGGCCGCGGGTGGCGCGCACTCTTTGGCTTGCTCAAGCGCACATCTGATCTACAATGAAACAGACGCGCGGCGCATTGAGGAAAACGAATTGGCGCGGATGAGCGCGCTGTATGATGGGAGGACGGATGGCGGCGCCGCTGCCGCTCCGTTTTGATCAAGGAGGGACGCATGTACCGCAAAATCCTTGTCGCCTACAATGGCACGCCGGAGAGCCGCGGCGCGTTGCAGGAATGCATACGCCTGGAACCGGGCGGCGCGACCGAGATTCACCTGCTGGCGGTGGTCACGCCGATGCCGATCGTGATCGCGGCGGAGTTCGCCGCCGCCGTCCCCACCATTGAAGAAGAAGAGGCCGAGCAGCGCGCCATGAAGCAGGTGCTCGAATCGGGCCGCCTGATGCTGGCCGAAGCCGGAATGACGGTGATTTCCCACCTGGAGGTCGGCGAGCCAGCCGATATCATCGCCCGCATGGTTGAAACCCTCGGCATCGAGCTGGTGATCGTCGGCCACTCCCGCCACAAGAGCTTTGCGATGCGCTGGTGGCGCGGCGCGATGGATGCCGTGCTGGTGGAAAAGGTGCGCTGCGCGGTGATGGTGGCGGCGTAGCGGTCCTCCCGCGCGCATGCGCAATGCAAGCCGCCGCGCGGCGTGCCGGCTTTTATTCATGCCGTATCGAGGGTGCTGGATGGAACATGGCCAGCGTTCTTGTCGTGCAGCCATGCCCGTCAAGCGCATCGTCCGCCGCGAAATTTGTTCGAGCACAAATAAACCCGTCTTCGCATCACTTCCCATCCAAGCACTGGGTACCATATTGGCGCGGCCAGAACGGCCGTGGAGGCGCACGCTTCATTTTTCCGACGCCATATTTCTTTCGCGAGGAAACAATGAAAATTCATCAGCACCTGTACATCGGCGGGCGATGGATCAAGCCGCATGGCAAGATGAGCGCCGACGTCACCAACAGCGCCACCGAGCAGGTGATCGGCCGCATCTGCCTCGGTAATGAACAGGATGCCGGCGACGCCGTCTATGCCGCGCGCGACGCGTTCGACGGCTGGTCGGCGACTTCCCCGGCCGAACGGGCCGGCTGGCTGCGGAAAATCCAGGATGCACTGCACGCTCGCAGCGAACAGATCGCGCAGCTGATTTCGCAGGAGGTCGGTTCGCCGCTGCGCTTCTCGCGCCAGGTACAGGCCGCCTTGCCGGTGGCGACCTTCGGCATCAATGCCGAACTGTTGAGCGACTTCCGCTTCGCCGAGCAGGTGGGCAACTCCGAGGTGCTGCGCGAGCCGGCCGGCGTGGTTGCCTGCATCACGCCGTGGAATTATCCGCTGCACCAGATCGCCGCCAAGCTCGCTCCCGCACTCGCCGCCGGCTGCACCGTGGTCCTGAAGCCTTCCGAGGTGGCGCCGCTGAATGCCTTCCTGCTGGCCGAAATCATCGACGAGATCGGTTTGCCGGCCGGCGTGTTCAACCTGGTCAGCGGCACCGGCGAAACGGTGGGCGAGGCGCTGGCCTGCCACCCGCAGGTCGACATGCTGTCGTTTACCGGGTCGACCCGTGCCGGAAAGCGCGTGGCGGCGTTGGCGGCCCAGACCTTCAAGCGTGCCACGCTCGAACTGGGCGGTAAATCGGCTGCGATCCTGCTCGATGACGCCGATTACGTGCAGGCCGTGCCGGGCGCGATGCGCGCCTGCTTCCTCAATGCCGGCCAGACCTGCTCGGCGCATACCCGCATGCTGGTGCCGGAAACGCGCTACGAGCAGGTGGCGGCAATGGCCGCGCACATCGCCAACGAAATGCGGGTGGGTGACCCGTTCGACGAGCACACCGAGCTCGGGCCGCTGGTGTCGGAGCGCCAGCGCGAACGCGTGCGGCATTTCATCCGCGCCGGCATCGAGGAAGGCGCCGAGCTGCTGGCCGGCGGCCCACATCCGCCGCCCGGGCTGGAGCAGGGCTACTACGTGCAGCCGACCGTGTTCGGCGGCGTGCAGCAGGGCATGCTGATCGAGCAGGAAGAAGTGTTCGGCCCGGTGCTGTCGATCATTTCCTACCGCGACGAGCAGGATGCCATTCGCATTGCCAACGAATCGGCCTACGAGTTGTCCGGCGGCGTCTGGTCGCGCGACCAGGCGCACGCGAAGCGGGTTGCGCTGCGCATGCGCACCGGGCAGGTCGACGTCAACGGCGGGCGCTTCAACATCATGGCGCCGTTCGGCGGCTGCAAGCAATCCGGGCACGGGCGCGAGCTGGGCCGCTACGGCATCGAGGAATTCTTGCAGTACAAATCGCTGCAGTATCCGCTGCCGGCCTCGGCGTGAGGCCGGCATCAGTCGGCGCAGGGCGGCGCGCCGGCCCTGCCATGCGCCGGCGAATCGCCTTGGTTAAAACCTGAATTGCCATGCCCGCACGTAGTTGATCTCGAACGCGTTGGTGCTGCCGGTCGGCGTGGTGCTATCGGGCGTGCCGCTGGCGCTGCCGAACCACAGGCTGAGCAGGAGGTACATCGGGTCGCGCATGCGCACGTTGAGCGTGTAGGTGGCCCGGCCGTCGAAATAGAAGGTCATCCTGCTGCTTTCCCATTTCAGGCCGTATTTATGGAAGCCGGCGGACAGGTCGGTGGTCTGGATCATCTTGGAGCCGGCCAGCGCGGTGGCGTCCTTCCATACCGTCACGCCGTAGGCGGTCGGGTGCAGATTGGCGTCCGACCAGCCACTGGCGGGGCCGCCGCCGGGATAGGCTTCCATGATGTCGATTTCCGGCCGGCGCGTGCCGATATGGTTGAAGATCCAGAATGCCGGCCAGACGCCTTTGCCGACCGGTAGCTTGGCCTCGATCTCGAAGAAACCGTAGGTCTGGGAAAAGTGGCCGTCGGTATCGATCGTGCGATTGAAGAAATTGCCGCTGGCGTCGCGCTGCGGCCAGATTTTCAGCACACCGTTTTGCACCGCATAGTTGATGGTCGGATTGGAACTCTCATACCAGATATGGTCGTTCCAGATGGCCGGATTGAGACCGTTGCCGAACTCTTCGGCAAACGTCAGCCGGTACAGGAAGGCGGACTGGCCATACGGGGAAACCGTCTGCGCCAGCAGCGGGGCGTGCCAGGCCAGCAGGCCCAGTACGGCGGCGAGGAGCGCGAGGAAGCGTTTCATGTGCCCTCCTTAGCGCGCCGGCGCGAACGGGTTGGACAGCACGCGGTTCTGCTGCAGCTTGTCCTCGTTGATCGTGACGAGGTCGTGCAGATAGAGCCGGCAAGCCTGCGGCGTGCGCATGCGCAGACAGGCATCCTGGGCGCCGGCAAAGCCGTGCGACAGGGGGAAGATCGTCAACTCGGCCGGAAACAGGCGGTCGACGAGCCGGCTTCCTTGCCTCGCATCGAACAGGCGGCGCAGGAATTCGCCGTCGTCAAGCGCGATCAGTTCCTGCAGCGGCTGCGGTTCGAGGAAGGGGACGGCGGCAAACGGGCTTTGCTCTTGCGCGCTGTCCTGGGCCGGTGCGGCCATGGCCAGCCCTGAGAAGAGGGCGGCTACAACGATGGAAAAAAGCTGCTGGGTTTTCAATGTCGTATTCCTCCATCAATGGCGGAGGCGACAGCCAGCGTCACCGCACCGGTACGACACCATCATCCGGGTTGGGGACAACGTGATATCGCCTATGCCGAAAGTTTGTGGAAAAAGCTGGGGTGGTGTTCGCGGTGACATGCCGGCCCTGCTGCTTCCTGCCGCGCCAGGGACGGCAGCCAGCATCGTAAGTGCAAATGCATGGCGCGGCCTGCGCCCGCGCGCGCTATATCCTCTGCGATTGATCTGCATATAGCGCCGCAATTTTTTTCTTGTGCAAGCTCAAACCGCCTGGTTATCGACGGAAAGGGATCGGCCGCCCGTATGCACGGCGCCATCGGCATGGCCGGATTAGATCGAAATCAATGGCAGGCGATGTTATGCTTCATTAACAAGTCAATCGCTTGCTTTAATTTGTGTGCGGGGTAGGATGTCACCAAAAAACATCGAGGACAGAGATGGAGACATGTAAACCGTGGTTGAGCGACTATCCGCCGGGCGTTCCGGCCGCCGTGGATCTGGCAGGCTACCGCTCCGTCAACCAGATGTTCGAGGCGGCATGCCGCAGCTACGCGGGCTTGCCGGCATTTACCAACATGGGGCGCACCCTCGCCTATGACGAGCTGGAGCGCCTGTCGCGCGCCTTTGCCGCCTTCCTGCAGTCCCTGCCGGGCATCGAGAAGGGGGCGCGCATCGCGTTGATGATGCCGAACCTGCTGCAGTATCCGGTCGCCATTTTCGGTGCGCTGCGCGCCGGGCTGATCGTGGTCAACGTCAATCCGCTCTATACCGAACGCGAACTGGAACACCAGCTGAATGATTCGGGTGCCTGCGCCATCGTCGTGCTGGAAAACTTCGCGGGCAAGGTGCAGAAGGTGCTGCCGGCCACCGCGCTGCGCCATGTGATCGTCACCGGTGCCGGTGACCTGCTCGGCCTGCCGCGCGGGCCGCTGGTCAATTTCGCCGTACGCCATGTCAAAAAGATGGTGCCGCGCTGGACAATACCCGGCGCGCTCACCTTGCGCCATGCGCTGCGCGCCGGTGCGGCCATGACGCCGCGCGCAGCGCCGGTGGACAGGGACGACATCGCCTTCCTGCAATACACGGGCGGCACCACCGGCGTGTCCAAGGGAGTAATGCTGAGCCACGCCAACGTCGTCGCGAACGTGCTGCAGTGCCGTGCCTGGATCGGCGGCACCTTGCGCGAGCGGGAAGAAATCGTGCTCACGCCGCTGCCGCTGTACCACGTGTTTTCGCTGGTGGCGAATTGCCTCACCTTCATGACCATCGGCGGCCTTAACGTGCTGATCACCAATCCCAAGGACTTGCCGGCCTTCGTCAAGACGATGCGGGAGTATCCGTGGACCGTCATGACGGGCGTGAACACGCTCTACAACGCGCTGGCCAACACGCCCGGCTTCGGGCCCGACTGCGCGCGCGCCGCCAAGCTGTCGATCGGCGCAGGCGCGGCCATGCTGCGTCCGGTGATGGAGCGCTGGACTACGCTGGCCAAGGGAACCATGATCGAAGGCTACGGGCTGAGCGAGGCGACCGCCGGCGTATGCATCAATCCGCCGCACCGGCCGCGCCTGGGTGCGGTCGGCCTGCCGATCCCGTCGACCGAGGTGCGCATCCGGCGCGACGACGGCGGCCTGTGCGTGCCGGGAGAGCCGGGCGAAATCGAGGTGCGCGGGCCGCAGGTGATGCGCGGCTACTGGAACCGGCCGGCCGAAACGGCCGAGGCGCTGTCGCCAGACGGCTGGTTACGCACCGGCGACATCGGCGCCATGGACGCTGACGGCTGGGTCAGCATCACCGACCGCAAGAAGGACATGATCATCGTCTCCGGCTTCAACGTCTATCCCGCCGAGATCGAGGCGGTGGTGGCGGCCCACCCCGGCGTGCTGGAAGCGGCCGCCGTCGGCATCGCCGACGCCCACTCCGGCGAAGCGGTCAAGCTGTTCGTGGTGAGGAAAGACCCGCAGCTGAGCGAGACCGACCTGCTCGCGCACTGCCGCGCCAATCTGACCGGCTACAAGATTCCACGTCAGATCGAATTCCGCACCGAGCTGCCCAAGACGCCGATCGGCAAGATACTGCGGCGCGAGCTGCGCAGCCGGTGATTGACGATTTTCCTGCCTTTGCGTGAGCGGCCTTGCACGCATGCGAATGGCATTTCGACAAGGCCGACAACCTCGACAACGGAGACACCATGACAGTCAATGACTTGATCAAGAAGATGCCGCAGGCGCTCAACCCGAGCGCCGCGGCCGGCATGCAAACCACCATCCAGTACAAGATCTCGAACCCGATGTATCTGGTCATCGAGGACGGCAAGTGCAGCGCGCACGAAGGCGAGGCGCCGTCACCCGACCTGGCGCTGACGATGACCGACGACAACCTGATGGCCATGCTCAAGGGAGAACTCAACGGCATTTCCGCATTCATGAGCGGCAAGCTGAAGGTGGAAGGCGACATGATGCTGGCGCAACGCATGCAGGGGATGTTCGACACCAGCAAGCTGGCATAGGGCCGGTTCCGTTCGCCGCCGTCCCCTTGGCGGCGCGGGCATGGCTGGCTTGCCCGCTCACCCGCCCGGCAGGTTTTCACCCTCGCGCATTCGCCGCGAGCTCAACCAGAACCCGGCCCGGCGCAACCTGGTCGCCGACCTTCACATAGACCCCCGCCAGCTTGCCGGCGAGCGGCGCTACAACGCTGTGTTCCATTTTCATCGCCTCGATCACGAGCAGCGTCTGGCCGGCTTGCACCTCTTCGCCATCCTGCACCTGCACCGACACTACCTGCCCGTTCATCGGAGCACCGATGCGGCCGCTGGCGGTGCCGTTCGCCTCGCGCTGAGCGGGCGCATAGGTGATGTCGGTGACACGATGCTCCACGCCGTCGAGCTCGAAAAACAGGTCTGCTCCCGAGCTCGCGTGGCATATGCGACAGGCTCGGCCGTCCAGGTGAAACGTCGCTTCGTTGCTGGTTGCCTCGGATGCGGCGACCTCGCTGTCATGATCGCCCTGGGCGATTAGCCAGCGCTGTTTTTCCAGCGTCGTTACATGCAGTTCCAGCGCTTCGCCGTCGAGCAGCAGGCGGCATGGCTGCGGATAACGGCAGCTGCTCGACCAGCCGTGCAGCTCGGCCGGATAGCGCACCGTTCCGGTTTTGGCACGGTGCAGCGCCAGCAGCGCCGCTGCAATGCGTCTTGCCGCCGCATCCGCCGGCGCTGGAGCGCGCTGCTGCGCCGGAAAATGCAACTCGATGAAGGCGGTGGTGGCGCGCCCGGCGGCAAATTCCGGATGCGAGATGCAGCGCGCCAGGAAATGCCGGTTGCTCTTCACGCCGAGCAGCGCGCATTCGTCCAGCCCGTGCGCCAGCCGGCGCAGCGCCTCGTCGCGATCACGCCCGTGCGCGACCAGCTTAGCTACCATCGAATCGTAATACGGCGATATCGCCAGGCCGCTTTCCAGCGCATGGTCGCAGCGCAGCGTCGAGGGCGCGCGCCAGCAGGCGACGGTACCGCTTTGCGGCAGAAAATTGTCGCCGGGGTCTTCCGCGCACAGCCGCACCTCGATGGCATGGCCACCCGCCGCCAGCCGCGCGTCGATGTCTTCCTGCGCCAGCGGCAGCGCCTTTCCCTGCGCGACCAGCAGCTGCCACTCGACCAGGTCGACGCCGGCGACAGCTTCCGTCACCGCATGCTCGACCTGCAGCCGCGTATTCATTTCCATGAAATAGAAATTGCTTGCGCGGTCGAGCAGGAATTCCAGCGTGCCTGCGCCGACGTAGCCGATGGCTCTGGCTGCCGCCACGGCGACCCCGCCCATGCGCGCGCGCAGCTGAGCGTCCACGGCGGGCGAAGGCGACTCCTCGATCACCTTCTGGTGGCGGCGCTGCACCGAGCAGTCGCGCTCGCCCAGATGGACCACGTTGCTGTGCATATCGGCGAACACCTGGATTTCGATGTGGCGAGGCTCGACGATCGCCTTTTCCAGGATCAGTTCGTCGCTGCCGAAGGCATTGGCGGCTTCCGAGCGGGCCGAGCGCAGCGCGGCGAGGAACTCGCCGGCATGGCCGACGCGCCGCATGCCGCGGCCGCCGCCGCCGGCGGCCGCCTTGATCATGACCGGATAGCCGATGAGCGCCGCTTCTTCCTGCATGCGCGCCTCCGACTGGTCCGCACCCTGATAGCCCGGCACGCAAGGCACGCCGGCATCCATCATCAGGCGCTTGGCCCCGGCCTTGTTGCCCATCGCGTCGATGGCGTCGGCCGAAGGACCGATGAAGACCAGGCCTGCATCTGAACAGGCGCGCGCGAAGGCCGCGTTCTCGGCCAGGAAGCCGTAGCCGGGATGAATCGCATCGGCGCCCGCGCGCCTGGCCGCCTCGACCAGCGCATCGATGTTCAGGTAGGACGCCGCCGGCTGCGCCGCGCCGATAGGCAGCGCGAGGTCGGCCGCGCGCGCGTGCGGCGCACCCCGGTCAGCCTCGGAATACACGGCAATCGTGCGAAAACCGAGGCGGCGCGCGGTGCGCATGATGCGCAGCGCGATTTCGCCGCGGTTGGCGATCAGGATCGAGTGGATGCGGGTGTCGGTCATATCAGGTGCGCGGTTGGTTGCGGCGTACGGCAAGGGGAACGGCGCTTACTGCGCCGTCTTCTTCTTGCCCGGCAAGATGCCCATGTATTTGGAGATAATGCCGAGCATGATTTCGTCCGCGCCGCCGCCGATCGAGGTCAGGCGTCCGTCGCGGTAAAAGCGCGAGACCGGGTTTTCCCAGGTATAGCCCATGCCGCCCCAGAACTGCAGGCAGGTATCGGGCACGGTGCGCGCCAGGCGCCCTGCCTTCAGCTTCGCCATCGATGCCAGCTCGGTCACATCCTGCCCGCCGATGTACAGCTCGCAGGCGCGGTGCACCAGCGCACGCAAGGATTCGACCTCGGTCTTCAGTTCGGCCAGCTTGAAATGCACCCACTGGTTGTCGATCAGCGCCATGTCGAACACCTTGCGCTCGCGCGCATACTCGATCGTCATGTCGATGCAGTTGAACATTGCCTGCGTCGCGTTGGCCGCGCCCCACATGCGCTCTTCCTGGAACTGCAGCATCTGGTAGATGAAGCCCTGCCCCTCCTCGCCGATGCGATAGCGCTGCGGCACGCGCACCTCGTCGAAATACAGGAGGCCGGTGTCGGACGAATTCATGCCGATCTTCTTGATCTTCTTTGCCACCGAAATCCCGCGCGTCTTGAGCGGCACGACGATGAGCGACTTGTTGGAATAGCGTCCGCCCTCGGAGGTATTGGCCAGCAGGCAGATCCAGTCGGCCTGCAGGCTGTTGGTGATCCACATCTTGCTGCCGTTGATGACGTAGTCGTCGCCATCCTTGCGCGCGGTGGTGCGGATTGAGGCCACGTCCGAGCCGGCGCCCGGCTCGGACACGCCGACGCAGGCCACCATCTCGCCGGCGATGGCCGGCGCCAGGAATTCCGCCCGCAAAGCGTCCGAGCCGAAGCGCGCCAGCGCCGGCGTGGCCATGTCGGTCTGCACGCCGATGGCCATCGGCACGCCGCCGCACTTGATGTGGCCGAGCGTTTCGGCCATGGCGACGGAATATGAGTAATCGAGCCCGAGGCCGCCGAATTCGACCGGTTTCGATACGCCGAGGAAGCCCTGTTGACCCATCTTCCGGAACAGCTCCTTGGCAGGGAAGATTTCGGCTTCTTCCCACTCATCGACGAACGGGTTGATTTCGTTGTCGATGAAGCGTTTCAGGTTGCGCTTCAGTTCATTGTGTTCGTGGGTGAATTGCATGATTGTCTCCTGGGTCTTGTTATGGTCGCGCCACGCCGAACTGCACCGGGCGCAGCGCACGCTTGCGGCTTTCTTCGCATACCGACAGCGCCACCGCCAGTATCTTTCTCGTGTCGCGCGGGTCGATCACGCCGTCGTCGAGCAGGCGTGCCGAGATGTGTGCCGCGCTGGTCTGCTTCTCGAAGGTGTCGATTACCATCATGCGCATGGCGTCGATCGAGTTCTTGTCCACTTCCAGGCCCTTGCGGCGCATGCTGCCTTCCATCACGATCGCCATCGTGTTGGCCGCCTGTTCAGGACCCATGACGGCGGTCCTCGCGTTCGGCCAGGTGAAGCAAAAGTCGGGGAAGAAGCCGCGCCCGCACATGCCGAAGTTGCCGGCGCCGAAGGAGGCGCCGCAGTGCACGGTAATGCGCGGCACGCTGGCGTTGGACATGGCCTGGATCATCTTCGAGCCATGCTTGATCATGCCGGCCTGTTCGGACGCCTTGCCGACGATGAAGCCGGTGGTGTTCTGCAGGTAGAGCAGCGGCGTGCCGGACTGGCAGCAAGCCTGGATGAAGTGGGTGACCTTGTTGGCGCCGGCCGGGTCGAGCGGCCCGTTGTTGCTGATGATCCCGACGCGCATGCCGCAGATGGCCGCATGGCCGGTCAGCGTCGCCGGCCCGTAATCCGGCTTGAATTCGAGGAAGTCGGAATCGTCGACGATGCGCGCGATCACTTCGCGCATGTCGAGCGGCTTCTTGTGGTCGGTCGAGGCAATGCCGAGCAATTCCTCGGCGTCGTAGCGCGGCGGTTGGTAGTCCGGCATGCGTGGCGCCAGATCGCGGTTCCAGTCGAGCGCCGCCATCAGCTCGCGCGCGATGCGCAGGGCATCGGCATCGTCTTCCGCCAGGTATTCGGCCAGGCCCGAGGTGGTCGCGTGCATGTCGGCACCACCGAGCTCTTCCTCGGTCGCCACTTCGCCGGTCGCCGCCATCAGCAGGGGCGGGCCGGCCAGGAAGGCCTTTCCCTGCTCGCGCACCATGACCACGTAATCGGACAGGCCCGGCATGTAGGCGCCGCCGGCGGTGCTCGGGCCGTGCACCACGGTCAGCACCGGAAGGCCGGCCGCCGACAGGCGCGCCAGCCAGTAAAAGCCGCTGCCGCCCAGCACGAAGGTTTCAACCTTGTAGTTGAGCAGGTTGGCGCCGGCGCTTTCGACCAGGTGGATGAAGGGCAGCTTCTGGCTCAGCGCGATCTGCTGCGCGCGCTGGAATTTTTCCACGCCCATCGGCTGCACCGCGCCGGCCTCGATGCCGGCATCGTCCACCGCGATCATGGCGCGCACGCCGCTCACATACCCGATGCCGATCACCACGCCGCCACCGGGGATCGATTTGGCGGGATCGCTCTTGTCGAGGCAGAAGCCGGCCAGCGTCGACAGCTCCAGGAATGGCGCGCCGGGATCGAGCAGGCGGCCGAGGCGGTCGCGCGGCAGCAGCTTGCCCTTCTTTTCGAAGCGTTCGCGCGACGCCGCCGACTTGTCGCGCGTGCGGCGTTCCAGCGTGCGCAACTGTTCCACCTGTTCCAGCAGGGCGGCGCGGTTCTTTTGGAAAGTCTCGCTGTGCGGGACGATACGGGAGGCGATGGCGGGCATTATTGCGGCTCCCGCTCATCAAACACCCTGGGCTGGCGCGCCAGGTGAAAGCCGCCGAAGGCGGGCGTCGACCGCTCGGACTCCAGCGGAAAGCCGACCCGCACTTGGGGGCGGCCGCCGTCCACGCGCAGCACGGTGCCGGTGACGAAGGAGGCCGCCTCGGACAGCAGGAAGACGATGGCTGACGAGATTTCCGATTCCGTTGCCATGCGTTGCAGCGGTACCTGCTTGCCGGCCTGGAGGATGATCTCGCGCATTTCCGGCGGATAGGCATCCAGCCCGGACGAGGCGACATAGCCGGGCGCGACCGCATTGACCCGCACGCCGTAGCGCGCCCATTCGAAAGCGGCGGTTTCGGTGAAATTGACCATGCCGGCGCGCGCCGCCCCCGAGTGGCCCATGCCGGGCATGCCGCCCCACATGTCGGCGACGATGTTGACGATCGCGCCGCCGCTTTTCTGCATCGCCTGGTTCAGGCATTCGCGCGCCATCAGGAAGCCGCCGGTCAGGTTGGTCTGCACCACCGCTTCCCAGCCCTTGCGCGAAATATCCTTCAGCAGCGCGGGGAACTGGCCGCCGGCGTTGTTGACCAGCGCATCGATCCTGCCGTGTTCGGATACGATCCGGGCAATCAGCGCCTGCACCGCCTCTTCGTCGCGGATATTGCAGGGATAGGCATGCGCGGCGCCACCGCTTTCGGCGATCTCGGCCGCGACTGCGGCGAGCTTTTCCGGCGTGCGCCCGACCAGCGCGACCGTGGCGCCGAGGGAAGCCAGCTCGTGCGCGGTGCAGCGGCCGATGCCGCTGCCGCCGCCGGTGACGATTGCGACCTTGCCGTCAAACAGGCCAGGGCGGAAAATCGAGGAATACATCTGTCATCTCCTTCTGCAGGTCGTCAAGCCCAGCCGAGCTGGCGCGCGGCCAGCTCGTTGAGCACATCCTCGGCGCCGCCGCCGATCATGTTCACCTTCACCTCGCGGTAGATGCGCTCGGATTTCGTGCCGCGCATGAAACCCATGCCACCGAGGATCTGCACCGCCTGGTCGGCGCAGAACTGCATCGTCTGCGCGGCGAAGTTCTTCAGCATGCAGATTTGTGCGACAGGCGCCTCGCCGCATTCGATACGCTGCGTCATGTCCTCGATCAGGGCGCGCGTGGCTTCGATCTTCGTGGCCATTTCCACCAGCTTGTGCCGCACCACCTGGTGTCCGACCAGGCGCTTGCCGAAGGTAGTGCGCTCGCGCGCCCAATCCGAGGCCTCATCCAGGCAGACGCGCGCGAACCCGAAGGCTTGCCAGGCAAGGGAAAGCCGTTCGCGGTTGAAGTTCAACATCAGCAGCGGAAAGGCGCCGTTTTCCTGGCCCAGCAAGTTAGAGGCCGGCACCCGGCAATTGTCGAAGTGCAGCTGCGCGGTGTCGGAACACCACCAGCCCATTTTTTTCAGAGCCGTGCGGGTCAGGCCCGGCGTATCGCCCTCGACCAGCAGGGCCGACACGCCGGCAGCGCCCGGTCCGCCGGTGCGCGCCGCGACGGTGAGGTAATCGGCGCGCATGCCGGAAGTGATGAAGGTCTTGCTGCCGTTGAGGATGTAGTGGTCGCCGTCGCGCTCGGCACGCAGCGCGAGGTTCGCCACGTCGGAGCCGCCGCCGGGCTCGGTCACGGCCAGCGCGCTGATCTTCTTGCCGGACAAGATCTGCGGCAGCACACGCTCCTTCAGCGCGGGCGAGCCGCCGGCGACGATCGGGGGCGCGCCGATGGTATGGCTGAACAGCGATGCCAAGAGGCCGCCGCAGGCGGTACGCGTGAGTTCATCGACTACCGCCATCGCATGAAACAGCGTGCCCGGCGTGCCGCCGTATTGTTCCGGAAATCCGAGGCCGAGCAGGCCCAGCTCGGCGGCGCGGCCATACAATGCGCGCGGAAATTCCCCGGCTTCTTCCCATGCCTCGACATGCGGCAGCAACTCCCGGTCGACGAAGCGGCGTACCGCCTCGCGCAGCGTCCGGTGCTCTTCATTGAAATGCCGCGACGGCGGCAAGGCTTGATACATGCGTGCTCCCCTGTTGATTGCCGGTTTATTGGCCGGTCCAGTTCGGCTGGCGCTTTTCGATGAACGCGGACAGCCCCTCGCGGAAATCGTCGGTCAGCGCCGCCAGGCCGATCTGGCTTTCGGTAAAGGCGACCGATGCCTCGAACGGCAGCGCCTCGATCTGCTTCATCGTGTACAGCGCGCGGCGGATCGCCGACGGCGACTTGTCCAGCAGGCGATCCAGCAGCCAGTCGAGCTTGGCGTCGAGTTCGCCGTCGGCCACGTGGTTCACCAGCCCGCAGGCCAGCGCCTGCTGGGCATCGATGGTCGCGCCGGTAATGCACATTTCCGTCAGCACGCGGCGCGGCAACTGGTGCTGCAGCACCGACAGCACCTGCGCCGGAAATACGCCTACCTTCACTTCCGGCAGCCCGAACACGGCATCGCGGCTGGCCACGGCCATGTCGCACATCGCCAGCAATCCCATGCCGCCGGCCAGGCAGGCGCCGTTGACGCGGGCGATGATCGGGGTGGTGCTGCGGCGCGCGGTGCGCAGCAGGTCGGCCAGCCACTGATAGGGCTGCGCGTAGTCGAAGCGGAAGGAGGGCTCCTGCAGGTCGGCGCCGGAACAGAACGCGCGTTCGCCGGCGCCGGTAAGCACGATGGCGCGCAGCTGCCTGTCGCGCCCGGCCTCCTCCAGCGCCTGCCGGATGCCGGACAGCACGGCGGCATTGATCGCATTGCGCCGCTCCGGGCGGTTAATGGTCAGCCACAGCACGCGCCCGCGTACTTCCACCAACAAGTCGTCGCTCATCCTGCCCTCCCTCCGATGTCGTTTCGATTGAGTGCTTCCGATGCTTCAGTGATGCAAAACGCCCCTGCGGCAGCTGGACGATGGATTTATAATAAATCAATCGATTGATTGAATAAAGGCGTGTTGTGAAAAATTTCCGACACAATCGACGACTCGTGATTTTCGTCAATCCCTTTCGCTGCCGGCTATTTCCGGCGCCGCCACTGCCGCGTGGGCCCGCGCCCCGGTATTGAGGGAAAACAATCATTGCAACGAATCCGCTCCCCGGTTAGTATTCAAGCAAGCGATTGAATTATTATTGATGCAAATATTGACCCAGATTGGGCGCCGTGCCCTGTGTCTTCTGAAAGGAGCGACATGAATCAGAAAGCGATCATCACCTGCGCGCTGACCGGCGTGCTGACCGACCCCGCCCAGCATCCGGTGCCGGTCACGCCGGAGCAGATGGCGCGCGAAGCGAAGGCCGCGTTCGACGCCGGCGCCACCGTCATGCATGTGCATTTCCGCAGCCAGCAGCCGGGCATGGGGCGCCTGCCTTCGTGGGAGCCGCAGGTCGCCAGCGAGATCGCGCAGGCCATCCGCGAAGCCTGCCCGGGCGTGATCTTCAACCAGTCCACCGGCGTGGTCGGGCCGGACATCGAGGGGCCGCTGGCTTGCATGCGCGCCATCCGTCCCGAAATTGCCGCCTGCAACGCCGGCTCGCTGAACTACCTGAAGGCGACCTCGGCCGGCACCTGGGCCTGGCCGCCGATGCTGTTCGATAATCCGGTGAAGAAGGTCGATGCCTTCCTGGCGGCGATGCGCGACACCGGCACCTTGCCCGAATTCGAGTGCTTTGACCTGGGCATCGTGCGCTGCGTCGACATGTACGTCAAAACCGGCATGTACCCGGGGCCGGCGCACTACAACTTCGTCATGGGCGTGGAATCCGGCATGCCGGCCGATCCGGCGCTGCTGCCGATCCTGACCGGCCTGATTCCGGCCGGCTGCGCCTGGCAGGTGACGGCCATCGGGCGCGCCAATATCTGGCCGCTGCACCAGCGCGCCGCCGACCTCGGCGGGCATTTGCGCACCGGGCTGGAGGACACGTTCTATTTGCCCGACGGCGGCAAGGCAAGCTCGAACGCGCAACTGGTCGAAGCGCTGGCGCAATGCGCGCGCAACACCGGGCGGGAAGTCGCGAACGTGGAGGAGGCGCGCCACATGCTGGGCCTCGCCCCGGCCGAGGCGGCACTCGCATAGGCGAGGAAAACCATTCGCGCTTTACAATATGCGGACCTGACACTTCCTTTCGCCATGAGAGCGCAAAGAACAATGACCAGCACGAAGACGACGCCTGCCCGCGCCAAGGCGCCCGGAGCAGGCACGGCGGCGAAGGCCGCGCGCGGCCGCCGCGTACAGCCTTCCACCAGCGAAGACGACAGCCGCCGCAACGATCTGATCACGAAATCGGCCAAGCTGTTCCGCGAAAAAGGCTACGAAAAAACCACCGTGCGCGACATCGCCGCGGCCGCCGGCATGCAGGCCGGCAGCTGGTTCTATCACTTCAAGACCAAGCACGACATCCTGGTGGCGGTGATGGAGCAGGGCATGACGCGCTCGCTGCAGGATATCGAGGCGATCGCGGCCCAGGGGCTGCCGCCGCGCGAGGCGTTCCGCCAGCTGGTGACGACGCACCTGAAGACGCTGCTCGGCCCCAACAATCATTTCATCCCTGTGCTGCTGTACGAATCCCGCTCGCTGGACAAGTCCGCCTACGGGAAGATCACCGCGCTCATGGGCCGCTACGAGGCGATCTGGGACGAGGCGATCGATGCGCTGCACCGTTCCGGCGACTGGAGCATGCCGACCGGGCTCGACCGCCTGCTGCTGTTCGGCGCGCTGAACTGGAGCGCGCAGTGGTACCGGCCGGGCGCGGGCATCTCGATCGAGGAACTGGCCGAGCAGGCGATCACGTTCATCCTGCGCACCGCGCCGAAAAAGCGCGGCAAATAACTGCCCCGGCGCGACCGGGAAGGCGCTTCGTCGCAGGAGTCAGACGTGCAGCAGCTGCGCTGCTTGCCCGATCGGCATCGGGCGGCCGAGTAAGTGCCCCTGCGCCTTGGCGACCCCGAGCTGCAGCAGCGCTTCCAGTTCCTTTTCGGTTTCCACTCCTTCGGCAATCAGGGACGCGGCGGTATCCTCGGCAAAGCGCACGAATGCCGCGATCAGGGCCCGGCGCGCCGGATCGGTATCGATGTTCTTGGTCAGGCTGCAATCGAGCTTGATGCGGTCTGGCGCCAGGGCCAGAATATGGCGAAAGCTCGCATAGCCCGCGCCCGCGTCATCCACGGCCAGTTGCAAACCGCGCGCCCGGATCGGGCGCAGCACGTCGGCGATTTCCTGGTAGCGGTCGACGGCGGCGTGTTCGGTGATCTCCAGCGTGACGCGCTCAAGCGGCATGTCCCGGAAAATGCCATCGAATGCCGGACTCAGGATGGTGTCCGGGGAAATGTTGACCGATATATAGACTTCCGGCGCCAGCTCTTGCAAGCCACGCAGTCCGAGCCCGATGGTCCTGGCTTCGAGCGGAATGCCGAGCCCGACGGCATGAGCTTCGTTGAAAAAGACATCCGGCGGGCTGCCATGCTCGCCGGCGAAGCGGGACAGTGCCTCGAAGCCAACTACCCTGCGCTCGGCCAGCGCGTAAATCGGCTGGTAGACCATCGATACGCCGTCCTGCGCCAATGCCGTGCGGATGCGTTCCTCCATCTCGTGCCGTTTCCGCTTTTCCTGGCGCTCCCGGTCGATTTGCCTGGCAGCCATGTCGGCGCATATCCGCATCATGGCCAGATCGCGCTCGTTGAGCGAATTGTCCGGCGTATGGCTGTAGCAGCAAAAGGTTCCGTACACCGTGCCGTCGGCCAGCCGTATCGGCGCCGCGAGATAGGATTGGATATTGAGTTCCCGGGTTACCGACAGTGATTTTGCTTCGGGAAAATCGTTAACATCGGGAATCAGATCGGGCAAGCGGCCATCCACGATGCGCTGGCAATACGATTCTTCCAGCGTGCACCCTTCGCCGTTACGTACCGTACAGTCGCGCTCGTCGGTATCCACATAACGGAACTCGCGCCGCCCGCGCACGAATTCCGCCAGAAACGCGACATCCATGCCGAGGTGCTGTCGAAGCAGATGAATGATCTCGGGCAAGGGAGTACCGTTGGCAGCCTCGGGCGCGGCAAGCGGTTGCACGAGCATGAGATTGGGTAAGGTCATGGCTAGTCTGACGTAAGCCCATGAATGCGGGGGACGCTAGCGTCGCCGGGTCAATCCAGATTGACCATGCCGCAAACTTGGCAGTTCCTGTTTAGGGTAGACATATCGGTCGTTGCAAGGCGGGCGCGATCGGTTGCGCCTGCCCCGTTACAGCTTTGCCGCATCCTTCGGCAACCAGCCCAGCACCGGCGCATGCAAGCTCTGGATATACAGCCGCTGCTCGGTTTCGGTCACCCCCGTGGTTTCCGGATAGCTGCCGCTCGGATCTTGCAGATCGGCGACAATCTCGCCGGCTTCATTGAACGCGATCACATGGCCGTAGGCGGGCGGGACCGGCCACAGCGCCTGCGGCAGCCGCAACGCCACCTTGCGCATGAATGGCTTTCCTGCCAGATCGTCGGCGGCGGTGCCGCGCGGCTTGGCAAAGCCGGCCCAGATGCGGCCGTTCATGCCGCGCATCAGGTTGTCCGGGTAGCCGGGCAGGTTGGCAAGCAGGATGCGCGCCCGCGTGTCGCCGCCGGCCTGATTGATCTTTTTCGCGCTCAGCTGGCGTGCATCGGCGGCAATCTTCCAAATGCGGTATTCCCCCGTTTCTGCCACAAACAGCGATTGACCGTCGCCGGACAGGGCAATGCCGTTAGCGAACGACAAGTCGTTCATCACCACCTCGGTCTTGCCGCTGGCCGGGTCGTAGACCAGCACGCGGCCGGTCGACGAATGCTCGATGATGTCGAGCACGCTGGCATGGAAGGTGCCGCCCCATTGCGCCGGGCCGAAGCGGCGCGACGCATCGGTGAAATAGATCTTGCCATCTCCGGCCACCACCACCGCATCGGCGTAGCGGATCGGATCGGCGGCGCCGCCCACGTCGACCTGGTCGGTCAGTACCGTGATGCGGTGCTGCGGGCCGGCATCGACGCCCAGCAAGCCGCGCATGGCGTCGGCCGCGATCAGGCGCCCGCGCGCGTCAAAATCGAAGCCGAGCACGCGCCCGCCGGTGTTGGTCCAGACTTCGCGCGCAGAGCCGTCGGCATTCATGCGCAAGATCTTGCCGCCGGCGACCGCCGCATACAGCTTGCCGTCCGGGCCAATCGCCACATGCTCGGGGCCGGTTTCTTCGCCGATCGAGATTTTCTGCATGCCGGCCAGCCCTTGGTTGACGCCGTACGGGCCAACATAGCCGGCGTCCTTCGGTGCGCTCCAGGCGACCGGCTCGATCGGCACCGGCGCCAGCCCGAGATAGGCCAGCAGCGTGAGGACGAGGAAAAACAGGGCGGCGAGCGTTTTGCGCAGCATGACGTCTCCTTTTTATATTCTGAGTTATCAAATTTGCATTTCTATTGGTCAGTGTAGGCAAGTAATGCAAAATTGGCAACTTTGAACTGTGGCGCACCTGCCGGCATCCTGGTGGCACTTAGCCGCGCGCGGCGGGTCAGAGAGGAAAAGAGAGGCAGCCGCGGCGCGAATGTCCGCGGCTGCCTCTGGTTCTGCGGATCATGCAATGGAGAATGAAGATGGGACAGTCAGTGGCGCGCGCTTATGATCGCTTCACGGATGCGCAACGTGCGCGCGATGCGCTTCTCGGGGCAGGCTTTGCCCCCGACTGCGTGCACCTCGATTCCACCATGGACGAAGCGGGCCCGGTCGAGGGCAATGCGGTGATCGATACCAAGGACAGGGGAACGGGCCCGGGCAGCACGCCCGGCCCCTTCATCATGAGCCGCGAAGAGCGCACCGATGCCTACAATAATTCCGACCCGGTTTGGCGCGGCACGTTCGTCCTGACGGTCGATGCGGACGACGAGCGCCAGCGCACTCTGGCATCGGACGTCATGGAACGCTGCGCCGCTCCGCCGCGGCCTACTGCCTGATCAGCCTGCGCTCGTCCACCTCGACGGCGAGGACTTCATAGCTTCCTTCGCGGTAGCCGCGTCCTTGGGCAACCCGGTGCGCCTCGTCCATGCTCAGGAAATGCCCGGCCTGATCTTCTTTGTCGGTCAGGGAAACATCGTCGGCGAACGGATACAGGTATCCATCCCCGGTCTTCACGATATACGCATGCATGATCTTCCTCGTAGGCCGCCGTTCGCCAGTGGCGTGCCGGAATGACAGGACAGCAACGTTGTCCTTTCGACTGCGCGTGCCGGCGCAAGTTCGGGCAGGCGGCTATTGAACGCCGACATTTCATCCCGACATAACAGGTAACGCTGCCGCGCCGGATGGCAGTCTTTTCTCTTTTAAACAAGAAACATCAATGCGATTGCGCACCTTCACCGTTGTCGGCCTGCTGGCCCTGTTGCACATCTATATCGGTGCGCGCCTGTTGCCGGCCATGCCGGTCGCCATCGCATTCAAAGCCGCTGGTGCCGCCGCGTTGGCCGCTTCGGTGCTGCTGATCCCCGCCGGCCTGCTGTCGCATGCGATCCGGCGCCAGCCGCTGGCCGACCGCGTGGCCTGGGCCGGGCTGCTCGCGCTCGGCGTGTTTTCGTCGCTGCTGGTGCTGACGCTGCTGCGCGACCTGATGCTGCTGGGCGCCGTCATCGTCGGCGGCTATGGCGATGTACTGGCGGCCCGTTCCGCGCTGGCGGTGCCCTTGCTGGCCGCCGCCGTGACCCTGCTCGGCTTCATCAATGCCAGGCGCGTGGCGCGCGTGGTCGATGTCGAGGTGCCGATCGACGGCCTGCCGCAGCAGTTGCATGGCTTTACCATCGCCCAGATCAGCGACATCCACGTCGGGCCGACCATCAAGCGCGGCTACCTGGACAGGATCGTCGACCGGGTCAATGGCCTGGAAGCCGACCTCGTGGCCGTCACCGGCGATCTGGTCGACGGCAGCGTGCACCAGCTCGCGCCGCACACCGCGCCGCTGGCACGCCTGAAAGCCAGGCACGGCGCGTATTTCGTGACCGGCAATCATGAGTACTATTCCAACGCGCACGACTGGATCGCCGAAGTGAGCCGCCTCGGCCTGCGGGTGCTGATGAACGAGCACGTCGTGCTCAGCCACGAGGGTACCTCGTTGCTGGTGGCGGGCGTGACCGACTATACCGCACATCATTTCGACCCGTCGCACAAGAGCGACCCGCACGCGGCGCTGGCCGGCGCGCCGCAGGTGGCGGTGAAGGTGCTGCTGGCGCACCAGCCGCGCAGCGCGCCGGCCGCCGCCGACGCCGGCTTCGACCTGCAGCTGTCCGGTCACACGCACGGCGGCCAGTTCTTGCCGTGGAATTTCTTCGTGCCGATGCAGCAGCCCTACATCGCCGGCCTGAACCGCCTGCGCCAGCTGTGGGTGTACACCAGCCGTGGCACCGGTTACTGGGGGCCACCGAAACGCTTCGGCGCGCCCTCGGAAATCACGCGGGTCAGACTGGTGAGTGCGTGATCTAACGCACCATCGTATTGCCTGAAAACAGGTTCTTCAGTTCGTGCGGCTGCGAGCGCCAGTACTGCGGCGGCGCATCCACCTGCGCGCCCAGTTGCGCGGCCGCATGCCACGGCCAGCGCGGGTCGTACAGCATGCCGCGTGCCAGTGCCACCATGTCGGCCTGTCCCGAGGCAATGATCTCTTCCGCCTGCCGCGCCTCGGTGATGAGCCCGACCGCGATCGTCGGCATGCCGGCTTCGGCCTTGATCTTCGCGGCGAACGGCACCTGGTAGCCGGGGCCGAGCGCGATCTTCTGCAATGGCGACAGGCCGCCGCTGGAGACGTCGATGAAGGCGCAGCCGCGCCGCTTCAGCTCCTGCGCGAAGGCCACGGTCTGCTCGATGTCCCAGCCGCCGTCGACCCAGTCGGTGGCCGACACGCGCACGCCGACCGGCTTGCCTGCGCCGAAGGCGGCGCGCACCGCGTCGAACACTTCCAGCGGAAAGCGCAGCCGGTTCGGCAGCGATCCGCCGTATTCGTCTTCGCGCCGGTTCGATAGCGGCGACAGGAACTGGTGCAGCAGGTAGCCGTGCGCCGCGTGCACTTCGATGGCGTCGATGCCGAGCCGGTCGGCGCGCCTGGCCGCATCCGCGAAGGCATCGCGGATGCGCCGCAGGCCGGCCGCGTTCAGCGCCAGCGGCGCCTCGTCGTGCGCGGCGTACGGCAGCGCGGAGGGTGCGACCGGCTGCCAGCCGCGCGGCTGCGACGATGGAATCGACTGGCCGCCTTCCCACGGCACCCGGGTCGACGCCTTGCGGCCGGCGTGCGCGAGCTGGATCGCGATCGGCATGTCCGAATGGCGGCGCGCTGCGTCCAGCGCCTCGCCCAGCGCGCGTTCGGTCGCCTCCGACCACAGGCCCAGGTCGTCCGGCGAGATGCGTCCTTCCGGCTCCACTGCGGTCGCTTCGATGAACAGGATGCCCGCGCCCGACAGCGCAAGATGCCCGAGATGAATCGTGTGCCACGCGGTGGCCGCGCCTTCGCGCGCCGAATACTGGCACATCGGCGCGATCGCGATGCGGTTCTTCAGCCACAGCGGGCCCAGGGAAATCGGCGAGAAAAGTTTGCTCATCAGAATATTTCCTTTACGGTTGGAACTGGCGAAGCGGCCGGAATATGTCGTATGCTTCGCCTTTTCCGCCAACGACGACAGCCGACATGTCCGACCAAAACAAGTCCAATTTAAGCATTGTTGCGTCTTATCTGCTGGCCGCCGCCGCGCTCGTGGTCGTGCTGCGCCACGGCTTGCTGGCATCGCTGTTTTCCGGGCTGCTGGTGTATTCGCTGGTGCACCTGCCCACGCCGCTATTGGGCAAGAACATCAGCGACCAGCGCGCGCGCATGATCGCGGTCGCCCTGCTGGCGGCGATCATCGTCCTCTTGCTGTCGCTGGCGATCTGGGGCGCGGTGTCGTTTTTCCAGAGCGATACCGGCAGCGTGCAGGTGCTGATGCAAAAGCTGGCCGACATCGTCGAGGCGTCGCGTCCGCAGATGCCGGCGTGGCTCAAGGAGCATATCCCGGAAAGTGCGGAAGCGATCCGCGAAATGATTTCCACCTGGCTGCGCGCGCACGCCGCGCACGCGCAGACCATCGGCCAGGAGGCGGGGCGAACCATTGCGCATCTGCTGATGGGCATGGCTATCGGCGCCATGGCAGCCCTGTACGACACCACCTCCACGCCCGACCGCAAGCCGCTGGCCGCCGCGCTGCATGCGCGCGTGGTCAACCTCAACGACGCCTTCAGGCGCATCGTGTTTGCGCAGATCCGCATCGCCGGCATCAACGCGGCGCTGACCGCGGTCTATCTCGCGATATTGCTGCCGCTGGCCGGCATCCACCTGCCGCTGACCAAGAGCATGATCGCGGTCACCTTCTTCGCCGGCCTATTGCCGGTGATCGGCAACCTCATCTCCAACAGCGTGATCGTGATCGTCAGCCTGTCGCATTCGCTGGCCATCGGGGTGACGTCGCTGCTGTTTTTGGTCGTCATCCACAAGCTGGAATACTTCCTGAACGCAAAGATCATCGGCTCCCACATCAACGCGCGCGCCTGGGAGCTGCTCGCCGCGATGCTGACCATGGAAGCGATGTTCGGCCTGCCCGGACTGGTCGCCGCGCCGGTGTTCTACGCATACATCAAGAAGGAGCTGAGCGACCGGGAGCTGGTGTGACGGATTGCATTGTTCCTGTTTTTTCGAAGTGATCCTTCCGTAATCTTCGCTTTTTCAAATTTCCTCGCGCCCCTATGATGGCGTTGTTGCGAAAGACGCAAGCGGCGGCTTTCGCATGACACGAATTATTCTGGAGGAAGCATGAAAAAGCTGTTTATCGGTTTGATGATCGCGGTCAGCTCGCTGTCGATGGTGGTCACGGAAGCGCAGGCCAAGCGCATGGGCGGCGGCGGTTCGTTCGGGCGCCAGTCGCAAAGCGTCAGCCGCCAGTCGGCTGCGCCGGTGCAGAGCCAGTCCGCCGTCGCTCCCAAGCCCGCGGCCCCGGCCGGCGCCCAGCCGGGCGTACCGCCCAAGCCGTCCAGCCCCTGGAAGAGCATGCTCGGCGGCGCACTGCTCGGCCTTGGCTTGGGCGCCCTGCTGTCGCACTTCGGCCTGGGCGGCGCGCTCGGCGGCATGCTGGGCAGCGTGCTGATGATCGCCCTGCTGGCGATGGCGGGCCTGTTCATCTACCGCATGCTGCGCCGTAAGAACGGCGATGCCGGCGCGTTGCGCTCCGCCTATGCCGGTTCGCCGGCGGCCGGCTATACGCCTGAAATCGGCTCGCGCATCGAACCGATGCAGCGCACCGCAGCTTACGCCGACGAGCAAGTGACCGGCGCCGGCGCCGCGCCCTGGGGCGTGCCCGCGGACTTCGATACGGCGGCCTTCCTGCGCCAGTCGAAGACCTATTTCATCCGCCTGCAGGCAGTATGGGACAAGGCCGACATCAATGACCTGCGCGAATTCACCTCGCCGGAACTGTTCGCCGAGCTGCGGCTGCAACTGCAGGAGCGCGGCGCATCGGCGAACCATACCGACGTGGTCACGCTCGACGCCGAACTGCTGGGTATCGAAACGACCGGCAACGAGTATCTGGCCAGCGTGAAGTTCAGCGGCCTGATCAAGGAATCCGAGCAGGCGCCGGCGGAAGCGTTCGCCGAGGTGTGGAACCTGTCGAAGCCGGTGTCCGGCCAGGGCGGCTGGGTGCTGGCGGGGATTCAGCAGCTGTCCTGATCAACGTTTGCGGCTCTTTGACCGTGCGCGGGAAACCGCGCACGGTTTTTTTTATGCGGCGCATCTATTTCAGCGCCCCGGAAGGGCCGCCGCAGGAACGCATGAACGGATTGACGTTGACCGTCTGGTGTCGTCAGACGACGGCCGGAGATTGGAGCATGCAGTGATGTGCTGCTGATCAGACAGTGAACTTATCATGTGGTGAATATTTCTTTATTGCACACACTACTGGTGGTAATGTGGTGTTCGTGACATCCGCCGGAACATGGTCTGCCGGATTTCCATCCAAGCCGTAGTTCATTTGTGGCAGGATGCCGTACCGACTGTTGTCGACCTCATATGGGGCAACAGAAAAGTATGTTTTATAAAAAAATACCCACAGATTCATCGCTTCCGCTCCGGCTGCGTACCTTGTTTCAATCCCTGTCGCTCAAGACCAAGTTGAGCGTGCTCACTATTTGCCTGTTCGCGGCATTCATCTGGCTGCTCGTCTATCTTTCGGTGACGGTGCTGAAAACCCAGTTTGAGCAGGTGCTGTTCGATCAACAGTTTTCCGCGACCCGGCGCATTGCCGCCGACCTCGATGGCAAGCTCAACGAGCGTATCGAGAGCTTGATACGCGTCGCGGACAAACTGCCTGCAGACCAGAGCGAACAGGTGCTGGATACCTATCTGAAGCAGTTTGACGCCTTGCATGTCATGTTTCCCGCCGGGATTACCGTTATCGGGCTGGATGGCAAGGCCATCGCCGACTATCCAGTAGCGCCGGGTCGGCGCGGCATGTATTTTGGCGACCGTGACTATTTCCTCAAAACGGTTTCCACGCGCCGCCCGTATATCGACAAGCCGCTCATGGGGCGGGCATTGAAGCGCCCGGTGCTCGCGATCGCCGTGCCCGTGTTCGACGGCGCGGGCGCCGTGCGAGCTGTGGTGTCGGGTATCACTGATCTGACCGCGCCTAATTTTCTCGGCGTGATCGCTCAGCCATCGATGGCCGGCAAGGGAAATGTATTCGTCATTGCGCCGCGCGACAATTTGATCGTCGCCGCCAGCGAGCCTGGACGTGCGCTGGCCGCGCCCGCACCTCGCGGGGGCAACCCGATGTATGACCGCTTCGTCGACGGCTTCGAGGGCTCCGGGGTGGGCACCAATTCGCGTGACATCTCGAAGCTCTTTTCCGGGAAGCGCGTGCCGACGTCGGACTGGATCGTGATGCTGTCGCTGCCGACCGAGATCGCGTACGGACCGCTCAAGGCCATGCAGCACTATGTATACGTCGCCGCCGCGGTCATGACCCTGCTCGCCTTCCTGCTGATCCGGCGCATCGCGCGCGGTGTCCTGGCGCCGCTGGACGCCGCCGGCGCGGCGATGCGTGCCATGACCGGGGGGCAAGCGCCGCTGCTTCCTTTGCCGGTGGCGCACGACGATGAAGTCGGCCAGTTGATCGGCAACTTCAACCTGCTGGTGGAAGATCGCCATCGGCACGAAGAGGCGTTGAGCGCGAGCGAGCGCCGCCTGCGCACGCTGATCGAAAGCGCGCCCGATGCGATTTTCCTGCAGAGCCAGGGACGCTTCACCTATGTCAACAGCGCCGCAATGCGCCTGTTCGGTGCGCAAGACAAGGCGCAATTGGTGGGAAAGAGCGTTGTCGACAGAGTGCATCCCGAGTACCGGCATGCCGGCGAAGACATGCCGCTGGAATTGAACGGCGCGCCTGCCGGCGCCCACTCGCGGGAGGCACGCTACCTGCGCTTCGACAACAGCGCTGTGGATGTGGAATTCTCGGCTGTGCCGTTCCGGCTGGACGACGAGGACGGCGCGCTCGTGTTCGCGCGCGATATTTCGGAGCGCAAGCGCGCCGAGCAAACGCAGGAAAAACTCAATCGTGCGCTGCGCCTGCTCAGCGAATGCAACATGACGCTGGTGCACGCCCAACGCGAGCAAAGCCTGCTCGATGAAATCTGCCGCCTGGTCGTCGCCAGGGGCGGCTACCGCATGGCGTGGGTCGGCTATGCCGAGGACGATCCGGACAAAACCGTGCGGCCGATGAGCCGGTTCGGATTCGATGACGGCTATATCGACAGCGTGCATATATCCTGGGCGGAGAACGAGAACGGCAATGGCGTCACCGGTAAGGCCATTCGCAGCGGCAAAACCCAGATCAACCAGAATTTCCTCGGCAATCCCGCCATGGCGCAGTGGCGGGAAGCCGCGCTCCAGCGGGGCTACCAGGCAAGCATCGCGCTGCCGCTGATCGCCGAGCAGCGGACCTTCGGCACGCTGGCCATCTATTCCGCCGACCCCGATTCGTTCGCGGAAGACGAGGTGCGCCTGCTGGAAGAGCTTGCTACCGACCTTGCCTTCGGCATCTCGATGCTGCGCATGCGCGTCCAGCGCGCGGCCGCCGAAGAAAAGCTGGCCTTCCTGTCGCACCACGATCCGCTGACCCACCTGCCGAACCGCGTGCTGTTGCGCGACCGCTTCGACCGCGCCGTCGTCGGCGCCACCCGCGCCCGCGCTGGGGTGGCCATGCTGTTCCTCGACCTGGACAACTTCAAGCGCGTCAACGACAGCCTTGGGCACGACGTCGGCGACCAGCTGCTGCTGCGCATGGTCGACCGGCTGCGGACCTGTATCGGCGACAACGACACCATCAGCCGCCACGGTGGCGACGAATTCGTCATCCTGCTGGCCGACGTGACCGATCCCGCGGCCGTGGGCCGCACTGCGCAGACCATACTCGAGGTTGCCGCCGAGCCGTTCGAGATCGGCGAACACGTCATCACCACGTCCTTCAGCATCGGCATCAGCCTCTATCCGAGCGACGGCGGCGATTTCGACACCCTGCTCAAGCATGCCGATGTCGCGCTTTATCATTCCAAGGACAGCGGGCGCGACACTTACCACTTCTTCGCCAATACCATGAACGTCGATGCGTTGGCGCGCATGCAATTGCACAGCAACCTGCGCAAGGCGGTGAAGAACGGGGAATTCCTGCTTCACTACCAGCCGCAGATCGACATTGCCAGCGGGCGCATCGCCGGTGCCGAAGCGCTGGTGCGCTGGCAGCGGCCCGACGAAGGGCTGGTGGCGCCGGGAAGATTCATCCCGCTGGCGGAAGAAACCGGCCTGATCGTGCAGATCGGCGAATGGGTGCTCAACGAGGCATGCCGGCAGGCGAAAGCATGGATGGATGGCGGCATGCCGTCGCTGGTCATGGCCGTCAACCTCTCCGCCCAGCAATTCAAGCGCGGCGACATCGTCAGCACCGTCGCCCGCGCGCTTGAGCAGTCCGGACTGCCCGCAGGTTTTCTGGAACTGGAACTGACCGAATCCATCCTGCTGCAGGACACCGGCGAAGTGATGGAAACGCTGCACAGCTTGAAGAAACTCGGCGTGCACCTCTCGATTGACGATTTCGGTACCGGCTACTCCAGCCTGTCCTACCTCAAGCGGCTGGCTGTCGACAAGCTCAAGATCGACCAATCCTTCGTGCGCGACCTGGCCGAAGATGCCGACGACGCCGCCATCGTCAAGGCCGTCATCCAGCTCGGGCATGCGCTGCAGCTGTCCGTCATCGCGGAAGGGGTGGAGACCGAAGACCAGTTGGCGTTCTTGCAGAAGTATGGGTGCGATCAGGCGCAGGGGTACCTGATTGCACGGGCGCTGCCGGCGGGGGAGTTCGTGGGGTTTGCGGGGCGGAACGGTTAAGCGGCAGACTCTGTCTATGTGCTTTTAGCAAAATCGTGTTCCTGCGTCGATCTGCAAATGCTGCATATTACAGAGTTAAATAGCTCCAAGGTCTCTTAGGGGAACCCATCCTATAGTTGATTGCCTGCCGTTTTCATATTCGATTTTTGCCCAACTTCCTCGAATCTCCAAGACACCCACGCAATCAGCATATACAACATAAGATTTTGTCTTAGAAGTGACGTTGGCTTCCTTATGAAAATAAGTCTTCTTTGCAGTAACCACCATGGCTGCCTGCCACGGCTTGGCTCGTGAGAGTTCCAGCAGAACGCCTTGCAAAAATTCAAGAGGAGTTGTTTGTGCGCACCCCGGTTGCTGTTCATCCAACCGAATGAAAACATGGCTTCGGCCTTGTAACTTTTCAAATCGTATTTCGCCACGAGATTTTTCCTTATCTCCCGGGAAGCCGACGTTAATCGTAGGTTCTTTAATGTTTCCGGAAATTGCAAAGATACAGCTAAAAGATGGCCCGATCGGAGGAACACGTTCTTCGTGAAATGCGCCCGTGATTTTTCCTGTTATCGGATCAACTCCAATTAATAAATTTCTATAAGTCCCAGATTCAGCATGGCTAGAAATGCTGTGAGCTAGCAAGAATAGGAAAAACGCAAATCGTAATAACATTATTGCGCTCCAGATTGGTGGTTCGATATTTGTAAGGTGTTATACGCTTTTGCCATTTTCCTGTCGTAGCCTGCCTGTTTTTTCCCGTTATATCCGATTGCAAATGCAAGCCAATCTTTTTCTCGTACAGCCTTTAACAGCCTACTATCGGCTTTAATAAAATTCAAAAAAGCGTTTATTTGTTCCTTCTCTGATGTGGACATTGCTTTTGCAAATGACTCAATATCTCTGAATCCAGCGGCAGCATGATTAAATCCCATGACCTGAAACATGCCCCATGAGCATGACTTCAATGCTGCTTCTCGGTCTAATTGCATCGCCTTTATGAGTCTTTGATAGTTGGGGCGCTGGTTCAGCGGATAATAATCCGCCTCTGCCAAATGGCCTGTTTTCTCAGCTTTTTCGTATTCTGCTTTGCGTTCAGGGATGACCTCGCCTTTTTTGTCTCTTATGCGTAGATATGGTTTATCGCTAGAAATATCGGGATACCTACCGCTGTATCGGTGATGGGATTTTTCATGAAATACATGGCGCTCAAACAGAATTATCGGACGTTTTGTGATGCGGTCGAAGCCAGCTCCACTTGATTCTACTTTCGCTACGGCGTAAATAGCATTTACCTCACACCTCAATTCGCTTGCAACGCGCTGCCAATCGTCAACGGTTAAATTCTCGCCCGTATAATTTTTTGTGAAATCTAAGTTCGAAATATCCCCTTCCACGACAGTTAGCGGTTTTCCGTCGGTTGTATTTGTCTCCCTAGCTTGTGGGCCGAGCTCTTTCTTCTTAGGATTAAATGCCGCTGGGTTGTTCGAGCCATAAATTGGCTTCGCTGCTCTTTGGGGAGACGGAAGCTCTTCTTTCTTCTGTTTCGAATGAGACCGCAGCACACTATCAATTACAAGTAGCGGGCTTATCAAAGTACATAGCTTGTTACCGTAACCCGACATTACCACTGTTACTTTCTTAAACGTCCCATCAAATCGCTTGACCAAGATTCGTATCGGATCAGTGGGCCAGTCCGTCACGATTTTTTGACTCTTGCCATCGTGCGTGGTCGAGCCTTTGACGCTCTTGCCGCAGAACTCAAGGACGTATTCGAGTTTGTTGATCGGATTGCGGTCGGCATCGAGAAACAGGGTTTCGAAGCCACACACCGCTTCCCTGCGCAAAGCGATTTTTTGTCCGGTCTTCAATCGGTTGGGATCGGGAAGATTGTTCAACTTCATGAGATGTGCGACCGTCGTTCCGTGCTGCCTGGCGATCGTCGTGAGCGTCTCATGCTCCCGCACGATGTGAAAATTCCTCATGTCGATTGCTCCTCGGCGAACCGGTCGTCGTCATCGTCTTCGAAATATTCCTCCACTTGCCACTCCCCGGCTTCAATCGCCACCTTGATGGGCCCGGCCTGGTTCGCAAAAATCCTTTCCGTAAGGCCGTCATTGCTGGTGGTGCCGCTGGTAAGGAAGGTGCCGTCCTCCTTGACGACCCAGTAGGCTTTGCCGGCGCTGTTGAATCCTGGCTCCTCATTCATCGCCAAATGCGAAAAGTCGATTTGCTGGCTGAACAATGGTGCGTCCGGATCGATGATTAATTTACCTTTCGGCAGGGAGACGAGTTCGGCCGCCAAGCTCGCCGGTCCGCCCAATTCCTTCATCGACGCCTTGAACTGCACGCTGCCCGGCGCATGGATCTCGATATTGCCGCTGCCGATCTTCACATATGCGCCGCCGGCGGTCAGCAAGACATGTTCCTTCGCCGCCACCTCCACCTTCGCATGCGTGCTGGCGACGTTCACATCCTTGTCCGCTGCCGCCTTCAGTTCGCCGCTTTGCGCCTGCACGTCGACCTTGCCGTGCGCTGCATGCAGCTTGACGCCTTTGTCTCCATGTTCCTTGCGCTGCGTGTCGGCGTCGCCATGGGTGAACAGGCTGATGCCGTTCTTGACCGCGATGGAGAGGTTGCGGCCGACGGTCGCGCTGACGTCGACGCCGCCGCCGATGGTGACCGTGTCCGCGCAGGCATGAACGTCCTGCGGGGTAAGCACGGCGATGCCTGCCGGCGCGCTGGCGACAAGATCGGGGCGGCCGAAGGCAGGGGCGGCGCCCGCTCCGCCGCTTTCCATGGAGCCGGCGCCGTTGACGGTGCGAGCGAGCGATTCGATGGCGCGGGCGAGAGCGGCCTCGGGCCGTTCATGACTTTCCTTGTCGAGCGCCGCGCCGACGAAAGCATGTTGCTTTTGCGCGGTGTCTGCCAGGCTCCGGTGCAGTTCATGCGCTTGCTGTAATTGCGTCTGCGCTTCCCGGGCATCCATCTGCGGCGCTCCCGCGCCCGGCCGGGCATCGGCGGATATCAGCATCCCTTGTCCTGCGCGAAGCGCGCCGTAGGCATCCGTGCGCAATTCCACGCCATGGCCGTGGCTCTGCCTTCTTTCATTGTCCTGTTGGCGCTTGATGTGGCCGAGGTTCAGTTGGGTGCGGTGCCCGGTGGTGTGCAGCCGCACGCCGAGCTGGCCGGTGCTGTCGTCGAACACCAGGGCGTTGTAGCCGCCGTTGCCGTCCCGGCTGTGGCCGATTTCCTGCGTCTTGAAGCCGGATAGCACGGCATTGTGCGCGTGGGGGCCGCTCGCGCCTGCAAACCAGGCTGGGGCGTTGCCGACCGCCGGGCCGGCGCCTCGCGCGAGCTGGTTGCCTTGCCCGTCCGGTGCTCCCTTGCCGTTGTACAGGCTGCCGATGACGACCGGACGGTCGATATCGCCTTCGATGAAATCGACGACGACTTCCTGGCCGACGCGCGGAATGAAGCTGCCGCCCCAGTTGGCGCCGGCGGCTGGTTCCGCCACGCGCACCCAGATGGATGCGGCGTCGTCGCCGGGTGCGTTGTCGCTGCCCTGCGGATGGGGGCGCCGGCTCTGGCTTTGCGCGCCGCGCTGCCAGTGCATCTGGATCTTGATGCGATGGTCGCGCTCGGTGTGAATGTCCTGTCCCGGCACACCGACCACGATGGCGGTCTGGATGCCGGCGGCGGTGGGCTTCGGATGCAGCAGCGCGCCGTGCCCGTCATCGCCCAGCGGGCGCCACGGGATGTCGGCGCGCAGCGCGGTAAAGCGGTTGCTGTAGAGCGGCTCGTCCTGCTCGGGCGGAGCGCCGCGCATGCCGTTGGCGAACTGGCCAGCGGCCGGCGCGCGGGCGGCGGAGCCAAGGTTGTTGCGGGCGTGATGTTCGACGCGGACGACGGCGAAGGTCGCCGCGCCGTCGCCGGCTGCCGCGCGGGCGGCGTCGTGCACCGCATGGCCGGTCAGCACGAAGGTGGAGCCCGGCGCGAGCGTGCGCACGGTACTGGCGCCGCTGTAGGTCTTGTTGCGTGCTTCGAGCGCTTCCAGCCGCAGGCGGGCGTGGCGCTCCGCTTCGGCCAGGCTGCCGAAATGCCGCTCTCCCGGATGGTCGATGCTCGCCAGGCTGGGAACGTTGCCGTTGTCATGCGTGGTGCGCGATTCGGCGCCAATGACGCTTGCTTGCGTTTCGTTCCAGCTGGCGAGGACGATGGCATTGGTGGCGAGGCGGCGCTGCGCGTGCCAGGCGGTGATGCTGTCGCTTTTTTCGACGGCAGCGGCGCGGTGGTAGCGGATCGGGGTTTGCGCGTTCGGCGCGAAGGCGCCATTGCGGTCGGCGATCACCAGCGTGTGGCTGCCGAAGCTGGCGGCGGCAGCGGCCTGGTGTTCGAACCAGTAGAACAAGCCTTCTTCGGCCAGCAGCCGCTCGACGAAAGCGAGGTCGCTTTCCTCGTACTGGGTGCAGACGTCGCGTGGCAGGTAATGGGACGCGTCGGCGATCGCCAGCCGCCAGGATGGCACGAGCTTGCCCTGGCCGCGGTAGTCGCCGAAGATTTCCTGCACGATGTCGAGCACGCTCTTGCCCTGCCAGACATAACTGTCGCGCCGGTGGCGCAGCAACGCCAGCCAGGGCTCGACCCGGAGACGGTAGCGCGCCAGGCCGCCGTCCGCGCTCAGGCGCTCGAATACGGTGACGTGACCATGGATGGGACGCAGGTCGCTGCGGCTGTGTTGCGTGAGCAACTGCAGCAGCGCCGGCTGCCCGAGCGCTGCATTCAGGTCGATGCGGTCGTCGCTCGACAAGGCGACGATGTCGAAGCAAAAGCCTGCGCTCAAGCCTTCGTGGCCGTCGATGCGTTCTACCAGCAGCTTGTCGGGGCCGAGCGTGGTGGTCAGACGCAGCAGGCGGGTGTGTTGCGTGAGCGCCGACAACTGCGGGAAGAATTGCGAAGCCAAATGCGCGGCGGTCTCGCCGGCGGTATCTTGGGCGGCGTCAAACATGCACGTCCTCAGGAAATAGTTAACAGTAAGCTAACTACATTCCATCATGAAATTGCATTTTTAACAATGTTTTCTGGGCGGGACTACTCCAGCGGCACAGCCCGGTACCGGTTTATTTGCTGAGAGGAAACCATCGGGGCTTGGTTGCCCCAGGCATTCCGGATATAGGACAGCACCGCGGCCGCTTCCTCGTCGCTCAATACATTGGCGAACGGCGGCATGCCATAGGGGCGCGGATTGCCTTGCGTGCTGGGAGGATAGCCGCCGTGCAGCACCGCATGGATCGGGTTGACCGGCGCATTGAGCAGCACGGCGCGGTTTCCGGCGAGCGGCGGATAGTCGGGCGGCGCGCCTTCGCCGGAGGCCTTGTGGCACTCGGCGCAATGCTTTTCGTAGAGCGCCGCGCCGAGCTTGAGCGTCTTTTCGTCGTCCGGCGTCAGCACCTTTGCTTCGCCGCTGCGCGGCAGCCGCTTCAGGTACAGCGCCATGGCCCGGATGTCGTCGTCGGTGAGGTATTGCAGGCTTTCGCGCACCACTTCCGCCATCGGCCCGGACACCGCGCCCCGGTCGGACACGCCGGTCTTGAGCAGGCGCGCGATTTGCGCGATGTCCCAGCTGCCCAGGCCGGTGTCGGCTTCGCCGGTGAGGGACGAGGCATACCAGTCGAGCAGCGGGATCATCGCGCCGCGCAACTCGCCGCCCTCTTGCGTGGCGCCGAAGATATTGCGCGGGGTATGGCAGGCATTGCAGTGGCCGAGGCCCTGCACCAGGTAGGCGCCGCGATTCCATTCGGCGTTCTGGTAGCCCTGCGGGCGGTACACGCCGGGCCGGAAATACAGCGCGCGCCAGCCGATCAGCAGCGCGCGTACGTTGAACGGAAAGCGCATCTCCGCGTCGCGGTTAGGCTGGCGCACGGCCGGCAGCGACTGCAGATAGGCGAACAGCGCGTCGGCATCGGCGCGCGTGATCCTGGTGTAGTTCGGGTAGGGGAAGGCCGGATAGAGTAGCTTGCCGCCTTTCGATTTGCCGTTGTGGAGCGCGCGCCAGAAATCGTCGGCGCTCCAGTCGCCCAGGCCGGTTTCCCGGTCCGGCGTGAGGTTGGGCGCGTAGACGGTGCCGAACGGCGTGCGGATGGCCCGGCCGCCGGCGTATGCCTTGCCGCCGCGCGCCATGTGGCAGGCCAGGCAGTCGCCGGCGCGCGCCAGATAGGCGCCCTTGGCAACCAGTTCGGCGCGGTTCGGCGCCGCGGCCGCTGGCGGGCCGGCGTCTTCCCGCAAGCCGTAATACAGCGTGACAACGATGGCGATGAACAGCACGGCCAGGAGGGCGATGGCGGCGCGTTTCATCGGTCACCTCGCTGCCGGTACGCTGCCGCAGGCCACCGGCAGCGGCGCGGGCAGGGAGGACGCCGGCGCGGCGTTGGGCGGCACCTGGCGCGTAGCCAGCCAGGCCGAGACGGCGCTGATGTCTTCCGGACTCAGCTGGCTGGCGATGCGGCCCATGCAGTCGGGCGCCATGGCGCGCCGCGCGCCGCTGCGCCAGGCGCCGAACTGGGCATTGATGTAGTCGCGCGCAATGCCAAGCAGGCCGGGAATGAAAGGCGCAACGCCGGTCAATGCCTCGCCGTGGCAGGCGACGCAGGCCGGGATCTTGCGGGAGGCGTCGCCCGACATCGCCAGCGCGCGCCCCTTTTCCAGAGTTGCGGGCGATACCTCCAGCGCCGGCACGGGCGGATAGGGCACTTCCTGCGCGGCGAAGTAATTCGCCATTTCCTGCAGATAGGCATCCGACAGGTGCTGCACCATGTACGCCATCAACGGATACTGCCGTCGGCGGCCGTCGCGGAAATTGAGCAATTGGTTATGCAGGTAGCCGGCCGGCTTGCCGGCGATGCGCGGGTAATAGCCATCGCGCGCGGCGCGGCCTTCCTTGCCGTGGCAAGCCATGCAGGGCGCGACGCGCTTGCCGATGGCGTTCGGATCGGCAGCCTGCTCTTGCGCGGCCGCCGTGCCGGCAAGAACCAGGCTGGCCAGGAGCGGCAGGGAGCGATGGATGAGCGGCGGCATGCTTGTTCTTGTCGTAGGAAGTCATTGCATTGTAAGTCGCACGCTGCCGTCTTGCCCGCGCCGCCGCATGCATAAAACGCTACTTTTTCGGGAAACTTATCGCGCGTCGAACTATCGGATAAGAAAGAGAGGAAAGCGCATTTTCCCCTCCCTTCAAGTGAATGTGATATGGAGCAAGATTATGCCGATCCTGAATAGAAGCAGCGAGAAAGAGAACAAGGGGCAACAGGTTGAGCCCACCAGTTCCCACGGAATCCAATCTCCGTCGGTAACGCCGAGCGACGTGGCACCGGAGGATGCGGCGTCACGCGATATCAAGGAGCACAAGCTGCATTCCGACGATCTGGAAGAGCGCGCGCAGGCATTGCTGGATGAAGCGATCGAAGAAACCTTCCCGGCCAGCGACCCGGTCTCGATCCCGACCTTCGAGGAAGCGCTGGAAATCGTGAAGGCGCAGAAAGCCAGGGAGGATGCGGCCGCAACGCGGCGCTGACTCGGATATCCCGTCACGGGCCGGCCGGGCGCATTCCGCCCGGCCCGGCCGCCTGCATGCGCTTACTTCATGCGTGCCGGCAGCACGCCGCGCAGCATCGCATCTGCTTCGCGCAGCATCTTTTCCGTCGTTTCCCATCCCACGCAGCCATCGGTCACCGAGCAGCCGTACTTCAGCTGCGACAGGTCCGCCGGAATCGACTGCTTGCCGCCGACGATGTTCGATTCGATCATCACGCCGACCAGCGACTTGTTGCCGAAACGGATCTGGTTGACGACATCGGCCATCACCAGCGGCTGCAGTTCCGGATTCTTGAAACTGTTCGCGTGCGAGCAGTCGACCACGATATTGGCCGGCAGCCCGGCCTTGGCCAGCGCCTGTTCGGCCATCGCGACCGAGACCGTGTCGTAGTTCGGGCGGCCGTCGCCGCCGCGCAGCACCACGTGGCCGTAGCGGTTGCCGGAAGTGCGCACGATCGCCGTGCGTCCCTGGTCGTTCATGCCCAGAAAGGAGTGCGGGTGCGAGGCGGACAGGATGGCGTTGATGGCGATGCCGATGTCCCCGTCGGTGCCGTTCTTGAAGCCCACCGGCGTCGACAGGCCGGACGCCATTTCGCGGTGCGTCTGCGATTCGGTGGTGCGCGCGCCGATCGCGGTCCAGGCGATCAGGTCGCCCAGGTATTGCGGCGAGATCGGGTCGAGCGCCTCGGTCGCCGTCGGCAGGCCGAGCTCGCACACGTCGAGCAGGAACTGGCGCGCATTGGCCATGCCGCGCTCGATATGGAAGGAGTCGTCCATGTCCGGATCGTTGATGTAACCCTTCCAGCCGGTGGTGGTGCGCGGCTTTTCGAAATACACGCGCATCACCAAGAGCAGCGTGTCCTTGACTTCGTCCTGCAGGGCGCGCAGACGGTGCGCATAGTCGAGGCCGGCGACCGGGTCGTGGATCGAGCACGGTCCCACCACCACGAACAGGCGCGGGTCGCGGCGGTCGAGAATGTTGCGCAGCGCTTCGCGGCTGTGCGTGACCACGCTGCCGGCCCGATCCGACAGCGGCAGGCGCGCGTGCAGCTCGCGCGGGGTGGGCATGGTATCGAAGGAGATGACGTTGACGTTTTCGACGTTGAAGGTGGTCATGATCGGGTGGCTGTCTCGGTGAAGTGGAGCGCCAGGAGCCCGGCGATGGGCATTTTGGCGGCGAAAAGACGATAGTGTAGCCGGTTGGAACCCGAGGTGCGGCGCGCCGCTTCCCGGCGGCGCAATGAAACCGGCGACAGGGCGCCGCTGCTGGCGTAGAATCCGGGACGCGCGCATTGCGCCGCGCTCCTGCTGTCAATTCCGCCATACCGGCCCCGGGCCCGCCGTTCCATGTTCAACCAACCCATCGTGATGCTCGACTTCGAAACCACCGGCTTGAGCCCGGCGACGGGCGACCGCATCACCGAGGTCGCCGCGCTGCGCATCGTTGACGGGCGCATCGTCGAGCGCTTCGTATCCCTGGTCAATTGCGGCGTCAGGGTGCCGTTCCACATCACCCAGCTCACCGGCATCACGCAGGCGATGGTCGATGCCGCGCCGTGCGTGACGCAGGTAGTGCCCGCGCTGCTGCGCTTCATCGGCAGCGACACGCTGTCGGCGCACAATGCCAGTTTCGACGAAAAGTTCCTGGTGGCCGAAAGCCGCAGCCTGGGGCTTGCGCCGCAGTACGAACGCATGGTCTGTTCACTGAAACTCGCGCGCCGCCTGTTTCCCGGGCTGCCGAGCTACAAGCTGGCGGCCCTGGCGGGCACGCTCGGCATCCGCTTCTCGGGCAGCGCGCACCGGGCCGAGGCCGATGCCGAGGTCAGCGCGAAGGTGCTGATCCACATCGGCGAACACCTGGCGCGCCGCTGCGGCGTGCCGCAGATCGAACCGCAATTGCTGGAGCGCGTCAACGGCCTGAGCGCCGCCAAGGTGCCGGCGTTCCTGCACAGCGCGTTCGTGCGCTAGCGGCGTTGCCGGGCCGCGCCGCACGGCCGTTCATGCGATTTTCTTGCAAAAAGTGTACGATAGATGCTATTTCAGTAGCGCGGTTCGATAGCGTGCCTGCGCCGCCTGACGGCGGCTGGCCGCCATTTCATTCATTGCATCCTGGCGCACTGTTGACAATCCTTGCGACGAGGGTAGCGCCATTTTTTCCGACATCACAACCAGCAATCTGGCCGAGCCGGCGCAGCTGCGCCATCTGCTGCTGCAATACCAGGCGATCCTGGACAATGCCTCGGTCGGCATCACGTTCACCCGCAAGGGCGTCTTCCTGCATTGCAATGAACGTTTTTCCGACATGTTCGGCTGGCCGAGCGAGGAACTCGTCGGACTGCAGACCAGCATGGTGTTTCCGTCGGAGGACGCGTACGAGGACTTGCGCAACGCCGCCAGGCCGGTGCTGCGCACCGGGCAGCGGCTCGATCTGGAAATGCGGATGCGGCGCCGCGACGGCAGCCTCTTCTGGTGCCGCCTGATGGCCAAGGCGATCGACCCGGCCGACTACGGCAAGGGGACGATCTACATCACCGAGGACATCACCGAGCGCAAGAATGCGCAGGAGGCTCTGCTGCGCGCGCGCGACGAGCTGGAGCGGCGCGTCGCCGAACGCACCGCCGAGCTGGCGCTGGCCAATGCCCGCCTGCAGGCCGAGATCCAGGAACGCAAGCTGGCCGAGCAGCAGATCCGCTACCTGGCCCACCACGATGCGCTTACCGGCCTGCCCAACCGGCGCCTGCTGGAAGACCGGCTGGAGCAGGCGATGGAGATGGCGCGCCGCCACGGCAACCTGGTCGCGGTGCTGTTCATCGACCTCGACCGCTTCAAGCCGATCAACGACCTGCTCGGCCATCGCATCGGCGACCTGCTGCTCAAGGCGGTCGGGCAGCGCCTGCGCAGCCTGGTGCGCGGCGTCGACACCGTCGCCCGGCTGGGCGGCGACGAGTTCGTGCTGGTGCTGCCCGGACTGCATGGCGCCGGCGATGCCGGCGACGCCGCGCATCGTGTGCTGGACGCGCTGGCGCAGCCGTACGCGGTGGAAGACCACGTGCTGAGCGTGACGCCCTCCATCGGCATCAGCCTGTATCCGCAGGATGGCGCCGATGCGGACACCTTGCTCGGCTGCGCCGACGCGGCGATGTATTGCGCCAAGCGCGCCGGACGCGGCAGCTTCCAGCTGTTTTCGCCCGACATGGCCGCCCGGGCGCGCCTTCCCGCATGACCCGGCGTGGCGTCCTGCAGCGTCCCGGTGCCGGCGTTATGATTGACCTTGCATGGCCTATGAATTTCCCCCTGACAACGGAACTAAGGGAAACAAAGGCCAATCTTCCTTGATAGAGCAGGCGCGGGCCGCCGGCACATTTTCCCTCAGGACGACGCACATACCCTATGCCAAGCCGGACCGCCGATAACGATGATTTCGCCAGCGCCGGGCGCCATGACGATGACCTCGCGCGCCTGCATCTGCTGGCACACTTCAATCCGGCGATGACATGGATGTGCGACGGCGACGCGCAATGCACCTACGTGAGCCCATCCTGGCTCCAGTTCACCGGCCGCAGCCTGGAGCAGGAACTGGGCGACGGATGGCAGGAAAGCGTCCATCCGGATGACCTGCGCGGCTGCATCGCCGTATTCATGGAGTCGGTCCGGCTGCGTCAGCAAGTGACGCTGTCCTACCGCCTGCGGCGCGCCGATGGCGTCTACCGCTGGATCCAGTCGCGCTCGGCGCCCTGCTACGGCGAGGGCGGCGCGTTCACCGGCTATGTCGGCTGCAGCATCGATCTCACCGAGCAGCGCGCGGCCCTGCTCGACGCCGAAGAGCGCTTCCGCCTGCTGGTGCACAGCGTGAAGGAGTACGCCATCGTCACTCTCGACACCGACGGGCGCATCACGAGCTGGAACGAAGGCGCCGAACGCATGACCGGCTATACGGCGGCGCAGGCGATCGGCCGCGCATGTGCGGGATTCTTCCGGCCCGAGGACCAGGAAATGCGGGTGCCGCAGCAGCTGTTCGCCGCCGCCGAACGCGACGGCAGCCTGGAAGTGGAGGGCTGGCTGGTACGGCGCGACGGCTCGCCGTTCCTCGCCATGTCGTCGATCACGGCGCTGCGCGACGAGTCTGGGCGCCTGCGCGGCTACGGCAAGGTGGTGCGCGACATCACCGAGCGGCGCGCGCTGGAGTCGGAACTGCTGCGCGCCAGGGACGAGTTGCAAATGCTGGTCGACGTGTCGCCGCTGGCCATCATCTTGCTCGACAGCGCAGGCCGGGTGATGCTGTGGAACCAGGCTGCGGAGCGCCTGTTCGGCTGGCGCCGCGACGAGGTGCTCGGGCGCGAGCTGCCCATCACGCCGCAGCAGGAAATACCGGCGTTCCGGCAAATGCTGGCGGAGGAGGTGCGCGGCGCGCGACGCAACGGCGTGGAGCTGACGCGGCGGCGCAAGGATGGAAGCGCGGTCGAAGTGGCCTTGTGGTCGGCGCCCTACCAGGGCGGCAAGGATGGCGGCCGCGGCACGCTGCGTCTGTATGCCGACCTCGGCGAGCGCAACCTCACGCTGGCGCGCCTGAAGGAAGCCAACAGCCGCCTGCACCGCCTGTCCGAGCGCATGCTCGATGTGCAGGAAAATGAGCGGCGCCACATCGCGCGCGAGCTGCACGACGAAATCGGCCAGGCGCTGACCGCGGTCAAGCTCAAGCTGGAGTCCCTGGATCACTGCGCTGCGCAGGCATGCCGCGCGCCGATTCGGCACAGCGTGGCCATGTGCGACGACACGCTGGCGCGCGTGAAGGGGCTGTTTCTCGGGCTGCGGCCGCCGCAACTCGACGACCTCGGGCTGGTCGCCGCGGTGCGCTGGCACCTGGACCAGCAGGCGCGCGAAGCGGGCTTCGAAGCTTATTTCCATGCGGATACTTTGCCGCGGCTGGCGCCAGGCTTGGAAACTGCGATTTTCCGCGTGATCCAGGAAGCGCTGACCAATGTCGTGCGCCATGCCGAGGCGCGCCACGTCTCGGTCAAGCTGGATGCTTACCGCGGCGCGCTGCAGGTCAAGGTGCGCGACGACGGGCGCGGCTTCGACGCGGCTGCCGGCAAGCCGTTGCAGGATCGTGGCGAGTGCATGGGATTGTCCGGCATGGAGGAGCGCGTCACGCTCCTGGGCGGGCGTTTCGACGTGCGCTCCGAGCCCGGGAAGGGCACGATGGTGTGGGCCGAGATCCCGCTTGCCGCCGACAACAAGGACGACTGACAACCAGAACGTCCGAAAGCCAGTTTGAAAAGGAGATTCTCATGGCATTGCGCGTCCTACTGGTCGACGACCATACGCTGGTGCGCGCCGGCATCCGTGGCCTGCTCGAGCGGGTGCCGCAAGTCGAATCGGTGTGCGAGGCCGGCTCCGGCGCACAGGCGCTCGACATCGTCGCGCAGCTCGTCCCCGATATCGTGCTGATGGATATCGGCATGAAAGGCATGGGCGGGCTGGAGGCGACCGCCCGCATCAAGGCCGATTTTCCCGCGGTGCATGTCGCCATCCTGTCCATGTTCTCCAGCGAGGAGCATGTGATGCAGGCGCTGCGCGCCGGTGCCTCCGGCTACCTGCTCAAGGACGCGGCCACCGGAGAACTTCCGCTGGCGCTGGAAACGGTGATGCGCGGCGAAATCTATCTGTCGCCGCCGATCTCCAAGCAGATCGTCGAGGCCTACATGCAGCGCACTGGCAGCGGCAATCCGTCGCCGGACATGCTCACGCCGCGCCAGCGCGAGATCCTGGTCCTGATCGCCGATGGCGCCAGTACCAAGCAGATCGCACGCCAGCTCGATCTCAGCCCGAAGACGGTCGAGACGCACCGCGCGCAGCTCATGGAGCGCCTGGGCATTCACGACATGGCTGGGCTGATCCGCTTCGCGGTGCGCACCGGTCTGGTCGTCGACGCGGACTGAGCGGCCGGCGCTGTCTTCGGCGCCACAAAATTCCCGTAGAGAAACTCAGGTATCACCCGGATAGCAATACATGTTCGCGCTGGGTAGAGTAGGCAACGGGCTCGTTTGCGCAAGCATTCCTGCGCGCGGAATTTTGTGTAGCTGCAAGACTGAATGCGGTTGCACCTTTGCTTGCAGGCAAGCCCGTAGAGGCGGCGAATCGATCTGTGAAAACTCTTTTGATTTCTTGTTGTCAAAAATGCGAATAACCGCGATCAGGCTGCCGCACTCCTATTCAGCCGCCGATTGCTACCGGAGACAGTCTCAATGGATGTAAAAGCTCACCCACGCAAGGATCGCGCCTCCTTGCTGCAAGGATATGAAATCGACGAGCAGGAGATTCGTCGCCGCAAGCAGTTTCTGCAGTTTGACGAAACCGACGAGACGCGACTGACCAGCATCAACGAACTGGCGATGCAGTATGCCGACGTGGTGATCGAGGACTTTTACAAGCACCTGATGTCCTTCGATGAAACCCGTTCGTTCTTTAGCGATCCGCAATTGCTGGAACGCGTGAAGAATGCGCAAAAGAGATACTTCCTGCGCCTGACGAAAGGGAACTACGACTCCGAGTATGTCGAGAACCGCCTGAAGATCGGCGCCGCGCACGAGCGCATTTCCTTGCCGATCAAGTCCTATCTGGCGATGTACAACTTTTATCTGCGTGCGGTGGCCGGGCGGGTATTCGATGCGTACAAGCATGATCCGGGGCGGGCGCTCGACATCTTCCTGTCCCTCACGAAGCTGACCTTTTTCGACATGGGGTTGGCGATCGATACCTATGTCAGTTCGCGCGAGCGCACCATCGGCGACCAGCAGGAAGCGATCCGCGAATTGTCGACGCCGGTGCTGCCGTTTCGGCCGGGCATTCTGCTCCTGCCGATCGTCGGCCTGATCGATTCCTACCGCGCCAGCCAGCTCACCGAACAATTGCTGCGCGCCATACGCGACAACCGCGCCAAGTACGTGCTGGTGGATATCACCGGCGTGCCCTATGTCGATTCGCGCGTAGCCAGCCACCTGGTGCAAACGGTGGAGGCGGCGCGCCTGATGGGCGCCAAGGCGATCGTTTCAGGCGTGTCGCCGGAAATCGCCCTGACCATGGTGGCCATCGGCGCCGACCTCGGGCGCGTCGAGACTGTTGGCGACATGCAGAGCGGGATAGAACGCGCCGAGCAGCTGAGCGGCTACCGCATGGTCAGAATCGACAAGGATGATCAGGCGGACGAACAGGGCGGGTGAGGAAAGCATGCTCGTTCCCATCTTGAAACAGGAGCATTGTCTGATCGCATCCATCCAGGGCGAGTTAAGCGACGCCGAACTGCTGACGCTGCGCGATCAGCTGGTGGCGCAGGTACGGCAGCACCGGTCGCGCGGCGTGGTGATCGACGTGACGGTGCTGGATCTTATGGATTCGTTTGCCGCACGCACCCTGCGCAGCATCGCGCAGATGACCCGGCTGCTCGGCGCGCAAACGGTGATTGCCGGAATTCAGCCGGAAGTGGCGATATCGATGGTGCAGCTTGGCTTGACGCTGGACCATGCGATTATCGCGTTGGATCTGGAGGATGGCTTGGCGATCCTGCGATCGCGTGGAGCAAGAGAGAATGATGCCGGCCACCAGCCATGAAGCCGCCATGCCGCTTAGTTCCGACGTGGACGTGCTCAAGGCACGGCAGCACGGCAAGGAACTGGCGTCGTCGCTGCGTTTTTCGACCAGCGAACTGACCATTATCGCCACTGCGATTTCCGAAATCGCCCGCAACACCGTGCTGTATGCCAAGGATGGCTGGATGGAATTACGCCTTATCCAGAAGGGAAACCGGCGCGGACTGCTGGTGATCGCTGAGGATGGCGGCCCCGGCATCGCCGACCTGTCGCTGGCGATGCAGGACGGCTATACCACGTCGCGCGGCCTTGGCATCGGTTTGCCCGGCGCCAAGCGGCTCATGGATGAATTCGAAATCGAATCGGAAGTCGGAAAGGGAACCACCATCACCATGAAGAAATGGGAACGATAGATGACATCCGGCTCCACGCCGTTGCTCGACTACTGGGTCGTCACGCGCCCGATGCCGGGACAATCCGAATCAGGCGACCAATTCCTGGTGGCGCCGTTTCCTGACGGCGTGCTCATTGCCGTGGTGGATGGCCTCGGCCATGGTGCCGAGGCCGCTGTTGCCGCCCGCACCGCGACTGCCGTGCTGGCGGCGCATGCGGGCGAGCCGGTGACGGCCCTGGCGCAGCGTTGTCATCACGCGTTAAGGCGTATGCGTGGCGCGGTCATGAGCATTGCATCATGCCATGCGGCAACCAATAGCATGACCTGGCTGGGCATTGGCAATGTCGAAGGCATGCTGCTATCCGCCTCCGGCAGGCGCTCCAGCTTGTTGTTGCGCGGTGGCATCGTCGGCGACCGGCTGCCGAACCTGTTGCCGACCACCCTGCCATTGCATTGCGGCGACCTGCTTTTTTTTGCCACGGATGGCATATACAGCGCGTTCATACGCGACATCCGATTTACGGAACATCCACATGAGTTGGTGCATCGAATTTTTATGGAACACAACAGAAGCACGGATGATGCGTTGCTGCTGGGGGGGCGATGGACAAGCGGCGAAATGATGCCGGCCAGCGTGGAAGGCTGACGCCGCGCGAACCAGCCGAGCCCCGGACGCTCAGGTTCGTGCACAAGGAAGCGGAAATGCCGGTCGGGCAGGGCGGCTTTCGTCAGGCCTACCGTGTGGCGCTGCTCGACTACCTGAGGGGCTTGCCCGACGAAGACGCGCTGCTGCATGCCTATGACCTGGGGCGACGCGGTGCGGCCGAGCAGTTGAGCATCCTGGACCTGAGCGAGATCCACCAGTCGGCCATGCTGGCCGCCGACATCGAGATACGGCCGCAGCCCGGCAAGGAAGCAGCCGTCGTCATCGCCAAGGGGGCCGAGTTCTTCGGCCAGGTGCTGGCGCCCTTCGACATGATGTACCGCGGCTATGCGGAAACCATCGCGCAGCTGCGCACGCTCAATACCGCGCTGGGACAGAAAAGCGAGGCGTTGCGGCGCAGCGAGGAACGCATGCGCCTTTTCATCAAGCACAATCCGGCTGCCGTCGCGATGCTCGACAAGGGATTGTGCTACGTGCTGTACAGTCCGCGCTGGCTGACCGACTACCGGCTGGAAGAGCGCGACCTGATCGGCTTGTCCCATTACGACGTGTTCCCCGAAACGCCGCAGCGCTGGCGCGACGTCTACCGGCGCTGCCTGGCGGGAGCCACCGAAAAGAGCGAAGACGACATGTTCGTGCGTGCCGACGGCACGGTCGACTACGTGCGCTGGGAAGCCCATCCCTGGTATGACGAGCGACAGGAAATCGGCGGCATCATCATCTTCACCGAGGTGATCACCGAGCGCAAGAACCAGGAAAGGAAAATCGCCCGCCTGACCCGCATCCGCGAAATCATGAGCGCCATCAATGCCGCCATCGTGCGCATCGGCGAGCGTGGCGCGCTGGTGCGCGAGGTGTGCCGCATCCTGGTCGAATACGGCAAGTTCAACATGGCCTGGATCGGGCTGGGGGCGGCCGGCCAGCTGAACGTGACGACGGCCGGGGACGGCGGCAGGAACAGCGCCGGCATGATCGAGGAGCCGGCGCTGCTGGAGCGCGCGCTCAAGGGCGGCAAGGCGATCGTCTGCAACGACATCGCCTCCGACCGGCGCATCGCGCGCAAGGAGGAGCACCTGCGGCGCGGCTACCGCTCGCTGGTGGTGTTCCCGCTGTCGGCGCTGGACAAGACGGCCGGCGTGTTGTCCATCTACGCCGCCGAAGCCCACTTCTTCGATCGTGACGAAATGAAGCTGCTGTACGAAATGGCGGAAGACATTTCGTATGCGCTCGATCACCTGGCCAAGGAAGAGCGCAGCAACTACCTCGCGTATTACGACTCGCTGACCGATCTTCCCAACCGCGCATTGTTTTTCGACCGCTTGCAGCTGCATGTCGAATCGGCGCGTCGCGAACAGCAGCGCATGGCGGTCATCGTCCTCGATTGCGAGCGCTTTTCCAACATCAACGACAGCTACGGGCGTCATGTCGGCGACGCGGTGCTGCGGGAAGCGGCGTCGCGCCTGAAGCACCAGGTCTCGGCGCACGATACGCTGGCGCATATCGGCGGCGACCGCTTCGCGTTGCTGCTGGCCAATGTCGGCGCGGCCGATGCCGCCCACCTGCTGGAAAAGCTGGTGCACGAATGCTTCGACAGCGCCTTCCAGATCGGCGACAACGAACTGTATGTCTCGGTCAAGGCCGGCATTGCGATGTTCCCCGGCGACGGCGCCGAGCGCGACCTTCTCTACAAGAACGCCGAAGTCGCGCTCAGGAAGGCCAAGCGCAGCGACGAGGCTTACCTGTTCTACCGGCCCGAGATGAACGCCAGCGTGGCCCGGCGGCTGACCCTGGAGAACCGCCTGTACCGCGCGCTGGAACGCGAGGAATTCACGCTGTACTACCAGCCCAAGATCCATACCGCCACGGGCAGGATCGTGGGCCTGGAGTCGCTCTTGCGCTGGAACGAACCGGAGTCGGGACTGGTGCTGCCGACGGCGTTCATCCCGATCCTGGAGGAAACCGGCATGATCCTGCAGGTCGGGCAGTGGATCATGGAAAAGGCGGTTTCCGACTACCTGCGCTGGGCCGGGATGGGGCTGAAGCCGCCGCCGATCGCGATCAATGTGTCGGTGATCCAGTTGAGGCACCGCAACTTCGTCAACGCGCTCCAGCGCATCCGCGACAAGATCCCGGACGGCGCTCATGTCCTCGACCTGGAAATCACGGAAAGCATCATGATGGAGGATATCGACCAAAACATCCCCAAGCTGCAGGCGGCCAAGGAAATGGGGATGAAGATCGCGATGGACGACTTCGGTACCGGCTACTCCTCGCTCAGCTACCTGACCCGGCTGCCGATCGACTTGCTCAAGATCGACCGCTCCTTCGTGCTCGGCATGAATCAAAGCGCGTCCGGACTGGCCATCGTCAGCTCCGTCATTTCGCTGGCGCATTCGCTGCAGCTGCAAGTGATCGCCGAGGGTGTCGACGACAGGGAACAGGAAAAACTGCTGAAGCTGCTCAATTGCGACCAGCTGCAGGGTTTCCTGTGCAGCGTGCCGCTGCCCAGCGCCGAAATCGACGGCCTGTTGGCGGCCTAGCCTTGATCTGGATGACGCCCCCCGCGCAGCCGCCTTGTCGAATCTCAATTCCCGCCTCGCCGCGACAGGCAAATTAACGCTTCTTTCAGCGAGGAAGCAATGGATCCCAGGAACGAGTGGCTGGTCACACTCAGCGAGCGGCAGAGCAGGCGGCATGCGGCCTGCCATCATGGCGCGTTCCTGCGGCAGCTCCGTGCGCGGCAACGCTTGCAGCAGAGGCAATTCGTCCGCCTGCGGCTGGCCACGTGCGCCGCGCTGCTGGCCTGGCTCCTGGCCGCTCTCCAAGGCGTGATCCGGGCCTGAGTCCTTGTATGCCGGCGAGCAGCGCGAGCAAGACTGGCGGCAACCCGATATCATGGCAGGCGTCACCATTCCCATTCATGACTTGTCGCGCCGCACGGCACGGCAGGCGCTTTTTTTCGCGGAGGCATGTCTTGCGTCTTTGGTCGATCGATCCCGGCTACCTGGACCCGATGGGGCTGGTGGCACTGTGGCGTGAAGGCTTGCTGGCGCAAAAGGTGCTGCTGGGGCAGACGCGCGGCTATCGTGCCCATCCGCAGCTGGCGCGGTTTCGCGCGCAGCCCGATCCGGTGCTCGCCATCGGCTGCTACCTGAGCGCGGTGGTGGCGGAAGCGACCCGGCGCGGTTACCGCTTCGATGCGTCGAAAGTGGTCCAGTCCGGCGTTCTGTCGCCGGTACCGGTGCGCCAGGGGCAGCTCGACTATGAATGGGAACACCTGCTGCGCAAGCTCGCGGCACGCTCGCCGGCCGTCTACGACACGCACAAGGCCATCGCGCGTCCGCGGCCGCATCCGCTGTTTACAGTCGTTCCGGGCGGGATCGAGGAGTGGGAGCGGGTTTGACGCCATCCTGATCGAGACATTCATGCACTGGATACTATTGATTCTCGCCGGCCTGCTCGAAGTCGGCTGGGCCATCGGCTTGAAATACTCCGAGGGTTTCACCCGCCTGTGGCCGAGCATCGGCACCGCTTTAGCCATGCTCGCCAGCGTCGGGCTGCTGGGCATCGCGATGAAATCGCTGCCCGTCGGCACGGCCTACGCGGTCTGGGTCGGCGTGGGAGCGGTAGGCACCGTGATACTCGGTATCGTCCTGTTCGGCGAATCCGCCGCTACCGCGCGCCTGATCAGCGTCGCGCTGATCGTCGCCGGCATCGTCGGGCTCAAGCTGGCGTCGCCGCACTGAGGCGGATGCAGCATGACAACCGGCGGACAGACAGGCGTGAGCACTTTCCAGTTCTTGCCGCATGCCGCCCTGCGCCCTTACATCGACCGTATCTGGGGCTGGGAGAGCGCCAAGAAACAGCGCGTTGCGCTGCCGACCCTGCTGCCGGGCACCGGAGCCGAGGTTTACTTTCACTATCGCATGCCGTTTTGCCGCAACAGCGCGCAGGCTGGCATGGATTTCCTGCCGCCGGCCCATCTGCTGTGCGTGCGCCGTGCGCCGATCGCGCTGCAGCCGTCCGACCAGGTCGGTTTTGTCGCCGTTCGCTTTCGCGCCGGCATGCTGCCACGGTTCACGCGCATTCCGCCGCATGAGCTGATCGACCAGGCATGTCCACTGGACGAACTGTGGGGCGCCGCCGCAAAGGAGCTGGCCGGGCGCGTTGCCGGCATCGCTTCGTTTGCCGGCAAGGCCGCCCTGATCCAGTCCTTCCTGCTGGCGCGCCTGCGCAGCGGCGTGGGCGATGCCCTGGTTGAACAGGCAGTGGCGGATATTTACCGCGAATGCGCGGCGCTGCCAATTGAGCGCCTTGCCCTGCGCCTGGGCATCGGCAGGCGCCAGCTGGAGCGCCGCTTCAAGCTGGCAACCGGGCAGACGCCGGCCGAAGTGCGGCGCCTCGCCCGTTTCCAGAAGACGGCGCGGGCGGTGATGCTCGCGCCCGGCATGCGCTATCTCGATGCGGCGCTGGCGCACGGCTACTACGACCAGGCGCATTTCATCCGTGACTTCCGGGAACTGGCGCAGTCGACGCCGCAGCGCCATTTCGAGGAAGCCCGCGCCAGGACGCATTTTTACAATACGCCCTGGCGCGCCTAGCGGAACATGGCTGCTCCCGCCAACGAAAAGGAGAAGCCATGTTGCTGCTGCTTGCAGAACTGAACGCCGCGCCGTCCGCGGTACAAGAAGTGGAAGGCATATTGAAGGGGCTGGTGGAAGCTGCGCGCGGCGAACCCGGCACGCTGGCCTACGCGGTGCACCGGCAGCAGCAAAGCGCCACCGCTTTCGTGCTGTACGAGCTGTATCGGGACTGGGCCGCGTGCGATCTGCACCTGGCGTCGGCGCAGGTCCGGCAGGCGCTCAAGCGCTTCGAGCATTTGCTGGCGATGCCGCCGCGTGTCGTGTTCTGCGATACCGTAGCGGCGGTCGGCGCCGGTTGAGGTCGGTTGCGCGGCGCCTCAGGCGCCGTCTTTCCCGCCTTGCGCCAGCGCGCGCAATTCATCGAATGCGATCCCCGTGGTGACATGCGCCCAGCGCAGCATCACCAGCGGACTGACCGCCAGCTTTTCTTCCCGGATCATCTTGATGATGGGCGGCGTCACCTGCAGCCGTTGCGCCAGCGCGGCATCGTCCGCCAACTGCAGCCTGGTAAGCAGGCGATCGAGCAGACGTCCCGCGTCGACGTCCATCGGCTCCTGCCATTCCGGACCGGAATGTTCCCCGGCCAGGAAGTTCAGCGACGGGAGCGGTCCGTCTTTCGGCGTATTGTTCATGGAATCGGCTCTTGTGGAAATGCGCGGCATTCTCGCATTTGGGAAGAGCTTGTTCTGTACGATTCCGGACATACGAGGGAGAAAGGCGCGCCGCTGCATCAGGAATCAGGAAGACCTCAGGAAGACGATATGCCGAGCGTGCGCTCGAACTGCTTGCGCACCACGAAATAGCATTCGCAGCAGGCGTCTTCCAGTGCCGGACGGTCGAGCACGGTGATCGTGCCCCGGCTGTACTTGATGATGCCGGCCTGCTGGAAGGTCCGCGCCACCAGGCTCACGCTGGGCCGGTGTACCCCGAGCATGATGGCGAGGTATTCCTGCGTGAGCTGGACGTCGTACCCGGGAGAGCGATCATGGCTCATCAGCAGCCAGCGCGCGAAGCGTTCCTCGATCGAATGCAGCCGGTTGCAAGCCACCGACTGCGACACCTGGCTGAGGTAAGCTTGCAGGTAGCGCAGCGCCACGCGGCGCAGCGCCGTATCCCCGGCTATGGCTTCGCGGAAGCGCGCCGCCGGCATGCGCAGGCTTTCGCCGGGAACCTGGCATACGACTCTCTCGGTCGCCACCTCGCCGCCGATCAGGATTTCCACCGTCGACAAGCCCTCGTTGCCCACCGTGCCGACTTCCACCATGGCGCCGTCCTGCATCACCGCCAGCACCGAATGGGCGCCACTGCAGGGGAAATACACATAATCGATCGGCTTGTCGCGCTCGAACAGTACAGTGTTGAACGGCGTCGGAACCCGCTGCAAGTGCGGCGCCAGCTTCTCATAGTCCTCGTCGGGCAACAGCGCCAGCAGGGCGTTCCTGCATTCCCGATCCGATTGTGCAATCGCAGCCATTGCCAGTCCTTCCTGAAGACGATACGCGATGTCTGTAGGCATCGCCTTATCGATCTTGTTGGACAGACAACGAATAGTGAAGTTTAGCGCTTGTGATGAACTGTTACATGTTGCTGAGCCAGCTGGCAGTTCGCTCCAAGGGAATGGCCGCTCGCGTTGCTATACTTGGTGCTTTCTTTCAAAGGTTTCTCTATGGCGCATATTCCGGCGGCCCTGCTTGGCCTGGGCAAACTCAGCAGCGAGGCCGGCGACGTGACTGTCGCCACGCGCGAGGGCGTCAGTACCCAGCCGCACACGCATCCCACCACCAATTACGTTACGGTGACCGAAGGAACCTTGTATCTGACGCTGGATGGCGCGGAGCGGGCGGTGCGGCCGGGAGAATGGTGCACCATTCCCGCCAACACGGAACACGCCGAGCGTTTTGTGGAAAAGACCTCGGTCATCGTTTTCTGGGTCAAGGGCCAGTCCGGCGCGGGCGACTGAACTTCGCCCTTCCGCTTTAACCAAGGTAAATCATGACCAAAGACGGACACCCTTCTCTTCAGGGACTGGATGCGCTCCGTGCGCGCTTTCAAGAGCAGTCGCGCAAGGCGCAGGCTTATTACACGATCATGCACAGGGTGCGGGCAGCCGCTGGCAGCGATGACGCCGCCAGCGCATGGATGACCGAGCCATTGAGCGCATTCGATGGCAAGACTGCGGCACAGCTGGTGGCAGACGGGCGCGCGGACGAGGTGCTGGGTTACATTGACTCGCTGGACCCCGGATCTTCTGGCTAAATTCGCGATCTGCCTTCAAGAATCGCGGGCTGCTTGACCCGCATTAACGTAAAGGCACGCGACCGTTGTGCCTGGCGCGAATGCGGCGCACAGTATTTCCGAAGGACTTTGGACGCTCCGTTCTTACCTTGGGAAAGGAAATGCCGTGGCAGCGAAAATGATGAAAGCAGCCGTGTTCGTCGAACCCGGCCGCATCGAACTGACCGATAAGCCGATTCCGGACGTGGGGCCGAACGATGCACTGGTGCGCATCACGACCACGACGATTTGCGGCACCGATGTCCATATCCTCAAGGGAGAGTACCCGGTTGCCAGGGGACTGACCGTCGGTCACGAACCGGTCGGCGTGATCGAGAAGCTCGGCAGCGCGGTCTCCGGCTACCGGGAAGGCCAGCGCGTCATCGCGGGTGCGATCTGCCCGAATTTCAATTCCTACGCCGCCCAGGACGGCGCCCCATCGCAGGATGGCAGCTACCTGATCCCGAGCGGGCGCTGCGGCTGCCATGGCTACAAGGCGACCGCGGGCTGGCGCTTTGGCAACATGATCGACGGTACGCAGGCCGAATACGTGCTCGTGCCGGATGCGCAGGCAAATCTCGCCCCGATTCCGGATGGGCTGACGGACGAACAAGTGCTCATGTGCCCGGATATCATGTCCACCGGCTTCAAGGGCGCGGAAAACGCCAATATCAAGATCGGCGACACGGTCGTGGTCTTTGCGCAGGGACCGATCGGGCTGTGCGCCACGGCGGGCGCGCGCCTGCTCGGGGCGACCACCATCATCGGAGTGGATGGCAACGATCATCGCCTGGAAATCGCGAAGAAGATGGGGGCGGACATCACCCTCAATTTCAGGACTTGCGACGTGGTCGGCGAGGTGATGCGCCTGACCGGCGGGCGCGGGGCGGACTCTGCCATCGAGGCGCTGGGCACGCAGCAGACGTTCGAGTCCGCGCTGCGCGTGCTGAAGCCGGGCGGGACCTTGTCCAGCCTCGGGGTGTACTCGAAAGACCTGACCATCCCGGTGGCGGCGTTTGCGGCGGGCCTGGGCGATCACAGGATCAACACCGCGCTTTGCCCCGGCGGCAAGGAACGCATGCGGCGGCTGATGGCAGTGGTGGAATCAAACCGCCTGGACCTCGGCGTGCTCGTCACGCATCACTACAAGCTCGATGACATCGTCGCAGCCTACGACCTGTTCGCCAACCAGCGGGATGGCGTGCTGAAGGTGGCGATCAAGCCCGAGTAAGCAACGATAAGCGGCGCTGTTTCGCGCGCCCGCTACGCCGCGGCATGCAGGCGCAACGCCTGCGCCGTCTGCGCATCGGCCGGGAAGAACGACTCCAGCGCCAGTTCCGACAGCGTCACGTCGAGCGGCGTGCCGAACACGGTGGTGGTGCTGATGAACGACAGCGTGCCCGCGGGCGTCATTAACTGGAACGGCACGACCACGCCGGCATACGACTGGTGCTCGCACTGCGCCTGCGGCGCCAGCCCGGCGGGCGCCGGATAAGCGCTCAGCTCGCGCATCAAGTCCTCCAGCACCGGGTCGCCCGAGACATCGATCTGGTGGCGCAGCCGCTCGAACAGGTGGGCGCGCCATTCCCGGTAATTGACGATGCGCGGCGCCACGCCCTGCGGGTGCAGGCTCAGCCTCAGCACATTGACCGGCGGCTGCAGCAGCGCCGGATCGACTCCGGCCAGCAGCGGCGCCAGCGCCTTGTTGGTCGCCACCAGGTTCCAGTGGCGGTCGATGGCCAGCGCCGGATACGGCTCGTGCCCGGCCAGCACCAGTTCCATCGCCTTGCGCGCCGCCTGCAGCGCCGGGTCGTCCAGTTTCCGCTCGGGGAAAAGCGGCGCGTAACCGGCGGCCATCAGCAGCGTATTGCGTTCGCGCAGCGGAATGTCGAGCCGCTCCGCCAGCCGCAGCACCATCTCTCGGCTCGGCAGGGAACGACCGGTTTCCATGAAACTCAGGTGACGCGTCGAAATCTCGGCATCCAGCGCCAGGTCGAGCTGGCTCAGCCGGCGGCGCTGGCGCCAGTGGCGCAGGACCTCTCCAACGGGGCGGGTATTGTTCATCATGTTCCGATCATATCCAGCGCGGCTATGCCTTTCCATTACCTGCGGCGTAATCGACTTGCCGCCTCATGTCGGCAAAGATGACCTCATGTTAGAGCAGTTTTGCATACCTGTTTTTCAACCATGTCATGTCCTTGCGGCATGACGATGCATGAGGAGCCTGCCATGTTGAACCTTCAATCGCCCCATTTCCTGCGCCGCGTCCTGTTGGCCGATGCCGCCACCTGTCTTGCGACGGGATTGCTGCTCACGCTCGGCGCCGATGTCCTGCAGCCGCTGCTTGGCTTGCCGCAGGCGCTGCTGTGCGAGGCCGGGATGCTGCTGTATCCGTTTGCCGCACTGGTGCTCTTCACCGCCACCCGTCCCCAGTTGCCGCGTATGCTGGTATGGGTGATCGTCATCAGCAACGCATTGTGGGCATTCGACAGCGCCATGCTGCTGCTGGCGGGTTGGGTGACGCCGACCTTGCCGGGCAAGGCATTCGTGGTGGTCCAGGCGCTGGCGGTGGCGCTGTTCGCCGAGCTGGAGTTCTTCGGCTTGCGCCGGCAGGCGGCCGTGGCGTGATGCGCGACGCGAGCGCTAGTCGGCCAGCCGCTCGCGATGCACCAGCGCCGGAAACAGCTTCATCCACGCCGCCACCACCAGCAGCGTGCCGGCGCCGCCGATGATCACCGACGGCACGGTGCCGAACCAGGCGGCGGTCAGGCCGGATTCGAATTCGCCGAGCTGGTTGGAGGCGCCGATGAAGATCGAGTTGACCGCGCTGACGCGCCCGCGCATGTCGTTGGGCGTGTCGAGCTGCACCAGCGACTGGCGGATCACCACCGACACCATGTCGAAGGCGCCGCTGGCGGCCAGCGCGGCCAGCGACAGCAGGAACGAGCCGGACAAGGCGAATGCCAGCGTGGCCACGCCATACAGCGCGACCGAGCCGAACATGATTTTTCCCGCGCGGCGCTGGATCGGATGTCGCGCCAGGTAGAGCGACACGGCCAGCGCGCCGATGGCCGGCGCCGAGCGCAGTAGCCCCAGTCCCCACGGGCCTACGTGCAGGATGTCGCGCGCGAAAATCGGCAGCAGCGCGGTGGCGCCGCCCAGCAGCACCGCGAACAGGTCGAGCGAAATCGCCCCGAGCACTTCCTTGCGCCGCCAGATGAAGGCGATGCCGGCAAACAGGCTTTGCAGGCTGACCGCCTCGCGCTTGACCGGCGCATGATCGAGACGGATCGCCAGCGCCATGCCGACGGCGGCTGCAAACAGCGCGGCGCTGGTTCCGTATACCGCCTGCGGCCCGGCCACGTACAGGAAACCGCCCACGGCGGGACCGACGATGATCGCGAACTGCGAGCCGGCCGCGCTGACCGAAATCGCGCGCGGCAGCACCGGCGCCGGCACCAGCAGCGGGCCGAGCGATTGCTGCGTGGGCATCTGGAACGCCTTGGCCGCGCCCAGCGCGACGGCGGCGGCCAGGATTGCCTCCCTGTTCAGCCAGCCGCCCCAGGTGCCGGCGATCAGCAGCAGCGCGACCAGCAGCTGGCCGCACAGGCACCAGGCGAGTACGCGGCGCCGGTCGAAGCGGTCGGCTACCTGGCCGACCACCAGCGTCAATGCCAGCGACGGCAGGAACTGCGCCAGGCCGACCATGCCGAGATCGTAGGCACTGTGGGTGAGATCGTACATTTGCCAGCCGATGACGACCATCATCATCTGGTTGGCCATGGTGGTCGCGATGCGACTGAGGAAGAAGTGGCGGAAAGAGCGGTATTCGCGCAGCGGATTGATCATTGCTTCACAGGCAGGCGCACGCGCCGCCCATGCGGCGCGTGCCGGAATGCCCGAGATTAGCAGATCGCGGCGGAAACTTCAGGGGTGATCAATGCTCTTCCTGAGGCGCATGCTCCGGCTGCGCCGCATGGGTGGTCCGGGTGCGCTTGCGCAGGCGGATATTGAGCATTTCCACCACCACCGAAAATGCCATCGCGCTGTAGATGTATCCCTTCGGCACGTGGTTGCCGAAGCCTTCGGCGATCAGCACGACCGCGACCACCACCAGGAAGGACAGGGCCAGCATCTTGATGGTCGGGTGTTCCGACACGAAATGGCCGATCGGGCGCGCGAAGAACATCATCAGGCCGACCGACATGATCACGGCGGCGATCATCACCGGCAGCTGGTCGACCATGCCGACGGCGGTGATGATGGAGTCGAGCGAGAACACCAGGTCGATCAGCATGATCTGCATGATGGCCGAGGCGAAGCTGAGCTTCTTGGCGGCGGTCACCGCGCCTTCCGCGCCTTCGAAGGTGTCGTGGATTTCGCCCACGCTCTTCCATAGCAGGAACAGGCCGCCGCCCACCAGCACCAGGTCGCGCCCGGAGAATTCCCATTGGCCGATGGAAAACAGCGGCGCGGTCAGGCCGACGATCCACGACAGCACCAGCAGCAGGGCGATGCGCATGAACATCGCCAGGAACAGGCCGAGCCGGCGCGCCAGCTCCTGCTGCGCGCGCGGCAGCTTGGCGACCAGGATCGAAATGAAGATGATGTTGTCGATGCCCAGCACCAGTTCCAGCGCGGTCAGGGTGAGCAGGGCGATCCAGGCTTGCGGGTCGAGCAGCAGTTCGAGCATGGTAGTTTTTTCGTTGATAAAAAAAAGGGCGCCGATGAAGACGCCCTTAAAGTGAGACAAGCAGGGTTATTCGTTGTTCGCGAAACCCAGCAGTTGCAGCAGGCTGGTGAACAGGTTGAAGATCGTCACGTACAGGCTCACCGTTGCCATCACGTAGTTGGTTTCGCCGCCGCGCACGATATTGCTGGTTTCAAACAGGATCATGCCGGACATGAGCAGCACGAAGATCGCGGACACGGCCAGCGACAGCGCCGGGATCTGGAACAGGATGGCCGCGAGCCCCGCCAGGAAGGCGACCAGCACGCCGACGAACAAGAAGCCGCCCATGAACGTGAAATCGCGCTTGGACACCAGTGCATACGCCGACAGGCCGAGGAAGATCGCGGCGGTGCCGCCCATGGCGGTCATCACGATCTGCGCGCCGTTGGGCATGTGCAGGTAATGGCTGATGATCGGCCCCAGCGTGTAACCCATGAAGCCGGTCAGCGCGAACACGAAGGCCACGCCCAGTCCCTGGTCTCGGAACTTGTTGACCAAAAACAGCAGGCCGAAATAGCCGGCCAGCGTGATCAGCATGCCAGGGCGCGGCAGGCCGAGTGCGGCGGACGCGCCGGCGGTCACGGCGGAAAAGGCCAGCGTGAGCGACAGCAGCATGTAGGTATTGCGCAGCACACGGTGCGCGGAAGCATCGATCACCGTGGTGGCCGAGCGGCTGCGCAGCGAACCGGCGCGCAGCGAAGTGTAGCGGTCATTCATGATTCATCCCTTTCGGAAAAATACAAACAGTCAGGCAATAGGCTTGGCAGGCGATGCGCAACTACATCGGACGCTCCCATCAACATCGACAGGCGTCATGTTATAACGCTTGCATCGCATAAAAAAGCGAAGATAATAGAAGTTTTATTTCGTAAAAACCGAAGTATGAAGAATGCCGCGCTGAACTACCGCCATCTCTACTATTTCTGGGTCGTCGCCAAGGAAGGAAGCGTGACGCGCGCCGCCGAGCGGCTCGATGTCGCGGTCCAGACCATCAGCGCGCAACTTGCCCTTCTGGAACAGGCGATCGGCAAGGCGCTGCTGGCGCCGCAGGGGCGCCGCCTGGTGCTGACCGAGGCCGGGCGCGTGGCGCTCGGCTACGCGGACCAGATTTTCCTGCTCGGCGAGCAGATGCAGGAAGTGCTGGCCGAAACCGATGTCGGCCGCACGATGCGGCTGGCGGTGGGGATTTCCGATTCCCTGCCGAAACTGATCGCGTCGCGCCTGCTGGATGCGGCATTGAAACTGCCGCAAAAGATCAAGCTGGTCTGCTACGAAGACGATTTCGAATCGCTGCTCGGCAATTTGTCGGTCCACAAGCTCGACGTCGTGCTGACCGACCGGCCGGTGCCGTCCGGCACGACCTTGCGCGTGTTTAGTCATTTACTTGGGGAAAGTGAAATCTCGCTGTTCGCCCTGCCAGAACTCGCCAAGCGCTACCGCCCGAAGTTCCCGGCCAGCCTGAATGGCGCGCCGCTGCTGCTGCCCACGCGCGGTAACGCCATCCGCGGCCGCCTCGATCATTGGTTCGAGAATCATGACGTGCGCCCGGACGTGGTCGGCGAGTTCGATGACAATGCGCTGCTGAACACCTTCGGACGCAACGGCGCCGGCCTGTTCCCCGCGCCGTCGGCGCTGGCCAAGGATGTACGCGAGCAGTTCGGCGCGGTGCCGGTGGGCGAACTGGCCCAGGTGCGCGAACAGTTCTACGCGATTTCGAACGAGCGCAAGATCAAGCATCCGGCCGTTGAGGCGATCCTGTCGGCGATCCACGGCAAGGAATTCATGAGCTAGGCGTCGCAGTCAGAATGACTCCCTGACCATGCGCAGCCGGATTTTCTCGATGGCGCGCGACGGCCGCAACCCCTTCGGGCAGACCTCGGAGCAATTCATGATGGTGCGGCAGCGAAACAGCCGGTAGGCGTCGTTCAGGTCGTCGAGCCGCTCCTGCGTGGCCTGGTCGCGGCTGTCGGAAATGAAGCGGCACGCCTGCAGCAGCCCGGCCGGCCCCACGAACTTGTCCGGGTTCCACCAGAACGACGGGCACTGGCTGGAGCAGCAGGCGCACAGGATGCACTCGTACAGTCCATCGAGTTCGTCGCGCTGCTGCGGCGATTGCAATCTCTCCTTCTCGGGCGGCGTGTCGTGGTTGATCAGGAACGGCTTGACCGAATGGTACTGCCTGAAAAACTGCGTCATGTCGACCACCAAGTCGCGGATCACTGGAAAGCTCGGCAGCGGCCGCAATTCGACCGGTTCCTTCAGGCCCCTGACCGGCGTGATGCAGGCCAGGCCGTTGCGGCCGTTGATGTTGATCGCGTCGGAGCCGCACACGCCTTCGCGGCAGGAGCGCCGGATGCTGAGCGAATCGTCCAGCATCTTGATGTGCAGGATCGCATCGAGCAGCATGTGGTCGGTCGGCGCCAGCGCGATATCGTAATCCTGCATGTAGGGGCGCGCATCGGCGTCCGGATCGTAGCGGTAAATGGAAAATTTCATGCGCGCTCCGTCTCGTTCAAGCCGCCGTCAGGCCGACGCCAGCAGCAGGATGCGGGCCACCCACAGCGCCATGCCGCCGAGTGCGAACGCCAGCAGTGCCAGCAGCGCCACGCGCAGCGCGAGCGGCTGCACGTAGTCCATCATCACGTCGCGCAACCCCACCCAGGCATGCAGCAGCAACGCGGCGAAGAACAGCGCGGTCGCGATGCGCGTCAGCGGCGCGGCCAGCCAGCCGCGCCATTCATCGTAGGAGTGCGGCCGCCCCAGAGCCAGGCGCAGCAGCGCGGCGACGCAAAACAGCAGCATGTAGACGGCGGTGACGCGCTGCACTAGCCAGGCGCGCAGTCCGGACAGCGCCTTTTTCAAAACAGCGCTCCGATACCCAGGAGCGCGATGACGGCCGCGCCGCAGTTGACGGCCCAGGCGCTGGCGCGCGCCGGGCGCAGCTCGGAACCGATGTCGATGTCGGTGAGCAGGTGGCGCAGTCCCGCCAGCAGGTGGTGCGCCAGCGCCCAGATGAACAGGAGCAGCAGGATCTTGATCGCCGTGCGGTCGAGCAGCGCGCCCGCCCGCGCATAGCCCTGCGGCCCGCGCAGCGACAGGTCCAGCAGGTAGATGCCGAACGGCGTGCCAACCGCCAGCAGCATGCCGCTGATGCGGTGTGCGATCGAGGTGCAGGCGCCGACCGGCAGCTGGATCTGCGTCAGGTTGAAGAACGTCGGCCGCGAGGCTTTCATGTTGTCCGCCGTATAAGAAGGACTGCCGGAACCGGCGCCGATCGGCCTGTTCCGCAGGTGGATGACTTTTTTATATCGGAGAAGTTCAAAGGCACGCCGCATTGCCACGGGGCTTGCAAAATCCTTTTAATAGGACTAAATTGGTACTGTTTAAAAATTACCCGCAACGACGATGCTAAGACTGAGCAAGATGGCTGACTACGGCACGGTGGTGCTGACCGCGATGATCCGCGAGCCGGAGCGCAGCCGCAGCGCCGCGGAGATCGCCGCCACGATTCATGTGCCGGTGCCTACCGTCAGCAAGATCCTCAAGATCCTGGGGCGCGGCGGCCTGGTGGCCTCGCTGCGCGGCGCGCACGGCGGCTATCTGCTGGCGCGGCCGGCCGAACAGATCACGCTGGCCGACATCATCGATGCCATGGACGGGCCGATCGGCATGACCGAATGCAGTGTCACGCCCGGCTTGTGCAGCCAGGAGGCGGCGTGCGCGGTGCGCGCCAACTGGCAGCGCATCAACCGCGCCGTGCTCGGCGTGCTGCGCGAGATCACGCTCGACCAGATGATCGCGCCGGTGCCGCAGACGGTCGACGCCAGCGCGCTCAGCCGCAAGCGCGCCCCCGCAACGAACAGGACACAGGAAACGACATCATGAGCAACGCGACGACTGCAATCGACGATGTCATCGGTAGCGAATACCGGCACGGCTTCGTCACCGATCTGGAAACCGATACGGTGCCGCGCGGCCTGAGCGAGGACACCATCCGCCTGATCTCGGCGCGCAAGAACGAGCCCGCGTTCATGCTGGAATGGCGTCTGAAGGCGTTCCGCCACTGGCTGACAATGAAGGAGCCGGATTGGGCGGCGGTCCATTATCCGAAGATCGACTACCAGGACATCATCTATTATTCGGCGCCCAAATCGCTCAAGGACCGGCCCAAGAGCCTCGACGAAGTCGACCCGGAGCTGCTGCGCACCTACGAAAAACTCGGCGTGCCGCTGCACGAGCGCGAGCGGCTGGCCGGCGTCGCGGTCGATGCGGTGTTCGACAGCGTATCGGTCGGCACCACCTACAAGGACAAGCTGGCCGAGCTCGGCATCATCTTTTGCTCGTTCTCGGAAGCGGTGCGGGAACACCCGGATCTGGTGCAGCAATACCTCGGCTCGGTGGTGCCGTATTCCGACAACTTCTTCGCCACGCTCAACTCGGCGGTGTTCTCGGACGGCTCGTTCTGCTACATCCCGCCCGGCGTGCGCTGCCCGATGGAGCTGTCCACCTATTTCCGCATCAACGCCAAGGACACCGGCCAGTTCGAGCGCACCCTGATCATTGCCGACGAAGGCGCCTACGTCAGCTATCTCGAAGGCTGCACCGCGCCGATGCGCGACGAAAACCAGCTGCATGCGGCGGTAGTGGAACTGGTGGCACTGGACAACGCGAAGATCAAGTACTCCACCGTGCAGAACTGGTACCCCGGCGACAAGAACGGGCAGGGCGGTATCTACAACTTCGTCACCAAGCGCGGCGACTGCCGCGGCGCGAATTCGCATATTTCATGGACCCAGGTCGAGACCGGCTCGGCCATCACCTGGAAGTATCCGAGCTGCCTGCTACGCGGCGACAACTCGACCGGCGAGTTCTATTCGGTGGCGCTGACCAACAACTACCAGCAAGCCGACACCGGCACCAAGATGATTCACCTCGGGCGCAACACGCGCAGCACCATCATCTCCAAGGGCATCTCGGCCGGGCACGGGCAGAACGCCTATCGCGGGCTGGTGAAGGTGATGAAGAACGCCGACGGCGCGCGCAACTACACCCAGTGCGATTCGCTGCTGCTGGGCGAACTGTGCGGCGCGCATACCTTCCCGTACATCGAGGTCAGGAATCCGACCGCCAGCGTCGAGCACGAGGCGTCGACCTCGCGCATCGGCGAGGACCAGCTGTTCTACTGCCGCCAGCGCGGGCTGTCTGCGGAGGACGCGGTGTCGATGATCGTCAACGGCTTTTGCAAGGAAGTGTTCAAGGAACTGCCGATGGAATTCGCGGTGGAAGCGCAAAAACTGCTGAGCGTGAGCCTGGAAGGCAGCGTCGGCTAACAAGGGAAAACGGATATGTTGAAAATCACCAATCTTCACGCAACGGTCGACGGCAACGAGATCCTGCGCGGCCTGAATCTCACCGTGAACCCCGGCGAAGTGCACGCCATCATGGGGCCGAACGGCTCCGGCAAGAGCACGCTGGCGCAGGTGCTGGCCGGACGCGAGAACTACCAGGTCACCGCCGGTGAAGTGCTGTACCAGGGGCGCGACCTGCTGCCGCTGGCGCCCGAGGAGCGCGCGCGAGAAGGCGTGTTCCTCGCCTTCCAGTATCCGGTCGAAATTCCCGGCGTGAGCAACGTCTATTTGCTCAAGGCAGCGGTCAACAACGTGCGCACGCATCGCGGGCTGCCGGAGCTCGACGCGATGGAATTTTTGAAGCTCATCAAGCAAAAGATGAATCAAATGCAGATGCGCGACGAGCTGCTGTACCGCTCGGTCAACGAAGGCTTTTCCGGCGGCGAGAAAAAGCGCAACGAAGTGCTGCAGATGGCGCTCTTGGAACCGAAGCTGGCGATCCTGGACGAAACCGATTCCGGCCTCGACATCGACGCGCTGCAGCTGGTCGCTCAGGGCATCAACGCATTGCGCAGCCCGGAGCGCGCCATGATCATGGTGACGCATTACCAGCGGCTGCTCGATTACGTGGTGCCGGACTTCGTGCACGTGCTGTCAAAGGGCCGCATCGTCAAGAGCGGAGGCAAGGAACTGGCGCTGGAGCTGGAAGAGCGCGGCTACGGCTGGCTCGACGAGGCGCCGGCGCGGCAAGCCAAACCGGTGCGCGCCGCGCGCGCGGGGGCATGACGATGAATGACGCCCGCGATCACTACCTGTCCGATTACCTGCGCGTGGCCGGCGCGCTGCCCGGCAGCCATCTGCCGTGGCTGGTGCGCCAGCGCGCCGCTGCGCTCGACCTGTTTGCGCAGCGCGGCTTTCCGACCCGGCACGACGAGGACTGGAAATACACCAGCGTGGCTGCGTTGCAGCAGCAGCCGTTCACGGCGACCTGCGGGGACGCCTCGGCCGACGACACGCAGGCCGCCGCCGCGATCCTGTCCTGCCTGGCGCTGCCGCAGGACGGCAGCCACCTGCTGGTCTTTCACAACGGCCGCTACCTGCCGGCGCTGTCGGCGCCGGGGAAGCTGCCGGCCGGGGCGCAGTTGCACAGCGTCGCGCACATGCTCGACGCCGACCCGGAAGCGCTGCAGCCCTACCTCGCAGGCGACAACCATGGCGAGCCGCAGGCCGCGTTCGACGCCCTGAACGCCGCCTTCATGGCCGACGGCGCATGGCTGCGCCTGGCGCGCGGCACCGTGCTGGAAGCGCCGCTGCACCTGCTGTTCATCGCCACCGAGGAAGGCGCCGCGCACCACCTGCGCAACTTCATCGTGGCCGAAGAAGGCGCGCAGGCGACCGTGATCGAACATTTTGTCGGCGCCGACGGCGCGTGTTACTTCAATAACGTCGTCACGCGCATCTTCGCCGCGCCCGGCGCCGCCGTCGAGCACCACAAGCTGCAGCAGGACGGCGCCGAGGCGTTTCACATCGCCGGCATCCATGCGCGCCAGCAGCGCGACAGCCGCATCGCCTCGCACGCATTCACGCTGGGCGGCGCGCTGACGCGCAACGACATCAGCACCGTGTTCGATGCCGCCGGCTGCGAGGCCACGCTCAACGGACTGTACCTGGTGGGCGGCAGCCAGCATGTCGACACCCACACCCGCATCGACCACCGCCAGCCCAACGGCACCAGCAGCGAGCACTATCGCGGCGTGCTCGACGGGCACGCGCACGCGGTCTTCAACGGCAAGGTGATCGTGCACCCGGGCGCGCAAAAGACCAATGCCTACCAGGCCAACCACAACCTGCTGCTCTCGCGCGAGGCCGAGGTCGACACCAAGCCGCAGCTGGAAATCTTCGCCGACGACGTCAAGTGCAACCATGGCGCCACGGTCGGCCAGCTCGACGAGACGCAGCTGTTTTACCTGCGCTCGCGCGGCATCGCCGAGGCGGCGGCGAGAAGCCTGCTGGTGCATGCGTTCGCCCATGACGTCATCGAGCGCATCCGGGTCGCCTCGCTGCGCGCGCGGCTCGAACAATTGCTGCTGGCGCGGCTGCCTCAGCAAGAACGAATCGGAGGACTGTGATGAAAATGGAATCGGAAGTGCTGCGATTGTCCCAGGACGACGCCGTCGCGCGCTGGCGCGCCGACTTTCCGGTGTTGCGCGAGAGCGTGCACGGCAAGCCGCTGGTATATCTCGACAATGCGGCCACCACCCACAAGCCGCAGGCCGTGATCGAGGCCGAGGCGGCGTTCTACCGCCACGATAACGCCAATGTGCACCGGGGCGTGCACGCGTTGAGCCAGCGCGCCACCGACCGCTACGAGGCGGCGCGCGAGAAGGTGCGGCGCTTCATCAACGCCGCGTCGGCGCAGGAAATCGTGTTCGTGCGCGGCACCACTGAGGCCATCAACCTGGTCGCGCAAAGCCATGCACGGGTGCGCCTGGGGCCGGACGACAACGTGCTCATCAGCGCGATGGAACACCATTCCAACATCGTGCCGTGGCAGATGGCGTGTGCGCAGACAGGCGCGGAGCTGCGGGTGGCGCCGATCAACGACGCCGGCGAGCTCGACCTCGACATGTTCGAGCGGCTGATCGGGCCGGGAACCCGGCTTGTCGCCGTCACCCACCTGTCCAACGCGCTGGGCACCATCACGCCGGTCGAGCGCATTATCGAGATCGCGCATGCGCACAAGGTTCCTGTGCTGCTCGACGGCGCGCAGGCGATCGCGCACCTGGGCGTGGACGTGCGCGCGCTTGACGTCGATTTCTATGCGTTTTCCGGGCACAAGATCTACGGCCCGACCGGCATCGGCGTGCTGTACGGGAAGGCGGCGCTGCTCGAAGCGATGCCGCCCTACCAGGTCGGCGGCGACATGATACGCTCGGTCACCTTCGGCCAGACCGAGTACAACGAGCTGCCCTACAAGTTCGAGGCCGGCACGCCCAACATTGCCGGCGCCATCGCGCTGGGCGAGGCGCTCGACTACGTGGCGGCGCTGGGCCTCGACGCCATCGCCGCGCATGAGCGGGCCTTGCTGAAGTACGCCACTGCGCAAGTGCGCGCGATTGCCGGGCTGAAAATCGTCGGCACCGCGCGCGAAAAGGCCAGCATCCTTTCCTTCACGCTGGACGGCGTGCACCCGCACGACATCGGCACCATCCTCGACCATGACGGCGTGGCGATCCGCGCCGGCCATCACTGCGCCATGCCGGTGATGCAGCGCTTCGGCATCGCCGGCACCGCGCGCGCCTCGTTCGCGCTGTACAACACGCGCGCCGAAGTCGATGCGCTGGCGGCGGCGCTGGTTCGGGTACAGGAGATGTTTCAGCGATGAGCGACTTGCGCGATCTCTACCAGGAAGTGATCTTCGACCACTACAAAAAGCCGCGCAACTTCCATGCGCTGGCCGGTGCCAACCATGTCGCGCACGGCCACAACCGGTTGTGCGGCGACCAGCTCACCGTCTACCTGCAGGTGGCCGGCGGCGTGATCGAGGATGTGAGCTTCGAGGGCGCCGGATGCGCCATCTCGACGGCGTCGGCGTCGCTGATGACCGATGCCCTGAAGGGCAAAACGCTCGACGAGGCCGAGCGCCTGTTCCAGCAGTTCCACCAGATGGTCACGCAGGATGACGCCGAGCCGGACCCGGCGCTGGGCAAGCTGGAAGTGCTGGCCGGCGTGCGCGAGTTCCCGGCGCGGGTCAAGTGCGCCACGCTGGCCTGGCACACGCTGCAGGCCGCGCTGAAGGAGCGCGCCGCGCAGGACAGCGCCGTGTCGGTGTCGACCGAATGAAAATGGAGAATGAACATGCAAGCGCCCGCTGAATCGCACGACGCCGAGGAAGAGCTGCGGCAGGATATCGTCACCGTGCTGCGCACGATCTACGATCCTGAAATCCACGTCAACATCCTCGACCTTGGCCTGATCTACGTGCTCGACATCGACCCGCAGGGGAACGTCGAGATCGAGATGACGCTGACCGCGCCGGCCTGCCCGGTGGCAGGCACCTTCCCCTCGGTAGTCGAGGCGCGCGTGGCCGAAGTGCCGGGCGTGCAGTCGGTGCACGTCGAACTGGTGTGGGAGCCGCCGTGGAGCATCGACTCGATGTCGGAAGAGACCCGCCTCGAACTCGGTTTGCTATAGACGCGGGCTTATTCCGCTGCGACCGGAATCGGCCCGCCGCCCGCCTGCTTCTTCTTCAGCAAGAACACCAGCGGCAGCATCGCCACGAAGCTCCAGGTAATGAGCTGGAACACGTCGATCATCGCCAGCATCTCGGCTTGCCGCGCCATCTGTTCGGCCATCAGGGCGGCGGCCTTCGGGCTGTCCGGCGCCAGGTGCAACCCCTGCAGGTAGTGCCGCACGGCCGGATTGAAGCGGGTCAGGCGGCCGCCGAGTTCGTTCCATAAGACCTGCCCCTGGCGCGACAGCAGCGTGGTGACGATCGAGATGCCGATGGCCGAGCCCATGGTGCGCACCAGGCTGTACAGGCCGGCGGCTTCGGCCATGCGCGCGCGCGGCAGCGTGGCGTAGGCGATCGTCGACAGCGGCACGAAGATCAGGCCCATGCCCAGGCCCTGCAGCATGGCTGGCCAGATGATCCAGAAGGCGTCGACGTCGAGCGAGTAATGCGTCATGAAGTGCGAGCCGACCGCGCTGATCGCCATGCCGGCGCCGACCAGCAGGCGCGCGTCGGTGCGGCCGACCAGGCGCCCGACGATCAGCATGCTGATGGCGGTGGCGATGCCGCGCGGCGCCATGATCATGCCGGTGGTCAGGATCGGGTAGTTCAGCAGCCGCTCCAGCAGGATCGGCTGGACCACGATGGTGCCGAACATGCCCAGGCCCAGGAGCGCGATGACCAGGCAGGCGGTGGCGAAGTTGCGGTCGGTGAAGATGCGGATGTCGAACAGCGCGCGCTCCTTGGCGCGCAGGCTGTACCAGGCGAAGCCGGCCAGGCCGACCACCCCGAGCAGGGCCGATACGCGGATGTCGGTGGCCGCCAGCCAGTCCTGCAAGTTGCCGCGGTCGAGCGCGTACTGCGAGCCGGCCACGCCGGCGGCCAATAGCGCCAGCCCCGGCCAGTCCATCTTGCGCGCCTTCCTTTGCGTCTCCGGCACGAACTGCGAGGCCAGGAAAAACGACAGTGCGCCCACCGGCACGTTGATGTAAAACGTCCAGCGCCAGCTCGCCACTTCGGTCAGCCACCCGCCCAGGGTCGGCCCCAGCACCGGCCCGACCATCACGCCCAGGCCCCACAGCGCCATCGCCTTGCCGCGCTCTTCGGGCGGGTAGGCGTCGCTCATGATGGCTTGCGACAGCGGCACCAGCGCCGCGCCGAACATGCCCTGCAACATGCGGTACAGCACGATCTGCACCACGTTGCCGGCGATGCCGCACAGGGCCGAGGCGCCGACGAAGCCGGCGATGCACACCAGCAGGTAGCGCTTGCGCCCGAGGATGTCGGAAAAATAGCCGGTCAGCGGCATGAAGATGGCGGCCGTCACCAGGTAGCTGGTCAAGACCCAGCTGATCTGGTCGGTGGTCGCGCCCAGCTCGCCCTGCATGTGCGGCAGTGCGACATTGACGATGGTGGTGTCGAGCACCTGGATCAGCGTGGCGGACATCACCGCCAGCGTGATCATCAGGCGCGCGGCCTTGTCGGTCTCCTGCGTCATATTATCGGCGGCGCCACCGCCACCAGGATGCTGCACGGCGCGCGCTCCAGCAGCGTCGCATCCTCGGCGTCGCTCCACCAGCGCGCCAGCCGGCTGCGGTGGCGGTGCCCGAGCACGATCAGGTCGACGCCAAGCGCGCGCGCGGCCGCGTCGATCTGCGCGATCGGGTCGCCGAAGGCGATATAGCCGTGCGCGTCGAGCCCGCGCTCCTTGAGCCAGGCGACGCCTTCCTTCAGGATGCGGGAGGCTTCGTCGTTTTCCTGCTCGATCGAGGTTGCGCTGACTCCCTCGGGGATGGTGCGCCCGGCCAGGGTGCGGATGATGGCCAGCAGGTGCGCCTCGGCCTGCATGCACAGCGCCACGTCGGCACCGTCCTTCAACGCATTGCGGCCTTCGACCGAGCCGTCGTAGCAAAGCAGGATCTTGCGGTACATGCGTCGTCCTCAGCGGTTGTCGCGAACCGCCACCTCGACGGTGGCCGTGGTGCCGATGCGCAGCGGGTAGGCAGGATCGGGATCGGTGATACGCACCCGCACCGGCACGCGCTGCGTGACCTTGACCCAGTTGCCGGTCGCATTCTGCGGCGGCAGCAGCGAGAAGGCCGTGCCGGCGCCGCCGCTGACGCTTTCCACCACGCCGTGGAACGGGTGGTCGGGATACATGTCGACGGTGACCGTGGCAGCTTCGCCGGGCCGGATGCGCTCCAGCTCGGTTTCCTTGAAATTGGCGTCGGCCCAGTATTCCTGGCTGGCGATGAGTGCGAACAGGGGCGCGCCGGGCTGCACGGTGTTGCCCGGACGCAGAGACAGGTTGGCGATGCTGCCGTCGGTGGGCGCCGCGACATGGGTGTGTTCCAGGTCGAGCCGGGCCTGGTCGACGGCGGCCTGCGCCGCCTGCACGGTCGCATTGCGTTCGCCGGTGGCGCCCAGCGTGCTGCGCGCCTGTTCCAGGTTGGCTTGCGCCGCGCGCAGCGCCGCTTCGGCCGTGGCGACCTGGGTACGGGCGGTTTCGGCGCCCTGTTTCGACAGGAAGCCTTGCCGCACCAGCTGTTGCTCGCGCCGGTTGTTCGATTGCGCAATCTGCAGTTCCGCCTTGCGCTGGTTGACCTGCGCCTCGGCGGCGGCCACCGCCGCGCTTTGCTGGCCGACCGCCTGTCCGGCCAGCTGCAGCTGCGCCTGCGCCTTTTCCAGCGCCAGCCGGTAGGGCTCGGGATCGATCTCGAACAGCGCCCCGCCGGCCTTCACCTTCTGGTTGTCGCGTACAAAGACTTGCGTGACCTTGCCGCCGACCTGGGCGGCGATTTCGACCGTGTTGGCATTGATGTAGGCATTGTCGGTGTCGGCGTACAGCTGGCCGTGGCGCCAGTAGCGGTAGCCGAAGATGGCGGCGAGGATCAGCAGCGCGGCGATCGCCACCCATTTGATGAGCTTTTTCCCGGAAAGTCTTTCCTTGCGTATCAACGGTTTTTCAGCGTGCACAGGTGCATCCATGGCAGGCCTGATTGTTCGGCGTATTGGCGATCGGTTACCGATGCAAGAAGCATGCGCGGATCGAAAATGATACGGACGGCCATGCGTTACACTACAAGACTCCACCAAAAAACATTCGCATGGACAACAAAGAACCCTGGCGCCTCGTCCGTCTCCTGGCGGTCACGCAAATCGTGTCCTGGGGTTCGCTGTACTACGCGTTTGCCATCGTCGCGCACGATATCCAGCGCGAGTTCGGCTGGTCCACCGGCGTGGTGTTCGGCGCCTATTCCTGGAGCCTGCTGGCAGCCGGCCTGGCGGCCACGCCGGTCGGCATGCTGATCGACCGCTTCGGCGGGCGTGCCGTGATGAGCTGCGGCTCACTGCTGGCCGGCGGCGGCATGGTCATGCTGGCCATGGCGCATTCGGTCGCACTGTACTTCGTTGCGTGGAGCATGGTCGGCGTCGCGATGGCGATGGTGCTGTACGAAGCGGCGTTCGCCACTATCAACCGCGAATTCCTGCTGCATTCGCGCAAGGCGATCTCGGTGCTGACGCTGTTCGGCGGACTGGCCAGCACCGTGTTCTGGCCGCTGACGCTGCAGTTGAACGGCGCGCTCGGCTGGCGCCATACCTTCCTGGTCTATGGTATCGCGCACCTGGCGCTGTGCGCGCCGCTGCATGCGCTGCTGGGCGCGGGCGGAGATGGACGAGCGCGCCGCGCTGCCGGGGACGGGCAGGCGGCGCGCAACTATACCCTGCATGAAGCCTTGCGCGACCCGGCGTTCTGGAAACTGGCGTTCGCCTTCGCCACCAACATGTTCATCTTTTCGGCGCTGTCGGTGCACCTGATTCCGCTGCTGCAGCGCTTCGGCCATCCGGCCGCCACCGCCGTGCTGGTGGCGGCCCTGATCGGGCCGATGCAGGTGGCCGGGCGCCTCGGCGAAATGGCGCTGGCCCACCGCGTGCTGCCGCAAACGGTGGGCCGGCTGACGTTTTCCTGCCTGCCGGCGGCCCTGCTGGCCTTGCTGGCATTCGGGGAGAACCGCTTCGCGGTCGCCGGGTTCTGCATGCTGTACGGGCTGGGCAACGGCATCCTGACGATCGTGCGCGGCACCGTACCGCAAAGCCTGTTCGGCCGCGAAAACTATGGCGCCATTTCCGGCGCGCTGGCCGGGCCGTCCCTGTTGGCCAAGGCCGCCGGGCCGCTGGCGATGGCCGCGTTTGTCGAAGCCAATCCGGCGCCGCGCTGGATGCTTTTCATCCTGCTGGCCGTCTCGCTGGTTTCGCTCGCATGCTTTCTGGCGGCGGTGAAGGCTAGGCGCGGCGCGATGGGCCTGGCGCTGAATTAAAATCCTCCTTTTATCAGCGGAGGCGCGGCATGGATCAGAACAACAAGGACCAGCAGTATCAGGACGGCTTGCAGATGCGCAAGAAGGTGATGGGCGAAGATTTCGTCGACAAGGCGTTCGCCAACGCAACCGACTTCACGATGCCGCTGCAGGACTTCGTCACGCGCAATGCCTGGGGCACGGTCTGGTGCCGCGACGGGCTCGACCTGAAAACCCGCAGCCTGATCACGGTATCGATGCTCACCGCGCCGCGCAGGAAGTGATACCCGGTGCCGCATAGTTGGGGGTAGCGCATGACCGGCGCGTGCGATTTGGCGTAGCATGAAGCAAGGTTCGAGGAGGACTTGTCATGCATTCTTTCGCTGTGCGCTTGCTCGCGCCGCTGGCGCTGACGTTGCCGCTGCTGGCGTCCTGCGGCGGCGGCCATGACGATGTGCCGTTCGCCTTCAGCACCACGCTGACCAGCGCGGAAGAGGTACCGCCGGTGTCCAGCGCCGGTACCGGCGCGGGCGTGGTGACGGTCGATTCGAGCGGCCGCACCTTGCGCGCCAGTATCGTGGTGACCGGCATCGGCGATACGCAGGCGTGGATCCAGGACGGTTTCGGCGGTGTGAACGGACCGGTCGTCTTTGCGCTCAACAAGGAAGCCGCCAGCGGCGCCTGGACCGTGCGCGCCGACATCAGCGATGCCCAGCTGCGCGCCCTGCGCGATGGCCGCTATTACTTCAACGTGGGCACCGTCGTGCATCCGGCCGGGGAGCTGCGCGGGCAATTGTTCGAACAGCTGCCGTCGTCCCAGCAATTCCAGCTGCTGGAGCAGGCGCGCGCGCAGTCGGTGCTCATCGAGCAGCAACTGCGGCAAATCCAGGAAATCGAGGATGCACAGGATTTCCCGCACTCCGGAGTGGGCATCGGGCTGACCGTCGGCTTCTGACCAGAGGGTGTTATGAACTAGGGAAGGGGGTGCGCAGCCCCGGAAGCCGGCAGAATGCAAGGCGCGGCGACGCGTCGTAGCGGTGCTACGGCAAGGAGCCGCAACACCGCAGGCGGCCGGCTCCCGGGGATGCCCGAAGGGTTCGAGCGAGAAGGGGCGCATTGCAGCGTTGCGCCGCTTGCGCAGGGGGCCACCCTGAGCGGCGCGTCGCGCCTTGCCCTGCGTCCCTTCTCGCTCGAACGCGCCCCCTTCCCTAGTTCATAACACCCTCTAGGCCGGCGTCGAGCGAGGCCGGTCGGGCTTTTTCCGGTCGTCGACCGATGGCGGCTCGCGCCTGATGCGCAAGGCAATGCCGGCGGTGACAACCAGCACGCCGAACAGCAGGAACCACAGCACGTCCCACCACGCAAAATCCGCCGCGTCCATCCGTACATGGTGCAGGCCCAGCAGCCAATTCGACAGAATGCCGTCCGCCACGTGCCAGACGCCAAAGCCGATCAGCACGTCGGCCGCCAGCACGCGGTCGAAGGCCCGGTCGATCAAGACATAGCGCGCCTGCAGCAGCTTGCGCATGCCGAGCGCCGCAATGACGCACATGCCGGCTTGAAACACGCCGTCGGCGAGGATCTGGACCTCGGCCTGGTCGAACGGGGCGCGCGTGATTCCGCTCAGTAAATGATGCCACTGGAGAATCTGGTGCAGCAGGATGCCGTCGAAAAAGCCGCCCAGCGCAAAGCCGAGCAGGTAGCCGGCCCAGTTGAAGCGCCGCTTCTGCGGCGGCAGGAAGGCGATGCGATTTCCCATGTTGCGCACGGGTGGAACTGGTCGGACAGGTTAAGCGGATCGAACAGGGAGTCGAAAAGAAGCAAACCGCGCAGTCGGGGAACGCCTGCGCGGTTTGCGTGATGCAGCATGCATGCCAGCGTCTGGCCCGGCAAAGGCCGCCGGCACGTCCTCCGTTGGCCGGTAAGCCTTACCGCGCCGCTGTAAAACTGCGCTACGGCGAGGGAAAAAGCTGGTACACCGCGCCGGCGAAATCGTCGGAAATCAGCAGGTTGCCGCGGCCATCGGCAATCACATCGACCGGGCGGCCCCACAGCGCGCGCGCGTCGGGATCGGTGACAAAGCCGGTGACCAGGTCGATTTCGGCGCCCGCATTGCCGGCGTCGTCGAACGGGAAAAACACGACCTTGTAGCCGGCGCGCAGGCTGGTGCAGTTCCAGCAGCCGTGCAGCGCGACCGCCGCACCCTTGCGGTACGCCGCCGGCACATTGCTGTCGTGCAGGAAGCTGAAGCCGAGCGGCGCGGCATGCGGACGGATGCCCTTGGAGGCGCGGGTGATGCCGCCACAGTCGAGGTTCGCGCCGTTGCGATTGAATTCGAAGTCGGCGGTCGCATCGAGGTTGGACATGCTGGCGTTCTGCTCCTGGTCGCAGAAGGGCCAGCCATAGTTGCCGCCATCGCGCACGACAGAGAAAATTTCCGCCGGATGCTCGTCGACATAGCTGGCGATGAGCTTGCCCAGGTCGCTGCTGCCGTCTCCATCGACATCGATGTCTTGCGGAACGCGGATCTCGTCGCGGCCGTTGACGGTCATCCACAACGCATTGGTGCCCGGAATGAAATCGAGGCCTTCCGCATTGCGTATGCCGCGCGCGAACAGCCGGCCTTGCTTGCCGTCGGCGGTATATTGGTAGATCGCGCCGCGCACCGGATCGCTGGTTGTGTCTTCGGTGCAGGCATTGCAGGTCGAGGCGATCGAGACATAGAGCTTGTCGTCCGGTCCGAGCGCAATGTTTTTCAGCTCATGCCCATATCTGCCGCGCAACTCCGGCGTGGAATCGTCGGGCAAGCCGTCGACCACCACTTCGCTGTCGGCGCGTTGCGTGTCGCCGCTGCGGTAGACGGAGCGGCTGATACGGTTCGATTCCGCGACATAGAGATAGGTTTGTCCCGCGATGGCATGGAACACCATGTCGTGCGGATTGTGCAGGCCGGTGGCGAAGTCCGACACTTGCGGCGTGTCGCCGGCGCGCTCGCGCAGCAGCACGATCTTGCCCTCGGACGGCACCGACACCAGCACGTCGCCATTGGGCGCGAGCGCCATGAAGCGCGCGCCGCCCACGCGCGCCCATACCCGGATCCCGAACCCCGGCGGCACCTGCAGGCTGCGTTTCGTGTCGAAGGGGGGCGACGCCAGCGCGTCGGGAACTTGCAGCGTGGCGCTGGCGGAAGCGCCGGCCGCAGGAGTCGCGGTCGCGCCGCTGGCGGGAGGAGTGGGCGCGCTCGCGGCCTCACCACCACTATTGCCGCTGCTGCTGCTGCCGTCCCCGCCGCCGCCACTGCAGGCCAGCACCAGGCAGGTCACACTGAGCGCCGCCAGAACCGACAGGGGATGTTTGGTCAGCCGGCGCGCTGCCATCGCGAACATGTTCATCGTTGTTGTCTTGCAGTATCCCTGCACATGCAGTCACGATGTGATGTCGGGATGTCATTTTGGTTCAAACTTGACGTTGCCCAAGGTTTGCGGCGCACCATACAGGAAAACATCAATGTTGCCGCTCAAAGTTCATGCCGCTTCGCAGATTTCGACGGGATCGGCAGGCAAGCGCCGCTTGTTGTCACAGCCAGTACGAGAACAATTGCACAGCCCATTCCTTGATGCGTTCCACCGGCCCGCGCCTGCTCCACTGCTCACGGGTAATTTCCGACGATTCCCGCAAGTCGCGCTGGAACAGGGCTTCCATGCGCCCGGCAAACTCCGCGTCGAGCACGACGGCATTGATTTCGTCGTTGTGCAGGAAGCTGCGCATATCCAGATTGGTGGAGCCGATGGTCGACCAGACGCCGTCGATCACCGCCGTCTTCGCATGCAGCATGGCATCCTTGCGTTCGTAGATCTTGATGCCCGCTTCCAGCAGTTCGTCGTAATAGGCGCGGCCGGCGTACAGGATCATGCCGACGTCGGTAAAGCTGGGAAAGACGATGCTCACGTCGACGCCGCGCCGCGCCGCGTCCTGCATGGCCCGCAGTATCTGCCGGTCCGGCACGAAGTAGGCCGTGGTCAGGTGCGCGGTCTTGTCGGCGTTGGCCAGCGCCGAGACATACGTCTTGTAGATCGTGTAGTCGGCGTGCTCGGGCGTGCTGCCGATGGCGCGCACCAGCGCCGTGCCTTGCGCCGTCAGCGGCGGGAAGTAGTGGGCATCGCCGGGCGGGCGGCCAGTCTTGCGGCGCCAGGTTTCGAGGAACAGCTTCTGGAACTCGGCGACGGCCGGACCCTCGATCTGCATGTGGGTGTCGCGCCAGGCAGCCTCCTTCGCATCCTTGGGCGGCGCCTGCCGCCGGCTCTTGAGGAAGGAACTCTTGCCGTACACCTTGCTGATGTTGACGCCGCCGGTGAAGGCGATGCGTCCGTCCACCACCAGCAGCTTGCGATGGTCGCGCTGGTTCAGTTCCCAGTCGCCGCCCGTGTGCAGCGGATTGACCGGATTGAATTCGAGCGTGCTGACGCCGGCCGCGCGCAGCCGCCCGAAAAATTCGCGCGCGGTGTCGATGGTGCCCGCGCTGTCGTAGATCAGGTTGACCCGCACGCCCGCCGCCTGCTTTTCGATCAGCAGGTCGGCCAGCGCGCGTCCGACTTCGTCGTCCTCGAAGATGTAGGTTTCGAGGTTGATATGGTCGCGCGCGGCGCGGATGGCGTTCATCATGGCGCGCATCGTGATCGGCCCGTCGTCGAGCAGCACGACCTTGTTGCCCGCCACCAGCGGCGCGCCGCTGATCGCTTCTTCGACCGCGACATGCTTGGTCAGGATGTCGGAGGCGCCGGTCTTGTCCTCCAGGTTGTTCAGCAATGCCTGCTTCTTGCCTTGCGCCAGTTCGCCGTGGGCATTGACAATGGTCGGGGCGGACGCCGGCGCCGCTTCGCGCGCTTGCAGATAGCCGACGTCGGGCAGGGTGGCGCAGGCGACGACAATGCCTACAATAAATACGATGATGCACCAGGTCAGGCGGTGAGAAAAACGAGGCGCGTGCGCCGCTATGTTCATCTGGCATCCTTTATGTCGGGAAGCTCCTGCCTGTTTGAATCTTTTTCCGTCTTTTAATTCCGTTAATTTGATTTCATGCACGTAGTCGGCGTCGATTTCACTTCCGTCCCGCGGCGAGCCAAGCCGATCACGGTCGCGCACGGCATGGCCGACGGCGCGCTGTTGCGCATTGAGCGCGTGGACGAGCATGGCGACTGGGCATCGTTTGAAGCATGGCTCGATCAACCCGGGTCATGGGTGGGCGCCTTCGATTTTCCGTTCGGGCTGCCGCGCGAATTGGTCGAGCACCTCGGCTGGCCGCAGAACTGGGCGGCGCTGGTGATGCATTGCGCAGCTTTGCCGCGCGCGCAATTGCGTGAGACGTTCAAGGCCTTCTGCGATGCCCGTCCCGTGGGCAACAAGTTCGCCCATCGCGCCACCGACCGCCCCGCCGGTTCCAGCCCGTCGATGAAATGGGTGAATCCGCCGGTCGCCTACATGTTCCATGAAGGCACGCAGCGTCTGCTGCGCGCCGGCGTGACGGTGTTCGGTCTGCACGACGGCGACCCGCGGCGCATTGCGCTGGAGGGATATCCGGGGCTGGTGGCGCGGGCAGTGACGCGCGCCTCCTACAAGAGCGACGAGCGCGCCAAGCAGACGCCGGCGCGGCGCGCCGCCCGCGTGCAAATCGTGCAGGTGCTGGAAAACGGCAACCACCCGCTCGGCATCCGGCTGCGACTGGCGCCTGCGTTGCGCCGCAAGCTGGTCGACGACGGCAGCGCCGACTGGCTCGACGCGGTGCTATGCGCGGTAGCGGCGGCATGGGCGGCGCAGCGCCCGCATTTCGGGTTGCCGCGCACGCTCGATCCGGTCGAAGGGTGGACCGCCGCGGCGCCGCATGGCGAACTGGAAATTCGAGAATGAACGGGTGCAACTGACCTCGCTCGCGAGGCCAGGTCATGGGAGGAGGGAGAATTAAATGCCCGGTCCGATCCGGATCTTGTTGTGCACGCTGGAGATCGCGTATCCCTTGTCGCTGATCTGCCGCAGCGCGTCGTCCGCCGTCAGGCCGAGCACCGGCTCGTTGTCCTGGTCCAGATCGACATTGTGTTCCGCCGTTTCCCAGTCGATGTTGGTCGCTTCCTCGGGAATCGGCCGGCCTTCCGGAACCGCCAGGTAGGAATACATACCGGCCTGTTCAGGGCGCTTGTACACGTCAACTTTCATGTTTCCATCCTCATCAAGTGCAGTGTCTGCTATTGACCGTTCATCATCTTAAAGGTTGCGGGCGATAGCGAAACCGCCACGCCGCCTGTCCGATTTTCATCCTCTCCATTTCTCCTGTCCTTGCGCGCGGACAGTATCCGTTCGTCCATCTTCCTCCCGCCTTCCTGTCTGCATAGCAACACCTCTTGCCGTGCTTTCAAGCATTTCCTTCGTATTCTTGTTGAATGTACAAGTTCCCTGAAACAAATCTTTACGAATTGCATGATTGAGTATTGAACCGCGGAAAATCGGTATTTAGAATGGGCAACGTTGAGCTGCGTCAAGATGAGTTTCTGCTCTGAAATTGCACGCAGTCACAGCTCCGCGTTACGGCATTTCTGCGGATCGCGCCCCGGGCGCATTCCGAAAAGTAATGAGTAGGCGAAGCCACGCGGCGGCTTGCGATGCGGGCCGGTTTGTTTTTTCCCTCGACGTGGATCAGATCAATGGCAGAAGCACTTGTACAGAATCGGAGCACCAACAACAAACGCTGGACTTTCTCGACCTTCATTGGCCTGGCCGCATTGGCCTTGGGCCTGATGAGCCATCCCTCGCCGGCGCCGGCCGTCACGCTCGACGCCGCCCTCAATGAACAGGTCGTGATGATCCCGGTGCAGTCCGGCGGCGCGCAGGTGCAGCTGGAAACCACCGTCTTCAAGCCGCCCGGCACCGGCCCGTTCCCGCTGGTGATCATGAATCACGGCAAGGCGCTCGGCAATCCGCATTCGCAAGGGCGCGACCGCTTCGTGGTGCTGAGCCGCGAATTCGTCCGACGCGGCTACGCGGTCGTGATCCCGATGCGCAAGGGTTTTTCCAAGTCCACCGGCGATTATGTCGACCAGGGCTGCAACATGACCGCGCACGGCCAGTCGCAGGCGGACGACCTGCAGGGCACGCTGGAATACCTCGACAAGCAGGAATGGGTCGACCGCGACCGCATCATCGTCGCCGGCCAGTCGTACGGCGGCCTGGCCACGCTCGCGTTCGGCACGCGCCATTTTCCCGGCGTGCGCGGCCTGATCAATTTCGCGGGCGGCCTCAAGATGCATGGCGGCGACTGCCACTGGCAGGATTCGCTGGTGCAGGCGGTTTCCAGCTATGGCGGCAAGACCGCGCTGCCGAGCATCTGGTTCTACGGTGCCAACGACCAGCACTTCGGCCCGGACCTGGCCAGCCGCATGCATGACGCCTACGTGCAGGCCGGCGGCCACGCCAAGCTGGTGGCCTACGGCGCGTTCAAGAAGGATGCGCACGGCATGAGCGGCAGCCGCGACGGCGTGAAGATCTGGTGGCCGGAGACCGAGAAGTTCTTGAAAGAGCTCGGCATGCCCACCGAGCCGGTGGTCGCGCTGTCCGATGAAATCAAGATTCCGAAGACTGAGTATGCCACCCTCGACAACATCGATGCCGTGCCTTACCTGAAGGGGGATGCGCGCGAGCACTACCGCGAATTCCTGACCAAGTCGACTCCGCGCGCCTTCGCGGTTTCCGCGTCGGGCGCCTGGAGCTGGGCCGAGGACGGCGACGATCCGGCCGAACAGGTATTGGCCGACTGCCAGAAGCACAGTTCCCAGCCATGCAAGCTGTACGCAGTCGACAACAACGTGGTGTGGGTCGACGACCAGCCGGTCAACGGCACCGCTACCGCGGCCGCGCCCAGCAAGGCCACGCAGGCGCTGACCGGTCCCTGAACGACACATGGAATGGATGCATCGGCATGAATAAGCAACCCGACGACAAGAAGCCCGGCCTGCTGGCCACTATGGGCAAGGCATACTCCGGCCCGCTCACCCACGTCGCCCTGTCGGCCGTGAGCGCCTGGATGATCGTCACCGGCATCAAGGGATTGCTCGGATTCACCGTCAACCAGCAGACCGCGGCGGCCGACCTGGCCGGCGTCGCGATCGTGATCGGCCTGCTGCGCTGGTCGAAGACCAGGCAAGGCTCGAAATAAACCCGCTGCGGTAGAATCGACGCCTGTCCTCCCGACGCGATCGATTCATGACCCCGACCCGCTGCGCCTGGGCCAATCCGGCCAACCCGCTGTACCTCGCCTATCACGATGAAGAGTGGGGCGTGCCCTGCCATGACGAGACGCGCCTGTTCGAAATGCTCAACCTGGAGGGTGCGCAGGCCGGCCTGAGCTGGGAAACCGTGCTCAACAAGCGGGAAAACTACCGCGCCGCGTTCGATAACTGGGACGCGGAAAAGATCGCGCGCTACGACGACGCCAAGGTGGCGCAGCTGCTGGCCAATACCGGCATCATCCGCAACCGCCTCAAGATCGCCGCCGCCATCACCAATGCCCGCGCCTATCTGCGGCTGCGCGACGAAGCCGGCGGCCTGGCTCCCTTCCTGTGGGCCTACGTGGACGGCAAGCCGCTGCGCAACGCCTGGACGGCGCAGCAGCCCGCGCCGGCCACCACGCCGCTGTCGGACCGCCTCTCGAAGGATCTGGCGAAACGCGGCTTCAAGTTCGTCGGCTCGACCATCGTCTACGCCTACATGCAAGCCATCGGCATGGTCAACGACCACCGGGTCGACTGCTTTTGCCATGGCCGGCTGCGCTAATCGGACGGGCGGATACGCCATCCATGCGCGGCCGCCAGCCGAGGTATGATGCAAGGCATGCCATACATCTTCAAGGGAGCCATATCATGAAAAAAATGCTGGTCGTCGCCGCTATCTCCATTCTCTGCAACGCCGCGTTCGCCGGCGACGGCCTGGACGATTTCCTGCGCAATACGAACGTCCAGGCCAGGGCCGACATGTCCGGGTTCTCGGTGCGCCTGAGCAGCCAGTTCGGCGTCGACAACGTGCAGGTGCGCGCAGTGCTCGGCTCGGTCGGGCAGCCGGCGGACGCCTTCATGATCTTCCAGCTCGGCGCCATGTCGCACCAGCCGGTCGAGCGCGTATTGCAGGTGTACCGTTCCGGGCATGGCAAGGGCTGGGGCGCGATCGCCAAGGACCTCGGCATCAAGCCGGGCTCGCCCGAGTTCCATGCGCTCAAGCGCGGCGACTTCCAGCTGGCGTCGGCCGGCGGCGAGGAGTCCCATGCCAGCCACGGCAAGGGGCACGGCAACGGCCACGGCAAGAACAACCGCTGACATGACGGAAACGCCCGTCAGCATCCACGCGTTCTGGTTCGGCGCCGAGGTCGACGACGCGCTGCTGGCGCAGGAACGCGCCCGCTTGTGGTGGGCCAAGGATGCGGCGACCGACCGCGAGATCGAACGGCGCTTCGCCGCCTGCGTGGACCAGGCCGCCGCCGGCGCGCTCGACGGCTGGGCCGCGACGCCACGCGGACGCCTGGCGCTGATCCTGCTGACCGATCAATTCCCGCGCAATATCTATCGCGGCACGCCGCGCTCCTTCGCCTACGACCGATACGCGCTGGCATGGTGCAAGCAGGGGCTGGCCGCAGGCGTCCACCACGCGCTGCGGCCGATTGAGCGCGTGTTTTTCTATCTGCCGCTGGAACACTCGGAAGCGGCCGACGACCAGGCGCAGGCGGTGGCCCTGTTCGAGGAGTTGGTGGCGCAGGCCGGTGCCACCCGCCAGGCGGCGTTCGACGGTTTTCTGGATTATGCGCGCCGGCACCGCGACGTGATTGTCCGCTTCGGCCGCTTCCCGCACCGCAACCAGATCCTGGGGCGGCAGTCGAGTCCCGACGAGCTGGCCTTCCTGCGGCAGCCGGGATCGTCGTTCTGACCGGCCCGTTTCGCCACGTCCTGCCCGAAAGTCGCATGGCTTCTGGCGCAAATTGATCTGCGTCAATGTTTTCCCTATTGCAATTCGGTATAACGTGCTGGCTGCCTACGCTTGCGGGAAGATTGTCCTGTTCGTCTTGTAAATCCCGATATCGGCTAAACGCCATCCATTGTCAAACCGGCCAGCCCAGCGCATCACTGCAGTGTCGTTGAATACCCCCCGAAGGGAGGGGCTTGAAGGAATACCCGTGCACATCCTGAAGTTGCTGTTCCCATTCATGGCCGAGCCGATTTTCGGCGCGCTGCCGCGCGGACTGCTGCGCGACCTGGTGCTGCCGTTCGGCCATGCATCGCTGCTGGAGCGCCGCCGCGCCGAACTGATCATCTCGCGCATGCGCATGGTGGCTGCCCTGTTCGCCCTGCTCACGCCGCTGTGGATCATCGTCGACGTGCTGGTGTTCAGCTGGCCGCTCACCATCATGCTGGTCGTCGGCCGCCTCGTCACCAGCATCGCTTTCGGCATGCTCGCGCGCGCCTATCGCAAGTCGGCCAGGATGGCCGACGCCTACCGCGCGCTGGCGTTCATGTTCGCGATCCCGACCCTGTTTTTCATCTACTCGCATCCGCTGCTGTCGCACTTCCACATGGCCGGGCCGGCAGCGGCCATTTCGGCTGGCTATGCCTTCCTGCCGTTCGTGATGGTGGCGGGGCTGGCCGTGTTTCCGCTGACGGCGGCCGAGGGCGTGCTGTTCGCGCTGCCGGTGCTGGGTGCCGAGGCGCTGGTGGCGCTCATGCAGCTCAACCTGTTGAGCTGGAGCTCGCACCTGGGGGCGTTCTGGCTGCTGCTGCTGATCGCCGCGGTCGCTTCGCTGGCGGGCATGAGCCAGCTCAGCTTCATGATTTCGCTGGTGCGGCAGGCCAGCCACGACACGCTGACCGGCTGTTTTTCGCGCGCCTCCGGCGAGGAGCTGCTCGATATCCAGTTCCATATTTCCGTTCGCAGCGGCGCGCCGCTGGCCGTGGTGTTTGTCGACCTCGACGACTTCAAGCGGATCAACGACCGGTTCGGGCACGACAGCGGGGACCGCGCGCTGCGCGCGGCGGCCGAAACGCTGCGCGCCAATTTGCGCGGCGGCGACATCCTGGCGCGCTGGGGCGGGGAGGAATTCGTCATCATCCTGCCGGGGGCGTCCGGCGCCACAGCGGCCACCACGGTGGCGCGCCTGCGCGAGCGCGGGCTGGGCACGCGGCCGGACGGCGCGCCCATGACGGCCAGCTTCGGCTTGGCCGAGCGCTGCGCGGATAGCGCCGACAGCTGGAGCAAGCTGCTTGAAATCGCCGACCAGCGCATGTACCAGGCCAAGGTCGCCGGCAAGAATTGTTGTGTGGGGTGTGCGGAACAGAAGTAAGCGGATTTTTCGCCGTGCAGGGGCGCGCCCATTTCATGACGGGAGTACGACAATGCTCAGAAATCTCTCCATCAAGACCCGCCTGATCTTCGTGATCGGATTCCTGTCCCTGCTGCTCGTCCTGAGCGCCCTCGTCGGCATCGTCAGTCTCGGCTTGGCCAACGATGCCACCAGGACGATCTACGACGACCGCCTGGTCGCCACCGGGCAGCTGGACCGGGTGGTGCGCATGCTCGACGCTAACCAGCTGCTCATCGCCAAGGCGTTGACGGCCGATCCGGCCGCCACCGGGCCGCGGCTGGACGAGGTGGAAAGCAACATCCAGCGCATCACCGAGGTGTGGAGCCGGTTCATGGCGACCGCCATGACGCCGCGGGAAAAGCAACTGGCCGAGCAGTTTGCGGAAAGCCGCAGGAAGTTCGTGGAGACGGGCCTCAAGCCGGCGGTCGCGGCGCTGCGCGCGCAGGACGCCAAGACCGCCACCGAGATCGTGCACGGGCCGATGGCGGCCTCCTTCGTGCCGGTGCGCGAAGCCATCAACGCCCTCATCCAGCTGCAGCTCGACGTCGCCAAGAGCGAATATGAAAAGTCGCAGCGCACCTATCGGATGGTGCGCGGCGCCGGTATCGCCAGCGTGATATGCGGCCTGCTACTGGCGGCGGTCGTCGGCGCCTGGCTGCTTCGCGCCATTTCCCGGCCGCTCGAGGCGGCCGTCCGGCTCGCCGATGACGTGGCCGCCGGCGACCTGACGCGGCGTATTGAGGTGACCTCGGGCGACGAATTCGGCCGCCTCATGCTGGCATTGAAGAACATGAGCGAGAGCCTGGTACGCATCGTCGGCCAGGTCCGTTCCGGCACGGATGCTATCGTCACCGCGTCCCACCAGATCGCTTCCGGAAACATGGACTTGTCCGCCCGCACCGAACAGCAGGCCAGCTCGCTGGAGGAGACCGCGTCCTCGCTGGAGGAGCTGACCTCCACCGTCAAGCAGAACGCCGACAACGCGCGCCAGGCCAACAGCTTGGCCAGGTCAGCGTCCGACGTGGCCGGGCATGGCGGCGTGGTCGTATCGCAGGTGGTCGGCACGATGGGTTCGATCAACGAATCGTCGCGCAAGATCGTCGACATCATCGGCGTGATCGACGGCATCGCGTTCCAGACCAACATCCTTGCCCTGAACGCGGCGGTGGAAGCGGCCCGCGCCGGCGAGCAGGGGCGCGGCTTCGCCGTCGTTGCGACGGAAGTCCGCAACCTCGCGCAGCGCTCGGCCGCCGCCGCCAGGGAAATCAAGGCGCTGATCGGCGACTCGGTGGAGAAGGTCGACGCCGGCAGCAGGCTGGTCGACCAGGCCGGCGCCACGATGCAGCAAGTCGTCGACAGCATCCGGCGCGTCACCGATATCATGGGCGAGATCGCCGCCGCCAGCGAGGAACAGACGTCCGGCATCGAGCAGATCAACCAGGCGGTGACGCAGATGGACCAGGTCACGCAGCAGAACGCGGCGCTGGTCGAGGAAGCGGCGGCCGCTTCGCAGGCAATGCAGGAGCAGGCGGCCGGCCTGGCGCAAGCCGTCAGCGCATTCCGGCTCGAAAAAGGCGATGCCCGCGCCGCGCTTTCCTGCAGCGGGTGAAGCTTGGCCGTATCATTGAGCCGACATAGTCATCCGCGGATTCCAAGGCTTTCTTCCATGCCCATCAGCTATCTTGCTTCGCTTACCTCCGCCGAACGCACCGCACGCGCCAACATGCACCTGGGCGCGTCGCTCGCGTTCAATGCCGGCGCGTTGAACGCCGGCGGCTTTCTCGCCATCGGCCAGTACACCTCCCACATGACCGGCATGGTGTCGTCGGCCGCCGACAACCTGATCCTCGGCGACTTTCCGCTCGTCGCCACCGCATTCCTGTCGCTGGTGTCGTTCGCGTGCGGCGCGGCGTCGAGCGCGGTCATGATCAATTATTCGAAACGCAATACCGACCGCAATCCGTACACGCCGCCGCTGCTGCTGGAAGCCTTCCTGCTGCTGATTTTCGGGCTGATGGGCGCCAACCTGCGCAAGCACGAGCTGATCGACATGTCGCTCACCGCCGTGCTTCTATGCTACGTGATGGGGTTGCAGAATGCGCTGGTGACGAAGATCTCGAACGCCGAAATCCGCACCACCCACGTGACCGGACTGGTCACCGACATCGGCATCGAACTGGGCAAGCTGTTCTACTGGAACCGCCACTCCGCCGACCGCAGGGATTTGTTCGTGGCGGCCAATCGCAGGAAACTGAAGGTGCACCTGCTGCTGGTCGCTTCCTTCTTCTGCGGCGGCGTGCTCGGCGCGTTCGGCTTCAAGTACGTCGGCTTTTCCGCCACCATTCCGCTGGCGATCGGGATGGTCATCCTGTCATCGGCGCCGATGTTCAAGCCCGATCGGTAATTTCGACCGGCGTCCCGGCCGGCGTCAGCTCGAACAGCTCGATGATGTCGGCATTGCGCATGCGTACGCAGCCGTGCGACAGCGGCACGCCCATCGGCGCGCTGTCGGCGCAACCATGCATATAGATGTAGCGCCGCATCGTGTCCACCTCGCCCAGCCGGTTGACGCCGGGTTCGCAGCCGGACAGCCACAGGATGCGCGACAGGATCCAGTCGCGCCCCGGATGAGCCGCGGCCAGTTCCGGCGTATGGATTTCTCCGGTCGGCCGGCGCGCCACGAATACCGCGCCCGATGGCATGCCGGCGCCGATCTTGGCGCGCACGATATGCCGTCCGCGCGGCGTGCAGTTGCTGCCGCGTTGTTCGCCGGGACCGTTGCTGGCGGTCGACACCGGGTACCGCCGCAGCAGATGACCGTCGTCGTCGAACAGTTCCAGTGATTGCTGCGGGATGCTGATGAGAATGCGCGGCATGACGTGGATAAATGATGCGGTACGAAAGCCGCTACGATAGCAGGGCGGGGCGCTTCATGCGCGGTTTTGCGCCCGCAGGCTCTTCCATTTTTCGACCAGCCCCAGCGCCATCGCCGTCGCGCACAGCACGACCGAAATGCCCGCCACCGTGCCCGGGGTGATCGGCTCGCCCAGCAGCAGCCAGGCCCAGATCGAGGCGGTGGCCGGCACCAGGAAGGTGACAGTGATCGCCTTGCTTGCGCCCTCGGCGGCAATCAGGTGGAAGAAAATCGCGTAGGCCACGCCGGTGCAGACCAGGCCGAGTACCGTGACGGCGAGCACCGAGGTCGGTGTCCACGCCGCCAGCGCATGCGGCACGTCGGTCAGCGCCAGCGGCAGCAATGCCGCCGAGGCCGCCAGCTGGCTGCCGGCGGCGGCCGCCAGCGAGGGAATGCCGCCGGCCTTCATGCGGGTATAGGTGGCGGCATAGCCGTAGCAGACCGCCGCGCCGATGGCCGCCAGCACGCCTAGCGCCACATGCAGCGTCACCGCCGTTGGGCCCACGCCCACCAGCACCCCCACGCCGGCCAGCCCGAGCACGAAGGCGCCCAGGCGCATGAGCGTCATGCGCTCGCCCAGCAGCAAAAAGCCGAACACGGCGGTGAATACCGGCGCCAGCGAATTCATGGTCGCCATGTAGGCCGACGGGATGTACAGCGCCGACCACGCGAACAGGGAAAACGGGATCGCGGTATTGAACAGGCCGATCACCAGGTATGCCTTGGCGTTGCGGCGCCAGGCGAAATCGACGCGGCGCATGCGCGCCACGGCCAAGAGCGCGGCGCCGCCCAGCAGCGCGCGCAGGAAGCTGGTCAGCAGCGGCCCGAGCGCCGGGGCGGCGATGCGCATGAGCAGGAAGCTCGTGCCCCAGATGGCGCCGAGCAAGAACAGTCTGGCAAGATTGGAGTTGGACATGAATGGCCGGGGAATGCGGAAAATGAAGACAAGATTGTAAGCGGCACGCGCACATTCTGCCGGCCATGCACGCCGCGCAAGAATATCCAAGCGTCCCCGGCGTCGCCGCATTACCATTTCACCCCCAATACAAGGATTCGTTCATGCCGCATTCCACCCGTTTTTCCAGCCTGGCCGCCGGCGCGCGCGACACGCTGCCGATGATGGTCGGTGCCGCCCCGTTCGGCGTGATCTTCGGCGCCCTGGTTGCCTCCGGACCGCTGGCAGCATGGCAGGGGCAGCTGATGTCGATGGGCGTCTTCGCCGGCTCCAGCCAATTCATCGCGGTCGGCCTGGCGGCCGGCCACGCCGGGCTGCTGGTGATCTGGCTCACCACCTTCATCGTCAACCTGCGCCACATGCTGTATGCGGCAACCCTGCTGCCGCGCGTGGCGCACCTGCCGGCGCGCTGGCGCTGGGCCCTCGGCTTTCTGATGACCGACGAAACCTTCGCGGTGATGAACGGCTATTACGGCACGCACGCCGACACCAGGCTCGGGCACTGGTATTTCCTCGGTTCCGGGCTGGCCATGTACCTCAATTGGCAATTGTGGACGCTGGCCGGCCTGCTGTTCGGCGAAGCGTTTCCGCAATTGCAGTCGCTCGGCCTCGACTTCGCGATGGTGGCCACCTTCATCGCGATCGTGGTGCCGCAGCTGAACCGCATTCCGCATTTCGGTGCCGCACTCGCGGCCGGCCTGTTCGCCTTTATGCTGCGCGAGCTGCCTTACAAGCTGGGGCTGATGTCCGCCGTGCTGATCGGCGTGACCGTCGGCATGGCATTGCTGCGCATGCGGCCGCAGCCGCAATTGAAAAGGAGGGACGCGGCATGAACTACACGGTAATGATTCTCGGCATGGCCGCCGTCACGGTCTTCATCAAGGCGGCGATCTTCGTGCTCGGCAGCCGCGCCGTGTTCCCGCCGCTGCTGCAGCAGGCGCTCGGTTTCGTGCCGGTGACGGTGCTGACGGCGATTATCGTGCCGATGGTGCTGGCGCCGCACGGCGGCGGCATGGAATTGTCCTTGCACAATCCGCAACTGGTCGCCTCCCTAGCCGCGATCGCGGTCTGCGCCGCCACGCGCCGCCAGCTGGTCACCATCGTGGTGGCGCTGGCCGTCTTCCTTGCCTGGCAGCTCGGCGGATTTGCCTGAGTATTTGCGCGTTGCCGCAATGACTGGCAGAATTTCCGGAAATCAAGCCGATTTGCCGGCTTGGCGATGCGAGGGCGGGAATTCGCGCCCAGTTCGACTAGACCGGAGGACGGCCAGGGCGCTTGGCATTCCGTCCACAATCATGCGGAGAAAAAATGCGGGCGGCACTGGGACTACGCGGGAAATCGGTTCTTGCGCTGCTGATCACCTGCATCCTGGTGCTGCTGCTGGCGGCGCTGATCGGATGGCAAGCCGTCAATTCGATCCGCTCCCATCTCGGCACCGCCTACACCCGCAACTTCACTCTGCTCAAGCGTGAGCGTATCCTGGCGCCGGTCACGCGCGAGCTGGCATTGTCATCGCGCCTGGCCGCGTCGCAGGCGATCCGGCAATGGATGCAGGACGACACCGACGCCACTAAGAAGGCGCGCGCCTTCGAGGAAGCGGAAAGCTTTCGCCGCGACTTCCAGGACCACTCCTATTTTTTGGTTTCCGCGCTGTCGAACAATTATTACTTCAACGATGCCCGGTCGGCATTCAGCATCGAGCCGCGCTACCGCTTGAAGCCGGACGATAGCCACGACGCATGGTTTTTCAACACCATCAAGAGCGACCGTCCGTTCAACATCAATGTCGATCCGGACGTCAAGCTGGGCGTGACCAAGGTCTGGTTCAACATGATGATCCGGGATGGCGAGCGCAACATCGGCCTGGCCGGTTCCGGGCTGGACTTGTCGGCCTTCCTGCGCGACTTCATCGGCACCAGCGAGCCGGGCGTGACGCCCATGATCGTCGATGCCACCGGTGCGATTCAGGCACATCCGGACCACCGGCACATCGCGTTCAATTCCGGCACCGGCGCGGCCGCCAGCGACAAGTCGCTGTTCGGTTTGCTGCAGCGCCCCGCCGACGTCGCCGCGGCGCAGGCGGCGCTGAACGCTGCCATGCGTACCCCCGGCAGCGCCGAAATGTTTTCGGCCCGCCTCGATGGCAAGAACCAGGTGTTCGCCGTGTCCTACATTCCCGAGCTGAAATGGCATGTGCTGACCGCGGTCGACCTCGACGTGGCCAACGTGATCGATACCGGCGTGCTCAGATGGATCGCGCTGGCGGCCATGGCGCTGCTCGCGGTGGTGGTAGTCGGCTTTTCGTTCGCGGTCGACCGGCTAGTGCTGCGGCCGCTGCTGCGGCTCAAGCAGTCGGCGCAGCAGATGGCCGCCGGCAATTACTCGGTGGCGCTGCCGGCGCCGCGCAACGACGAAATCGGCGAGCTGACGGCTGCCTTCGGCGCCATGGCGCACAAGGTGCGCAGCCATACCGAGGAACTGGAAGACAAGGTGCGCGAGCGCACCGGCGAGCTGCTGGCGGCGAACAAGGAAATGGCCGCCGCGCACAAGAAGATCAGCGATTCGATCTCGTACGCCAGCCTGATCCAGCGCGCGATCTTGCCGGACCGTCAGCTCGTCAGCGCGCTGGGCGACAATCATTTCGTGCTGTGGCGCCCGCGCGACGTGGTCGGCGGCGACTTCTATGTATACAGGGAAGTCGAGGGCGGCTGCCTCTTGGGCGTGGTCGATTGCGCCGGGCACGGCGTTCCCGGCGCATTCATGACGATGCTGGCACGCGCGGCGCTCGACCAGGCAATCGACGAAGCCGGCGCGGCCGATCCGGCGGGCATACTGGCGCGCACGGACCAGGCGGTGCGCGCCATGCTGCAGGCCGACGGCGAGGCGCGCCACGTCGCGACCATGATGGATGCGGGCCTGGCCTACGTCGATCTGGCGTCGCGCCAGGTGACCTTCGCCGGCGCCCGGATCGCGCTCTACTGGTGCGACGGCATGGAAGTCGACGCCGTCAAGGGCGCGCGCCGCTCGCTGGGCGAGCGCCAGCCCGGCCGGTATCATAACGAGCGCGTCGCGCTGCTGCCGTCCCGCACTTTTTACCTGACCACCGACGGCTTCCTCGACCAGGCCGGCGGCGAAAAAGGCTTCGGTTTCGGCAATGCGCGTTTCGTGGAAATGCTGCAGCGGCATGCCAACCGGCCGCTGGCCGAACAGAGCGGCGCGTTTGCTTCCACCTTGGCGGCCTACCAGGGCAGCCATCCGCAGCGCGACGACATTACGATAGTGTGCTTTCGCTTTGCATAACTCGCTCCGGGAGACTTCATGGGCTTGATCGACCTGTTTTCACTGCAGCAGACCTATGACCAGCAGCGCATCATGCTGTGCTTTAACGGTCCGCTGACCAAGAGCCTGATCGAGGAGATCGGCAACGCGCTGCGCAACTACATGCAGCGCGAAAACGCGACGCCGTCGTCCGCGATGGACGTGTTCGGCGCGTATATCGAGCTGACGCAGAATATCCGCCACTATGCGGCGGCCAAGGGCTGGAACGATGCCGAAGTGTCGGCCACGGTGGTGATTTCGCGCGACGCGCTCGGGCGCTACGTGGTCTCGGCCGGCAACATCGTCGATGCGGCCGACGGGCAGGCGCTCGCCGCGCGCGTCGCCGCGCTGGCCGCCATGGACAAGGCGCGGCTGAAGGCGGAATACAAGGAGCAGCTGCGCAAGCCGCGCGACGACGGCGCCGTCACCGGCGCCGGCCTTGGCCTGATCGACATGGCGCGCAAGGCGGCCGAGCCGCTGGTCTGCTCGGTCCAGGCAGTCGGCGACGAGCGCGCGTTTTTCAGCATGCGCGTGGTGATGTAAGCGGATACGCAATAGAAGGAAATGCAATGAACGACTTGAAAATCGAAAGCACGCAATCGACGCCCGCCATCTGTACCAGCCATGCGGCCGGAACGCTGGAAATGCGCGGCGACTCCTACCCGGAAAATTCTTTCGAGCTGTTCTCTCCGGTGCTGGACTGGATCGAACGCTATCTCGGCGCCGGCGATCGGCCGCTGACGCTCAACCTGTACCTGCTGTACCTGAACACCAGCAGCGTGAAGGCGATGATGGACATCTTCGACATGCTGGAGGAAGCGCACGGCAAGGGGCGCCAGGTCGCGGTCAACTGGTTCTACGATGAACAGAACGAGCGGGTGGCCGAGCTGGCTGAGGAGTTCAAGGAGGATTGCACGTTTCCGTTCTCGATTTCCTGCCGGGTGGAGTGAAGATGCGCGACGACCGCCAGCTGGAGAGAACCGTCGAGAGCCTGCTGGAAGACCCGCTGTATGCCGATCATCCGCTGCGGCAGGCACTGTCGCGCCTGTATGTGGAATTTCGCGACGCGGTGTACCAGATGGAGCGCATCACCCGCATCTCGGACCGCTTTCAGACCGCCAGCCGGGAAAATCAGCTGTCGCTGTCGGAGCGCTACAGCAAGCAGTTGCGCCAGCTGGAGCGGCTGGCCCGGATTTCAGACCGTTACCAATTGATGATGCGCGACCTCAATGAGGCCCTGAAAGAGGCCTCGACCAAGGATGCGCTGACCGGAATCGGCAACCGGCGCATGCTGATGGAGCGCCTGAAGGCGGAAACGGCGCGCGCCGAACGCCTGGGCCGCCCGCTCGTGCTGGCGATCCTGGACGTCGACCACTTCAAGTCGATCAACGACGAGCACGGCCACGAGGCGGGCGACAAGGCGCTGGTCGAGCTGGCGCGCGTGATCGAATCCAGCGTGCGCGAATATGACTCCTGCGGCCGCTGGGGCGGCGAGGAGTTCCTGATCATCATGCCGGAAATCGGCGCGGACGAGGCGGTGAACATGATCGAGCGCGTCCATGCCGCCGTCGGCGCCTTGCGCGTGCGCGCCGGCCAGGCGCAGATCTGCGTGACGGCCAGCTTCGGCATCGCCGAGCGCCGGCAGGGCGAAAGCATTTCCGAAACCATCAACCGCGCCGACGCGGCGCTATACGCGGCCAAGCACGCCGGACGCGACCGCTACGAGGTCGCGCCGTAACGGCGCCGGCTCGCTATCGTAAGCGCCGGCGCACTCACGCCGCCGCCTTCCTTTTCCGTTTCGGCGCCAAGAGCGTATGGCGGCAGCCCGGCGCGCCGCACAGGCAGGCATACGCGCGCTTCAGGGCCGGCGTGTGGCGCTGTTCCAGGATCAGTCCGTAGTCGTAATTCAATTCCTCGCCGCGCCGGATATCGCGCAGCGCGTAGATGAAGACGCGGCCGTCCTCTTCGCGCGCCTCGCAGTTCGGCTCGCAGGAATGGTTGATCCAGCGCGCGTCGTTGCCCTGGCTGCCGCCGTCGATGATCTTGCCGCTTTCCAGGCTGAAGAAAAACGTGTGGAAGTCGCCGGGCGCCTTCTTGTTTTCGCGCCGCACCGCCTCTTTCCAGCTGATGCGCTCGCCCTCGTATTCGACGATCAGGCTGCCGGCGGCGATCTTGCGCGTGGCAAACACGCCCTTGCCGTGGACGGTGGAATTGCGCACGGCGAAAGCGGGCGCGGCGCGCCGTGCGGAATCGGGTTTGTCGGATGGAGTCATTGCGGTCGGGGAGCCGGCTCTGGCGAGAGCCTTATACAAAACGTAAAACCGCCATTATCGCAATATGTAGTCTTATACAATGGGTTTTTTGCATCAGCTTGAAGATCGAACAAGGGCCGCGCCGGCCGCGCATTTCATCGCTTGCTATTTCCCCGGACTGAACCATGCCCAAGCTCGTCAAATATCTGCTCATCGCGTTGGCTGCCCTGATCGGCCTGCTGCTGGCCGCTGCCGGCTTCATCGCCGCCACCTTCGACCCGAACGACTACAAGCCGCTGCTTATCCGGCTGGTGCAGGAAAAGAAGCAGCGCACCCTGTCCATCCCCGGCGAGATCAAGCTCAGTTTCTTTCCCAGGCTGGGCGCCGATCTCGGCAAGCTCAGCATCTCCGAGCACAACAGCCGGGACGAGTTCGCGTCGGTGGATAGCGCCAAGGTCTCGCTCGCGCTGGTTCCTCTGTTGCGCAAGCAACTGGTGGTCGACCGGGTGAAGATCGACGGCTTGCGCGCGCAGATCCGTCGGCGCGAGGACGGCAGCGCCAACTACGACGACCTGCTGTCGAAGAACGAGGAATCCGGCCAGCAGGTCGCGTTCGACATCGACGGCGTCGACATCCGCCATGCGCACCTTCTGTATGACGACCAGAAGGAGGGACGCACGCTGGAGCTGTCGGACCTGAACCTGGAAACCGGCAAGATCGCCAGCGGCGTGCCAAGCAAGCTGAAATTGACCAGCAGCATCAAAAGCGGCAAGCCGGCGCTCGATGCCAGGCTGGCGCTCGACACCGGCTTCACCATGGACCTGGAACAGGGACGCTACGTATTCAAGGGCCTGGACGGCAAGCTGACCGGCGCGGTGCTCGACTTCCGCGATCTCGTGCTTACGCTGGCCGGCAACGCCGACCTGAAGCCGACCGGCAAGCGCTTCGCGCTGGACGACATCAAGTTCAGCGCAGCCGGCAAGCGCGCCGGCGAGCCGCTGGAAGTGAAGCTCGATCTGCCGCAGCTGGCGATCACCGACACCCGGGTGTCCGGCGGCAAACTTAGCGGCACGGCCAGCCTCACGCAGGCCGGCAGCGCCATCAGCGCCAGTTTCGGCGCGCCGTCGTTCGAGGGCTCGCCGCAGGCATTCAAGCTGCCCGCGCTGACGGTGGACGCCGCCTTGAAGGACGCCAGGCGCGACGTGAAGGCGAAGATCAGCGGCGCCATTGCCGGCGACATCGACAAGCTGCTGTTCACCTCGCCGCAACTGGCGCTCGCGCTGTCGGGCAGGCAGGAAGGAAGCGCCATCGACGGCACGCTCACCACGCCGCTGTCCGCCAATCTCGGCGCCGGCATGATCGATCTGTCCAGCCTGCTTGCCGATTTCACCTTGCCCAACCCGGGCGGCGGCACGTTCAAGCTGAAAGCCGGCGGCAGCGCGCACGTCAATCTCGGCAAGGAGACGGTGTCGGCGGCACTGAAGGGCCATCTCGACGAAAGCGCATTCGATGCGAAACTCGGCCTGACGAAATTCTCCCCGGCCGCCTATACCTTCGATATCGGCGTCGACCGCATCGATCTTGACCGCTACCAGGCCAAGCCGGCCGCAACCGCTGCGGCCGCGCCCAAGCCGAATGCACCGGAAAAGCCGATCGACTTGACCGCGCTGCGCGACTTGCGCGCCGACGGCAGCGTGCGGGTCGGCGCCTTGAAAGTCAAAAACATCCGGACTTCGAACGTGCGCTTCGATCTGCACGCCGCCGGCGGCAAGCTCGACATCAGCCCGCTCGCCGCCAACCTCTATGGAGGCAGCGTGGCCGGCGCATTGTCGGCCACGGCGAGCACGCCCGCGCGTTTTGCGGTGCGGCAAAGCCTTACCGGCGTCAACGTCGGCCCGCTGCTGAAGGACGCGATCAACAAGGACACGCTGGAGGGCAAGGGCAATGTGCAGCTCGACGTCACGACGGCCGGCGGCACCTTCTCGCAAATGATGAAAGGATTGAACGGGACCGCGCGGATGGAACTGCGCGACGGCGCGGTGCGCGGCGTGAATATCGCGCAGGCGGTGCGCAGCGCGAAGGCGAAGATCGGGGAAATCCGCGGCGACACGGGGAGCGGCCAACCATCGGCGCAGAGCGGGCAGGGTTCGGCCGCCGAGAAGACCGACTTCAGCGAACTGTCCGGCAGCTTCCGCATCGCCAACGGCGTGGCGCACAACGACGACCTCAGCATCAAGTCGCCCCTGATGCGCATCGGCGGCGCCGGCGATATCGACCTTGGCGCGGAACGGCTCGACTATCTGGTGCGCGCGACGGTGGTGCAAAGTCTGCAAGGGCAGGGCGGGCCGGAACTGCAGGCGTTGCGAGGCGTGACGGTGCCGGTGCGGCTGAGCGGGCCGTTCGCGGCGCTCGGCTGGCGCATCGATTTCGCGGGCATGGCGAGCGAACTGGCCAAGCAGCGCATCGACGAGAAAAAGGAAGAAGTGAAATCGAAAGCGCAAAAAGCGCTGGAAGAAGAAAAAGCAAAAGTGCAGGATCAGCTCAAGGACCAGCTGAAGGGCTTGTTCGGTAGATAGTGTCCTGAGTTGGAAGTCCGTCGAATAAAACCGATGAAATAAACGTCATCCTTCGTTACAAATCCTCGCAAGGCACCCGGGCCTTGCTCCGGTTTGTGCCTCGTCTGACGCTCATTGCATCAGTTTTATTTTTCAACGAACTTCTAACTCAGGACACTAGCTTATCTTTTTAATATAGGCGCAACTTCCATTTAATCAATCTCTGTTTTTAATGACGATATCGCCGGAGCGCGATCCACGCCGTGCGCGCGGCATCGCGGTGATAGCGTGGTGATATCGTCTGTCGCATTTCCGCACACTCTCCTCTCTGAAAAACCCGTTGCACGACAACTTTTACGCTAAAAAGTTTTACGCAATCGAGCTGTAAATACAAATAAAGACGCGATAAATAGCGCTTTGAAAATACGAAGTGAAAAGCGTATTTCGCAATAATTTATGCGCGCAAAAAAAGAGCGAAATTTTCCTACCGACTAGAAAAAAGAGCGCGTATTATTAAATTGCGGAGTGGAAATTCGTAACTGATTCCGACACCCCAGAGCGCCTAACAAAGTGCCGATCGCACAGCGCGCTGACATGACACACAAGTCATACAACAAGAAGATCAACAACAAGAAGAGACACAACAACAAGACAGAAAACAGAACGTGCATGCGGCGAACGGGATTTTGTTAGGCGCTCGAAATGACCGGTAGATCTAACTCAAAGGAAGCCCATGAAAATCTTTGACAACTACGCAGCACGGTATGAGCGGACTCGGGAAGAGGAATACTCCCTGCAAGAATATCTGGAATTGTGCAAGCGCGATCGACTCGCCTACGCCACCGCCGCCGAGCGCATGCTGGAAGCGATCGGTGAGCCGGAGCTGATCGACACGCGCCACGATCCGCGTCTGTCGCGTATCTTCGCCAACAAGGTTATCAAAATTTATCCTGCGTTCCGTGATTTCTACGGCACGGAGGAAGTGATCGAGCAGGTCGTATCCTACTTCCGTCATGCCGCCCAAGGCCTGGAAGAACGCAAACAAGTGCTGTACCTGCTGGGACCTGTCGGCGGCGGCAAATCGTCGATCGCCGAAAAGCTCAAGTCCCTGATGGAGCAAGTCCCGTTTTATGCGATCAAAGGCTCGCCCGTCAATGAATCGCCGCTCGGCCTGTTCAGTGAAGAGGAAGACGGCGCGATCCTCGAAGAAGATTTCGGCATCCCGCGCCGCTATCTGAAAACCATCCCCAGCCCGTGGGCCGTCAAGCGCCTGCACGAGTTCAACGGCGACATCAACCAGTTCCGCGTGGTCAAGCGCTATCCGTCGATCCTGAAGCAGATCGCGATCTCCAAGACCGAGCCGGGCGACGAAAACAACCAGGACATTTCGTCGCTGGTCGGTAAAGTCGATATCCGCAAGCTGGAAGACTATTCGCAGGACGATCCGGACGCCTACAGCTACTCCGGGGGGCTGTGCCTGTCGAACCAGGGCTTGATGGAATTCGTCGAGATGTTCAAGGCCCCGATCAAGGTGCTGCACCCGCTGTTGACCGCAACGCAGGAAGGCAACTACAAAGGCACCGAAGGCTTCGGCGCGATCCCGTTCGACGGCGTGGTGCTGGCGCACTCGAATGAATCCGAGTGGAAGGCCTTCCGCAACAACAAGAACAACGAAGCGTTCCTCGACCGTATCTACATCGTGAAGGTGCCGTACTGCCTGCGCGTGTCGGAAGAGATCAAGATCTACGACAAGCTGATCAAGGGCTCGTCGCTGGCACAGGCGCCGTGTGCGCCGGGAACGCTGAAGATGATGGCGCAGTTCGCGGTGCTATCGCGTATCAAGGATCCGGAAAACTCCAGTATCTTCTCGAAGATGCAGGTGTACGACGGCGAGAACCTGAAGGATACCGATCCGAAGGCCAAGTCGCGCCAGGAATACGCCGACTACGCCGGCGTCGATGAAGGCATGAACGGTTTGTCGACCCGCTTCGCGTACAAGATCCTGTCCAAGGTGTTCAACTTCGACAATACCGAAGTGGCGGCCAACCCGGTGCACTTGCTGTACGTGCTGGAGCAGCAGGTCGAGCGCGAGCAGTTCCCGCCCGAGACCGAGCAGCGTTACATGTCGTACATCAAGGAGTATCTGGCGCAGCGTTACGTCGAGTTCATCGGCAAGGAAATCCAGACCGCCTACCTGGAGAGTTATTCCGAGTATGGCCAGAACATCTTCGATCGTTACGTGACGTTCGCCGACTTCTGGATCCAGGACCAGGAATTCCGTGATCCGGACACCGGCGAGAGCTTCGACCGCGAATCGCTGAACAGCGAACTCGAGAAGATCGAGAAGCCGGCGGGGATTTCGAATCCGAAGGATTTCCGCAACGAGATCGTCAACTTCGTGCTGCGCGCGCGGGCCCACAACCATGGCAAGAACCCGGTGTGGACCAGCTACGAAAAGCTGCGCACGGTGATCGAGAAGAAGATGTTCTCGAATACCGAAGACCTGCTGCCGGTGATTTCCTTCAATGCCAAGGCCAGCGCCGACGACGCCAACAAGCACCAGGAGTTCGTGTCGCGCATGGTGGCGAAGGGCTACACCGCCAAGCAAGTGCGCCTGCTGTGCGAGTGGTATCTGCGCGTGCGCAAGTCGTCGTAATCGCGGCTCGTACGTAGTGGCCCTTCTCCCGCTCGCGGGAGAAGGGAACCAAAAAGTTTCAGGAGGCATTTTGGCTCACCTCATCGACCGGCGTCTGCAGGGCAAGAACAAGTCTGCTGGCAACCGCGAACGCTTTTTGCGGCGTTACAAGGGCCAGATCAAGGAAGCCGTGGCGCGCGCCATCAAGGGCCGCTCGATCACGGATATCGAAAAAGGCGAAAAAGTATCGATTCCGGTCAAGGACATCGGCGAACCCACGTTCGGCCATGCGCATGGCGGCGTGTGGGAGACTGTCCGGCCAGGCAACAAGGAGTATCAAAAGGGCGACCAGCTGCAGCGCCCGAAAGGCGGCCAGGGACAGGGCAAGGGCAAGGCCAGCAACAGCGAGGAAACCTCCGAGGACGACTTCGCGTTCGAGCTGACGCGCGAAGAGTTCATGAATTACTTCTTCGAAGACCTCGAGCTGCCCAACCTGATCAAGACCCAGCTCACCTCCCTGGTGGAGTTCAAGCAGCAGCGCGCCGGCTACACCATCTCCGGCACGCCCACCAATATCCACGTGCTGCGCTCGATGCGCGGCGCGATCGGCCGCCGCATCGCGGTCGGCGGCAAGTCGCGCAAGCGGCTGAGGGAAGCGGAAGCCGAACTCGAAGAACTGCAGAAGACCGCGTTCGAGGACGATCACCGCATCCTGGCGCTGAAGAAGGAAATCCATCACCTGCGCACCAAGCTGCACGCGATTCCCTTCCTCGACCCGATCGACCTGCGCTATGCCAACCGCATCAAGGTGCCCAAGCCCACCTCCCAGGCAGTGATGTTCTGCGTGATGGACGTGTCGGGTTCGATGGACCAGGCCAAGAAGGATGCGGCCAAGCGCTTCTTCATCCTGCTCTACCTGTTCCTGGAGCGCGCCTACGAAAAGATCGAAGTGGTGTTCATCCGCCACCATACGCAGGCGACCGAAGTCGACGAGCACGAGTTCTTCAACTCGCGCGAGTCGGGCGGCACCGTGGTGTCGTCGGCGCTACACCTGTTGAACAAGGTCATCACCGAGCGCTATTCGAACAGCGACTGGAACGTGTACGTGGCGCAGGCATCCGACGGCGACAACTGGGACAACGACTCGATCACCTGCCGCGAGCTCCTGATCAACAAGATCATGCCGCTGGTGCAGTACTACGCCTATGTCGAGATCACCGAGGGAGAGCCGCAGAACTTGTGGTACGAGTACCTGCAGATCGCGGATCACCATCCGCACTTCGCGATGCAGAAAATCGAGTCGCCGGCCGATATCTATCCGGTGTTCCGTGAACTGTTCAAGAAGCAAACGAAATGACGATAACAGCGATCAAGAAACCCGCGAGGAAGACGGCCGGCAAGACGTCGCGCAAGAAGGCCAAGCCGTTTCGCCTGCCGGACCAGTCCGAATGGACCTTCGAGCTGATCGAGCAGGTCCATGACGAGATCAGGCGCGTCGCCGAGGGCTTCGGCCTGGACACCTATCCGAACCAGCTCGAGGTGATCACCGCCGAGCAGATGATGGATGCGTACGCGTCGGTCGGCATGCCGGTGTCGTATTCGCACTGGTCGTTCGGCAAGCACTTCCTGGCCACCGAGAAGAGCTACAAGCGCGGCCACATGGGGCTGGCGTACGAGATCGTGATCAACTCCAGCCCGTGCATCGCCTACCTGATGGAAGAGAACAGCCTGACCATGCAGGCGCTGGTGATCGCGCACGCCTCATACGGCCATAACTCCTTCTTCAAGGGCAACTACCTGTTCCGCACCTGGACCGACGCCGAAGCCATCGTCGACTACATGGTGTTCGCCAAGAAGTACATCGCTGAATGCGAGCAGCGTTACGGCATCGATGCGGTGGAAGAATTGCTGGACTCCTGCCACGCGCTGCAAAACCATGGCGTGGACCGCTACAAGCGTCCGGCCAAGCTGTCGCTGGCAAAGGAACGCGAACGCCAGGAAGAGCGCGAGCGCTACCTGCAGTCGCAGGTCAACGATCTGTGGCGCACGCTGCCGAGGAAGGAAGTGGTAGTGGCCGAGGCTGCGCCGAACCGCTTCCCGGCCGAGCCGCAGGAAAACCTGCTGTACTTCATCGAGAAGTATGCGCCGCTGCTGGAACCGTGGCAGCGCGAGGTGGTGCGCATCGTGCGCAAGATTTCGCAGTACTTCTATCCGCAGCGCCAGACCCAGGTGATGAACGAGGGCTGGGCCACGTTCTGGCATTACACCATCCTGAACCAGCTGTACGACGAAGGCATCGTCGGCGACGGCTTCATGATGGAGTTCTTGCAGAGCCATACCAACGTGGTGTACCAGCCGCCGGTGACCAGCAAGTATTACAACGGCATCAATCCGTATGCGCTGGGCTTTGCGATGTTCCGCGACATCCGCCGCATCTGCGAAGACCCGACCGAGGAAGACCGCCGCTGGTTCCCGGACATCGCCGGAACCGACTGGAAGCAGACGCTCGACTTCGCGATGCGCAACTTCAAGGATGAGAGCTTCATTGCGCAATACCTGTCGCCCAAGCTGATCCGCGATTTCCACTTTTTCTCCATCCTGGACGACGACAAGAAGGACAGGCTGCAGGTCTCCGCGATCCACGACGAGGAAGGCTACCGCTACATCCGCGAGCAGCTCGCCGCGCAGTACAACCTGCACAACCGCGAGCCGAACATCCAGGTCTGGTCGGTCGACACGCGCGGCCACCGGTCGCTGACGCTGCGCCACAATCAGTTCCTGCGCCGGCCGCTGAACAACCAGGTCGACGAAGTGCTGAAGCACGTGGCACGGCTGTGGGGCTTCGACGTACTGCTGGAGACGGTCGACCCGGACGGCAACGTGCTCGATACCGTCGAGGTCAAGAGCGAGAAGCGGCGGCGGTAGACGTTAGACATCAGGGCTTGCGCGGCAGCGCAACGAAAGGGGCACGCGTCGCTGCGTGGCGCATCCTTCGCAAGCCGGCGCCCGAGGTGGCACGCAATTCGCATGGATGCGATAGGTAGCCACTCTTTCATGGGCGCCTGTCGGAGCGACCCGACGGGCATTTGCCAAAGCAAATTCCTTTTGCTTTGGCATTTTTTTTGCAGCGCTGGCAATGTCTGCACGTCGCATTACGCCGGCAACAATATTTTCATTACAAGCGGTGCTGGATGGACAGGGTCTGCCCGGTTGTAATTGCTGTAATTTTTTCCACTTCTCTGTAGTCTCTTCCACCGGCCCGGCCTTTCGCCACGTTTCGCTCGTCCCGCCTTGTCCGCGCTTGTCCTCTCCCATCGCCGCCGCGACCACCGGTATCTGGCATATACATTGCCTCATGCTCCCCGCGTCCAGCCCGCTCGGTGCGATTGGTTGGCGATAGCTATTACCTTTTCCCTAGGAGACCCAAAATGGCACAGCATAAACATCTGACTCAAGTGATCGGCGTCGCCATGCTGGCGATCATGTTCGGCGCAGGCTCCGTGTACGCACAGTCCGCCAAGGACGCCAGCGGTCAGACGCCGGCCAACAAGGAAGGCCGCATGAGCCCGACCGGGCAAAATGAAACCAGCAGCACCCAGCCGATGACCAGCGGCGCGTCCGATTCCGCTTCCGGCAAGACCGGCAGCAGCGCCGACAAGCTGGGCAAGTCCGACATGGCAATGATGAACCAGCTCGCGATCGCCAACATGGCCGAAATCGAGGCGGGCAAGATCGCGCTCAACAAGAGCAAGGATGAGCAGGTGCGCAGCTTCGCGCAGAAGATGGTCGACGACCACACCGCGGCGCAGTCGCAGCTGAAAGACCTGGCGCAGGCCAAGGGCGCGACGCTGCCGGATAACCTGGATGCCAAGCACAAGGCGGAAATCAAGAAGCTGAGCGCGCTGTCCGGCGACAAGTTCGACAAGGCCTACCTCACGAAAGGCGGCGTGGCCGACCATCGCCAGGCGCATGCGCTGCTGGGCCGCATTGAAAAGCAGGCCAAGGATTCCGACCTGAAGACGCTCGCATCGAACATGATGCCGAAGATTAACGAGCACTCGGACATGGCCAAGCAGGCGATGAGCCACAATCCCGCCGCGACCACCGGCGCCTCCGGCACCAAGGGAACGTCGGCTTCCGGAGCGTCGAAATCCTGGTCAGGCAAGAAGAGCGGCGAATCGCAGACCGGCTCCGAGAGCGGCAAATAAGACGGACTTCATGCACAACCTGAGGGGGCGCGCATGGATAACGATGAAGTGATCTCCACCCTGAACGACCTGATCGAAACCTGCAAGGATGGCGAGGAAGGCTTTCTGACTTGCGCCCGGGACGTGGGCGATACCGCGCTCAAGTCCTTCTTTTCCAACCGGGCGCAAACCTGCGCGGCTTCCGCGCTGGAATTGCAGGACCTGGTGCGCGCCTATGGCGGCGAACCGGAACACGGCAGCAGCCTGGGCGGTGCGCTGCACCGGCGCTGGGTCGACGTCAAGTCCGTCATCGCCGGCAACGACGTCAAGGCCGTGCTGAAGGAGTGCGAGCGCGGCGAGGATGTGGCGGTGTCGCGCTATCGCAATGCGCTGGAAAAGGGCTTGCCGGCGGCGGTGCGCGCCGTGGTGGAGCGGCAGTACCAGGGCGTGCTGAAAAACCATGACCAGGTGAGAAGCCTGCGCGACCAGTACCGCAGCGCGTAGGCGCGTCCGCCCGGGGAAAAGATGCCGGCGCAGCGGCCTTCCGTTGCGCCGGCCGCCGCATGGCGTGCGGTAAAATAGCGCCCTTCCACCGCACACCCCAAGACGCGCATGCTGCGATTGACTGACGTACAACTCCCGCTCGACCACCCCGATTCCGACCTGCCCGCCGCCATCCTCGCGCGCCTGAACATCGACGCCGGCGAGCTGACAGGCTATACCGTTTTCCGGCGCGGCTACGATGCGCGCAGGCGCAGTGCGATCATGCTGGTCTACACGCTCGACGTCGAGGTGAAAAACGAAGCGGCCGTGCTGGCGCGGATGCAAGGCGTGCCGCATGTGGGCATCACGCCCGACATGGAATACAAGTTCGTCGCGCAGGCGCCGGCCCGCGTCGAACAGCGACCGGTGATCATCGGCTTCGGCCCGTGCGGCATTTTCGCCGCGCTGATCCTGGCGCAGATGGGCTTCAGGCCGATCATCCTCGAACGCGGCAAGGTGGTGCGCGAGCGCACCAAGGATACTTGGGGCCTGTGGCGCAAGCGCGACCTCAATCCGGAATCGAACGTGCAGTTCGGCGAAGGCGGGGCCGGCACTTTTTCCGACGGCAAGCTGCACAGCGGGATCAAGGACCCGAAGCATTACAGCCGCAAGGTGCTCGCCGAATTCGTGAAGCACTACGCGCCGGAAGAAATCCTGTACGTGAGCAAGCCGCACATCGGCACCTTCCGCCTGGTGAAGATGGTGGAAGCCATGCGCGAGACGATCGAATCGCTCGGCGGCGAATTCCGCTTCCAGGCCAAGGTCACCGATCTCGACATCGACAACGGCCAAGAAGGGAAGCAAATTCGCGGCGTGGTGCTGGAAAACGGCGAACATATCGCCACGGACAACGTCGTGCTGGCCGTCGGCCACAGCGCGCGCGACACCTTCCAGATGCTGTACGAGCGTGGCGTGTACGTGGAAGCCAAGCCGTTCTCGATCGGTTTCCGCATCGAGCATCCGCAATCGCTGATCGACCGCGCGCGCTTCGGCAAGTTCGCCGGCCATCCTCTATTGGGCGCGGCCGACTACAAGCTGGTGCATCACTGCAAGAATGGCCGCGCGGTCTACAGTTTCTGCATGTGCCCGGGCGGCACCGTGGTGGCGGCCACATCGGAGCCGCAGCGCGTGGTCACCAACGGCATGAGCCAGTATTCGCGCAACGAGCGCAACGCCAACAGCGGTTTCGTGGTCGGCATCACGCCCGACGATTACCCAGGCCACCCGCTGGCGGGTATCGATTTCCAGCGTGAGCTGGAGTCGCGCGCCTACGTGATGGGCGGGAGTAATTACGACGCGCCGGGGCAGCTGGTGGGCGATTTCCTCGCCGGACGGCCGTCGAAGGAATTCGGCTCGGTGCTCCCGTCCTACAAGCCGGGCGTGCATCTCACCGATCTGGCGCCAGCGTTGCCCGACTATGCGATCGAGGCCATGCGTGAAGCGCTGCCCGTGTTTGACCGGCAGATTCGCGGCTATGCGATGAGCGATGCGGTGCTGACCGGCGTCGAAACCCGCACTTCGTCGCCAGTACGCATCAAGCGGCTGGACAACTTCCAGAGCCTCAATGTCAAAGGGCTATTCCCTGCGGGCGAAGGCGCGGGCTATGCAGGCGGCATTCTTTCCGCGGCCGTGGACGGCATCAAGGTGGCCGAAGCGGTGGCCTTGAGCATGGTCGGCAGCACCGACATCCACGGCGGCACGGCGGGCGGCGCTCAGATCTACTGACCGGACCTTTACTGTAGCGCGTCTTCCATCCCGGCCCGGTAGCGGCTGGGCGGCGCGGCCTCGAACTTGTTCCATACGCGCCGCAGCTGGCGCGACGAATTGAAACCCGCCTTTTCCGCCACGCGCTCCATGTCCAACGGCGACTGCGCCAGCAGCTCGCGCGCCAGCGCCACGCGGATGCGCTGGATGTAGTCCACGATGCCGGTGCCGGTGTGCTCGCGGAACAGGCGCGTGATGTGGCGCTCGCTGGCGCAGGCGATCTGCGCCAGCTGCGCGATGTTCCAGTCGTTGGCCGGGTCGCCGATGATCGCGTCCTGCACCCGGTGCACCGCCGGGTGCAGGTGGTTGCGAAACGCCAGCCACGGCGACAATTGCGGATCGCTGCCGGCGCGCCGCAGGTAGATGACCATGTTGCGCGCAACCGCCGCGGCGAATGGATGGCCGGCGATCTGCGCCACCAGGTATAGCGTCAGGTCGATGCAGGCGGTGACGCCGGCGCTGGTATAGATACGGCCGTCTTCCACGAAAATCCGGTCTTCCAGTACGTTCGCGCGCGGCGCTATGTTGCGCAGGTCGTCGCAATGGCTGTGGTGCGTGGTGCACTGGCGGCCGTCGAGCAGGCCGGAAAAACCGGCCAGCAGCGCGCCGGTACAGATGCACAGCAGCCGGTGCCGGGGCGTGACGTGGCGGCGCAGCCATGCGACCGTCGCCTGCGCAACGGGGCCGCTGAAATCGTTGTCGCTGCCGGCGCACGCCACCAGGATCACGATGGCATCGTTGGGCAGGCGCTCGGGCAGGGCGGTAAAGCCGGTCACGTCGAGCCCGACCGAGGTGTCGATGCGCGACTCGGCGCTGACGTAGTGCAGCGCGAACAGCGCCGGCCGTCCTTCCTTTTCCGCCTGACGGTTGGCGTAGCGCAGCACTTCCGCCGGGCCGATCAGGTCCAGCGCCAGCGTGCGCTCACGCAGCACGAAATAGACGGGAAGCGGCTGGCTGTGCGGGATGATCTGTTCCATGTGCATTCCACCTGTATTCCATTTGCCTGGCCGTGGCTTGCGCCAGCTGCCCGCCGGCGAGCCGCTCGACCAGATGCAGGCTCATGTCGATGCCGGCCGAGATGCCGCCGGAGGTCACTACTTTACCGCAGTCCACCCACGGCACGTCCTGCCGCACCGACAGCGCCGGAAAGCGCGCCTGCAGTTCGGCCTGGTCCTCCCAGTGCGTGGTGGCGGCGAGGCCGTCGAGCAGACCCGCCTCTGCCAGCAGGAAGGCGCCGGTGCACACCGATGCCGTGATGGATGTGCTCTGGGCCCGCACCCAGTCGATGACGGCGGCGCGCTGCATCACCTGCGTGACGTCGCCGCCGGGCACGATCAGCACGTCGATATCGCCTGCCGGCGGCAGCACGCAATCGGGCAGCACCTTCATGCCGCCGCGTGCGCGCACCGGGCGCATCTGCTCTGCCACCAGGTAGCAGAGCAACGGCGTCTGCGCCTGCGCCAGTCGCGCCTGCACGCGCGCCGCCGTCGAAAACACTTCGTACGGGCCGGAAAAATCCAGGATTTCGACATCGTCGAACACCAGTATGCCTACGCTGACCATCATTTGCCCCTTTGCATGTGTTTGGTGGGAGGGAACCCAGGCTGCAGGTGCAAACCATGTTACGCAGCGCGGGCGGCCGCCGAAATGCATGGGAAAGACAAGATGCGGACAAAATCGGCCATGGGGCGCGATGGCGCGAAACGCAGTAATGCCGGAAAAATCGCCGCTAATCGACTTCCAGCGTCTGCAGGCGCGCCTTGATCTGCGTGCCGTCGATTTCCAGGAAGCCGAGCGAGATCGGCAGCCGAAAGCGGCGCGGGCCGGCGCTGCCCGGATTAACGTACAGTACCCCGTTCTCCATCTTCGACAGCGGGCGGTGCGAATGGCCGGAAATCACCGCCTTCACGCCAGTGGCTCTCGGATCGATATCCAGCTCGTGCAAGTCATGCAGCACGTACAGTTTCACGCCTTCGACATCGATCAGCGCGCGTTCCGGCACCGACTCGGCCCACGCGCCGCGGTCATTGTTGCCGCGTACCGCCGTCACCGGAGCGATTTCCGCCAGCGCAGCCAGGACTTCCGCATTGCAGATGTCGCCGGCGTGGAGGATGCGGTCCACGCCGCGCAGCGCCAAGCGCGCTTCCGGGCGCAGCAAGCCGTGGGTGTCGGAAATGAGGCCGATGGTCGTCATGAAGGATCGCGGGACATGCCCGCCCGGCTGAAATGTGCTTAAATAGGATGCTTATATCGATATGTAGGATGTTGGACCAATGAAACGGCCCGGTGTTTCCCACCTGATTATTGTGGCATGTTGTCGCGTGCAGCCGGAGGGGCTGGCCGATTAGCATGCATTTTCGACAGATTCCGATGGCTGCAGCGTTGCAAGACCTGCAGCCATTTTTGTTTTTTGCGCCGCGCCGATGGGGGCACGGCCATGGAGAGCAGTCATGAACAGGATAGAGCAAGGCATCGCGGCGCGCCATGAAGCGCCGCCCGCGGAAGAGTCCGGACTGCGGGAATGGCGCCTGCGCATCGCGCCGGTGCCGCCGGCGGAGCGGCACGGCGCGGCGGCGCTGCTGTGGCCGGGCATACGCGCGGCGGCCGAGGAAATCTGCTCGCGCGAGCCCTTGCTGCAATTGCGCATGCAGCAACAGGTGCTGCGGCACGATGGGCTGGCGCCGGCGCTGGCGGCCGTGCTGGCGCAGCGCCTGGCATGCGGCGACTTGCCGGAGCCGCAGCTGTTCGCGCTGCTGCGGCAACTATTCGAACAGGAAGAAACGGCGCTGCAACAGGCGGCGGCCGACCTCGCCGCCGTCAAGGAGCGCGACCCGGCCTGCCCCGACCATCTGCACGTGCTGCTGAATCTGAAGGGGTTTCATGCGCTGCAGACCTACCGCGCGACCCACGCCCTGTGGCGGGAAGGGCGCAGCGAGCTGGCCTTTGCGCTGGCCAACCGGGCGTCGCTGGTGTTTGCGGTCGACATTCATCCGGCCGCGCGCATCGGCGCCGGCGTCATGCTCGATCACGGCACCGGCATCGTGATCGGCGAAACCACGGTTATCGAAGACAACGTGTCGCTGCTGCAGAACGTCACCCTGGGCGGCACCGGCAAGGAGCACGGCGACCGCCATCCGAAAATCCGCAGCGGCGTGATGATCGGCGCCGGCGCCAAGATCCTGGGCAATATCGAGATCGGCACGATGAGCAAGGTGGCCGCCGGCAGCGTCGTGTTGAAGCCGGTGCCGCCGCATTGCACGGTGGCCGGCGTGCCGGCGCGGGTGGTGCGCCAGCATCTCGACAGCTGCCCGTCGACCGAGATGGATCAGACGATTTGATGTGCGGGGCTGACGGGGCGCTGATGCCGGCTGAAATCCAGTCTTTGCCGGTGGAAAATCCACTCACCGAGATTTATCGCGATCCGTGGCTGCTGGTCGTCCACAAGCCGGCCGGTTTGCTGGTGCACCGCAGCCCCATTGATGCGCATGAAACCGAGTTTGCCCTGCAATACGCGCGGGCGATGAACGGCGGCGAGCATGTGTACCCGGTGCACCGGCTGGATCGTCCCACCTCGGGATTGCTGGTTTTTGCCAAAGATCCACGCACCGCGAGCGCGCTGGGCAAGGCGATGATGGCAGGCGAGGTGAGTAAAACCTACCTGGCGATGGTGCGGGGATGGACGCCGGAGCAGGGCTGCATCGATCACCCGCTGCGGGAGGAGCCGGAAGACCGGCGGCGCAAGGACGAGCCGCAACCGGTGCGCGAGGCCCGCACCCGCTACCGCCGCCTGGCGACCGCGGAAATCCCGGTGCAGATCGAAGGCCACGCCACCAGCCGCTACAGCTTGGTCGCGCTGTACCCCGAAACGGGACGCAAGCACCAGTTGCGGCGGCATATGAAGCATGTCAGCCACCCGATCATCGGCGATGCCTACCATGGGCGAGGGCGCCACAACCGCTATTTCGCACAACGGTTCGGACAGGGGCGCTTGATGCTGGCGGCCATCGGCATGACTTTCCTGCACCCGCACACCGGCGAGCGGATGTGCTTGAACGCGGAGCCGGAAGCGAGTTTTCTGCAAGTGCTGTCCCTGTTCGGCGACGGCTTGCCGGCTTCGGGCTTTTGCCAGCACCTTTGAGCTGCCCGTTGCCGTATGGCGCGCGGCGCGACGCGCGCCCCATCCCCGGCTCATCACACCTTCTGGGCAGGACGCCTCATTTCAAGCCGAACAGCGCGGCAAAGAATCCTCGGTGCGCCTTGGGCGCCTGGGCGGCGACTGGCGCCGGCATCGCGGCCGGGGCATGCACGGCGTGCTCCGCGTACCATCGGCCGAAGCGCAGGTCGTGGGTCATGATGTGGCCGACCAGCCATTTGTTCAGGAAGCGGCGCAACTCCTGCACCCGCTCCTCCGACCACGCTTCTCCATTGCCGAGGAAATCCGCGACATGGGTGGCGAAATCCTCGTGCAGCTTCAGGTGCTGCTCGAAACCCGGATAGCCGCTCTTTTCCATGAGGTCCTGCTCGTTTGAAAAGTGCACGACCACGTAATCGAGCAATTCCTCGACCGTCTTTTCGACCGAATCCAGGTTCAGCGCCTTGACCAGGGCGAACAGGTGCTGATGCTCCGTGTCGACTTGTTCAATATTGACCTGGAATCCTTTTCGCCACTCGATGACGAATGGGGCATGCTTGCCGCTTTCTTCTTGGGACATGATTTTCTCTTTGCCAGTCAGTGAGCATCAGGCACCCATGGGAGAGGCTGGCCGGCGATCGGATCGCGCGCCGGCGATATTGCCAAAAAGCATGGATTGCTTGAAATCAGTGTAAATGCAAGTGCATTTTGGCAACTTTGATCTGGGTCAATTCAAGCGGGCGGGCGGACTGCCGCCGCGCCTCACGCATCCACGGTCCGCTGCTGCTGCCGCAACAGCTTCGTGAATGCCTCGGCCGATACCGCTTCGCTGTAGAAGTAGCCTTGCGCCGACAGGCAGCCGTGCGAGCGCAGGAAGGTGATCTGTTCCGGCGTTTCGACGCCCTCGGCCAGCACTTTCAGGCGCAGGCTGTGGGCCATGGAAATGATCGCGGTGACGAGCGCGGTGTCGTTGGAATCCTGCCCGATGCCGCTGATGAAGGAGCGGTCGATCTTGAGCGCGTCGACCGGGAAGCGCTGCAGGTAGGCCAGGCTCGAATAGCCGGTGCCGAAATCGTCGATCGACAGCTTTATCCCCATGCCGGACAGGCGCTGCAGGGTGGCGACATTGTCTTCGCTGCGCTGCATGAGCATGCTTTCGGTGATTTCGAGGTCGAGGCAGGATGCGGGAATGCCGCTGTCGTCGAGGATATTCCGGATCGTGCCCAGGAAATTCGGCTGGAAGAACTGGCGCGCCGACAGGTTCACCGCGATGACCAGGTTTGTGTAGCCGAGCTCGTGCCAGCGCTTCAGCTGCAGGCAGGCTTCGCGCAGCACCCATTCGCCGATCGGCAGGATCAGGCCGGTTTCCTCGGCCAAGGTCACGAACTCGCTGCAGGTGATCGGCGTCTGGCCCGGCTGGCGCCAGCGCAGCAGAGCCTCGGCCGAAAAAATCGTGCCGCTTTCGAGCTCCACCTGCGGCTGATAAAACAGCGTGAATTCGTTGCGTGCCAGCGCGTGCCGCAGCGAATTGCTCATCGCCAGGCGCCGCTGCGCCGCCCGGTTCAGCGCCGAGGTGAAGAACTGGTAATTGCCGCGCCCGTTTTCCTTGGCATGGTACATGGCGGTGTCGGCGGTGCGCATCAGGGTTTCGACGTCGTGCCCGTCGTCCGGATACATGCTGATGCCGATGCTGGCGCTGACGTGCAGTTCATGGCCATCGCAATGGAACGGCGCGTCGAGCGCATTGAGCGCCTTTTGCGCCACCAGTGCTACGTCGGCGCTGTCGGTGATCAGCGGTAGCGTCAGCACGAATTCGTCGCCGCCCAGGCGCGCCACGCTGTCGCCCTCGCGCACGCATTGCTGCAGCCGCGTGGCGACGCTGCGCAGCAGGCTGTCACCGACCTGATGGCCGAGCGAATCATTGATGTGCTTGAAGTAATCGAGGTCGATGAACAGCACTGCGACATCGGTGCGGGAGCGGTGTGCATGCGCCAGTGCCTGCTGCAGCCGATCCTGCAGCAGCGCGCGATTGGGCAACCCGGTGAGGGCGTCGTGGTCGGCCATGTAGCGGATGCGTTCCTCGGCTTCCTTGTGCTGGCTCAGGTCGAGCACGAAGGCCACGCCCTCGTCCTGGCCGCCGTTGAGGAAAACCGCGCCGACCAGCACCGGCACGCGGCGCCCATCCTTGTGCAGGTATTCCTTCTCGAACGGCTGCAGGCTGCCGGTGCGCCTGATCTCCTCTTCTTCACGCTTGAACAGCGTGGCATATTCGGGCGGCGAAATCTGCTCGATGCGCACCTTGCCGTCGCGCAGCTCCTGTTGCGTATAGCCGAGCAGGTTCAGAAAGGCGTCGTTCGCCTCGGTCAGCGCGCCGTCGGGTGTCCAGAAATAGATCCCGATGATATTGGCGTCGACCAGGCGGCGGATGCGCGCCTCGCTCTTGCGCAGGGAGTTCTCCGCGCGCATGCGCTCATTGATTTCCGCCGTTAGCTGCGCGTTGGCACGCGCCAGCTCGTCGGTGCGCTGCGCCACCCGTTCTTCGAGCTGGTCGTAGGCGGTCTGCAGGTGGGTTTCGATCTGGCGGCGCAGCGCGACTTCCTTTTGCAGCTTCTCGTTCTGCTCGGTCAGGCGCCGCTGCACTTGGCATAGCGTCAGGTGGGTATTGATGCGCGCCAGCACTTCCTCGATCTGGAACGGCTTGGTCACGTAATCGACGCCGCCCACTTCGAAGCCGCGCACCTTGTCGCTGTTTTCCGCCAGCGCGGTCATGAAGATCACCGGGATGTCACGCAATTGCGCATGCGCCTTCAGGCGGCGGCAGGTCGCGAAGCCGTCGATGCCGGGCATCATTACGTCCAGCAGGATCAGGTTCGGCCGCACCCGCTCGGCGCGCGCGAGCGCTTCCTCGCCGTCCTGTGCCACCACCACCGTCAGGCCGTGCTCTTCCAGCACGTGGGCCAATACACCCAGGTTGGCCGGGGTGTCGTCCACCATCATGATGGTCTGGCCTTGCAGGGCCGAAGCCGGGCGATGAATCATGTCTGGCGCCTCGCGCCGGTGCCTGTGGACAGCGGCGGCATTGATAAAGGGGAGCTGAATGTATAGTCGAACATGGCCATTCGTACACGCGCTGCCGATCGGCATCGGCCATGCGGAATGCGCTTCATGCAGTTAATCCAGGCAACACGATGCGTCGAGTCCAGTTCGTAGATTAGCGATGGCAGGCACAAGTTTCTGTATACCTCTCCGGTGCAGGATTAGACGCGGGGCCGCTAGTTGAGTTCAAATTACAACCTTTATTGCAGGCATCAACGCCGCGCGCAGGCTTTGCGCTAACAGCAGATGCGTGCCGCGGCCCCCGCTACGATAATTGGATCGGTCCCAATCGACCCATTGGCGAGGAGAACGCGATGTCCACCCGTACCCTGAACCTGGACGACACGCTGTATCGCTACCTGCTCGATGCGTCGCTGCGCGAGCATCCGGCGCTGGCCGAGCTGCGCGAGTTCAACCGTACCCATCCGCAGGCGTCGATGCAGATCGCACCGGAACAGGGCCAGTTCATGGCGCTGCTGGTGCGGCTGATCGGCGCGCGCCGCACCATCGAGGTCGGCGTCTTCACCGGCTACAGCGCGCTGGCGACAGCGCTGGCGCTGCCACCGGACGGCTGCCTGATCGGCTGCGACGTCAGCCGCGAATTCACGGACGTGGCGCGCGGCTTCTGGGAAAAGGCGGGCGTGGCGCACAAGATCGATCTGCGCATTGCGCCAGCGGCGGACACGCTCGACGACCTGATCGCCAACGGCGAGGCGGGCCGCTTCGACTTCGCCTTCATCGATGCCGACAAGGGCGGCTACGACGTCTACTACGAGCGCTGCCTGGCGCTGCTGCGCACGGGCGGGCTGATCGCGGTCGACAATGTCCTATGGGGCGGCGCGGTGGCGCGGCCCGCGCAGGATGCGGACACGGCCGCGCTCCAGGCGTTCAATCGCAAGCTGCATGCCGATGAGCGCGTCGACTTGTCGCTGGTGCCGATCGCGGATGGATTGATGCTGGCGCGCAAGCGCTGAACGGTCGCATGGGGAAGCGCGGGGACAGGTTGAATGCCCCGCTGCGATCGGGCACATTTGACATCGTTCAAGGATTTGTCATGGGCGCCGCCAGATAATGAAATGTACCGGCTGCCGCAGCACCGGCTGCCGCAGGAGTCGCGGGCGGCTGCGCCGGCCCGCTTGTTTCGCATGTCCCATCCATCCGACGGCAGGCTCCACGACAAGGAGGCGCAATGCGGTATTTCATTACCGGAGCGACCGGCTTCATCGGCAAACGGCTCGTCAGGAAATTGCTCGAGCGCGAGGGCAGCGAAGTGTATTTCCTGATGCGCGAGGCCAGCGCGGACAAACTGCCCGCCCTGCTTGCGTTCTGGAATCCGCAACGGGCCAGCGCGATTCCGGTGCGCGGCGACGTGCGCGCCCCCGGCCTTGGCATCGATGCCCGCGAGGCAGCCGCGCTCGCCGGCGGGATCGACCACTTCTTTCATCTGGCGGCGATCTATGACCTGAAGGCCGCCCCCGAGGCACAGATCGTCACCAACGTCGACGGCACGCGCCATGCGGTGGAACTGGCCAATGCGCTGCAGGTGAAGCATTTTCACCACGTGAGCTCGATTGCCGCCGCCGGCCTGTACGAGGGCATGTTTCGCGAAGACATGTTCGACGAAGCCGAGCATCTCGATCATCCGTATTTCTCCACCAAGCATGCGTCCGAAAAAATCGTGCGCACCGCCTGCGCCGTGCCGTGGACCGTGTACCGGCCCGGCATGGTGGTGGGCGACTCCCGCACCGGCGAAATGGACAAGATCGACGGCCCGTACTACTTCTTCAAACCGATACAGCGCCTGCGCCGCCTTTTGCCGCAATGGATGCCGGCCATCGGCATCGAGGGCGGGCGCATCAATCTCGTGCCGGTCGACTATGTGGTCGATGCGATGTGCCATATCGCGCACCAGCCGCGCGCCGGCGGTGAATGCTTTCACCTGACCGATCCGGCGCCGCTGCGGGTGGGCACTGTGCTCGACATCTTTGCGCGCTCGGCGCACGCACCTGCGCTCAGCTTGCGCATCAATGCCGCGCTGTTCGGGTTCGTGCCTGATGCCGTGGCGAAGGGCGTGATGGCCATGAAGCCGGTGCGCCGTTTGAAGGATGCGCTGATGCGCGACTTCGGCTTACCGGATGGCATCCTGCAGTTCGCGAATTATCCGACCCGCTTCGACAACCGCGAGGCCGCCAGGGCGCTCGAAGGCAGCGGCATTGCCTGCCCGCGCCTGGAGCAATACGCCGACCGGCTGTGGGATTACTGGGAGCGCAACCTCGATCCCGAATTGTTCGTCGACCGCAGCCTGCGCGGGCAGGTCGAGGGCAAGACGGTGCTGGTGACCGGCGGCTCCTCCGGCATCGGGCTGGCCACCGCCCGCAAGCTGGCCGAGGCCGGCGCCATCACGCTCATCTGCGGGCGCGACGCGGGCAAGCTCGCCGCCGCCCGGGAGACGATCCGGGCGCGCGGCCACGACGTGCTCACCTACCAGGTCAACCTGGCCGACGCTGCCGATTGCGAGCGCTTCGTGCAGACGCTCATCGCCAATCACGATGGCGTCGACATCCTGATCAACAATGCCGGGCGTTCGATCCGCAGGCCGATCGAGGCCAGCTTCGACCGGCTGCACGATTTTGAGCGCACCATGCAGCTGAATTATTTCGGCGCGTTGCGGATGACGATGGGACTGCTGCCGAAGATGATGGAGCGGCGCGCGGGACAGGTGATCAACATCTCGTCGATCGGCGTGCTGACCAATGCGCCGCGCTTTTCGGCCTACGTGGCGTCGAAGGCGGCGCTCGACGCATGGACGCTGTGCGCCGCCTCCGAATTCGCCGATGTCGGCATCAAGTTCACCACCATTAACATGCCGCTGGTGCGCACGCCGATGATCGCGCCTACCGGCATCTACCGCGACGTGCCGACGCTGTCGCCGGACGAGGCTGCCGATCTCGTGGTGCGCGCCATTGTCGACAAGCCGGTGCGCATTGCGACCCGTATCGGGCTGGCAGGTCAAGGGCTGCATACGGTGATGCCGCATGCGGCCCAGATCATCTTGAACACCGCGTTTCGCATGTTCGCGGACATGGAGCCGGCAGCCAAGGAAGGCGAGAAAGCGGCGCCCCCGCTGTCGGCGGAGCAGCGCGCCATGCAGCAGCTGTTGCGCGGCGTGCATTTTTAGCGGCGCGCATGCGCAGGAGCGCTCTTCGTGTCGTAAGCGCCGCGAACGCTTCGAGCCGAAGCGCGTGACGTCAACCACTCAACCCGGAATGCCATGCAACCCAGCCTGAAACCGTCACCGACAACACTGCGGAGCGCGATGATGAGCGTGATGTCCAGCGAGAGGGAGCCTCTGTCCTACATCGACGCCGCGTGGTTGCGCATGGACCGGCCCACCAACCTGATGATGATTTGCGGCATGCTGATGTTCGAGCAGCGGCTCGACCTGCGCCGCGTCAGGGACGTGATCGCCACGCGCATGCTGTGCTTTCACCGCTTCCGCCAGCGTGTGGTCGAGCATGGCGGCGAGCCATTCTGGGAAAACGACGCCGGATTCGATCTCGACTGGCACGTGCGCCACGTCGCGCTGCCGCGCACCGCGCGTGCGCTGGAGGAGGCGGTCAGCGACTTGGTCAGCACCCCGCTCGACCGCAGCAAGCCGATGTGGCAGTTCCACCTGATTGACGACCTGCACGGCGGCAGCGCGCTGGTGCTGCGCATTCATCATTGCTACGCCGATGGCTTCGCGCTGATCCACGTGCTTTCCAGTATGACCGATGCCGACCCCATGCTGCCGCATGACACGGCTGGCGACGTCGGCGCCGAGGACGCGCCGCGCGCGGCTTGGGAGCGCATTCTCGGGCCGGCCTCGGAAGCGGTGGGGGATGTGCTGCGCTCGGCCCAGTCGCTGGCCGGCATCGGCCGGCAATTGCTCGCCAATCCGCTGCAGCTCGCCGGCTATGCCCGCACCGGCATTGACCTGGCGCGCGAGGCAGCCTATATCGCCGCGATGAAGCCGGATTCGCCGACGCGCTTCAAGGGGGCGCTCGGCGTGATGAAGCGGGCAGCGTGGGCTGAGCCGCTGTCGCTGTTCGAGGTCAAGGCGATCGCCGAAGCGTACGCCTGTTCCGTCAATGACGTTCTGCTCGCCTGCGTCACCGGCGCACTGCGCAGCTATCTGTTGGAGCGCGGCGACACCGTCGATGACACCGACATGCGTGCGCTTGTGCCGGTCAACATGCGTCCGCCCGGGCCGCTCGTCGATCTGGGCAATCATTTCGGCATGGTGTTCCTGAACCTGCCGCTCGGCGTCGAGGACAGGACCGAGCGCGTGTTCGCGGTGAAACAGCGCATGGACGAGCTCAAGCACTCACAACAGCCCACCGTGGCGCTGGGCATCCTGATGAGCATGGGCATGGTGCCGGAAGTAATCAAGGAAAGGACGCTGGAAGCACTCGCGGCCAATGCCAGCGCCGTTGTCACCAATGTGCGCGGCGCGCCGGACGCGCGCTATTTCGCTGGCAGGCGCATCGCGCGCCAGGTGTTCTGGGTGCCGCAGTCGGGCGGCATCGGCATGGGCATCAGCATCCTGAGCTACGACGGCAAGGTTGATTTCGGTGTGATGACCGACGCGCGGCGCGTGCCCGACCCGGAGGCGATCGTCAGGCGTTTCGCCGCCGAATTCGAAGCGCTGCTGATCGGCGCCCTGCTGATGCCCTGGCCGCGGCATACAGCCGTTCCGCAGTCGCGCCGCGGCCGGCAAGGCGCGCGCCCCGATTAGCCGGGCGGAGCCGGGACGCGGCAGGCGCGGCCCGGCATGAAGCGTCAGCTGTGCAGTGTCTTTCCGTGCGTTGATGCCGCGCGCTGATGCGCAGGATGGTGGTTTGCCGCGTGGGGAAGCACCGTGCCGAGCACCTCGCCCGCGCTCTCGCTTGCGCCGATCAGGACTTCCTTGACCGTTTTCACCGCCATGCTGCCAATCCGGCCCGCTTCTTCGATGGCTCCCTCGGTGGCGCGCGCCGCCGCCTGCCCGACATTGCCGCCGGTTTCGGCCACGCCTTCGATGATGCCGTTCACCGCGCGCTTGGCGACCAGGCCGATATCGGCGCCGATCCCGGCCGCCTGATGAATCACCGAACGCACTGTTTCCGAGCCGGCGCCGATGACGTCGCCGCCGACTTCGTGCACACCCATCACGATGCCCTTGGCCACGCTCTTGGTGCTCATGGTCAGGCCGGTGCCGACCTGTTCTGCCGCACCGATGGCGCCTTCGACCACTTCGTGTATCACTTTCGTCAGCTGGGTCGCCGCGCCTCCGCCGGTCTTGAGTGCGTCGGAAACCGTGCTTTTGACGAGAACCACGATATCGGCCTCGATGCTGTTGAGCCCGGCAAGACGCCCGGCGATGCCTTCCTGGATGTTGTGCGCCGCATAGCCTTTCTGCCCCGCCTGTCCGTTTCCGGAGACGGTCGATACTTCCGTTGCTGCCTCGTTCTTGTGCGCGCTGCTTTCCCTGGTGTGTTTGGTCGTCATGTCGATTCCTTCATGTCGTATGTGGAAAGGCGCCAGTTGCCGGATGCGGAATCATTGCGCATCGTCGGCGTGGCTGGCGGCGGAGAAACGGAGTGAAGTGCGCCCGTCGATTGGTGCGGCGCACTCATACTCTCTTCTTCCGCGCCGCCGAAATCTTTGATCCAGGTCATCCGCGCCGGAATCAGTGCAGGGCGCGTTCGACATGCTTGATGGCTATGACGAATCCATGGGCAGCCAAGATAGGCGCGCTCTGATGGAGCGCAATGCAGAATGAGCGTGCGCGGTGCATCGTCTCTTCAGCAGAAACAGCAACGTTGGCGCATCGATATGAAACACGGATTCGACTTCGACTAACCGGACGGAAAAGAGTTATGACGAAAAAACTGCACGACGCGACACAAATCCAGGAAGTTGATTTCAAGGATGCCGTGCGCAATTCCGCACAACAGATCTGGCAAGCCGGACTGGGGGCTTTTTCCATCGCGCGCGACGAGGGCAGCGGCCTGCTCGCCAGGCTGATGAAGGAAGGCGCCAGCCTGCAAACGCGCACGCAGCGATTGGCCGGGCAAACAATTTCGGGCGCGATCGCCAGGATGAGCGAGACTCTCGGCAGGCAGACAGCCGTGCCGCTGGGGAAAATGGAAGAAGTGTTCGAGGAGCGTTTCACGCGCACGCTGCGCAATCTTGGCGTGCCGACCCAGGACGATCTGAAGGCCCTGACAGAGGAAATCGATGGCCTGTGCCAGTCGGTGACGGCCTTGTCGAACGCTGGCGCGCGCGGAAGGAGGACGGCCGCCAGGGGTAAGGAAAAAACTGTGAAGAGCGCCATGCGCAAATCGGCGGCCGGAAGCCGCGCCTGAGATATACCCGCGCTCCCCGGCGTACAATGGCACCCTTGCGCCAGGGGAGAATTTGTGAGCATCGATCTAGACACACCACAGCAGGCGGGCATTGCCGCGCAGGCAGCCACGCACGCGGTCGCCCGGAACGATGAGCCGCCGTTCTTCGCCGTGTCCCTCTTCAAGCTCGCCCTCATGTCCGTGTGCACCGCGGGCTTTTATGAACTGTACTGGTACTACCGGAACTGGCAGCGGATCAAGCAGCGCGAGGGCAGCCGCATCATGCCGTTCTGGCGCGCGTTTTTCTCCTTTTTCTTTTGTTACCAGTGCATTGCCAGGATCCGCGATCTTGGTAATGCCCGCGGCATGCCGATGCGCGCGCCGGCCGGCTTGCTGGCCGCGGGCTGGATCGTCACGACCATGCTGTGGAAGCTGCCCGACCCGTATTGGTGGGCATCGTCGCTGGCGGTGATCTTCCTGCTGCCGGCGCAGGCGCATGCCAACCGCCTCAATGCCGCCGCTTGCCCCGGGCATGAGCGCAACGCGCGCCTGAGCGCGTGGAACTGGCTGGTCGTGGCGCTCGGCGGCAGCTTCACGCTCCTCGCGCTGATCGGCACCTTCGTGCCTGAATAGGCGGTTGCCGGCCATCCTGTTGTATTTGAACCAAACGCGCGCGCCTAAGTAAGCGCCTATTGCACGCCCTCAAACCATCGCCGGTATGACGCGGCAAGATGGTCCATACGTGAATGTGCAATGGGCCGCAATGTCAGGAACCGCAATCAATTTCATGCTGCCGCGCCTGCGCGCGGCGACCGCCTGCGCGGCGCTGTCGCTGCTGCCGGCGGTGGCCGCCGCGTTCGGCTTCGACGATGTCGCCGCCAGAGCCCGCCAGCTGGCCGCCTCCTCCTACAAGGCGCCGCCGAAGAACATTCCGAAGAAGCTTGCCAGTCTCAGCTACGACCAGTACCGCGACATCCGTTTCGAGCGCGACAAGACATACTGGCGCAACGCGAAGCTGCCGTTCGAGCTGGCGTTCTTCCACCAGGGGATGGCGTTCGACAGCCCGGTCAAGATCCACGAAGTCGCCGGCAAGAGCGTGCGCGAAATCCGCTTCGATCCGAAATCCTTCCACTACGGCGCCAACGACCTCCATGCGAAGGACCTTGCCGGGCTGGGCTTTGCCGGCTTTCGCGTGCATTATCCGGTCAACACGCCGAAATACAAGGACGAGGTCCTGGTGTTCCTGGGCGCGAGCTATTTCCGCGCCATCGGCAAGGGCCAGGCCTACGGCTTGTCGGCACGCGGACTGGCGGTCGACACCGCGCTCAATTCCGGCGAGGAGTTTCCGCAATTCGTCGAGTTCTGGATCGAGCGGCCGGGCGCGACGGCAAAGGAGCTGACGGTATACGCGCTGCTCGATTCGCGCCGCGTCACCGGCGCCTACCGCTTCACGCTCAAGCCCGGCGCGGACACTGCCATGGATGTGACGGCGCGGCTCTACCTGCGCGAAAACGTCGCCAAGCTCGGCATCGCGCCGCTCACCAGCATGTATTTCTTCGGCGAGAACCAGCGCGCGCAGGTCGAGGATTATCGGCCGGAAGTGCACGACTCGGACGGCTTGTCGATTCAGTCCGGCTCCGGCGAATGGATCTGGCGCCCGCTGGTGAACCCGCGGCGCCTGCTGGTGACTTCGTTTGCGCTGACCAATCCGCTCGGCTTCGGGCTGATGCAGCGTGACAGGCGCTTCGGCAGCTACGAAGACCTGGAGGCGCATTACGAAGCGCGCCCCAGCGCCTGGGTCGAGCCCCAAGGAGACTGGGGGGCGGGACGGGTCGAGCTGGTCCAGATTCCGACGCCCGACGAAACCAATGACAACGTCGTCGCGTTCTGGGTCCCGGATACGCCTCCCAAGCCGGGGCAGCCCTACGATATCGCCTACCGGCTGTTGTGGCAGAAGGATGCCGAGCGGCGCCCGCCGCTGGCGTGGGCGACGCAGACGCGGCGCGGCCACGGCTGGCTGCGCAAGGCCGACGACAGCATCGCGCTGTCGGTCGACTTCGAGGGGCCGGCGCTGAAAAAGCTGCCCGACGATGCGCGCGTCGAGGCGGTCGTCAGCGCCGACGCCAACGCCCGGATCATCGAGGTGAATGCCTTCCGCAACCCCGCCGGCGGCGGCTGGCGCATGACGACGCGGCTGGCGCGCAACGATGACCGGAAACCGGTCGAATTGCGCGGTTACCTACGCAGTGCCAACAACACCCTGTCAGAAACGTGGAGCTACATCTTGCCCCCGGAGTGAGGCGCGCGCCGGCCGAAACGCACGCCCCCGAGGCGCTGTGCGAACGTTACCTGGGCCGACTGCCGCTATCGCCGCATGAACGCCGCGCACTCGCTGGAAGCATCGCGCCGCGCGCCGGTTTTGCCGCGCTGCACCGCGCGCTGGCCGGCGCACAGGCCGCGCATGCGACGAATGCCGACGCCGTTCACGCGTCGGTGCAAGCGCGCCTGCAGCTGGCATATCGCGCGCCCCGGACCGCTGCACAATCAGGTTCTCAGCCCGGTAATGTCCAGCGCCTGGTGGCCAGGCAGGATGGGAACACACCGCTGCCGTTTGCGCCGCCCGTCAACCGGGCGTCGATGGTGCCGCAGCCCTGGGGCGCGCTCAATCCGCTCGCGCGTTGGCTGCGGGCCGGCGGCAATGAGCGGCGAGCTGCGCGCGCGGGCGATGCGCCCGGCCCGCAGGGAGCATCGCCTCACAACGGCAATCTCCGGCGCGTCGCGCTGCTTGCGCTGATGCTCGCGCAAACCGGGATCGCGGCTTATTTCATGCGCGAGGTGTTGCCCTATCAGGGCGCGACGGCGGCCGAGGCGGCCATGCTGGTGCTCTTCGCGCTGCTGTTCTGCTGGGTGTCCGCCGGGTTCTGGACCGCGTTGGCGGGATTTATGGCGCTGGTGCGCGGCGACGACCGCTATCTCATCTCGCGCGCTCGCAATGACCGGGCGCCGATCGATCCGGGCGCGCGCACTGCGATCGTGATGCCGATCTGTAACGAGGACGTGGGGCGGGTGATGGCTGGCCTGCGCGCCACCTACGAATCGCTGCAGCGCAGCGGCGAGCTGGCGCGTTTCGACTTCTTCGTGCTCAGCGACAGCGGCAGCAGCGATATCCGCGCCGCCGAACTGGCGGCATGGGCCGGCCTGTGTCGCGCTGTCGGCGGTTTCGGCCGCATCTTCTACCGGCACCGCAAGCGCCGCGTCAAGCGCAAGAGCGGCAACATCGACGACTTTTGCCGGCGCTGGGGCAAGAACTATCGCTACATGATCGTGCTCGACGCCGACAGCGTTATGAGCGGCGCCTGCCTGGCCACGCTGGTGCGGCTGATGGAAGCCAACCCGGACGCCGGCATCATCCAGACCGCGCCGCGCGCCGCTGGCCGCGACACCCTGTATGCGCGCATCCAGCAGTTCGCCACGCGCCTGTACGGGCCGCTCTTCACGGCCGGACTGCATTTCTGGCAGCTGGGCGAGTCGCATTACTGGGGGCATAACGCGATCATCCGAGTCGCGCCCTTCATGCGCCACTGCGCGTTGTCGCCGCTGCCGGGGCGCGGCGCGCTGGCTGGCGAGATCCTGTCGCACGACTTCGTCGAAGCGGCGCTGATGCGTCGCGCCGGCTGGGGCGTGTGGATCGCCTACGACCTCGACGGCAGCTACGAGGAAATGCCGCCCAACCTGCTCGACGAACTCAAGCGCGACCGGCGCTGGTGCCATGGCAACCTGATGAATTTCCGGCTGTTCGCCGCCCGCGGCATGCACCCGGTGCATCGCGCCGTGTTCGTCACCGGCGTGATGGCATACCTGTCGGCGCCCTTGTGGTTCCTGTTCCTGGCGCTGTCGACCGGCCTGCTGGCGTTGCACACGTTGGTCGAGCCGCAGTATTTCGTCGAACCGCGCCAGCTGTTCCCCATCTGGCCGCAATGGCATCCGGAAAAGGCGCTGGCGCTTTTTTCCGCCACCGCCACGCTCCTGTTCCTGCCCAAGATACTGAGCGTGCTGCTGGCCTGCCGCGACGGCGCGCGCCAGTTCGGCGGGTGCGCTCGCGTGGTCGCCGGGGCTTTGCTCGAAATGCTGGTGTCGATGTTGATGGCGCCGGTGCGCATGCTGTTCCACACCCGCTTCGTGGCGGCCGCCTTTCTCGGCTGGGCCCTGCACTGGAAATCGCCGCCGCGCGCCGATTCGGAAACCACCTGGCGCGAAGCGTGCGGCAAGCACGGCCTGCACACGCTGCTGGGGCTGGCATGGGGCGGCACGGTGTACTGGCTCAACCCGTCGTTTCTTCCCTGGCTTTTGCCGATCGCGGGCGCGCTGGCACTGTCGGTGCCGCTGTCGGTGTTGTCGAGCCGGGTGTCGCTGGGGCGGCGCCTGCGACGCGCCGGGCTGTTCGTGACGCCCGAAGAAAGCGCACCGCCGCCGGAGTTGCGGGCGTGCGGCGAGCATCAGCGTGCGGCCGGCGAGCTGCCCGGCTTCATCGACGCGGTGGTCGATCCGGTCGTCAACGCGCTGGCCTGCGCGGCGGCCATGGCGCGCCCCGGGCTGCCGCCGGTGTTGCGGGCCGCGCGGGAGGCGCTGGCTCGCACGGCGCTGCGTGCCGGGCCGGACGCGCTCGACGAGAAGCAGAAGGCGGCGCTGCTGGACGACCCGTTGCTGTTATCGCAGCTGCACCATGACGTGTGGACCTGCGCCTATGCTCACGAGCGCTATCGCGTTGCGCAAGAAAAAGCTTGAAGCGCGAAAAGACGCGTTCGATTCCCGGGCACGCTCCTTGCAGGTCTAGCGTGGCATGAAGGAAGGCAGTGTCGATGAAAAACAGGCAGGCTCTGGCCAGATGGGTGCTGGCGGCATTGCGCAGGGCGGGGTGGGCGCCTGCGGGGCTGTTCGGCTTTTATCTGATCGCTTCGCTCGTATTCAACGCCTACCCCTTGTACTGGTGGCTCGACAGCGCGACACACTTCAGCGGCGGGGCGGCGCTGTCGTACTTCCTGCTCGACCTGTTCGACAGCGCGGACGATGTCATTGGCCATATACCGCGGCCGATCCGCATGACGCTGGTGTTTTCCTGCGTCGGTTTGGCCGCGATCTGCTGGGAGTTTTACGAGTTTCTTAGTGACTATTTTTTCGGCACGACCATGCAGTGGGGACTGGCGGATACCATGTCCGACCTGTTCTTCGGCTTGCTCGGCAGCGCCGCTTTCCTGGTGCAGCAACGATTGCGCGGGGTGTTCTCCCGCTTTGGGAAGCGCGCCGACGCAAGCAAGCGCGAGGCGCGCTGATCTTGCATGCAATCATGGCTACGCTTGCGCAAGCCGGCACACGCAGTCTTGTAGCGGAAGTGATCCGACCGTCAAGGTCAAAAACTTCAGGGATGCATGAAAACTATTCACGTATGCGGCCGGCGCCGGCCATGCAAAATCGATGGCACGCCGTTCGTGCGGTGACATGACAAGAACGTGCGCCGGCTTGACCGTGATCGGGCCGGACAAGACAACGAAGAGGACAAGTGATGTATTCGAAGCAAATTCTGACGCTGGATGAAGTGAAGGCAGTGGTTGCGGCAGCGGAAGCCGAGGCGAAGCGCAACGGCTGGGCGGTGACGATCGCGGTGGTGGACGATGGCGGCCATCTTCTTTCGCTGCAACGGCTCGACAACGCAGCGCCGATTTCCGCCAGCATTGCCGCTGCCAAGGCCCGCACCGCCGCGCTGGCCCGGCGCGAAACCAAGTTTCATGAAGACATGATCAACAATGGCCGCTTTGCATTCGTCACGGCGCCGGATGTGGAAGGCCTGCTGGAAGGCGGCGTGCCGATCCTGCATGAGGGCGCGTGCCTGGGCGCCGTCGGCGTATCCGGCGTGAAGGCGTCCGAAGACGCGCAAGTCGCCAAAGCGGGGATCGCGGCGCTGGGACTGTGAGGATGCGCAGGCATGGCCTGCGTCATCCCGTCATCATAGATGTCGCTGGCGTCAGTGGCGCGGGGAGAATTTCTCGGCGAGCTGGCGCAATTTCTCTGCGTGCTGGCGCTCGGCCTTGAGCGCTTCCTGCTGCGCCTTTTTCTGTTCCGCCGCTTTCTTGAATCGCGCCCGCAGAGTTTCTGCCGCATGGGTGCGATGGGTGTCGTCGACGTCGCCGGCGGGCGTGCCATCCAGGTTGAATCTGGAGACGGCTTTTTCCATCGATTTCAGATAGCGCGATGAACCGGTGTGAAGGCCGAGCGCGATCCGCAAGGTCTTTTTGTTCACGTCCGGCATCTGCGCAAGAAGCTGCTTGTCGATCCCGATGGCAAGCGGCTTGTTTTCGCGGAAGACCGGAAAATTCTCTTGAATCTGTTTCAGCAGCGCGCGCGCGGCATCGACTGCGTTAGAGGCGGTGGCAGGCATAGTCATTGACAATGATAGGAAGATAAAGCTCGCAGGGGCGGAAGAATACCACGATGGCGCCCTCCGCTTCGCCCGGAAATGGAATGGGGGCTTCGGTTTTGTCGGCAGCGCGTGCAAAATACACGGCATCGGCGCACAGGCCGGACTTTTTGCCGAGGGAGGAAGAATGACGAGATATCTTGTGTTCGCGCTTGCCGTGTTGAGCGCAGTTTCCGCCACTGCAGTGCCCGCTGCCTGGTACAAGTGGCGCAGCAAGCTCAACGGCACGGTCGTCTGTGCCCAGGTCATGCAGGGGGAATGGGAAAAAGCAGACGGTCCATTCAGGGACGCGCGCTGCGAAAGGCCGGGGCTGCCCGGCAGATGAACGCTGCGGCGGGAAAGCGCTGCGCCTTTCCGCCGCGTGCAGACGTTGGGCTTACTTCTCGACGAACGCGCGTTCGATCACGTAGTGGCCCGGATGGCTCATGTTGCCTTCCTTGAAGCCGAAGCTTTCCAGCACGGCGACCGTATCCTTCAGCATTGCCGGGCTGCCGCACAACATGAAGCGGTCGTTTTCCAGGTCCGGTTCCGGCAGGCCGAGTTCCTCGAACAGTTTGCGGCTTTCGATCAGGGTCGGGATGCGGCCCTGGTTCTTGAACGGCTCGCGCGTCACGGTCGGGAAATAGGCCAGCTTGTCGGACACCATCTCGCCGAAGAATTCATTGTTCGGCAAATCGGTGATGCGCTCCTGGTACGCCAGTTCGTGGATCTGGCGGCAGCCGTGCACCAGCACCACCTTCTCGAATTTTTCGTAGACGTCCGGGTCCTGGATGATGCTCATGAACGGTGCCAGGCCGGTGCCGGTGCCGAGCAGGTACAGGCGCTTGGCCGGCAGCAGGTTTTGCGTGAGCAGGGTGCCGGATGCCTTGCGGCCGACCAGGATGGTGTCGCCCGGCTGGATGTTCTGCAGGCGCGAGGTCAGCGGACCATCCTGCACCTTGATGCTCAGGAATTCGAGGTTTTCTTCGTAGTGAGGGCTTACCATGCTGTATGCGCGCATCAGCGGCTTGCCGTCGACCTGCAGGCCGATCATGGCAAACTGGCCGCTCTGGTAACGGAAGCTGGTGTCGCGCGTCGTCGTGAAGGAAAACAGGCGGTCGGTCCAGTGATGCACCGTCAACACCTTGGCTTCAAACATATTACTCATGGTTCGCCTTTCAGAAGCTAAAAGAATATTTCAAATAGATGATTATTTTAAAGCCTTCGGCACAGCGCGTCGCGGGCAACGCTGGGAGGTGTTGCTCCCATTATCAAAGCGTCAATTCTGTCCGAATGCGAGCTGATACAGGTATCAATGCCGCACAGATGCCCGTCGCTGAAAAACATACGCAGGCCGATATCGCTGATCGGCTCGATGCGGAATAACGCAACCGTGTTCCTCGTCGGCTTGCTGCTGTGGCGCCGGATTTCGCATTCGGCGCAGCGGCAGGACTAGCGCAAGGATTGGTGCGTTAATGTCGCGTGCTCGTCTCCCCCGCATCAGCCTGAGCGTGCGGGAAGCGGTATGCAGCGTGATTTCCGACGGCCACACCGGGATACCAGCGTGGCGAGGGCGGCTCAAACCCTGAACTATAGCAGAGTACGTTCCGAACTCCACGCGGTACCTGGCGCGGCATATATATATTTTGGCGATATGCTAATGCCGGCGGCGTCGGCGCTGCGGCCATGCCATTACCGGGTTTTGCCATGAAATGAAAAAGGCCGCCTGCCTCGCCGGCAGACGGCCTTCGACACATCCCGGGCAGCCTTAATTACTTTCCAGGAAAGTCCGCAGCCGGTCCGCGCGCGAGGCGTGGCGCAGCTTGTTCATCGCCTTCGATTCGATCTGGCGGATGCGCTCGCGGGTGACGTCGAACTGCTTGCCGACTTCTTCCAGCGTGGCGTCGCTCGCCATGTCGATCCCGTAGCGCATGCGCAGCACCTTCGCTTCGCGCGCCGGCAGCGAGTCCAGCACATCCTTGATCACGTTGCGCATCGATGCGTGCAGCGCGGCGTCGGCTGGCGACAGCGTGGAGCTGTCCTCGATGAAGTCGCCCAGCTGCGAGTCGCCGTCGTCGCCCATCGGCGTATCCATCGACACCGGCTCCTTGGCGATCTTCAGGATTTCGCGCACCTTCTTTTCCGGCATGTCCATCTTCTTCGCCAGCATCGCGGCGTCCGGCTCGGAACCGGTCTCCATCAGGATCTGGCGCGAGATGCGGTTCATCTTGTTGATCGTTTCGATCATGTGCACTGGCACGCGGATGGTGCGCGCCTGGTCGGCGATGGCGCGCGTGATGGCCTGGCGGATCCACCAGGTCGCATAGGTCGAGAACTTGTAGCCGCGGCGGTATTCGAACTTGTCCACCGCCTTGAGCAAGCCGATATTGCCTTCCTGGATCAGGTCGAGGAACTGCAGGCCGCGGTTGACGTACTTCTTCGCGATCGAAATTACCAGGCGCAGGTTGGCTTCCACCATCTCGCGCTTGGCGTTGCGCGCCTTCATCTCGCCGGTCGTCATCTGCTTGTTGATCTTGCGCAGTTCTGCCAGCGGCAGCGCCACGCGCGCCTGCAGGTCGCCCAGCCGCTTCTGGTATTCCTTCACCGCCGGGATGTGGCGGCGCAGCGTGACGGCATAGGCCTTGTCGCTGTCGGCTTCGGCATCGACCCAGGCCAGGTTGGTCTCGTTGCCCGGGAAAACCTTGATGAAATGCTCGCGCGGCATGCCGCACTTGTTGACCGCGATATCGAGGATCTGGCGTTCCAGGCGGCGCACTTCCTCGACCTGGGAGCGCAGCATGTCGCACAGCTTTTCCACCATCTTGGCGGTAAAGCGCATGCCGAGCAGGTCGGCGGTGATCGTCTGTTGCGCTTCGCGGTAGGCGTTGGAATGCGTGCCTTCCTGTTCGGCCACGGCGCGCATCTTGTCGAAATGCGCCGCGATCAGCGCGAAGCGCTCCAGCGCGGTCTTCTGCAGCTGCGCCAGCTGCTCTTCCGACAGGCTGGCCGCGCCGCTGCCGGACGTGCTGTCGTCTTCCTCGTCGTCGGCGGCGTCTTCGTCCAGTTCCTCGTCGTCTTCCTCGTCGTCGGCGGCGCTGGCGACAACGGCCGCCTCATCCGGCGTGGTCGGGTCGACCAGACCGTCGACCACGTCGTCGATGCGGATTTCGTCCTTCCTGATGCGCTCGACCTGCGCCAGGATTTCCTCGATCGCGGCCGGGCAGGCGGACACCGCCTGCATCATGTCGGTGAAGCCGGCTTCGATGCGCTGCGCGATCTCGATTTCGCCCTGGCGGGTCAACAGCGGCACGGTCGCCATCTCGCGCATGTACATGCGCACCGGATCGGTGGTGCGGCCGAAGTCGGCGTCCACGCTGGACAGCGCGGTGTTGACGGCCGCTTCCGCGTCGTCGTCGCTGACCGCCACCACGTTATCGGACAGCAGCAGCGTCTCGGCATCGGGCGCCTGGTCGTACACGGCGATGCCCATGTCGGACAGCGTGGCGATGATGCTGTCGAGCGTTTCCTGGCTGGTCGAGTCGTCCGGCAAGTGGTCGTGGATCTCGGCGTGGGTCAAAAAGCCGCGCTCCTTGCCGGCCTTGACCAGCGCCATGATCTGCTTGCGCCGCACTTCCATGTCTTCCGCGCTCATGCTGGCGCTCGTGGTCTTGCGCGCGCGCGAAGCCGCCGTCATTTCGGCGCGCTCCACCGCGTTGACCGCGGCCAGCTCGTCGTGTTCCGGCTGGTATTCGGACGGGCGGCGACCGCGCCGGCCCGGCACTTTCACCGCCGGCAGGGTGTAGCCGGAAGTGTCGATCTCGGCCGCTGTCGTGGCCGGTTCGGCGGCCGGCTTGTCCTGGCGCGGCGCGGCCTTGGTCCTGGCCGGTGTCGTTGCCGCGGGCGCTGCGGACGCCGCCGGTGCGGCCGGCGGCGCAATGCGCTCGGCCGCCGGCTTGGCCACGGTCCTGGGCACCGCTTTGCGTACCACCACGACTTTCGGCTTGGCCGCGTCGGGCGCAGCGGGTTCGCCACCGGCCGTCACGTTGCCGGTCGCCGGAAGCTCGGGCGCGGCCGTTTCCTTGGCGGGCGACAGCAGGCGCGAGCGCTTGGTGACGACGGTCACCTTGGTCGGAGGTTGCAGCGCATCGGCGGCGTGTTCGATGGTACGCGCCATGCCGGGCTCGACCGGCGTCGCCTCCGGCTTGGCAGTCTTTGCGGTTAGTGTCAGCGTTTTAACGGGTTTGGTCATTGCTTCAATCAATACAAGATGCGACGCACTGCATGAAGCCATGACAGCCATGCGACTTCAGCGGCGCAGCGGGCGCCATGCTGTTACTGGTGCGTCGGTCTTACTTGCTGGGGGTAATAATGTTGATCAATATCGAGGCAAATCTTGTGCTGTCACGGGATGAAGACATCCGGCAGCAGCAGCCCTGTATCCATGTCCATTGCGGCCAGCAGAGCAGGGGCGCGTATTATATATTGCTCTTTGCAAAAAGACTTGCGCGCCACATCAATGTCTCGCTTTACAACAGACGGCCGGCCGTCGGCAGGCTCGGCGGCTTCGGGCGATAATGCCGGATGCTGTGTTGTCACGTTCAATCAATGAAGGAAAGTATGAGCAAAAAGCCATCACGTACACTGACATTCAAGTGCCGCAAATGTTCGAAGCCGGTGACGGTATTTCTGCAAAAAGTCTCCGCCTGTTCCCATATCCAGCCGTATCAAGGCATCTGCGCCTGCGGCGAAGTGATGCGCCACGCCACCGGGCAAAAGGATGCGGTCGAATCGTATCTCGCTTCCGACGGCGACTGGTCGCACCACCATCATTGAATCGGCCGGGCATCGAGAGTTCAACATGAATGACAATCATTTTTCCGCGGATGACTGGCGGCGACTGCTGCGCCACATTGGCGAGGACCCGCAGCGCCAGGGTTTGCAGGATACGCCGGAGCGCGTCGATCGCGCCTGGAAGCACTGGACGTCCGGTTACGGCCAGGACCCGGCCGAGATCCTGAAAGTGTTCGAGGACGGCGCCGAAAAATACAATGAACTGATCGTGGTGCGCGGCATCCCGGTCTACAGTCATTGCGAGCATCACCTCGCGCCATTCTTCGGCAGCGCCACAGTCGGCTACACGCCGAACGGACGCATCGTCGGCCTGTCCAAGCTGACCCGGCTGGTGGAATGCTTTTCCAAGCGGCTGCAGGTGCAGGAACGGCTCACGATCCAGATCGCCGAAGCGCTCATGACGCATCTGCAGCCGCTGTCGGTCGGCGTGGTGATCCGCTGCCGCCACATGTGCATGGAAAGCCGCGGCATCCGCACGCCGGGACAGGAAACGGTCACCTCGGCGCTGCTGGGCGAGATGCAAACCAATTTCCCGCTGCGCACCGAATTCCTCGCGTTAGCAAGAGAGAAAGACTAGCCGGAGTCGATGTTGCATTCGGCGCACTGACGCGTCGCAGTTGCGCGACTTGTTGACATCACAGACCTTGTTGTGTGGAGGCATGGTTTCCATCAATTAAGATGAATCATGCAGGCGGCATCGGCCGCATACTCCAAGTGCCGCGACGCGGCATTCGCTTCCATTGAAAGGCGGGCAACATGGGCTGGTTTTCGCAAAGCCAAGAAAAATCGCTGCTGGGCCAGCTTCTGGTCAGGCAGAAGCTGATCTCCGAAGAACAACTGGCGCAAGCCATTGCGCAGCAGCGCAAGACCGGCCAGCGCCTGGGCGACATTCTCGCCGAGTGGAACCTTCTTACCCAGCACCACATCGAGCGTGCGCTGCGCAAGCAGCGCCAGCTGCGCCTGGCCGCCGCGCTCGTGACCGCCTTGGTCGCGCCGATCGAGGCGCTGGCAGTCGCGCCCGCCCCGGCCGCGCCGGTCAGCGTGCAAACCGCCGGGCAGGAGGGGCGCGGCGGCTTGCTGGCGCTGAGCGAGGACGATCTCGGTGAAATTGCGGCGCAGGGGCTCGACGACAGCCTGCTGCATCAGGTCCGGTCGAAAGACGGGGGCGTCAAGACGCTCGGAAAGCTGGTCACCGCGATGAATCCGGTGCTGGATTTCCTGGAAGCGGATACCACGATCAAGGACGTGGCGTACGATCCTGCCCGCGCCAGGACGACGGTCAATCCGGACGGCTCGATCACCTTGTCCATGCCCAGTTCGATCGGTGAAATCAATTTCGACAATATCCGCGTCAAGGGCGACACTTCCGGCGCGAGCTTCGGCAGCATTTCCATCAAGGCAATCGACTTCACCGGCACTACGCTGACAGTCGCCGCGCACAAATCCTCCAGATAGATCGAAGTCAAACGTCATGCCTCCCGCAGACGCACAATAAGAGCCTGATCGAAAGCAGGACTGCTCTGCGTAGGAGGTCGCCATGGACCAGGCAACAAGGGATTTCGTACAACGCATCATCGAGCACGCCAGGGATTTGACCCTGGCAACAATCCGGCCGGATGGATACCCGCAGGCCACCACGGTCAGCTACGCCAACGACGGATTGACCATCTACATCGGCATCGGCAAGAACAGCCAGAAGGCGAACAACATCCGCCATTGCAACAAGGTGTCGCTCACGATCAATGAGGACTACGAGGACTGGAACCAGATCAAGGGCGTGTCGATGGGCGCAACCGCCGAGATCCTGACCGATTCCGAAGAAATCAAACGTGCGACCGAGTGCATGCTCAAGCGCTACCCGCACATCTCCGAATGGGCACAGTCCGACGCCGCTTCCGATATCGTCCTGTTGAAGATCACGCCGCAGGTGATCTCGGTGCTCAATTATGAAAAAGGGTTCGGCCACACTGATCTGGTGACGGCGCCGTGACGGCAGCTGGCCGGATGACGCAGCATCTTCACGAGGGCATCGCACATGCATGAGCTGGAAGTGGACGTGGCCGTCATCGGCGCCGGCAGCGCCGGCCTGACCGCGTACAAGGCGGCGCGCTCGCACCACGACAAGCGCGTGGTGCTGATCGAAGGCGGCCCCTACGGCACTACCTGCGCGCGCGTGGGCTGCATGCCCAGCAAGCTGCTGATTGCTGCGGCCGAAGCGGCCCATGGCATGAGCGCGGCGCCGGCGTTCGGCGTATTCCCCGGCGCGGTGCGCGTCGACGGGCGCGCGGTCATGGCGCGGCTGCGCGCGGAGCGCGACCGCTTCGTCGATTATGTGGTCGCCGGCGTCGACCGCATCGACCCCGCCGACCTGCTGCGCGGCAGCGCGCGCTTCCTCGATGCCGCGCGCCTGCAGGTCGGTGAGCACACCCTCGTGCATGCGCGCAGCGTGGTGATCGCGACCGGCTCCAGCCCGCACGTGCCGCCCAAACTGGGCGCGGCGGGCGAGCTGCTGGTGGTCAACGACGACGTCTTCGCATGGGACGATCTGCCCGAGTCGGTCGCGGTGGTCGGCACCGGCATCATCGGGCTCGAAATCGGGCAGGCGCTGCAGCGGCTGGGCGTGCGCGTGACGCTGTTCGGGCGCGGCGGCAAGGTCGCGCAGCTGGCCGATCCCGCCGTGCTCGCCGCCGCAGTCGGCGCATTCCGGCAAGAGCTCGACCTGCGCCTGGACACGGAATTGCTCGACGTGCGGCGCGACGGCGGGCAGGTGACGATCCGCTCGCGCGGCGCCGACGGCAGCGAGCGCAGCGACTCGTTTTCATTGCTGCTGGCGGCGGCCGGGCGCGTGCCCAATCTGCGCCCGCTGTGCCTCGAGCGCACCGGCATTGCGCTCGACACGCGCGGGTTGCCGCTGTTCGATGCGCATACCATGCAGTGTTGCGACAGCACTATTTTCATCGCCGGCGACGCGGACAACGAAAGGCCGCTGCTGCACGAGGCGATCGACCAGGGGCGCATCGCGGGCGACAACGCGGCGCGCTATCCCGATGTGCGCCCGGGCCTGCGCCGCACGCCGCTGGCCATCGTCTTTACCGACCCGCAGATCGCCAGCGTCGGCCAGGGCTGGCGCAGCCTGCGGCCGGGCAGCTTCGCGGTGGGCTCGGTGTCGTTCGACAACCAGGGCCGCAGCCGGGTGATGCGGCAGAACCGCGGGTTGCTGCGGCTGTACGCCGAGCACGGTTCGGGGCGCCTGCTGGGCGCCGAAATGGCCGGGCCGCGCGCCGAGCACCTGGCGCACCTGCTGGCCTGGGCCTGCCAGAGCGGCATGACGGTCGAGCAGATGCTGCAGATGCCGTTCTACCATCCGGTGATCGAGGAGGGATTGCGCAGCGCGCTGCACGATGCGCAGGACAAGCTGTTGAAGGGTGAGCCGGAAATCGAGCACTGCACCGACTGCACGCCGGGCATGTGACGCCGCACTGCGGCCAGGATGAGGGGCGCCGGTCCCGCCGGCGCATCAAACCGGCCGTGAGGGCCGTGATCAGGCCGTGATCAGGCCGACCAGATGTTGCCGCGCAACGTCGAACTCGCGCCGCAGGCCGGCAAGGAGCACTCCGGCGCCATCCAGCGTACCCTCGCGTCCGAGCCGTTCCAGCTCCATGCAGTGCTTGCGCATGCGCTGCGCGCCGAGATTTTCTATGCTCGACAGGAAACGGTGGGCCGCCGACACCAGGTCTTCGGCGCTGTTGGCGGCAAGCGCATTGCCGATGTTTTCCAGGTGCTTGGGCGAGTCGTTGATGAATAGCCGCACGATATCCGCCAGCAGCGTCGGATTGTTTTCATCCTGCAGCTCCACCAGCTGGTCGATGCGGCGGCGGTCGATGATGACGTCGTGTTCGCCGTCCTCGCTGGCAGCCGCCCCGGCCACGGAGGTCAGCACGTTGCGGATGTCTTCCAGCTCCACCGGCTTGGAGACGTAGGCATTCATGCCGGCGGCCAGGCATTTCTCGCGGTCGCCGGGCATCGCGTTGGCGGTCATCGCGATCACCCGCGGCGGGCCGTCGCCAAAACGCGCGCGCAGGCGGCGCGTGGCTTCCAGCCCGTCCATCTCCGGCATCTGCACATCCATCAATACGACGTCGTAATTCTGCCGTTCCAGCGCATCGAGCACCTCGACGCCGCTGGCCACCACGTCGGCGCGGTAGCCCAGGTGCGCCAGCAGCTGCTGCACCACTTTCTGGTTCACGGTGTTGTCTTCGGCCACCAGGATGGTGAGCGGCAGGGTTTCGGCCAGCTTGCCGGCGGGCGTGCGGATGGCTTGCGCCTGGCGCGGCTCGATCTGCATGGCGTGCAGCAGCGCGTCGAACAGCGCGGTCGGCTTGATCGGCTTGTTCAGGTAGGCGGAAAACTGGATCTTCGTCATCTGCACGTCGCGCGGCCGGGTCGCTACCGAGGTCAGCATGATCAGCGGCAGCGCCTGCGGGTCGCGGTACTTGCGGATTTCCAGCGCCAGCCCGAGGCCGTCCATTTCCGGCATGCTCATGTCGAGGATGGCGACGTCGAACGCGTGGCCGTGGCGCACGAAATCCATCGCTTCGATCGCCGAGGCCGCGGCGGACGGCACCATGCCCCACAGCAGCGCCTGTTTCACCAGGATGCGGCGGTTGGTGCTGTTGTCGTCCACGATCAGCACGCGCTTGCCGGCCAGCGCCGACGAGCGCTCCTGCAGGAAAGTGTGCGCCCACTGCGAGCCGGAGGCATCGGCCTGGATCGTGAAGTGGAAGGTCGAGCCGCTGCCGACGGTGCTGTCGACCCACATGGACCCGCCCATGACTTCGGCCAGGCGCTTGGAAATGGCCAACCCCAGGCCGGTGCCGCCGTACTTGCGGGTGGTCGACGCGTCGACCTGGGTGAACACCTGGAACAGTTCGGACAGCCGCTCCTGCGGAATGCCGATGCCGGTGTCGCGCACCGAGAACTGGATTTCGTGGCGCGGCTCGGCCAGTGCCGAGGCGGATACCGACACCACGACTTCGCCGTGATGGGTGAACTTGATGGCGTTGGACAGCAGGTTGACCAGGATCTGGCGCAGCCGGGTCACGTCGCCCACCAGCGAGGCCGGCACGCTGTCGTCGATGAAGTAGGCGAGGTTGATGTTTTTTTCGGAAGCGTCCGAGGCCAGCAGGTCGAGCGACTCTTCCACGCAGCGGCGCAGGTCGAACGGCTGGCGCTCGATGTCGAGCTTGCCGACCTCGATCTTGGAGTAGTCGAGAATGTCGTTGATGATGGTCAGCAGCACTTCGCTGGAGGCGCGGATGGTTTCCGCGTAATCGCGCTGCTCTTCGTCGATATGCGTGTTGAGCAACAGGCTGGTCATGCCGATGACGGCGTTGAGCGGCGTGCGGATTTCATGGCTCATGTTGGCCAGGAACATGCTCTTGGCCTGCATCGCCGCTTCCGCCTTTTCCTTGGCCTCGTGCAGCTCGCGCTCGTACGCCTTGCGCGCGGAGATGTCGCGCAGGATCACGGTATGGATCACGCCGCCGTCGACGGCGAGCCTGGAAATCGATGCTTCCGCCGGAAATTCGGAGCCGTCCTTGCGGATGGCGAAGATGGAGCGGCGCTCGGCCATCTTGCGCGCGTACTGTCCGGAGCGGTCGAAGCTGTCGATATGCTTGCCGTGGTCCGCGTGATAGCGCGGCGGCAGCAGCACATTCAGGTGCTGGCCGATCGCTTCCTGCTCGCTCCAGCCGAATACCCGCTCCGCGCCCTGGTTGAACAGGATGATGCGCTGCTTGCCGTCGACGCAGATGATCGCATCGTCAGCAATGCTGAGGATGCCATTCAGTTGCGCGGTGGTGAGGTTGGCGTTGGTCATGGGCGGGCGACGGACTATCAACTATTCCTCCGGCGTTTTCTCCAAAGGACAACAAGTCTCCATGTTATCCGGTTTTCAGCCGTCTTGTTTAGTACGTGCGCACAATGTGCATGTTATTGACACCGGCGTTGCGAGTGTGCTGAATTGATGTCATTTTATTCATAATCCGGGCTTTCTTCAAAATCGGCGCGTCGGCTGGCCATGTAGGCTTGCGGCGTGCTCGCGTATGGCAATCTCGATCGCGGCGCAGTAAGATCGAAAGACCGAGCCTGCCGGCGCACGCCGCCGGGGTATTGTTTTCCTGTTATAGCTTCCTTGTCTGGATCATGGACGAAATTAGCGCGCTGACGGTCATGTTCATCGAGCCCAGCACCAATGTGCGGACCAGTCTGCACAACATCTTCACGCAATGCGGGATCACGCACATCGAGCACGTGATGCGGGCTTCCACCGCCATCGGCATACTGCAGAAAAGGCCGTATGACATCATCCTGTGCGAATACGACCTGTGCGAAGGGCAGGACGGCCAGCAGTTGCTGGAAGACTTGCGCCGGCACCGCCTGCTGCCGCTGACCACCCTGTTCATGATGGTGACCGCCGAGCGCGGGCAGGGCAAGGTGATCAGCACCCTGGAACTGGCGCCGAACGAGTATCTGCTGAAGCCGTTTACCGCCCAGTCGCTGCTCGAGCGCGTGGGGCGCGCGCTGGAAAAGCGCGCGTTGTTCATGCCGGTCTACCGCGCCATGGAACATGGCGACCTGCTGCAGGCGATCGCCCGCTGCGAGCAGGGTGAACTCACGTCGCGGCGCCATGCGCTCGACTTTCGCTTCATGCGCGCCGGCCTGTACCTGCAGCAGGGCCGGCCGGCGCAGGCCGAAGCACTGTATGAAGAACTGTCCCGGACCAAGGCCGCCGAGTGGGGGCTGCTCGGCCTGGCCAAATCCTTGCACATGCAGCGGCGCCACGGCGAAGCCGAGGCGATCCTGACCGCGCTGCTGCAGGAAAACGGCAAGCTGTGGGAAGCCTATGACTGCCTGGCCCGGGTGCACGAGGCCGCCGGCCGCCTGGCGCAGGCCAAGCAGGTGCTGGCGGACGCTGTGGCGCTGGCGCCGCACACCGTGCGCCGGTTGCGCAAGCTCGGCCGGCTGGCGCTGGAAATCGGCGACGTCGACACGGCGCTGTCGGCATTCCAGGAGGTGGCGGGCAAGATACGCCATTCCCGCTTCCGCGATCCGGAAGACTATGTGCATCTGGTGCAGGCCCTGCTCGGAAAAGGGCGCGTGCATGAAGCCGGCGCGGTGGTGCACGAACTCGGCAAGTCCTTGAGCGACTTCAGGAAGACCGAGGCCTGCGGCGCCATCTCGTCGGCACTGATCCATGAGCACAACAGCGAAACCGAGCGCGCGCTGGAGCGCCTGGCGGAAGCGGTCGCGGCCTGCCAGGACAACGCCGGCTTGTCGAACGAGGTGAAGATGGTGCTGGCGCAAAGCTGCCTGAACAACGGCATGGAGGACGACGCATCCATGCTCATGCTGGACGTGATGAACAATGCCGCCGACGACCTTTCCATGGCGCGCGCCGTCGGCGCGCTCGAACGCGCCGGCCGCCAGGACCTGAGCCAAAGCCTGGCGCAGCAAAGCCGCCAGCAGGCGGCCGAACTCGCCGCGTCGTGCGAGGCGAAGATCGCGCAAGGCGATTACCAGGGCGCGGCGGAGCTCATGACGCGCGCCGCGCAAAAGATGGCGGACAATCCGGGCGTGGCGCTCAATGCCGCCGCCGCCGTGCTTGCCTGCATCGACCATGCCGGCTGGGACGACGAGCTGGGCGCGCAGGCGCACCGGCATATCGAAAACGCGCGCCGCCTGGACCCGGGTCTTCCAGGCCTGGGCGAACTGTCGGACCGCTATCGGGCGACGCTGAAGAAATTCAGCATCCCGTTCGAACACATGAGTGCGAAATCGCACATCCGCGCGTGGGGCGGCTTTTCGCAGTGACGGCGCCATGCGGCGCCTTCACGCCCACAAGTTCACCAGCGGACCCGCTTCCTCGATCAGGAATGCCTTGAACGCCTGCGCCGCCGGCGACAGCCGCTTCGACTGCAGGTGCGTCACATGCCAGTGGCGCAGCAGCGGCAAGCCCTCGATATCGAGCAGCGTCAGGTGGCCGGCCGCGAGCTCGTGGCGCACCGTGCGCAGCGACAGGAAACCGAGCCCCATGCCGGCCATGACCGCCTGCTTGATGGTTTCGTTGCTCGGCATTTCCATCACGACCGGCGGCGCGATGCCGTGCTCCTCGAACAGGTTTTCCATGCTGTGGCGCGTGCCCGATCCCTTTTCGCGCACCACGAATTCCTGGTCCGCCAGGATGGCGAGCGGCGCGCGCCGGCGGCGCGACAGCGGATGCTCCGGCGCGCTCACCACGCCGAGCGGATTGGTGGCGAAGGGCGTCGCGCTGCATTCGATATTGGCCGGCGCGCGCCCCATGATGACGAGGTCGACCTCGTTACGCGCGAGCATGCCGCTGATGATGTCGCGGTTGTGAATGTGCAGCGCGACCTCGATGCCGGGGAAGCGCTTGCGGAAGTTCACCAGCAGCATCGGCACGAAGTATTTCGCGGTGCTCACGATCGCCAGTTCGATGCGGCCCTTCTTCATCCCGACCCGCTGCGCCATCGCATCGTCCAGCTCCCTGAACTGCGCCATCGCCGCGCCCGCATAGCGGCGGAACTCCTCGCCGGCGTCGGTCAGGCGGATGCGCCGGCCGGCCTGTTCGAACAGCGCCACGCCGACCGCCTCTTCCAGCAGCCGCAGCTGCATCGATACCGCCGGCTGCGTCACATGCAGCTTTTCGGCGGCGCGCGACACCGACTGCTCGCGCGCGAGCATCAAGAAGATATCCAGCTGGCGAAGCGTGTATCTGCGCATCAACGTATAAGCCGCGGCTGATGAAAGCGAAATGAATCCTGATTGGACCTGATGGAGCTGCACTTATATAGTGAAACGCATCGGTTATCAAATTATTAACGCCAGGCATTGGCCTGAATCAGGAGAACGGGATGGGGCGCAACGACATTCATGAGCTGGCACAGGTCACCGATGCCAGGAAACGCTACGCGGCGGGCGTGCTGAAGTATGCCCAGATGGGCTACTGGGACGGCGACTACGCGCCCAAGGATACCGACATCCTGGCGGTGTTCCGCATCACGCCGCAGGATGGCGTGGAGCCGATCGAGGCCGCCGCCGCCGTGGCCGGCGAATCCTCCACCGCAACGTGGACCGTGGTATGGACCGACCGCCTGACCGCATGCGACATGTACCGCGCCAAGGCCTACCGGGTCGAGCCGGTGCCGAACAATCCCGGCCAGTATTTCGCCTACATCGCCTACGACCTGTCGCTGTTCGAGGAAGGCTCGATCACGAACGTGGCCGCCTCCATCATCGGCAACGTATTCGGCTTCAAGCCGCTGAAGGCGCTGCGCCTCGAAGACATGCGGTTTCCGGTCGCTTATGTCAAAACCTTCGCTGGCCCGCCTACCGGCATCATCGTCGAGCGCGAGCGGCTCGACAAGTTCGGCCGTCCCTTGCTCGGCGCGACCACCAAGCCCAAGCTCGGACTGTCCGGCCGCAACTACGGGCGCGTGGTGTACGAGGGCCTGAAGGGCGGGCTGGACTTCATGAAGGATGACGAGAACATCAATTCGCAGCCGTTCATGCACTGGCGCGACCGCTTCCTGTTCGTGATGGACGCGGTCAACAAGGCCTCGGCCGCAACAGGCGAGGTCAAGGGCAGCTACCTGAACGTCACCGCCGGCACCATGGAAGAGATGTACCGGCGCGCCGAGTTCGCCAAGGAGCTCGGCTCCGTCATCGTCATGATCGACCTGGTGGTCGGCTACACCGCGATCCAGTCGATGTCGCACTGGTGCCGCCAGAACGACATGATCCTGCACCTGCATCGCGCCGGGCACAGCACCTACACCCGCCAGAAGACGCACGGCGTGTCGTTTCGCGTGATCGCGAAATGGATGCGGCTGGCCGGCGTCGACCATATCCACGCCGGCACCGCAGTCGGCAAGCTGGAAGGCGACCCGCTGACGGTGCAGGGCTATTACAACGTCTGCCGCGATGCGCGGACTACGGTGGACCTGACGCGCGGCATCTACTTCGACCAGGACTGGGCGGCGCTGCGCAAGGTGATGCCGGTGGCGTCCGGCGGCATCCATGCCGGCCAGATGCACCAGTTGCTCGACCTGTTCGGCGACGACGTGGTGCTGCAGTTCGGCGGCGGCACCATCGGCCATCCGCAGGGCATCCAGGCCGGCGCCACCGCCAACCGCGTCGCGCTGGAAGCGATGGTGCTGGCGCGTAACGAAGGGCGCGACATCAAGGCCGAGGGGCCGCAGATCCTGCGCGACGCCGCCAAGTGGTGCAGTCCGCTGCAGGCCGCGCTCGATACCTGGGGCGAGGTCACGTTCAACTACACCTCGACCGACACCTCGGACTTCGTGCCCACGCCATCCGTCGCCTGAACCATACCAAGAGGACACCATGCGCATTACACAAGGCACCTTTTCCTTTTTGCCCGACCTGACCGACGAACAGATCGCCAAGCAGCTTCAATATTGCCTGGACAAGGGCTGGGCGGTCGGCATCGAATACAGCGACGACCCGCATCCGCGCAACACGTACTGGGACATGTTCGGCAACCCGATGTTCGACTTGCGCGACGCCGCCGGGATCATGATGGAGATCAGGAACTGCCGCCAGACTTTCCCCAACCATTACATCCGCGTCACCGCATTCGATGCCACGCATACGGTGGAGTCGGTGGTGCTGTCGTTCATCGTGCAGCGGCCGCGGGACGAGCCGGGGTTCAGGCTGGCGCGGCAGGAGGCGGCGGGGCGCACGCTGCGCTACGGCATGGAAAGCTATGCCGTGAACCGGGCGCCGGAAGGAGCGCGTTACTGAATTGCTGATGAACAGAGAGCGAACTTATGCAGCCGACATCCGATAACCCCGTCGCCGACCGCCTCGCCAGCTCCGGCGTCACCGAGCTGCTGGCGCAGCTCGACCGCGAGCTGATCGGGCTGGCGCCGGTCAAGGCGCGCATCCGCGACATCGCCGCGCTGCTGCTGGTGGACAAGCTGCGCGCCGAGCGCGGCTATGCGGCCGGCGCGCCCAGCCTGCACATGTGCTTCACGGGCAATCCCGGCACCGGCAAGACGACGGTGGCCATGCGCATGGCGGAAATCCTGCATCGCCTCGGTTATGTGCGCAAGGGGCAGTTGATCGCGGTCACGCGCGACGACCTGGTCGGCCAGTACATCGGCCACACCGCGCCCAAGACCAAGGAGGTGCTGAAGAAGGCGATGGGCGGCGTGCTGTTCATCGACGAGGCCTATTACCTGTACCGGCCAGAGAACGAGCGCGACTACGGCCAGGAAGCGATCGAGATCCTGCTGCAGGTGATGGAAAACAACCGCGAAGACCTGGTCGTGATCCTGGCCGGCTACAAGGACCGCATGGACCGCTTCTTCGAATCCAACCCCGGCATGTCCTCGCGCATTGCGCACCACATCGATTTTCCCGACTACCGGCGCGACGAACTGGCGCAGATCGCCGGACTGATGCTGGCCGAGATGCAGTATCGCTTCGACGACGCTGCCGCGGGCGTGTTTTCCGATTACCTGGAACGGCGCATGCGGCTGCCGCACTTCGCCAACGCGCGCAGCGTGCGCAATGCGCTCGACCGCGCGCGATTGCGCCATGCGTCGCGCCTGCTGGCCGAACGGGGCGCGGTCGATGACGATGCGCTGATCACGATCACCGCCGCCGACCTGCTCGCCAGCCGGGTGTTTCATCCTTCAACCGACCAATCCCTGACGCAGGAGGCTGCATGTTGCGAGCCCTGATATTCGATGTCGACGGCACGCTTGCCGATACCGAGGACGCGCACCGCCGCGCCTTCAACGCCGCGTTCGAGGAAGCCGGCCTGGACTGGCACTGGGACGAGGACATGTACACCCGTCTGCTGCAGGTGGCAGGCGGCAAGGAGCGCATCGCGCACTACTGGCGCATGCGCCATCCGGGCGCGGAATTGAATGGCAGGATCAGGGCGACGCTGGACGCGGTGCACGCGATCAAGACGAAGCACTACGAAGCGCGCGTGGGCGGCGGCAAGCTGCCGCTGCGTCCCGGCATGGAAAGACTGATCGACGAAGCGTATGCCGCCGGCATGCCGCTGGCGATCGCCAGCACCACCACGCCGGTCAACATCGACGCCCTGCTGCGCACGCCGCTCGGGGCCGACTGGCGCAAGTACTTTGTTGCGGTCTGCGACGCCGGCGTGGTGCCGAACAAGAAGCCGGCGCCGGACGTCTATTTCGCGGTGCTCGATGCGCTCGACGTGCCCGCCGCCGACTGCCTCGCGTTCGAGGATTCCGAGAACGGCTTGCGGGCCGCCATGGCCGCCGGTGTGCCGACCCTGGTCACGCCCACCGCCTATACCGCGATGCAGTCGTTCGACGGCGCGCTGCTGGTGCTGCCGCACCTGGGCGACCCCGACCAGCCGATGGCGCAGCGACTGCCCGGCACCGACCAGCGCTGGGCCGACCTGCCGGCATTGCGGCGCTGGCACGAGGGCGTGCTGTTCGAGGTGAGCTGAGCGTCTGCGGACCCGGGCAGGCGGATGCAGGGTGATGAAGACAAAACAACAATACCGATGGAGACGACGCCATGACTTCCGAGATACGGGTCACGCTGACCCAGTTCCTGATCGAGTCGCGCAGGCAGCACCCGCACGCCACCGGCGAATTCAACAGCCTGCTGCTCAACATCGCGCTGGTGTGCAAGCGCATCGCGCGCAAGGTGGCCGCCGGCGCCCTGCACGGCGCGCCGGGGGAAGCGCGCAAGACGCTCGGCGCGGCCAGCGGCGACATGTTCATCGAGGGGAACAACTGGGGCGGCAACCTGGCTGGCATGGCATCGGAAGAGATGGCGGCGCCGTACCAGATTCCGCGCTGTCATCCGCGCGGGCGCTACCTGCTGGTGTTCGATGCGCTCGACGGCGCGTCCAATATCGATGTCAACCTGTCTGTCGGCAGCATCTTTTCGGTGCTGCGCGCGCCCGACGCAGCGTCCAGCGACAGCACCAGCATCGTGACCGAGCAGGATTTCCTGCAGCCGGGAGCGCAGCAGGTCGCGGCTGGCTACGCGATCTACGGCCCGGCCACGATGCTGGTGCTGTCGGTGGGCGCCGGCGTGCACGGCTTCACCCTGTGCCCGCAGATGGGCGAATTCATGCTGACCCACCCGGGCTTGTCGATCCCGCCGGATACGTGCGAATTCGCGATCAATGCCTCCAACAGTCGCTTCTGGGAAGAGCCGGTCAAGCGCTATGTCAACGAGTGCATGGCAGGCAAGAGCGGGCGGCGCGGCATGGATTTCAACATGCGCTGGATCGCCTCGATGGTGGCCGAGGCGCACCGCATCCTGATGCGCGGCGGCGTCTTCCTGTATCCGCGCGACACCAGGGACGCGGCCATGCCGGGGCGCGTGCGCCTGCTGTACGAAGCCAATCCGATCGCCTTCCTGGTCGAGCAGGCCGGCGGGCGCGCCTCCACCGGCCGCCAGCCGGTGATGACGGTGCGACCCGAATCGCTGGGCCAGCGCGTCGGCCTGGTGTTCGGTTCGCGTCACGAGGTGGAGCGGATCGAGCGCTATCACCACACGTCGGCGGACGACTTGCCCAATCCGCTGTTCCGGGAGCGCAGCCTGTTTCGCACCGCCGTCTGACGAAAGAGCCCCATGTCCGAACGCTACCCCATCATCGCCATCACCGGTTCTTCCGGTGCCGGCACCACGTCGGTGACCCACACCTTCGAAAACATTTTCCGCCGCGAGAAGGTGACGGCCGCCATTATCGAAGGCGACAGCTTCCACCGCTACGACCGGCAGGAAATGAAGCTGCGCCAGGCCGAGGCGGAAAAAGCTGGCAACAAGAATTTCAGCCACTTCGGTCCCGACAACAACCTGTTCCACGAGTTGGAAGAACTGTTTCGCAGCTATGCGGAAAGCGGCAACGGGCGTTGCCGGAAATACCTGCACGACACCGAGGAAGCCGCGCCCTACGACCAGGACCCCGGCACTTTCACCCCGTGGGAAGACTTGCCGCAGGAGACCGACCTGCTGTTCTACGAAGGCTTGCACGGCGCGGTGGTGCATGGCGATATCAACATCGCGCAGTACCCGGACCTGCTGATCGGCGTGGTGCCGGTGATTAACCTGGAATGGATACAGAAGCTGTGGCGCGACAAGGCCAAGCGCGGCTATTCGACCGAGGCGGTGACCGACACCATCCTGCGCCGCATGCCGGATTATGTGAACTACATCTGCCCGCAGTTCACGCACACCCACGTCAACTTCCAGCGCGTGCCCTGCGTCGACACGTCCAACCCGTTCATCGCGCGCGACATCCCGGCGCCGGATGAAAGTTTCGTCGTGATCCGCTTCGCCAATCCCAAGGGGATCGATTTCCCGTACCTGTTGAACATGATTAACGATTCCTTCATGTCGCGCGCCAACACCATCGTCGTCCCGGGCGGGAAGATGGAACTCGCCATGCAGCTGATCTTTACACCGTTCATCTGGCGCATGATGGAGCGCAAGAAGCGGGCATTCTCTGCTTACTAGGAAACTCACGGACGATTTGGTGCCCTAAAGGCAGTGATCCTGTTCCTCGATTTCGACGGCGTATTGCATCCGTTTCACCGGCCGCAAGGCGCGCTGACGCGCCTGCCGGATTTCGAGCGCGTGATGCGCGACTATCCTGAGGTCGACATCGTGATTTCGAGTTCTTGGCGCGAGGGCTATACCCTGGCGGAGTTGCGGGGATTTTTCTCGGACGATATCGCTGCGCGCATCATCGACGTGACGCCGGTATTGCCGGCCGCCGGCCCCCTGTGTGTGCGGGAAGCTGAAATCGATGCATGGCGCAGCCTGCGCGGCCGCAGCACGGAGCCGTGGGTGGCGATCGACGATTGCGCATTGTTTTTCTCTCCCGGATGTGCCAATCTCATCCTGGTCGATCCCGCCCTCGGCTTTAACGCCGCCACCGAGCGCGCCTTGCGGGAGCGGCTGTCTTCCCACCCGTTCGCAGATACATGAAGAAACGAATCGTCGGCTTTCATCTGGACGATGAACAGCACTGGGTCGCCGAACTCGAATGCGGGCACAACCAGCACGTGCGGCATAACCCGCCCTGGACCAACCGTCCCTGGGTGATTTCGCCCGAGGGCCGCGCCAGGACGCTGGGCATGGAGCTGAACTGCAAGAAATGCGACGCCGGCGCGCCGCGCGACTGGAACTAGTTATTGGAACGAGTTATTGCGCCGGTTCCTTCCCGCCGCTGTCGCCGGGCGCGCTGGCGGCGGCCTCGGCCAGGTAGTGGTCGACCAGCGCGAAGAAACGGTCGTAGAACTGCACGGTCGGAATCGTTTCGCTGCCCACCTTGGCCAGCGAATCCTCGCTCGAGCCGAACGGCAGCGACAGCGAGCCCAGCGCGCTCACGCCGAGGCTGGCCGAATTGGACTGCTTCTTGACCACGTACTTGTCCTGCACCGCGTTGACGAACGCGGTCGCATCTGCGCCGTTTTCCCCGTCGGGCGCGCACACCACGTGAAACTCGATGACCACGTGCACGTCCATGCTCGGCTGGAAGTTCTTGTAGCCATCCACCTGTTCCGGCTGGCGCTTGCTGATCACGTAACCCTGGCTGAGCAGGGTGCGGCGCGCCGCTTCGCAGGTGGCGGCGGCCGACGCGTGGTAAGTGCGCGAAAACGTGTCGACCGTGTTGAACTCTTCATGCTGGTACACGGAAGCTTTTTTCGAGGTGGCGCAGCCGGAAAGCAGGCCCATCAGCACCATGCACAGGGCGGACGAACGGAGGAAAAACTGCCGCATCTTGTTTTGTCGTGAAAATTTGCCGGGAATGCGTGCCGTGGCAGCGCGAGGGCATTGGACCGTGGCGCTGTCGATGAAGTTGCATTAGGTAAAACATAAGGATACCTCAGAATCTGATTGGCGCCTTTGGGCAGCCTTGCCGCCGGCAAGCCGAACAGGCCCTAGCGCGCGTCCTCGACCAGGCGCAGCCGGTCGTCGAAACGCCACAGGCGTCGGATTTCGATCACGTCGTACCTGCGCCGCAGATCCGGCGGGAAGGCGTCGTGCCGCTCGAATGCCTGGATGATCCGGCGCACGGCGGCGTCGATTTCCGGCGCGCCAGCGCGTTCGATGGAAACGCTTTCGACGCTGCCGTCGCTGCGAAGGGCGACGGTGACCACGGATTCGCCGCGCAGCCGGCCCGGCGCGAACGCGCCGTCGGCGCGGTTGCCGTTATGCTCGACGGCCTGGCGCCAGCCGTCGATATACATTTGCAGCACGATATCGTCCGGGGCGCTGCCGAAGATGGACCGCCGGCGCGGCTGCTGCGGCGTGCCGGCCAGTTCGCTGGCTTCGCGCGCGTCGAGGCGGGTCAGGTCGATTTTTCTGTCCCGCTGGACTTGCATGGCAGCCATGTTGTCGTCGGAGAGCAGGAGCGGGCCATTGTCGGTTTCCTCAGGTGCGCCGCTGTTGCCCGATGAGGCGGTTTCCGGCGCCGGCGCTCGGGAGACGGGCGCTTGCCTGGGCGGCACCGCCGTGGCCTGCGCTGTTTCCGCGCGTACGGCCGACCCGTTGCCGGCTGCGGCAGCCTGCGCTGCCTGATCTCCCTGCTGGCGCTGCGCCTGCGCGGCGGCTTGCCTTGCCGCTTCATCGGCCTGCCTGCGTGCAGCCTGCTCTTGCGCGGCGCGTGCGGCTTGCTCCGCTTGCTGCCGTTGTGCCTCAAGTTCGCGGGCGCGCCGCGCGCTTTCCTCCGCCGCCAGCTGTTGCTCGCGCCGCAGCGCTTCTTCCTGCTGACGCTGCAGCGCTTGCCGGCGCGCTTCCTGCTCCAGCGCCAGGCGGTGCGCGGCTTCTTCTTCCCGCTGTTGCGCCTCCAGTTGCTGCGCATGCCGGATGGCTTCCTGTTCCTGCCGGCGCGCTTGCTCCTCCAACGCCAGCCGCCTTGCCTCTTCGTCCCGGCGTTGCAGCTCCAGTTGCTGCGTGCGCAGGAAGTCTTCTTCCTGACGGCGGCGTTCGTGTGCTTCAGCCTGGCGGCGCGCGTCCTCTTCCATCGCCTGGCGGCGTGCCGCGTCTTCCTGCCGCCGCGCGTTTTCTTCCGCCAGCCTGGCTTCTTCCCGCTGCCGGGCCATCAGGGCCGCCTCTTCTTCCTGCCGTTGCGCGGCCTGCTGGAGCGCGCGTTCCTCGGCCTGCCTGTTCGCTTCTTGTTCCATGGCGAGGCGTTGCGCGTCTTCCGCCTGCTGGCGCGCTTCCCTCTGTGCCTCCTCCTGCTGCGCGGCCAGCAGGGCGGCGCGTTCTTCGGCTTGCCGGAGGGCTTCTGCGTCTGGCCGCGCGGAAGCGTCTTCGCTGGCGAGCGGTTCGCTTGCGATGGGCGGCTCGTTAGCGGCCTGCGGCTCGCGTTCTTCCGGGAGCGGCATGGCGAATGTTTCCTGCCGCGGTAGGGCTTGCGCGATGACGGGCGGCTTGGGCCTGGCGTGCGCCGGCTTGCGCCGATGACGGCGCCGCTGGGCGACTTTCACGTCGGCGCGCGGCACTGGCTTGCCGGCGGGCTGGGCCGGCACGGGTGTCGCCATCGGCGGCACTGGTGGTGCCGCCGACTCAGGTGGGGGCAGGAGCTTCAGGGCTGGCGCGGTATCCGGCGGCGGGGGAAAGCGGGGTGGCGCGACGGGTGCCGCCAAGGCGTCGTTTGCCGGCGGGGCGGAAGGCGCAGGGAGCGCTTCGCTTGCCGGCGCGGGCGCGGGAGCTGACGCAGGCGGGGGACTGCGGCTGGTATCGGTCAGCCGCACTTGCAATTGCGGTGCCTGCGCCCGCCGCTCATTCCAGGGTAGTTCCAGTCCGGGTAGCCCCAGGCCGGGAATGCCGAAGCGCAGCGACAGGAGAAAGGCATGAAACAGGAGGGACAGTCCCAGCGCCAGCGCGAGGCGCGAGCGGGGCGGGTCGGCAGGCGGCGCGCCCGCGCGGATTGGCAGGAAGGCATCGTTCGGGGTCATCGGCAACCGCTGCGCTGGCCGGCGCTCATGCCATCGAAGCAGTGCTCAATTCGCCGAGGCACGGCGGGCGAGGTTTGACGGCGGCGAATCGGGATGCGGTTTCCCCCATGTTAGCTCCGTGGAAAGATGGACGTGCATGCGCGGCGCGCGACGGGCCGCATCAAGCTACCGTACCGAGCGGGGAAGCTTCATTCATTGTGAATGCGCAAACTGTGCGTTAGCGCGAGCCGGCGGACTGCCGGCTGGTTGCGGTACTTGAGGCGGAGGGCTGCTCAAGTACCGTGCATGTCAGCAATGACTTGCTGAAGTCAGGCGAGAGGAAAGAAGGGCGGTCAGGTTTCAGGATGCCGCGCGCAGAAAATCCGGCGTCAGCACTTTGGCCGATCCAGCCTGGATGGCATCGTTGGACAACATTTTTTTGGGAGAGACTTGCTTGCTGCGCACTCTTCTTGAAAAAGCGGTGATGAATGCCGCGTATCCATCCGATCCCGGGCGGATGCCCAGCTGTGCTGCCTTCACGACACCTGCTTCGATTGAGTCTTCCAAATCGTAGGCCTGGTCGCCCAGGTCCCAGGCTGACTCGTTGCGGTGTTCAAACTTCGGTTGCATGGTATTTCCTAACTACATGGATAAAATTCAACGCTCTCAGACATCTAATCAGACAATGGCGTCTGAGAACAAACTTTACCTCGGCGCATACGCCCATTCAATGATTGCTCGCAACAATGCAGAAAATGTCAGGGCCATACAACACGTCACGGTCATGGCAATTGCGTGCTTGCTAATAACATGCAGGGACATACACTAAAACAATGAAAGATTTTCCATCTCCTCCCGCGAGAAACGTCCTTGGCGAACCGCTGGTTCCCTGTTCTTTCGATCCGTTGACCGGCTTTTTCCGCGACGGCTGTTGCAAGACCACTACCGACGACGTCGGCACGCATGTCATCTGTGCGATCATGACCGAGGAATTTCTCGAATTCAGTCTGCGCCAAGGCAATGACCTGAGCACGCCGGTGCCGGAACTGGGATTTCCAGGCCTGAAGCCTGGCGACCAATGGTGCCTGTGCGTGTTGCGCTGGAGCGAGGCATATCTGGCTGGCGTGGCGCCTGATGTCGTTTTGGAAAGCACGAATTACAGCGCGCTGGACAGCCTGCCGCTGGAAGCCTTGCTGCGTTTCGATCACCGCCGGCGCAGCGCCGGATAAATCGCGGTAAATTTTTCAAGATGATTATTGCAACCCACTCCGGAAAGTTTCACGCGGATGATGTATGGGCGGTGACCGTGCTGGACATCCTCTTTCCCGGCTGCGAACTGATCCGCACGCGCGACCCGGAAAAAATCCGGCAAGCCGATTTCGCCGTCGACGTCGGCGGCATCTGGGACCAGCAGACCGGGCGCTTCGACCATCACCAGAAAGGCTTTAGCGGCACGCGCGAATCCGGCGTCGTGTATGCCAGCGCCGGACTGGTGTGGAAGGCCCACGGCGCGCGCTGCGTGGCGCAACTCGCGCACACGCATGCCGGGCACGCGCTGGCGGAAGAGACCGCGCAGCAGATGGCCTACGCCATCGACGCCGACCTGGTGCAGTACATGGACATGGCCGACACCGGCGCGGCCAAGAGCGCGCCGGGCGGCTATGGCTTGTCGGCGCTGATCTCCGGCTTCAATCCGACCTGGCTCGACGAGCAGCAGGCCGGCGGCGCAGCCGCCGCCGAGGACATGCGGCTGCGCCAGTTCCGCCGCGCGATGGCCTTCATGGCCGACATCCTGGTCAACGCGGTCAAGTTCCGCGTCGGCGGCCTGCTCGCCGTGCAGCAGGTGCGGCAAGCGGAACTGCTGGAGGGCGGGCGGGTGCTGTACCTGCCGAATGCCTCGCTGCCGTGGTCGTCGGTGGTGCGCAACGAAATGCCGGACGTGTTGTTCGTGCTTAGCCATAATCTCGCCGAAGACCGCTACATGGTGCACACCGTGCCCGCCGCCGCCGACAGCTTCAAGGCGCGCAAGGACTTGCCGGCCGCCTGGGCCGGCTTGCAGGGTGCGGAACTGGCCGCCGCCACCGGCGTGCCGGATGCCGGCTTTTGCCACAACGGGCGCTTCATCGCCGCCGCAAAGTCGTTCGCGGGCGCGCTGGCGATGGCCCGGCTGGCGCTCGCGGACAACGCCTGATCCTGCACGGCAAGTGCGCCGCGCGGAAAACACCGCGTGCCGCACAACATCGATCCATCCCGATGAAACCGCCGCCCTGGACGGATGTCAGAGACACTCCGGCGGCCGGTAGTCCAGTGGCCGCCCCCGGTTTCGCGGAGGATTACCATGAAGACATTGGAAGGCAAGCGCGGGCTGGTGGTCGGCATCGCCAACGACCAAAGCATCGCGTACGGCTGTGCGAAGGCATTCCGGGACGCCGGCGCCGAACTGGCCCTCACCTACCTGAACGACAAGGCGCGGCGCTACGTGCAGCCGCTGGCCGAGCAGCTGAAAAGTGCGCTGTTGCTGCCGTGCGACGTGCGCGAGCCGGGGCAGCTGGAAGCCGTGTTCGAGCGCATCGCCGGCGAATGGGGGCAGCTCGATTTCCTGCTGCATTCGATCGCCTATGCCCCGACCGAAGACTTGCACCGGCGCCTGGTGGAGAGTTCGCAGGAAGGCTTCGCGCTGGCGATGGACGTGTCCTGCCATTCCTTCATCCGCATGGCGCGCATGGCGGAGCCGCTGATGAAGAATGGCGGCTGCCTGTTGACCGTCACGTTCTACGGGTCGGAGAAGGTGGTGGAAAACTACAACCTGATGGGACCGGTCAAGGCCGCGCTCGAAAGCAGCGTGCGCTACATGGCGGCGGAGCTGGGCGACAAGGGCATCCGCGTGCATGCGCTGTCGCCGGGGCCGCTGAAGACGCGTGCCGCCTCGGGTATCGGGCGCTTCGACGAATTGCTCGACAATGCGCGCACGCGCGCGCCGGAACGCATGCTCGCGGGCATCGATGACGTCGGCAACGTGGCCGCCTTTCTGGTAGGCGACGGCGCGCGCCTGTTGACCGGCAATGTCGAGTATATCGACGGCGGCTATCACATCATGGGGTGACGCCGTGCTGCCATAGCGAGGCGCAGGTGCGGAGCAAGGGCGGGCCAGGCGTCGCCCGCGCCGTCAATGGAGCCGGGTGCCCGGGGACACCATCTTCCCCGGGTGACCCCGGTTTTCGCGGTACCACTGCTCGAAGGCGTCGCCCGACATCGGCATGCCAAAGTAGTAGCCTTGCGCCTGCGTGCAGCCATGCGCGCGGACGTAGTCGAGCGCGCTTTCGGTTTCGACGCCTTCGGCCACCACTTCCAGCTCCAGCGTGCGGCCAAGCGCGATCATGGCATTGGTCACCGCGCGGCTGACCGAATCTTTCTCCAGGGGGGAAACGAACGACTTGTCGATCTTGACCTTGTTCAGCGGCAGGCGCGCCAGATAGGCCAGGCTCGAATGCCCGGTGCCGAAATCGTCCAGCAGGATTTTCACGCCGAGCGCCTGCAGGCGGGACAGCACTTGCACTGCGTGGGTCACATCGTCCATCACCGCCGTTTCGGTCAATTCGACCTGCAAGGCATGCGTGTCGATGCCGTGCTCGCGTATCGTGCGCTCGAACCGGTCCGCGAAATCCCGGTCGCGGAATTCCACCACCGACACGTTCACTGCGATCGGAATCATGGGCAAGCCGTGTGCGAGCCATCTCTTGTGCTGCCGCGCCGCTTCGGCCAGCAGCCAGCGCCCGATCGGATTGATCATGCCGGTGGCTTCGGCCACCGGGACGAAGCGCTCCGGGCCGACATCGGTGTCGCTGCAGCGCAGCAGCGCCTCGACGCTGACCACGGCGCCGGTTTCCACGTCCAGCACCGGCTGGTAGTAGAGATGCAACGTCTCGTCGCGTAACGCGCTTTTCAACTGCGCTTCGATGCGGCTTTGCAGCTGGGTCGCTGCGGAATACTCCGACGAATAAAACTGGAAGTTGTTGCGGCCGGCCTGCTTGGCCTGGTACATCGCCAGGTCGGCATGGCTGATCAGCGTATCGATGTCCTGGCCGTCGTTGGGAAAGATGCTGATGCCGATCGACGCCGACAATGACAGCGCCAGTTCGCCGATCAGGTACGGCTCGTCGACGCGGGCGATGATCTGGCGCGCAATATCGGCGGCGGCCGCCTCGTTCCTGATTTCCTGCAGCAGCACGACGAATTCGTCGCCGCCGAGGCGGATCACGATGTCCTCGGTACGCAAGCGCTCGGCGAGCCGGCGGGCCACGTCCTGCAAGACCGCATCGCCGGTCTCATGATCGTGGGTGTCATTGATCGGCTTGAACCGGTCCAGGTCGAGGAACAGCACCGCGGCGCGCTGGCCGGTGCGCCTGTTGTGCGGCAACATATGGTTAGCATACTCGAACAGCATGGCGCGGTTGGGAAGCCCCGTCAGCGGGTCATGCAGCGAGGCGTGGCGTATCATCTCTTCCGCCCGCTTGCGGTCGGTGATGTCGGCGAAGACGATCGCCAGGCGGCGGCTGTTCGCTCCGCCAAGCCGGGTGGCCGATACGGCCAGCCAGCGGTCGGGCGATTTGATCGGCATCTCGAACTGCGCCGCTTCCCCGGTGCGCAGGACCCGTTCGCAATGCTCGTGCCAGATGGCGTCGACGTCGGGCATCAGTTCGTTCATGGTGCGCCCGCGCGGATCGCCGAGCGTGGTGTAGCGGTCGAACGCCGGATTGGTTTCGATGAAGCGCAGGTCGGCGATCTTCCCTTCCGCGGTCAAGATCGCTTCCATGATGAGGAAGGCTTCGCTCATCGAATCGAACAGCGCGCGCAGGCGCTCCTCGGAATCGCGCAGGGCGTCTTCGGCGCGCCTGCGCTCGGTAATGTCGCGAAACAGTATGGCCACCCGGCGCAGCGCGGGATGGTGGATGCGGAAGGCGTAGACCTCCCACCAGCGGCCCAGCGGCGTCGAATAATTCTCGAAACGGGCTGGCTCTCCTGTGAGCGCGACGTGTCCATATATGTCGAACCAGTGCTGTTCGTGGTCGGGGACAATGTCTCGTACCCAGCGGCCGACGGCGTTATGGATGCCGGTCTCGCGCTCGAAGGCCGGGCTGACTTCCAGGAAGCGGTAATCCACCGGCTTTTGCTCCGCATCGAATGCCATCTCGATCGTGCAGAAGCCCTGGTCGATCGCGTTGAACAGCGCAAGATAGCGTTCCTGCGCCTCGCGCAGTTTCGCCCCGGTCTTGGCACGCTCCGCCGTTTCCCAGATACGTTCGGCCAGGTCCGCAACCAGGGCGACCTCGTCGGCGGTCCATGCACGCGCGGCAGCCGTCTGTACGCCCAGGATGGCCGCCAGCTTGCCTTGCTTGATCAGCGGCACGCCGATGGTGCCGATGCAATAGATCGATGCATACGCTTGCTTCTCGGCCGGTGAGAACCTGGGATCGGCCTGGGTATCCGTGCAGATCAGCGGCAGGCCGGAGCGATAGGCGTCAAATACCCACTGGCCAAACTTGGGTACGGGAAAATTTTCTGGAGGCATGTGTGGCACGTCCCGCTCGAAGTTCCCGACGAATTCATAATGATCGTCCTTGAGCGGCGAGTAGAAGACGCGGTTGGCGTGCAGATGCTCGCCGAGCAGGCGGGCGCCCGCATTCTCGATCTCGGCCGGATCGTCGAGTCCTCGCAGGGCATCCACCACGCGCACGCGAAAGGCGTCACGGGCAGCCGCCGCCCGCAACGCGGCTTCGGCGCGCGATGCTTCCACCGCCATCCAGGTGCGCTCGGCGGTGTCCTGCGCCACCAGGACCTCTTCGGTGCGCCAGTGATGCGGCTTGGCACGGTGCAGGGCCAGCACCACCCGCAACGGGCCGGAGGGCGGCAGCGGCACCAGCAGCTCGGCGCGCACGCCGATGCTGTCGTAGGCTGCGGCGTGATTGCCGGTGCGGCGATCCAGCACGACATCGTCGATCGCCGTCACCGTCCCGCAGCGCAATGCGGCGATCATTTCGGGGCCGAAATCATCCATGGTATTTTTCGTGCCGGCCATACTGGCGACCCCCTCGGCAGTCCAATCGCGACGAATGAAGGCAGTGCCGTCGGAGAGGTCGACTTCGGCATACAGAACGCGCGAGACGCCGAGCCGCCGGCCAAGCAAGTCGATTGCCGCCGCGACGACATCGTCCGGCGACCCCGTCTTGCGCAACCGGTTCACGAGTTCGAGTTCGAAAGACTGGCGCTGCCCGGTCACGACTTGCTGAGTGGTTTCGATGATCGGATTAAAGACGCCGGCCACCTTTCCCTCATCGTCCCGGATGGGCAGCAGGGAATAGGTGAACCAGACCTTTTCACTGCCGTGGCGGCGTATCCGGAAAGGCATATTGATATGGAAGACCGGCTTGCCGTCCCACACCTGCTGCATTGCCGGCTCAAAATCCTGCCTGGCCTCCGGCCAGACTTCCCAGAATGGACGGGTCAGCGCCGAGGGATGCCTGTCCGCAAGTACTTCGATGAAGGCGTCGTTATAAAAGAAGCGAAGATCCGCGCCCCAGGCCAGGGAAGTCGGCTGGCTGGAATCGAGCATGAGCTGAATGGCGGTCTTGAGCGCGCTCGGCCATGAGTTTGGATTCCCAAGGGGAAACGTCGACCAGTCATGCGCGAGCAAAAGCGCCCGCACCTTGCCTTCACCGGCAAGGAAATCATATTGTTCAGGCGCCGAGGATCTTTGTGATGCATGCATCGGGCGAGGCCAATGAGTCAGTGTTACAGTCTGACCTATTGGCCGCGCAAAGATTCCTGTGCTTCTCCGCAAGCGTTACTACTGAATTGGCGGATGCGCTGCTTGCCCCCGGCGTTGCCGGTGCCGATGCCCTTCCTCAGTCCGCGCCCAGCCCGCGCACCAGTTGCGCGAGGACCTGATCGAAGCGTGCCGCGACCCGGTCACACCATGCGCGGTCGGCGCCTGCAAAGGCGGCCTTCATCTTGCGGCGCGCCCGCTCGCGCTCCGGCGGCGGCAGGCGGTGCGCGTTATTGTGATACCAGTGATCGGTGCGCAGGGCATTGAGCACGGCCAGCGGCGCGCAGGTGCCGAACTCCAGCCCGAGCGCGTAACTCTGCCCGCCGACGGCATGGTCGAATGCCGCCGTCAGATCGCCTTTCAGGGCCGCGCTGACCGAGTCGCCGCCGGCCATCGACCGGATGCCGCCGTCGAACCAGCGCGCCATCTTCCTGAAGTCGGCCGCGTCCGGGGGCAGGTAGCTGATGAGTTCGCCAGCGCCGCGCTTTCCCAGCCCGGTATGCAGGTCGAGCAGAAGGGCGCGCCGCCGGCCGCGGGCGAACGTGTTTACGATCTCTTCCCACACCAGGCGGCTGCGGGCCGGCGCCGCGCCGCCGAAGAACAGGCCGTCCGGATAGGCGTATTGCCCCGCCGTGATGGCGGCCTGCAGCGTCTTGCGGCGCGTGCGCGTGAGCGCGTGCGACAGCAGGCGGATTTCATTCCACCAGCCGCGCGGCAACGGCCGGAACCGGGTAAGCAGCAGGTCGTGGTAGGCCGCGTAGGCGGCGCCGGCCTCGCGCGTAACGGGAAAGTCGACGAAATTGCGGTTCAGGTCGATGCCTTCCGGCGTGACGCGCCGGTCGTGAAAAAATCCCCATGGATTGACCGCGTGCACCAGCAGATAGGCGAACCCGGAGCGGGCATGGCGCGCGGGATAGTCTTGCATGAAACGGAACTGGCAGGCCGCGCCCGCGTAGCCTTCCACGCCGTGCGTGCCGCTGGCGATGACGACCAGCACCGGCGCATCGGCCGCGCCGAGATAGGCGGTATCGGTAAATAGAGGCGGCGTGGCGCCTTGGGCCTCGTCGTGACGGAAGGCGCGCAGGTCGGCTCCGATGCGCGCGCCGAGTTCCCGGAAACGGTCGCGCGACTCCAGGTAGCTGCCGGGCAGCGACAGCGCAGGGGCATTTTCCGTGCGTGACGCCGCTTGCGGCGCGCCCGCCTCATCCATACGGCTTGGTATTGCTTTCGACGATGACTTCTGCCGCCGACAGATAGCCCTCGATCGGATCGACCGACTGCTCCCGGGCATCTCCGTGATGCTCGCGCGCCAGTTCCGGCGAGATGCGCTCCAGCAGGTCGAGCGGCAGCGATTCGGCGCAGGCTTCCACCGTCATGAACAGCGGATGCGACGATGGCGGATCGGCGCGCCGGATGTCGTCGGCCAGCGGCGCGAAGCGCTGGCGCGCCAGCTCCATCAGCGAGGCGCGCATGCGCGCCGCACTCGGATTCCACAGCGCGGTGTCGGCAAGGCTGGCATGGTCGATGACCGGGATTTCCTCGCTGGCGTTGCCGGCCCTGGCCAGCTTGAACGGATCGAAGCCGGCGCGCAGCGAATGCGCGAGAAAGCGTTCGTGGAATTCGGTATGCGGCACGCCGTCCAGCGCCAGTGCATGGAAGGAGGGACCGCAGCATTCGTTGTAGGCATGCGCGCCGTCCCTGGCCAAGGCTTCCAGCCGGGACCAGTCGAAGGCATCCGGCGCGTTTTCCCACTGTTCTTGCAAATCGGTAAAAGCGCCGATCAACCGGTTGATTTCGTCGGGGTCGTGGGAAGTCATGATGTGCGCCTGTTGCAGACTAAAACTGCTTTGGCGCTTTTGATGGCAAAACGTTCAGCGCCGCGATGACAGGATGATGCCGCCCACGATCAGCGCAAACGCCGCCGCGTGGTATGCATGCGGCAATTCCCCGAGAAACGCGGACGACAGCAGCGCAGCGAACAGCGGCGTCAGGTTGCTGAAGAAGGCGGCGATGTTCGGCCCGACGCGCTGCACGCCGGCGCCCCAGCAGCGAAAGGCGATCACCGCCGGCCCGGCCGCGACATACAGCAGCGCGGCCCCCAGCGGCCAGCTCCAGTGGATCCGCGCATCGGTCAGGGCCCACTCGCCGGCCGCGAACGCGCCCGACCACAGCACGCCGAAGGCGACCTGCGCCAGCAGGAAAGCGGCCCAGTTGGCGCGCAGAGCCGCCGGGTCCTTGTTCGGCCGCGCCAGCAGCCAGCTGTAGACCGACCAGGCGATGGTGGCGAGGATCATGAACAGGTCGCCCGGCACCAGGCGCAGCGCCAGCAATTGATGCCAGTCGCCGCGCGACAGCACCAGCAGCACGCCGGCGATCGACAGCGCCGCGCCGGCCACCTGGGTGCGCGACACGGACGCGCCAAAGAACAGGCGTCCGATCGCCAGCATCCACACCGGCATGCTGGCCGCCACCAGGGTCACGTTGATCGGCGTCGAGCTTTGCAGCGCCAGGTATTGCAGCGCGTTATACAAGCCGATGCCGAGCAGCCCCAGCAGCGCGAAGCGGCGGCGATACGTCCACAAGCCGCTGCCGGGACGAAAGACTGAGCCGGCCAGCGGCAGCAGGATCAGGAAGGCGATGGCCCAGCGCAGGAAGTTCAGCGTAATCGGCGGCACCAGCGCATGCACCATACGGCCGACGACGGCATTTCCCGCCCACAGCAGGGGAGGGATGACGAGCATCACAGCGGTGGAGAACGTGAGTTTGCGGGTCATGGATGGGGCCGGATGCCGTATACGTCTGCACGAATTCAAGAGAGCTTAAGAGGATACATAATTTCTGCATTGCACGTGACTGGCGGCCCCGGCCCAAACCCCCAGATCGCCGACAACGATGGCAAGGAAATTCTGTGCGCCATCCTGTACAAACCATCATGGTCATGCCTGGGAAGGCAGAGAAGTAGCGGCGCCGCACGGGAACGGCGATGGTTATTGCTTCCGATATCCATGCGTCAAATCAATTTACGTTGCGGCAAGTGCGTGGTAAAGTCGCGCGCTGTCTTGACCACCTACTGTTCCGCGCGCGACATGCATCTGCCTGACGCCCGGTTCTGACCATTCCATCTCCGCGCAACTGCCTGTACTTGTTTCCCGCTGAAAGGCGCCGCCCTCGTTTGCGCGGACACGCCTGCCGCTTTTCCCATTTATCTGCGAATATCATGAGTCAACACCCGCACAAACCGAGCCGCGACGGATTCACTTCCAGTTTCGGCGTTCTCGCCGCGACCCTGGGGTCGGCGGTCGGGCTCGGCAACATCTGGAAATTCCCCTATCTCACGGGCGCCAACGGCGGCGCCGGATTTTTGCTGGTGTACGTCCTGGCGACGCTGCTGGTCGGCTTGCCGGTGATGATCGCGGAAATCACGCTGGGCCGGCACGTCAAGGCCAATCCGGTCACGGCGCTGATCGCGCTGGCGCCGCCCAGGCAGCCATGGTGGCTGATCGGGGCGGCGGGCATGCTGGCGTCCTTCCTGATCATGTCGTTCTATTCCGAAGTCGTGGCCTGGGTGTTCGCCTATGTCTTCAAGGCGATCGGCGGCTCCATCCTGAGCAGCGACCGCAAGGTGACCGAAGCCGCCTTCGGCGCGCTCATCAGCGATCCGCTGCAATCCCTACTGTGGCAGTGGCTGGTCCTCGTCTGCATGGGCGGCATCCTGCTGCTCGGGGTGACCAAGGGTATCGAGGCCCTGACCAAGAAGCTGATGCCGCTGCTGTTCCTGCTCCTGCTGCTGTTGTGCGGCGTGAGCCTGTCGCTGGAAAAGGCCGCGCAAGGGCTGGCATTCCTGTTCCACCCGGATTTCGGCAAGATGACGGGGGCCGTGGTGCTGACCGCGCTCGGGCTGGCGTTCTTCAAGCTGTCGATCGGCATGGGCACGATGATGACCTATGGCAGCTATTTCCGGGACGACCAGAACATTCCGGTGACCACCTTCCGCGTCATGAGCGCCGACCTGTGCGTGTCGCTGCTGGCGGGCGTGGCGATTTTTCCGGCGGTATTCACCTTCGGCTTCGAGCCCGCGGCCGGGCCGGCGCTGGTGTTCATCACGATTCCCGCGGTGTTTTCGCAAATCCCGATGGGACAGGCGCTGATGGTGGTGTTTTTCGTCCTGGCCGCCATTGCGGCCACCGGCGCGATGCTCTCCCTGCTGGAGGTGCCGGTGCTGATCATCCACGAGCGCTTCGGCCTGACGCGCCCCAAGGCCGTGATGCTGACGCTCGCGCTGCTGGCTGTCATGGGCTCGACATGCGCGCTCACGAACAGCACGCTGGCGAACTTTAAATTGTTCGGCCTCAACATGTTCGACCTGTTCGATTTCGTGTCCTCGAACGTGATCCTGCCGGCCGGCGGGATTTTCGTGGCCCTGTTTGTCGGCTGGGTCTGGGGTTTCGACAGGTTCCGGACGGCGCTCTCGAACCGCGGACAACTGCACAACGAAGGACTTGCCCGCGCGGTATTCTTTTTGTTGCGTTACATCTCGCCGCTCCTGATACTGGCCGTGATGCTCAAAGGGCTGAACCTGTTCTGAGCGGGCCAGTGCGTAGCGTGGCGTGGGCTGAAAAATGAAAAGCCCGCGCACGCTGCGCGGGCTTGGTGGAGCGCTGTGGCTGCCTGAACTTACTTGGCGGGCGCGGAAGCCGTCTTTTCGGCGGCTGCAGGTTCGGCCTTGGCGGTCTTGCCCGCGTCGGCTGCTTTCGCCTGCTTATCCTTCTTCACGGCGTGCTTTGCCTGCTTCTTGGCGTGAACCTTCTTGTGTACCTTGGCCGGCTTGGCGGCTTCCGTTGCGGCGGGCGCGCTGGCGGCGGCTGCGCCGGCGGGAGCCGGAGTCGAAGCCGGGGCCTGTGCGTTGGCGAAACCGGCGATGGCGAACAGGGCTGCAATCAGGATGCTCTTTTTCATCTGGTACTCTCTTTCGGCGTTAAGGAAGACAAGGGAAACGTTCCCTTGTTATCTCCATTAACGGGCCGGGCCGGGCAATGATGACGGCGCTTACAGAATGTTGCAATTAGGTATAGACCGCCCGGAAGCGCCCTTGATGCCGGCGCTGCCGGACGCGGATAAAAAAACAGCCCGCGTGCGCGGGCTGTGGATGATGGCGTGCCGGTTCATCCGCGCCAGCGGGCGCTATTGAACAGCCGCAAGATCAACAGCAGCACGATGGCACCGATGGTGGCCGTAATGATGCTTCCCAATGTGCCGCCCCCCGCGCTCCAGCCCATGCGGCCAAACAGCCAGCCGCCGATATACGAGCCGATGACGCCGACGATCAGATCGCCCAGCAAGCCGAATGGCCCGCCGACAATCATGCTTGCCAGCCAGCCGGCGATCAAGCCGATGAACAAAAACCACAGCAGACTCATAGAACCTCCGGATATAAACGACTGTGACCGTTTGACAAGCTTTCTGGCGAACTGGTTCGAGCGATCTGCGCATTTGGCCGTTCGGACTTTCTTTACGTCTAAGCCCTGAGTTTTTCTCCGCCAAACGACTCGCGCAAGAAATCGATGAACAGGCGTACACGTGCCGGTACATAGCGACGCGATGGCCGTACGGCAAAAAGACCGGAGGAGGGCGGACTATACGTCGCCATCACTTGTCGCAGGCGGCCATCAGCGAGGGCATCTTCGACCACGAAGCGCGGCAGCAAGGTGATGCCCATTCCGCCAATGGCGCATTCTTTTAAAGCTTCGGCATTGTTCACCGACAGCAGGCTCTTGATCTCGGCGGCTTCGGCCGGGTCTTCGAAGAGAAATCCCCATTCGTCGCGCAGGCTCAGCAGGCTGTAATGCAAGCAGTAATGCTGCTTAAGCTCCTCCGGGGTGCGCGGTTCGCCATGCTTGTCCAGATAGCCGGGAGCGGCGCATAACACGCGCGCGATCGAGTCGATGCGCACCGCGACCAGCGACGAATCCGGCAAGGCCGTGCCGATGCGAATGGCGACATCGATCGCCTCGCCATGCAGATCGGTATAGCGGTCCTCCAGAAGCAACTGGACCTTGAGCGCCGGATGCCGCCGCATGAATTCCGGCAGCACCGGCGCGACCCGCTCGATGCCGAAACTCAAGGGCGCGGCCACCCGCATGATCCCCGTGGCGGCTTCCCGTCCAATACGCACCCGCTCCTCGGCTTCGCCTAGCAGTTGCATGACATTGACGACATCTTCGTAGAAGCGCCGCCCCGCTTCCGTGATGTCGATGCGGCGCGTGGTCCGGTTGATCAGCTGGCTGCCCAGGGCTTGCTCAAGCATGGCGATGCGCCGGCTGATGGCAGCGGTGCTGGCGTCCAGCTGTTCCGCGGCACGCACGAAGCTGCCGGTTTCGACGACGGCGACGAAGGCGCGCAGGGAGATGAGATCGTATTGTTCCACTTTGCGTAATTATGTTTCACGGAAAAGCTTATTTATTACGCCAGTTTAAACATTTAATCTAGCCCCATCAACTCAGTGGAGCACGAACAAATGGCCTTGCAATACCGACAAATCGATGGCGCTTCCTTGCATTACCTGCCTGCCAGTGATCGGCACCCGGCGGACACGTACTTCCATTTCTCATTCGCCAATTACTACAACCCGGAGAACATCAACTTCGGGGTGCTGCGCGTGCTCAATGACGATGGCGTGGTGCCGCACGGCGGCTTCGACAAGCACCCGCACCGCAACATGGAAATCGTCAGCTACGTCGTCAGCGGCAAGCTGACCCACTGGGACAGCGCCACCGATGTCGAAGACACGCTGGAGCGCGGCCATGTGCAGACGGTGAGCGCCGGAGCCGGCGTATGGCATTCGGAACTGAACAAGCATGACGAAGCGTGCCGTTTCCTGCAGATCTGGATCCTGCCGCCGGCCAACGGTCTGCCGGTCCGCTACGAAAACCATAAATTCGACGCATCGGATCGCCTGAACAAGCTGCTGCACATCGTCGGCAATCCTGCCAGCCGGGAGGACGCGCCGCTGCATCTGAACCAGGACGTCAATTTCTACGTGTCGGAAATGACCGATCTGGCGGCGCGGGTGTCCTTCTCGCTGAAAGCGGGCCGGCAGGCGTACATCAACAACTTTGAAGGCGCGGTGGACATCGACGGCGTCGCCACGCTGCACGAGCGCGATGCGCTGGAAATCATCGGCCCGGCGGAACTGACGTTTTCCCTCGCGGACAAGAGTGCGCACTTCATCATCATCGAAATGGCCGAGACTCGGGAACAGCACTGATTTGCGCTCCCAACGACAGGAGGAAAGCTCATGAAAAAGCACTACACCGGCCCTGCAAAGGCGCTGCACTGGCTCACCGCCGCGTTGATCCTTACCGCGTTTCCGCTGGGCGTCTACATGCATGACCTGAAGCTGAGCCCGGCCAAACTGCAGCTGTACTCGTATCACAAATGGATCGGCATGACGGCGCTGCTGATCGCGATCGTGCGCATCGCCTGGCGTTTCGCCAAGGGCGCGCCGGCGCCGCTGCCCGCACCCGCATGGCAGCACAAGGTGGCATCGCTGACGCACGGCCTGCTGTACGCGCTGATGTTCGCGGTGCCGCTGTCGGGCTGGCTGATGAGTTCGGCCAAGGGTTTTCCGGTCGTGTATCTCGGCGTACTGCCGCTGCCTGACCTGGTGGCCAAGAACGCGGAGCTGGGCGACCTCCTGAAAGAAATCCACGAGCTGTTGAATTTCGGCCTGATAACGCTGGTTAGCCTGCACTTGGCGGCGGCGCTCAAGCACCACTTCATCGACCGCGACGAAACGCTGGTGCGCATGTCGCCCCTGCCCAGCACCGCAAAGTAAGAAAGGACATTTCCATGAAACGCTTGATTCTCCCCGTGCTCGGCCTCGCCGCCTTCGCTGCCCATGCAATGCAGTTCAGCGATGTGCAGCCGGCCGGCAGCCAGATTACCTTCGTCTCCAAACAGATGGGCGTGCCGGTGGAAGGCCGCTTCGGCAAGTTCGCCGCGCAGGTCGCCTTCGATCCGGCCAGGCCGGAAACGAGCAAGGCACGCATCGACGTCGACCTCGCCAGCATCGATGCCGGCTCGGCCGACGCCAACAAGGAAGTGCGCGGCAAGAGCTGGTTCAACACCGCGAGCTATCCGACCGCCAGCTTTGTCTCCGGCAGCGTCAAGCCGCTGGGCGGCAACCGTTACGAGGTGCGCGGCCAGCTGAGCATGAAAGGCCGGACCAAGGACACCGTGGCCGTGTTCAATCTGAAACAGGACGGAAAGTCCGCCGTCTTCGAAGGGGCCTTCCCCTTCAAACGCAGTGAATTCGGGGTCGGCGAAGGCGCCTGGGCTGACCCGAGCGTCGTCGCCGACGACGTGCAGGTGCGCTTTCGCCTGCTTGCCAACGCCAAATGATTTTTGACCGCTTCTCAAGGAAACCATCATGAAAAAACTCGCACTGATCGCCATCGCTTCCGCATTCTCGGCTTCCGCCTTCGCCACGCCGGAAACCTTCACGATCGACAATACCCACACCTTCCCGCGCTTCGAGTACAACCATTTCGGCTACTCCACGCAGCTTTCCCGCTTCGACAAGACCACCGGCACCGTGGTGTTCGACCAGGCCGCCAGGACCGGCTCGGTGGATGTCACGATCGACATGAAGTCGGTCAGCACCGGCTCGCCGCTGTTCAACGAGCATATCCAGGGCGAGGATTTCCTCGATACCGGCAAGTACCCGACCGCCACCTTCAAGTCGACCAAGGTGGTGTTCAACGGCGACAAGCCGAGCAAGGTCGAAGGCAACCTGACCATCAAGGGCGTCACCAAGCCCGTCACGCTCAATGTCACGTCCTTCCACTCGATGGAGCATCCGATCGTGAAGAAGACCGCCATCGGCGCCAACGCCACGACGACGATCAAGCGTTCCGAGTTCAACGCCGGCAAATACGCGCCCTACGTCGGCGACGATGTGACCCTGACCATCGCGCTCGAAGCGATCAAGCAATAAGCATCCCCGAACGCGGCGGGTGTTCGCATCGCCTGCCGCCGGCGTGAATTGAATGCCGGCCGCTCGTCGCGGCTGGCAAGGAGAAGGAAGTGAGCGTCTATCTGCAAAATGGCGAGTGGCATCCAGGCTGGTATGACACGCGCGCCACGCACGGCGAGTTCCTGCGGCCCGCTGCGGTCTTTCGCGACTGGATCACGGCCGACGGTTCCAGCGGCTACCCGGCGCAGCCGGGACGCTATCACCTCTATGTCTCCCTGGCCTGCCCGTGGGCGCACCGGACCCTGATCGTGCGCGCGCTCAAGCGGCTCGAAGCCGTGGTGTCGGTGTCGATCGTCGAGCCGGTCATGTCGGAGCAGGGCTGGTGCTTCAGCGACACCCTGCCGGACCACGTCAATGGCTTTTCTTTCCTGCACCAGCTCTATACCGCCACGCAGCCCGACTATTCGGGCCGGATTTCGGTTCCGGTGTTGTGGGACAAGGTGCGCAATCGCATCGTGAACAACGAGTCGTCGGAAATCATCCGCATGCTCAACGGAGCGTTCAACCAATTCGGCGACGCGTCATTTGATCTCTGCCCGGAAGCATTGCGTGTCGAGATCGATGCGCTAAATGATTTCATTTACGAAAACATCAACAACGGCGTCTATCGCTGCGGCTTTGCCTCGACCCAGGCCAGCTACGAAAACGCGTTCCACAAGCTGTTCGCGGCGCTGGACCAGATCGAAGCATGGCTGGCCAACAGCCGCTATCTGGTGGGCGACCAGATCACGGAGGCGGACTGGCGTCTCTTTACCACGCTGGCGCGGTTCGACGCGGTCTACTACAGCCATTTCAAGTGCAGCCGCAACCGCATCGAAGATTTTCCGCACCTGTCGCGCTACCTGCGCGAGCTCTATCTCGTGCCGGGCATCGCGTCGACGGTCGATATCGACCATATCAAGCGCCACTACTTTATGAGCCATCCGCACATCAACCCGACCGGCATCGTGCCCGTCGGGCCGCGACTGAAATTCTGCGCCGACGCCGGCGCGCTTTGAAGAGAAATCATGAATACGTTTATCCGCCTGCACAGACTCCTAGCCCTTCTCGCGCTGGCCGCGAGTGTCGTTGCGTTTGCCTCACGCGCGCAGGCGCAGGAAGCGCCGGACGCGCTGGTCAAGCGCATCAGCCAGGACGTCATGGACGCCATCAAGGCCGACAAGGAACTGCAAGCCGGACACTACCGCCGCGTTCAGGAACTGGTGGAAAGCCGCATCCTGCCCTACGTCGATTTCGAGCGGACGACCGCCCTGGCCGTCGGCAGGTTCTGGCGCGAAGCCACGCCGGAACAGCGCACCCAGCTCACGAATGAATTCCGCAGCCTGCTCGTGCATACCTATTCGGGCGCGCTCTCCCAGGTCAGGGACCAGAAAATCGAGTTCAAGCCGCTGCGCGCCGATCCCGCCGACACGGAGGTGGAAGTGCGCTCGCAAGTCGTGCAGCCACGCAGCGAACCGGTACCGATGAACTACCGGCTCATCCGCACGGCAAACGGCTGGAAGATCTATGATGTCAACATCCTCGGCGCGTGGCTGATCGAAACCTACAAGGGGAACTTCGCCACGGAAGTGGCGCGCGGCGGGATCGATGGCTTGATTCGGACACTGGCGGAAAAAAACCGCAAGCTTGCCGACGGCAGCATGCGCGCGAAGAAGAACGCCGGCTAGCAAGGACAGGCGAGACCAGGGCGGGCACATCCATGCATCTCATTCTTCATCTGATCGAGCAGTACGGCGTACTCGTCGTGTTCGTCAATGTGCTGGTCGAGCAGCTCGGTGCGCCGCTGCCCGCCTATCCGACCTTGATTATTACCGGAGCGATGTTCGATCGCGGGCAGTATTCCGCGCCGCTGCTGCTGGCTACCGCCGTCCTGGCGGCGCTCGTCGCGGATTTTGTCTGGTATCGGGCCGGCAAGCGCTTTGGCAGGAAAGTGATGGCGGCGCTTTGCCGCATTTCCCTGTCGCCCGATTCATGCGTGCGGCAAACGGAATCGATTTATCGCCGGTGGGGCGCATCCTCGCTCCTGGTGGCGAAGTTCATTCCCGGTTTCGCCTCGATTGCCAGCGCGCTGGCCGGGACGACCAACACGCGGCCGGCGGTCTTCATTATGTTCGATTGCCTTGGCGCCGCCCTCTGGGCCGGCTCGGCCATCCTGCTCGGCTCGCTATTCAGCACGACCGTCGAGGACTTGCTGGCCACGCTCGAACAACTGGGCAAATGGGGCGCGTTTCTGCTGGTCCTGGCCCTGGCCGCCTTCGTCGCCAACAAGTGGTGGCAGCGCCGGCGCTTTCTCCATTCCCTGCGCATGGCGCGCATCTCGGTCGACGAGCTGGAGCGCCTGCGCCTGCAAGGCATCGCGCCGGTCATCGTCGACGTCCGCTCGGCGGACCTGCAGCAAACCGGCCGCATTCCGGGCGCGGTGGCGATTCCGGGCGACGGCATCGATACCTTCGCGCTCGATATTTCGCCGGACCAGGAAGTGATCCTGTATTGCGCCTGTCCGAACGAAGCGTCGGCCGCGGTCGTGGCCAAGCAATTGATGCAGAAGGGGTACAAGCGCGTGCGCCCGCTGGCCGGCGGCATCGAGGCGTGGATCGCGGCCGGGCACATCCTCGAACTGTAGCGCTGACCGGATCACGACCATGCGAGCTTCAACCGACATACCGTATTTCTTCAACCAGATGCCTTTGGCATATCTGGCCATTTAACCCACCAGGGAGATCCTCATGGCGAAAGTCCTCGTCCTCTACTATTCCACTTACGGTCATATTGAAACCATGGCGCAAGCCGTGGCTGATGGCGCGCGCTCGACCGGCGCCACCGTCGACGTCAAGCGCGTCCCGGAAACCGTCCCGCAGGACATTGCCAAGTCGGCGCACTTCAAGCTCGAGCAGGCCGCTCCGCTGGCCAGCGTCGCCGACCTCGAAAACTACGACGCGATCATCGTCGGCTGCCCGACCCGCTTTGGCCGCATGCCGTCGCAAATGGCCAGCTTCCTCGATCAGGCCGGCGGCCTGTGGGCGCGCGGCGCGCTGAACGGCAAGGTCGGCGGCGCATTCACGTCCACCGCGACCCAGCACGGCGGCCAGGAAGTCACGCTGTTCTCGCTCATTACCAATCTGCTTCACTTCGGGATGACGATTGTCGGCTTGCCTTACAGCTATCAGGGACAGATGACGCTGGATGAAGTGGCCGGCGGCAGCCCTTACGGCGCGACGACGATTGCCGGCGGACAGGGACAGCGCGCGCCCAGCGCGAACGAACTGGACGGCGCGCGTTTTCAGGGCAAGCTGATTGCCGAGACGGCAAACAAGCTGTTCCGGTAAGGGCAGAACGGCACATCGGTATCCGCTGCGGCGTATGCCAAGATGCAATACGTTGCCGATAACGGCTTTACGCGACCGGCGTAAAGCCGTTTTTCTTTTTTGCACGCATGTGCCCGCGCTACCACTTGGCAATCGCGAGCAGCTTCACCGAAGCGCTGCGCTCTGCCGGTATCTCGTTGACCAGGCGCCGGAACAGTACCAGCCGATCCGCAAAATCGGCGTCAGCCATCGATGAATTTTTCGCGCGCAGGAACCTTTTGCGGCATGTTGATACATATGTCATACAAGGCGTGTCGAACGGAGGGCATATGGCAACCAAAGTGCAAGTGGTGTTCTACAGCATGTACGGTCATATTTACAAGATGGCGGAGGCGGTGGCGGCCGGCGCCCGGGAAGTGAGCGATGTCGACGTGCAGCTATACCAGGTGCCGGAACTCGTGCCGGACGACGTGCTGGAAAAGAGCGGAGCGAAAGCGGCGCGCGCGGCCTTCGCGCAGGTGCCTTTCATCAAGCCGGAACAGCTGATGGAGGCCGACGCCATCATCTTCGGCACGCCTACGCGATTTGGCAACATGGCGGCGCAAATGCGCAATTTCCTCGACCAGACCGGCTCCTTGTGGATGAACGGCAGCCTGATCGGCAAGGTCGGCAGCGTCTTTACCAGCACCGCCAGCCAGCATGGCGGGCAGGAAACCACGATCACCAGTTTTCATACCACGCTGCTGCACCAGGGCATGATCGTCGTCGGCGCGCCATATTCCGAACAGCGCCTGCTCAACATGGATGCACTCAGCGGCGGCACGCCTTACGGCGCCACCACCATCACCGGCGGCGACGGCTCGCGCCAGCCGAGCGAGAACGAGCTGGCGATCGCGCGTTTCCAGGGCCGCCATGTCACGCAGATCGCCAAGAAACTGGCGATGGCGTCGCGCTAGGCCGTGAACCAGCCGGACAGCGCCCTCGACGTGCTCGTCGTGCCGCGCACGCGCGACCTGGGCGACGGCTTCGAAGTGCGGCGCGCCTTGCCCAGCGTCGAGCGCCGCATGGTCGGGCCCTTCGTTTTCCTCGACCAGATGGGGCCGCACGTCTTCACGGCGGGCAGCGGCCTGGACGTGCGCCCGCATCCGCACATCGGGCTGGCCACGCTGACCTATCTGTTCGACGGCGAAATCCTGCACCGCGACAGCCTGGGCAGCGTGCAGCCGATACGACCCGGCGAAGTGAACTGGATGACGGCCGGGCGCGGCATCGTGCATTCGGAACGCACCGCGCCGCAGATGCGCCAGCACGAATCATCCTTGTTCGGACTGCAGTGCTGGGTGGCGCTGCCGCGCGCGCAGGAAGAAACCGATCCGGACTTCGTCCATGTCGGGGCGGAGCAATTGCCGCTGGAAGCGGGCGAGGGCGTGGCCGCGCGCATCGTCGCCGGCAGCTATTTCGGGCGCCGCTCGCCGGTGCCGGCGCTGTCGGACATGGTGTTCGCCGATATCACGCTGCAGCCCGGTGCGACGGTGGCGTTGCCGCCCGAATACGACGAGCAGGCGGTGTACGTGGCGCAAGGACAGGTCGCTTGCGGCGCCGATGGCGTGTTCGACGCGGGCCGCCTGCTGGTGCTCAAGCCCGGCGCCGGCATCGCCTTGCAGGCAGCCGGCGGCACAGCCGCGCGCGTGGTGCTGGTGGGCGGCGAGCCGATGGACGGGCCGCGCTACCTTACCTGGAATTTCGTGTCGAGCTCGCCCGACCGCATCGAGCAGGCCAAGGACGACTGGCGGCAGCAGCGCTTCGCGATGGTGCCGGGCGAGAGCGAATTCATTCCCTTGCCCGACCTGCCGGGCAGGCCGGTGCATTATCCGTAAGCGCAGCGGCTTGCGGCTCGGCAAAAATTCTCATCCGGTCCGGCGCCGCCGATCCCTGGTACTGGTCCTTGATCAACTGCGCTCCCTTTTCGCCGATCATGATGCTGGGCGCGCAGGTGTTGCCGCCGACGAGAGTCGGCATGATGGAGGCATCGACCACGCGCAGGCCCGCAATGCCGCGCACGCGCAGCTGCGGGTCGACGACCGCCATCTCGTCGATGCCCATCTTGCAGCTGCCGACCGGGTGATAGTTGGTGTCGGCGCGCTCGCGCACGATGTCGCGCAGCTCGTCGTCCGTCCTGGCGTGCCCGGTATAGCGTTCCGCGCCGCGATAGCGGTCCAGCAGGGGCGAGGCAATGATCTGGCGGGCGATCTTGATGCCCTTGACGAACAATTCCAGGTCGTCCGGATGCCCGAGAAAGTTCGGATCGATCAGCGGCGCGTCGGCGGGATTGGCGCTGGCCAGCCCGACCCTGCCGATGCTCCTGGGGCGCAGCACCGTGACGATCACGCAAAAGCCGCGCACCATCACTTTCTTGCGGCCGTGGTCGTTGGTGATGCCGCGCGAAATCTCGATCTGCAGGTCCGGTGCCGGCAGCTCCGGCGCGCTTTTCAGAAAGCCGTTCACCTCGGCGAAATTGCTGGTCCAGATGCCGCGCCGCTCGCGGCGATAGGGCAGGATGCCCTTCAGTAGCGCCGCGCCGGTGGCGGGCCCCGTTGCGATCAGGTCGGGGTGGCTGGCCCGGTAATTGAGGTTGATGTCGAGATGGTCCTGCAGGTTGCGCCCCACGCCGGGCAGGTGATGCAGCACGGGGATGCCGTGCCGGCGCAGTTCCTCGCTATCGCCTATGCCGGACAGCATCAGCAACTGCGGCGACTGGAACGCGCCGGCACACACGACCACTTCCCTGCGCGCCCGGATCGTATGCGTTTTCCCGCCCTGGCGGTATTCCACGCCCACCGCGCGCCTGCCCTCGAACAGGATGCGCGTGGTGCAGGCATTCGTCTCCACCCGCAGGTTGCGGCGCGACAGATTGGGCGTGATGAACGCCTTGGCTGCGCTGCAGCGTTCGCCATTCTTTTGCATCACCTGGGTGTAGCCGATGCCTTCCTGCTGCGCGCCGTTGAAGTCGTGCGTATGCCGGAACCCCGCCTGCACGGCAGCGTCGATGCAGAGCTGGAAAAACGGCGACGGCGAGCGCAGATACGAGACATGCAGCGGCCCGTCATTGCCGTGATAGTCGGTGCGCAGGTCCGCGTTGTTTTCCGATTTGCGGAAATACGGCAGCACTTCGTCGTATGACCAGCCTGCATTGCCGAGCGCGGCCCAGTGATCGTAGTCGCGGCGATGGCCGCGCACATACATCATCGCGTTGATCGAGGAACTGCCGCCGAGCGTCTTGCCGCGCGGCTGATAGCCGCGCCGGCCGTTGAGCCCCGGCTGCGGCACGGTTTCGAAGGCCCAGTTGAACGCCCTGGTCGGCACCGTGAAGGCGAAGCCCAGCGGCACCTGGATGCGCCAGCTGTCGTCGCGCTTGCCGGCTTCGAGCAGGCATACGCTGACATTCGGATCCTCAGTCAGCCGCCCGGCCAGCGCGCAGCCGGCCGCACCCGCGCCCACGACGATGAAGTCTGCCTCTTGCATCTTGTCTCCTCTTGCCCGGCGATTTTTGTTTTATCGAGACAGTCACTGTAGCCAAATTCCATCCGTTTTACCTGACAAGGAAATGGAACCGCATACCTTGATCAAGGATATGGCTCGGGGTTACGTGGAGCATGCGCGCCTGAGCATGTTCGACATCGCCATGCTGCTCGGTTATACCGAACAGAGTGCGTTCACCCGCAGCTTCCGCCGGTGGGCCGGCAAGGCCCCCAGCCAGTACCGGCGCGTCAGGAGTTCTTCCCGCCGTTCCTTCGCTTCAGGATTTCGTTGCGCAGGCTCTCGAACTGCGCGCGCGTCTGGCTGGCGATGACTTGCGGGCCGATCGCCGGCGGCACCCAGACCGCCGGCACCGATTCGCTGTGATAGAGGATGCGCGTGCCGCCGCTGTCCGCCACCAGCCGGGTGGTCGCGTCGCCGGCCTTCAAGGTGCCGGCCACGGCATGCGAGCGGATTTCGCTGTCTTGCGTGAGCTCGATGTCGCGCACCGATTCGAACGGGAACGTCAGAGGCCCATACGAGACGTTGCCCTTCTGTTCGACGCGCACGCGGCCGCCGCTTCTCTCGACGATCTTGCTGGAGACGAGATTGGGGAAGAACTGCGCCATGTGGTCGTAGTCGGTGAGCACATCCCAGGCGTCGCGCGGCGGCGCCTGCACCGACATGCTCACGTCGACCAGCACCCGGTCGCCGCTTTTGCGCACATCGACGGTAATGTCGTCGTCCGGCGCGGTCGCGGCCATGGCCTGAAGAGCGCTGAACAAGAGCGCAATGGCGAAGAAATGGCGATGTCGTTTTTTCATGTCGTGCTCTGCTTCATACCTTGTTGCGTCGCTTGGACTGCTTGCCGGCAAAAATGTTGCACATCAAAACGATTTCCGGAACAACAAGAAAACGCTAATTACATGGAAATATCCGCTTAATTTACACGATTGGTTTGTCGGTGATCTCCGGTACATTGTTAAAATATTTCCTTAAAACAACTCTTAGAGCAACTTTACCGGGACGCAAGGGGCAGGCAGATGGAACATGACAAGTATTCCCAGATTGAAACGCTGACATTCCTCGAAGCCGGCGGCTTGCCGGTCACCGGCACGCTGATCGAGCAAATCGTCCACCTGCTCAATTCCAGCACCGTCTTTTCCGACATCATCATCCACCAGAACAGCCCGATCATGCTGCGCCAGCCGAAGCGCCTGGTGGCGGTGTCGGACACGCCGATCACGCGCGAGGAACTGGAAGAGTTCTTCGATGTGATCGAGCCCGACTGGGCCGACAAGATCCGGGACCGCGCGTTCGACCGTTCCAAGGACTTGCACAGCGCGCGCATCCGCGCCAACTGCTTTTCATTCCAGGGCAACAAGCGCCTGGGCTGCGTGATCCGCCGCTTTCCCACCGAACCGATCGCGCTCGACAGGATCGGCCTGCGCCCCTGCGCGCAGGATTTCGCCCGGCTCGACAATGGCCTGGTGCTCTTGATCGGCGACACCTGCCAGGGCAAGTCGACCACCATCGCGTCGCTGCTGGACCAGATCAACAAGAGCCGCTCCGGCCACATCATCACCATCGAAGATCCGGTGGAGACGCTCATCCCGCAGCGCAAGTGCATCGTCACGCAGCGCGAGGTCGGCATCGACGGCGACGTGGAAAGCTATTACCTGGGCGCGCTCGACGCCTTGCGCGAGCGGCCCGACGTGATCCTGATCGGCGAGATCCGCGACGCCGAAACGGCGCAGGAAACGCTGGCGCTGGCCGAATCCGGGCCGCTGGTGTTCGCCACGCTGCACGCGCGCTCCACCGAGCTCGGCCTGCAAAAGCTGCTGCGCCTTTTGGGCAATTCGGACGCGCAGGCACAGGCATTGTCGAACTGCCTGCGCGGCGTCATTTGCCAGGCGCTGCTGCCTTCGCAAAAGGATAATGCCTATCACCTGGCGAGCGAGTGCCTGACGGTCAATCCCGACGTCGCGCACCTGATCGAGACCCGCAACATCGGCGCCATTCGGCCGCTGCTGGAAAAGCTGGGCAAGGATGCGCAGTCCGGCTGCCACACGATGAACGATGAGCTCGCGGCGCTGCTGCGGGCAAAGAAAGTGAGCTTTGACGACGCGCGCCGGGCGACCACGGACCGGCTGAAGTTCGCGGAGATATTCGGCCAGACCGCGTAGCGCCGGACACGCGTTCAAGCGCCTGGCGGCCCGCTCATCCGGGCCGGCTCACAGCCGGCGTCATCTTTTCCGCGACTCCCTTTCCCTCGCCTGGGCATGGTGCAAGGCCATGCGTTTCTCTTTGGCGTTTTGCCAAAGATGTGCAGTGTCGGAAACTTTTACAGTTTCTTTAAGACAACGATTGATGGCTCGCAAAATATTGTTTGCATTCAAATAGTTACCAAAAATGAAAGATGCTGGCACTCAAAATGCTTTGATGTAACTGCGGTGCATGTATTGGCAGCAAACATCATCAAAACAAGAGACGAGGTATCAATGAAGAGTGCAACGTTACTGGGCTTGGGCGCATTGGCGCTGGCCCTGTCGGGCAGCGCCATGGCGGCGCCTTTCATCAACGGCGGCTTCGAGGATGGCAATACGAACGGCTGGGTGACCGGCGGCGCCGATCGCGGCGGCATATCCAACACCTCGCTCAACCCCGACAATGCCTTGCCGGGCGGTTCGTTGTACACGGGAGATTCGACCCGCTCGGCGATCATCGGCGCCGGCAGCGTCGATCCCGTTCTCGGATCGCTCCTGGGCAGCACGGTCTACAGCGGCAATTATTCGTATCGTATCGAGGATACCCGCTCCGGCGGCTATGCCTCGGCCATCAGCCAGCATGTGCAGAACTATACCGACGGCAGCATCTTCTTTGCCTGGAAGGCCGTGCTTGAAAACGGCGGCCACGACGAAAGCGAATCGGCGTTGTTCAAGGTCGTTCTGCGCGACGATACCACCGACACCGTGCTCATCAGCCGCGACTATGACGCGGGCCTGACCGGGGGCGGCGTGGACAGCCGCTTCTCGTCGTCCGGCGACCTGTTCTACACGCCGCTGTGGCAGATCGAGCAGCTCACGATCGACGCCGCGCTTTCCGGCCATGACTTCACGCTGTCGCTGCTGGCGGCGGATTGCGAGTGGAGCGGCCATACCGGCTATGCCTATCTCGACGGCTTCGGCGCCGTATTGCCGCCGTCGGGCAGGGTGCCCCTGCCCGGCACGCTGGCGCTCATGAGCCTGGGTCTGGCCGGCTTGGGCGCGATGCGCAAGCGCCGACAGCCCTGAGGCGCGTTCCGGGAATGCGGTCCGGCCGATGCGGTGTCGCCGCATCGGCTTTTTTATTCCACCTTGCCGTCGATCCAGTTCACCTTCGCGAACTTGCGATAAAAGAGTTCCGGCATCGGCACCACCTTCTTGCTGCGGTAGTTGAAGAATACGAAACCGGATTTCGCCATCGCCACCAGCGCGCCATCGCGCGGACGGGTGATGCGGAAGGTGATGTCGCCGCCATACTTGTTAAAGTCCATCACGCCGACCTCGAACAGCAGCTGGTCGCGCGCATGCGCCTCGGTGCGGTAGGTGGTGGCCAAGTCGGTGACGATGATGCCGGTGCCGTCGCCTTGCGTTTCCTCGATGCCGAACTCGAACAGGAAGCGCGCCCGTGCCTCCGAAATCATCGAAATCATAGAGTCGTTGCCGAGGTGGTTGGCGCCGTTGATGTCGGTCACGCGCACCGTGAGCTGGGTGGAATAGAGGTATTGGTCTTCGGGGAATTCAAGTTTCAGGCGGGCCATGGAAAATCTCGTGAGGTAAGCGCCGCGCGGCGCGGCGTGCGGGATTGTACCCGCCGCACGGCCATTAGAGGATGTGGTGAACCAGGGCAGGGGCGTTCGAACCCTAGAGGCGGGCGTCCTTCTTGAATTGCCTGGTCGCCGCGACCATCGCCACGAAGGCCTTGGTGCAGGGCGTGCCGTTGCCCAGCATCGCTTGCGCCTGTTCGTACTCGCCCAGGTTGATTTGCCGTACGACTTTTTCCAGCTCGGCATGAAAAGCGTCATGCGCTTCGACGCAGGGCGTATAGCTTTTCACCAGCGGGAACTTGCTTTCCGCTTCACCGTGCAGCCAGTTGCCGAGCGCACAGGCGTCGACCCTGGCGACGCCCTTGGCGTCGAGCTGATATTTGCCGGTGATCGCGGCGAGGAGCTTCGGCCTGATTTCTCCCTCCTTGGCCAGCGCTTCTTCCAGATTCATGTTGCCCTCGATATGACTTCGCGCGCTCCGCCTTCGGCTGGGCGCAGCGATGATGCAGGTTGAATAAATTTGCCTTGCGGCAAGCAAATCATCATAGCAGGCTCGTCGGCGAATGTAAGCCATGCCGACAATTCGAATGGCGATGCCCGGCATTGGAGCGCGCGGCGGTGGCCGAGCAAGGCTGTTTGCATTTTAAGACGACTGGTCATATAATTTTTCCATGGCACGCACTCCCGGAAAAACCGCTATCCCCACCCAGCTCATCGCCGCCGGCCGCGAGCTGTTTTCGCAGCAAGGCTACAACGCCACCGGCATCCAGCAGATCACTGACCTGGCGGGTGTGCCGAAGGGGTCGTTCTATAACCATTTCGACAGCAAGGAGGCGTTCGCCGCTGCCATCATCGACCAGTACGCCGAGCAGGTGGGGCAAAGCTGGGACGCCATGATGAGCGCGGCGCCGCCGCAACCGCTGGCGGCGATCGCCTATGCCTTCGATCAGATGATCGCGCACCACGAGCGCGCGCCCTGCTGGAAGGGCTGCCTGATCGGGAACTTCGCCGCCGAGATGGCCGAGTCCAGCGACCTGTGCCGCCAGCGCCTCGCCGCAGCCATGGCTGGCTGGCGCGCCAACCTGGCGGACCTGATGCGCGCCGCCCAGGAGGCGGGCGAGGTGCGCCGCGACATGGATGCCGCCGTGCTGGCCGCCCTCATGTGGGACGTGTGGGAAGGCGCGCTGCTGCGCATGAAGATCGAGCAGTCGGTGGCGTCCCTGCGCGAAAGCGTCGGCCTCATGCTGAACCAATTCCTTCGCCCGGCGTGATTGCCGGCCTTTTCCATCACTTCAACCGTGAGTCAAGCAACAACATGAGCAAACAGACCGAACCATTCCTCGCAGATGCCCTGTTCCAGCCAGTCAAATTGGGTCCGCTGGAGTTGAAGAACCGCATCGTCATGGCGCCGATGACGCGCAACCGCGCCGACCAGGGCAACGTGCCGGCCGAAATGACGATCGAGTATTACGCGCAGCGCGCATCGGTCGGGCTGATCATCGCCGAAGCGACCCAGGTGTCCGACACGGCGCAAGGCTACGCCAGCACCCCGGGCTTGCATACGCCGCAACAGATCGCGGAGTGGAAGAAAGTGACCGACGAAGTGCACCGCCGCGGCGGCAAGATCTTCGTGCAGCTGTGGCATACCGGCCGCATGTCGCATACCGCCTTCCAGCCCCACGGGCAGGCGCCGGTGGCGCCGTCGGCCATCGCCGCCCAGGCCAAGACCTATATCCCCGGCGTCGGCTATGCCGATACCTCGGTGCCGCGCGCGCTGGAGACCGACGAGATCGCCGGCGTGGTCGATGACTTCCGCACCGCCGCCGCCAACGCGATCAAGGCAGGCTTCGACGGCGTCGAAATCCACGGCGCCCACGGCTACCTGATCGATGCCTTCCTGCGCGACGGCTCCAACAAGCGGGTCGACCGCTACGGCGGCAGCATCGAGAACCGCGCCCGCTTCCTGCTGGAAGTGATGCAGGCCGTGGTCGGCGAGATCGGCGCCGAGCGCACCGGCATCCGCATTTCTCCCGTCTCGCCGGTAAACGACTCGTCGGAATCCGCGCCGCAGCCGCTGTTCGAGTACGTCGTGCGCGAGCTCGAAAAGCTGCATCCGGTCTTCATCCACGTGGTGGAAGGGCACACGGGCGGTCCGCGCGACAACGCGCCGTTCGATTACGAAGCCTTGCGCCGCCTGTATTCCGGCGTCTGGATGGTGAACAACGGCTACACCAAGGAGATGGCGATCGATGCGATCACCAGCGGCCGCGCCGACCTGGTGTCCTTCGGCCGCCCGCTGATCAGCAATCCCGACCTGGTGCGCCGCTTCCGCGAGAATGCGCCGCTCAATCCGCTGTTCGAGGATGCACCGCTGTACGGCGGTGTCGGTCCGCACGGCTACATCGACTATCCGGCACTGCCGGACTGAGCGAGCGGCGCGCCGGCCGCGCCCACCATGCCCGCCGCCCCGGGAAAACCGTGTCCATGGACACGGTTTTTTTTCGCCGGTCAGCAGCACCCCGGGCGGCGTCAAATCGTGCCGTCCGATTTCCAATTGTCGGGAAAACGCCTTTTCATTTCGAGAAAAACCTACTGCGCGTCATGGCGGCTGGAATTGCCATATGGAATGATGAAGCCTTTCCGATTGCTTGGCAGAGCATGGCATTGCTCTTGCTCTCGATAAACTTCAACTTGCCCCGAAGCCGAAGGGTATCGAATTTTTCTATTGAGGAAATGTAATGAATGCGTGGATGATTAGCGCAGCGATTGTCGTATTCGCCGTATTGACCCTGACTGCCCTGTTTTTCTTTGTCGTGACGCGCGGCGCGCTGGTAGTGCGCGCCATGGCGCCCGGCGTGCCGTCCGAAAGCGCGCATGTCTATCCGGTCTATTCCAACATGCGGCTCATCAAGGCCGTCGACTTCCAGCCGATTATCTCGGCCATCCTGCTGTTCCAGTACCGCCGCCTGGTCTCGAAGATCGTCGCCGACATCCGCCAGATGGACTTGAGAAACAAGAAGCTGCTGATCACGTCCTGCGCCTTCGGCAACGTCATTCCGCGCGTCGTGAAAGCGGCGGTGCAAAGCGGCGCCGAGCGCGTCATCATCGCCGACCTGATCGCCAACGAACTCGACCACGCCAAGGGCAAGCTCGCCGCCTACGCCGACAAGGTGGAGTACGTCGAGGAAAACGCCACCTGCATGCAGCAGGGCGACGGCGCCGTCGCCGCCAACGTCATCTTCTTCCTGCTGCACGAGCTGCCGCACCACCTGAAAGGGCAGGCGCTCAACGAGGCCGGACGCCTGCTCGAACCGGGCGGCAAGCTGTTCGTCGCCGAATTCCACCGTCCCAGCGTGCGCGTGCTGCGCGCGCTGAGCTGGGCCTACTTCAAGGTGTTCGAGCCGCTGGGCCTGGCGCTGTGGGATACCCACGATCCCGTCAGCCACCTGGAAAAAAACGGCAACTGGCGCTGCGAACGCAGCACTTACTTCTTCGGCAATTTCCAGATCATCTCCGCGACCAAGCTGTAAGTCCCGGTTTCCGTTCCGCCACCGATCGCCGCCGCGGCGGTCGGCGCCGGCATGCGCCAGTTTGCGCGCGCCTGGCATGCCTTTTCCGCTCCCGGTGTAGGATGTTGCCCACGCCCGGCATTATCCGGACGCGGTGCCGCCATCCGCTTCCTGCCGCCGGCGAACCAGGATGGAGACCATGCAGATGAAACCGCGCATCACCGTCATTACCCTCGGCGTCGACGACCTGGAGCGCGCGCTGCGCTTCTACCGCGACGGCCTCGGCCTGTCCACGCAAGGCATCGTCGGGCAAGAATTCGCCCACGGTGCCGTCGCCTTTTTCGACTTGCAGGCCGGCGTGAAGCTCGCGCTCTGGCAGCGCGCCAGCATTGCGCACGACACCGGCCTGGCGCAATCGCCCCCGAGTGCCACCGACCTGACTCTCGGCCACAACGTTGCGTCCAGGGAGGACGTTGACGGCGTGATGCGGCAGGCGCAAAGCGCCGGCGCCGTCATCGTCAAGCCGGCGCACGACACCTTCTGGGGCGGCTACGCCGGCTATTTCCAGGACCCCGACGGGCACGTGTGGGAAGTCGCATGGAATCCGCAATGGGCAGAACCGCAATGAGGCGCCCGCTCGCCCTGGCCGCGCTGATCGCGGTCACGATGATCGCGTTCGCCGGCAATTCCCTGCTGTGCCGCGCCGCGCTCAGGCACACCGCCATCGACGCGGCCAGCTTCACCACGATCCGCATCGCATCCGGCGCGCTCATGCTCTGGCTCCTGGTGCGCCTGCGCGGCGCGCGCCTGGCTGGGCATGGCAGCTGGCGGTCGGCCTTGGCGCTGTTTGCGTATGCCGCCGGCTTTTCCTATGCCTACCTCAGCCTGCCGGCCGGCACCGGCGCGCTGCTGCTGTTCGGCGCGGTCCAGGCCACCATGATCGGCTACGGCATCTGGAGCGGCGAGCGCCTGCGCGCCTTGCAGCTGCTGGGCCTGCTGCTGGCGCTCGGCGGGCTGGTCGGCCTCTTGCTGCCGGGTCTGGCGGCGCCGCCGCTGCAGGGCGCGCTGCTGATGCTGGCCGCCGGCGTCGCCTGGGGCATCTATTCGCTGCGCGGCAAAGGCGCGGGCGATCCGACCGCTGTCACGGCCGGCAATTTTTGCCGCGCGACGCTGCTTGCAGTTGCGCTCAGCCTCGCCATGGCGGGCGGCGCCCGGCTGGATGCGGCCGGCGCCGGTTATGCCGTCGCCTCCGGGGCGCTGACCTCGGGCCTCGGTTATGCGCTGTGGTACGCCGTGCTGCCGGCGCTGCGGGCGACGACGGCATCGACCTTGCAGCTCAGCGTACCGGTCATCGCCGCGCTGGGCGGCATCCTGTTCCTCGGCGAGCCCGTCACGCTGCGCATCGTGCTGGCGGCGGTGGCGATTCTGGGAGGAATCGCGCTGGTCATCCTGAACCGGCATCCATGACCTCGCTTCATCCTGCCCGCCGCCTGGTCTGCGCCCGCTGTCGCCGGGCGCAGCCGGCTTGCATCTGCCGCTGGGTGACGCCGGTGACGCATGCGGTCGAGGTGCTGGTGTTGCAGCATCCGCTGGAAGCCGGCCACGCCAAGGGCAGCGCGCCGCTGCTGCACCTGAGCCTGCCGCATAGCCGGATTGCCGTCGGCGAAACGTTCGACGAACAGGAGTTAAAGGCGCTGCTGCACGCGCCATTTGCGCAAGCGGCCGACCCGCATGCCCAGTCACGGCAGGCGATCCTGCTTTACCCCGACACGCCGGCGGGCGCCGCGCTGATGCCGTCGCCGCCCCTGGCTGGCGTGGCGCTGGATAATCCCGGCCGGCTGCGGCTGGTGGTGCTGGACGGCACCTGGCGCAAGAGCCGCAAAATGCTCTATGCCAATCCGCTGCTGCAAACGCTGCCGCGTCTGGCCCTGCATGACGCGCCGGCCTCGCGCTACCTGATCCGCAAGGCGCATGGCGCGCACCAGTTGTCCACGCTGGAAGCGGCATGTTACGCGCTGGTGCAGCTGGAAAGGGACGAGGCGAAATACCAGCCCCTGCTGGAGGCATTCAACGGCTTCGTGACGCAGCAGCTGGCTTTCCGCCCGCCGGCGCCGGCTCCGCACAGCTGCTAAGCTGAAGAGCGAACGCATTTTCCGCAACAGCGAGGAGGCCAACATGGCGATGAACAATGTCTATGCCGCGACCGAACCGGAACGCGCCCAAATCGATGGGCTCGCGGGTCCTGCCGTGCTCGAATTCGGCGCGCCCTGGTGCGGCTTCTGCCTGGCCGCGCAACCGCTGCTGACGGACGCCTTCGCCGCCCATCCGCAGGTGCAGCACATCAAGGTCGAGGATGGCAGGGGACGTCCGCTGGGCCGCTCCTACCGGGTCAAGCTGTGGCCCACGCTGATTTTCCTGGACAACGGCAAGGAAGTCGCCCGTCTGGTGCGCCCGGAGGACGCGCGCGCCATTCGCGAAGCGCTGGCGCAGATCGACCACGCCCGCTGAACGCAGTGCTCTTTCTCCTCTTCCTGGCGCCGGCAAGGTGGCATTGACCTTGCGGTGCCAGTTTCGATGTCACAAGCATAAACTTGAGAACCAACAAGATTTCTTGCTTGATACCTCGCTACTGTGACAAAGGTTAAGCCCACCGCTGCCTTCGATGGCGGTCGGCTTGATCCCCCACAGCAAAAACAATCCGAAAAGAGGAGACAAGCATGCACCGTTCATCTGGCCGCCGGCTGGCGGCCACCCTGCTATTGTCGTGCCTGCCGCTGGCGGCGCTGGCCGACGGCGTCAGCGTCAAGTTCGACCTGTCCGACCCGGCAGCCAGCCCGTTCCCGTCCAACCGCTTCACGGTGGCGGACTGGTCGCACAACACCTACCGCCGCGTCAACCTGCCCAAGCCCGATTGCGCGGTGCGTCCGAGCGACTGCGCCGACATCGACGTGATCAACACGCTCGACGGCTTTTCGACACAGCCGCGCATCACGATCCCGTTTACCGGCGATATCGACGTGGGCAGCGTCAACAGCGACACGATCTTCCTGCTGAACCTGGGCGACACCCTGACGCAGGCCGGCGCCGGCCAGAAAATCGGCATCAACCAGGTGCTGTGGGATCCGCAAACCCGGACGCTGGCCGTCGAGTCGGACGCCTTGCTCAACGAGCATTCGCGCTATTTGCTGGTCGTTACCGACGGCGTGCGCGATGCGAGCGGCAAGCCGATCAAGTCGCACGGCCTGGGCGACATGTTCGGCGCCGGGCAAAGCCGCGACAGCAGCGAGTACCTGCGCGAGCTGCGCGATGCGGCAAGTACGCGTCATGCCGGCAAGTACCACCTGGTGGCGGCCAGCCTGTTTACCACGCAAAGCATCAGCGCCGACTTGTATAAGATCATGCGCCGGATCAAGCAAAGCACGCCGGCGCCGGCCAGCTTCATGGTCGGCAGCAGCGCCGGCAACACGGTGCGCGCCGTGTTCCCGCTGCCCGGCATCACCGGCATGCAGTTCAACCGGCAGAATAAAGCCGCGCCCATACTCACGTCATCGGCTTTGCCGCTGGCGGCGCTGCACGTGGTCCCGGGCGCGGTCGGGCAAATCGCCTACGGGAGCTTCACATCTCCCGATTACCAGACCTCGGGCAAGTTCATCCCCGCCACCGGCACGCTGACCGGCCAGCCGCAGCAGCAGGGCAGCAATGCATTGATGTTCCAGCTGTTCGTTCCCGCCGGCGCCAAGCCGGCCGCCGGCTGGCCGGTGGCGATCTTCGGCCACGGCTTCACCGACAGCATGTACGGCGCGCCGTGGGCGGTCGCCTCGGTGCTCGCCTCGCGCGGCATCGCCACGCTGTCGATCAACGTGGTCGGCCACGGCGGCGGCGCGCTCGGCACGCTCACCGTGCAGCGCGCCACAGGCGAGCCGGTCACGATCAGCGCCGGCGGGCGCGGCATCGACCAGGACGGCAACGGCGTCATCGATTCGACCGAGGGCGTCAACGCCGCGCCGCCGCGCACCATCATCAGCAATCGCGACGGCCTGCGCCAGACCGTGATCGACATCATGCAGCTGGTGCGCGAAGTCGAGGTCGGCATGGACATCGACGGCGACGGCACGGCCGACCTCGATGCGCAGCGCATCTACTATGCGGGCCAGTCGTTCGGCGGCATCTACGGCACCATCCTGCTCGGCGTCGAACCCAACCTCAAGGCCGGCGTGCCGAACGTGGCGGGCGGTTCGATCGCGGAAGTGGCGCGGCTCGGCGGATTCCGTCCGCTGACCGGCTTTGCGCTGGCCACGCGCGTGCCGTCGCTGATCAACGTCGCCGATGCAAGCGGCATCGCGTTCAACGAGAACATCCCGTTGCGCAACCAGCCGCCGGTCGTCAACAACGTGCCCGGCGCAATGGCCATCGCCGAGCTGCTGGATCGCAACGAGTGGGTGCAGCAGGCGGGCAATCCGGTGGCGTACGCCCCCTTCATCCGCAAGCAGCCGCTGCCGGGCAATGCGGCCAAGCCGGTGCTGTTCCAGTTCGCCAGGGGCGACGGCACCGTGCCCAACCCGACCACGACCGCCATTCTGCGCGCCGGCGATCTGGCGGCCAATGCCGCGCTGTTCCGCAACGACCTGGCGGTCGCCGCGAACCCGGGCGTGCCGAAGAATCCGCACACCTTCCTGACCAACATCGGCGTCCCGGCCGCGGCGCCGTACGCGGTGGGTGCGCAGCAGCAGATGGCGGTGTTCCTCGCATCCGGCGGCGCCACGGTGATCGACCCGGACGGCGCCGGGCCGTTCTTCGAGGTGCCGGTCAATCCGCCGCTGCCGGAAGGGCTCAACTACCTGCCCTGACGACGGGGTGAAATGAACAAGGGCACGCGCAGCGTGCCCTTGTTACGTGCGCCGTTCGACGGCCGCGCTCAGGCCGTCGTATTGACGATATTGCCGGAGGATGTCACGCCCGGCAGATCGTTTTGCAGCGCCTGCAGGAACTTGTTCAGTGTCGCATTGCCGTTGCTCGCGCCGAGCGCGCTCAGCAAGCTGCTGAAGCTTTGCTGCAGCGACGACGGCGTGGAGTTCGTGGAGTCGCTGCTCGTGCTGTCGCTGCTCGATGACGACAGCTTCTGGATCAGGCTTTGCAGGTCGGACTGGATATTGCCCGGGCCGCCGTGATGATGGTGCCCGCCCTGCACTTGCGCGACGTCGCCGTTGCCGCTGTCCTGGCTGCCGTCGGCAGCTGTCTTCGACTCGCTTTGCGCATGCAGCGCGCCGATCAGGTTATGCATGAAGGCGCCGAACGCTTGCGCAATCGATTGCGAGTCAGCCGATGCGGTAGACGCGGTCGAAGAGGTGGAGGAGTCGGACGAAGATGACGTGCCGGTCGACGATGATGAACCGTCGCTCGAACTCTGGCCGGTCGCGCCGATATCGGACAGCGCCTGCATGATTGCATCGGCAAGTCCGCCTCCGGGTGGCGGTCCCGGCGGGCGGTTGCCCTGCACGTCGCCCGTTTCGCACTGGCCGCTGGCGCCGCTGGCCTGCTTCACGCCGCTGGTCTGGTTAAGCTGAAACACCGATAGCAGCGAACTGGAAATTCCACTAATTGTTGTCATGTTGACCTCCCTGATGATGGCTGTCCAAGGCCGCACATGCTGCCTTGCTGATGGAAATAACGTCGGCATGGCGGCCAGCCTGGTGCCGGAAGACGTAAAAGGTAAAGAAACGTTAAGCCCGCGCTGTTCAGTTCTCCCTAGCGCGCGCAACCTATTGTCGAGGCGCCGGGGGTAAAAGCCGGTAAAGGGAAGGTAAATTTGCGTAAAGAAGCCCTGTGCCGCCGCATGGCGCCTGCGTGCTCCGCTATCATTCGAGCGGATACGGGCAAGAAGGAATGTTCTGCAATGGCGAAAGTGTTATTGATCGACGACGACGCGGAACTGGTGGAACTGCTGAAGGAATATCTGGAACAGGACGGCTTCGAGGTCGCCGCCGCGCATGACGGCGAAACCGGCCTTGCGCATGCGCTGACCGGCGCCTTCGAGATCGCGGTCATGGACGTCATGATGCCGAGAATGAACGGTGTCGAGACCTTGCGCCAGCTGCGCGCGAAGAGTCCCCTGCCGGTGCTGATGCTCACGGCACGGGGCGACGACACCGACCGCATCCTGGGACTGGAGCTCGGCGCCGACGATTACGTGCCCAAGCCCTGCACGCCGCGCGAGCTGAGCGCGCGCATCCGCGCCATCCTGCGCCGCACCCAGGCGGCGGCCGGGCAGGTCGCGCCGCAACACCTGGCGGTGGGCGCGTTGCAGATGTGGCCGCAGCAGCGCCGCGCGCAATGGGAGGGCGCGCCGCTGGAATTGACGAGCACCGAGTTCAACCTGCTGGAAGTATTGGCGCGCAATGCCGGGCGGCCGGTCAGCAAGAACGAGCTGTCGGAAAAGGGGCTGGGCCGGCCGCTGGCGCGCTTCGACCGCAACATCGACGTCCACCTGAGCAGCCTGCGCCACAAGCTGGGAACGCTCGAGGACGGCCGCTCCTGCATCCAGACCGTGCATCGGCAGGGCTACCAGTTCATCAGGGAATAAGGTGTCATGAACTCACCCTCCATGGGCCGTCTGTTCTGGAAATTCTTCCTCTCCATCTGGGCCGCGCAATGCCTGGCGGTGCTGGCCATCAGCGCCAGCTTCTGGATCAAGGAACGCAGCCACGCGCGCCACGCCGAGGAATTCGACATGAGCCCGCCGGCCGCCATGATGCTCGACTCGGCGTCCGCCACCCTGCGCTTCGGAGGCACGCCCGCGCTGCAGGACCTGCTGCGTCAGGCGCACGGCAACCGGGTGTATGCGATCGACCAGCGCGGCAACGACATACTGAACCGCTTCGTGGATCGCGCGCTGCTGGATCATGCGCACCAGCTGATCGAGCAGGCCGATGGCCGGGCCCACGCGGTGCGCGTCGCCTTCGCCGCCGACGGCACGCGCTATCTGCTGTTCGTCCCGTGGAAGGAAAGATCCTTCGGCCCGGGCGGACCGCCGCCCGATTACCGCCGGCCGCCGCGCGACACGCTGCACTTTCCGACGATACCGATGCTGTTCACGATCCTGGCGAGCCTGGGCTCGGCGCTGCTGCTGGCCTGGTATTTCTCGAAGCCGATCAAGAGCCTGCGCGCCGCCTTCGATGCGGTGGCGTCCGGCGACCTGGATGCGCGGGTGGCGCCGGCGATGGGCAAGCGGCGCGACGAGCTGGCCGAACTGGGGCGCGACTTCGACCGCATGGCGGACCGCCTGCACAAGCTGGTGGACGGCCAGCGCCGCCTGCTGCATGACGTTTCGCACGAGCTGCGTTCGCCGCTGGCGAGGCTGCAGGCCGCCATCGGACTGGCGCGCCAACGGCCGGAACGCATCGACGCGTCGCTCGAACGCATCGAGCGGGAAAGCGTGCGCATGGACGGCCTGGTGGGCGAGCTGCTCACGCTGTCGCGCCTGGAAGCTGGCGTGGTGGGCTCCACCGAGGAAAGCGTGAACCTCGGCGAGCTGGTGGCCGACATCGTCGACGATGCGCGTTTCGAGGTGGAGCACGAGGGCAAGAACGTCGAGCTGGTGGACGGCGGACTTGCGATCGTCGCCGGCTATCCGGAGCTGCTGCACCGCGCGATAGAAAACGTGGTGCGCAACGCGGTCAAGCATACGGCCAGGGGTGGCGTCGTCGGCGTCGCGGTCCAATCGGATGCGGCTGCCGGATGGGCGCATGTCGTGGTGCGCGACCAGGGGCCGGGCGTGCCGGACGCGGAACTCGACAAGATCTTCCAGCCGTTTTTCCGCAGCATCCACCCGGGGAAGAATACCGACGGCTACGGGCTCGGGCTGGCGATCGCCAAGCGCGTGGTCGAGGCGCACCAGGGCCGCGTCAGCGCCAGCAATCAGAGCAATCAGGAAATGGGCGGCCTGTGCGTCGCCATCTCGCTGCCGCTGCAGCGCGAGCGCCACGAGCCGGCCGCCGGCCGGTGACACGCGGCAGCGCCATGAAAAAAGCCGCGCATCGCACGATGCGCGGCGAACCCCGTCAATGGGCACGGAGGGAGAAGTCGCTGGCGCGGGAAGGGGCCGCGCCGGGATGATTGTGCCGCGCGCGGCGGTGAAACCGCGTTAACGAGATGTAAATCCGGGTAAAGGCTGCTCCTGCATGCCGCCCGATTCCCGACCTCGGCGCTGTTTCGCGGCGCGCCTTACAATGCTCCGGGCGATGGCGATTTTGCCTTGGCCCGCATTCCATTCACTCGGACGACTCTGCCTTATGCCTATCTGGAAAAAAGAAAGAAGCCTGGAAGACCTGCAGAACTGGAACAGGAACACCGCCGCCGAGCGCCTCGGCATCGAATTCAGCGCCATCGGCGACGACTGGCTGGCCGCGCGCATGCCGGTCGATGCGCGCACCGTGCAGCCGTTCGGCATCCTGCACGGCGGCGCGTCGGTGCTGCTGGCGGAAACGGTGGGCAGTTGCGCCGCCAACCTGTGCGTCGATGAAGAACAGTCGTATTGCGTCGGCCTGGACATCAACGCCAACCATGTGCGCGGCGCGCGTGCCGGCTGGGTGACCGCCACCGCGCGGCCGTTTCACCTGGGGCGCACCACCCAGGTATGGGACATCCGGATCGTGGACGACGCCGGCCAGCCGATCTGCATCTCGCGCCTGACCATGGCGGTGGTCGACCGCCAGCGCTGATCAGAGCCGGTCGAGCGTGGCGCGATCCGGCTCGCCGCCGAAGTACTTGCGCAGGCAGGCATCGAAAGCGGAGTCGCCGCCCTCGGCTTGCGCGAACAGCGTCATCGACGAGTGGAATTTGAGATCGTCGGGATAGGGGAAGATGGCATCCGCCGAACGCCCCTCCAACGCCGCCACGATGGCGCTGCACTCGCGCAGCCGGGGGCCGAGCACCGGATGCGCCAGATAGGCGCGGGCTTCGTCCAGCGAAGAAATGGCGTAGCGCTGTGCCATCGCGCTGTGGCCCAGGCCCGCGATCTGCGGGAAGATGAACCACATCCAGTGGCTGCGCTTGCGGCCCGCGCGCAATTCGGCGCGGACGTCGTCGTACACCGGCTGCTGCGCATCGACGAAACGTTGCAGGTGGTACTGGTCGTGCATGACCTTGCCCCTCGAACTCTGTTTGAAAATTGCCGCGCGAACCGCTTTTCGCTCGCCAGGTCTTCAAACCGGCGCTCAGCTCGACAGCGGTCCTTTGCCCAGCACGCGCAGCAGCACTTCCTTGCCGTGCAAGCCCAGCTGCCGCTCCAGCTGTTCCCGGGCGAGATGCTCGGTGCCTTGCGGGCCGCTGGTGATGCGCTTGCCGGAAGACCGTTCGGTGATCGCCCAGCCGCCGCGCTTGTCGTACAGCCATGCATGCAGGATGAATTGCAATTCATCGAAGCCGGGCACGGCGATTTCCTCGCCCAGCAATTCCTGCGGCTGGCCGAACTCGTTTTGAATCAGAAATTTTTCCATCGTCACGTGCTCAAGAGCGTGTTTTTGCTTGGAGCCGGCCCGGCGGGGAAATGGTTCCCGCCGGGCCGGGGAGGGCAGGATTAAAACTCTTCCCAGTCGTCTTCCGCGCGGGTGCGCAATGCGGGCACCGGTTTCGGGCGGGCGGCCAGCGCCTTGCGTCCGGCGGCAGCCTGCGGCACGCGGCGCGCGGCCGGTTGTGCGGCGGCCGGTGCGACCGATGCTTTGGCCGCAGCCGTCGCGGTTGTCGCGCCGTCTTCGATCGAAAACACGCTCACCACGCGCGCCAGTTCTTCCGCCTGTTCCTGCAGGGAGCCAGCTGCCGCTGCCGCCTGTTCCACCAGCGCCGCGTTTTGCTGCGTGACCTGGTCCATCTGGGCAATGGCGAGGTTGACCTGTTCGATGCCGGCGCTTTGCTCCTGGCCGGCGGCCATGATCTCGCTCATGATGTCGGTCACGCGTTTGACGCTGTCGACGATTTCATTCATGGTGAAGCCGGCCTGGTTGACCAGCGCGCTGCCGGCGTCGACCTTTTCCACCGAATCGTCGATCAGCGCCTTGATTTCCCTGGCCGCCGCCGCGCTGCGCTGCGCGAGGTTGCGCACTTCGCCCGCCACCACCGCGAAGCCTCGGCCCTGTTCGCCGGCGCGCGCGGCTTCCACCGCGGCGTTCAACGCGAGGATGTTGGTCTGGAACGCGATGCCGTCGATGACGCCGATGATGTCGACGATCTTCTTCGACGAGTTGTTGATCGAGTCCATGGTTTCCACCACCTGCGCCACCACGTCGCCGCCCTTGACGGCGATGTCGGAGGCGGACACGGCGAGCTGATTCGCCTGGCGCGCATTGTCGGCGTTTTGCTTCACGGTGGCGGTCAGTTCTTCCATCGACTGCGCGGTCGTCGCCAGCGAGCTGGCCTGCTGCTCGGTGCGCGACGACAGATCCATGTTGCCGGCGGCGATTTCGCTCGACCCGGTGACGATGTTGTCGGTGCCGCGCCGTACTTGGGTGACGATGGTGGCGATACTATCGCGCATCGTCTTGACCGAATGCAGCAGGCTGGCGCTGTCGCCGGCACGCAGGTCGATGTGCGTGCTCAAGTCGCCTTGCGCGATGCGGCGCGTGATCTTCGCGGTGATATCCGGTTCGCCGCCCATCTGCCGGCGCATGCCGATGGCGATGACCATGCCGAAGCCGTACATGAGCGCGAGCAGCGCCAGCGCGGCGATGCCGAACACGAGCATGCGCGTATTGAGCGTTTCCTGCACCGAGTCCATGTACACGCCCGAACCGAGCACCCAGCCCCAGGGCGCGAAGCCCTGGATGTAGGCGACCTTTTCCGAGGGCTCCTCCTTGCCCGGCTTGGGCCAGCGGTATTCGAGGAAGCCTTCGCCTTTCTTGCCGATGTCCGCCATCTGGGCGAACAGCGGGCGGCCGTCGGGTTCCTTCTTGTCGGATAGATCGGAGCCTTCGAGCGCCGGTTGCATCGGATGCATCAGCATCACCGGCTTGAAGTCGTTGACCCAGAAATAGTCGTTGCCGTTGAAGCGCATGCCGCGCAGCGCCGCCAGCGCGTTTTTCTGTGCCTCCGCTTCCGGCATGGCGCCCTTGGCCGCCAGGTCGTGATAGTAGGTGATTACGCCGTAAGCGGTGGCGACCGCCTGGCGCACGTTGTTCTGCCGTTCTTTGAGGATCAATGTGCGTTCCGAGACAAGAACGATCGCGGTCATCACGACAATGCCGAGCATCGCGCTGAGGATGAGCAGCGTGACCTTTTTGGCCATGCTGAGAGATTGAATCAGGTTGATCATGCTTGTTTTCTTGCTAAGGTGGGCGAATACGGAGGCGTCGGGACGGCAAGCCAGGCGTGCTGGATGCCGGCCGCAACACCGCTATTACGGTTGGCGGCGGGGCGCACTTTATACAGGCGCGAAAAAATTTTCCGGGCAATGCCAGATGTGCAACGAATGCGCCGATGCCTGCGCCGGCAGTCTTGATGGTTTGCTATTTAGCCGAGGTTGCTGCAGGCCGCCAAAATTATTGCAACTCACCCCACAAGATTGCAACTGGCTTGTCGGCGGAAGTATTCGGGCTCGGGAATGGGGAATCTATCTGATCGGATCGTGCTGTCATCTTCCCTCAGATGCCCTGGCCCCTGTCGACGCAGTCGAGATGATTTGGGCTTGCGGCCCGGTCCCGCACATATTGTTCAAATTCAGGTAAAGGCAATGGGCGACCAAACAGATATCCCTGATAGAAGTAACAGCCCGCAGCGGAGAGGGCATCACGCTGTGCGTGAGTTTCCACCCCTTCTGCAATGACGGAAAGGCTCATGCTGTCTGCCAGGGCGACAATCGTCCTGGCAATGGCGGCGTCGTTGCTATCAATCAGGATATCCCTGACAAAACTACGGTCGATTTTGAGTTGGTCCAGCGGTAATCGCTTCAAGTAGGCAAGCGACGAATAACCGGTACCGAAATCGTCCAGCGAAAAACTGACGCCCTTGGCTTTCAGCGTCCCCATTTTGGTAATGACGCCTTCGATATCATCGACCAGGAGGCTCTCCGTGAGCTCGAGCTTGAGCCGGTGCGGATTGGCGCCGCTTTTTTCAATCACCGATAGCACCTGCTCCACGAAGTCGGGGCGGCGGAATTGGCGCGCACTGACGTTGACTGCGAGGGTGAGATGCGCGGTCGCCGCATGGCTAGCCCAGATGGAGAGCTGTCGGCACGCCATCTGCAACACGCAGGTACCAATGTGCTGGATCAGCCCGGTTTCCTCGGCTAGCGGGATGAATTCGCCCGGCGCGATCAATCCCCGCGTCGGGTGCTGCCAACGTACCAGCGCCTCGGCGCCCGTCACCTCGCCGCCCCTGCCGACCTGGACCTGGTAGTAAAGAGAAAATTGGCTTTCTTGCACGGCGAGGCGCAAGTCGTTTTCAAGGGCGGCACGTTGTGCGATCGAGGCTTGCATCTCCGGGTTAAAAAAGCGCAGGGTATTGCGCCCCGCCGCCTTTGCCTGGTACATCGCCAAATCGGCCTGTTTCAACAAATCCTCGACGCTGCCCTGGTGGTCCGAAAACAAGGTAACGCCAATACTCGCCGCGCTCGGATAGGCCCCCTCCTTCAGTTGAAAGGTCTGGTTGAAGGCGCCGAGGATATGTTCGCCCACGATTTCGGCCTGTTTGGCCGCTTCTACCGAGCACTCGCTCAAGTTCTCCAGCATCACCACAAATTCGTCGCCGCCCAGCCGGGCAACGGTGTCTCCCTGGCGTGCGCCGTGGAGCAAACGCTGTGCGACTTGTTGTAGCAACTGGTCGCCGACATCATGGCCCAGCGTATCATTGAGCATCTTGAAGTTATCCAGGTCAATGAACAGCAGGGCACCGTTCCGATGCGTACGCGTGCATGTGGCCAATGCCTGCTTTAGCCTGTCGAGCAGCAAACGGCGATTGGGGAGTTGTGTGAGCGGGTCATAGAAGGCGAGATTGCGAATGGCGTCTTCGGCCTCCTTGCGCGACGTCATGTCCGTCATCGTTCCGACGAAGTGCGTCAACGCATGCGAAGCGTTGTATACCGCGGTAATCGTCAGCCACAATGGATATTTCTCGCCATTTTTCCGGCGGTGCCAGAGGTCGCCTTGCCAGGTGCCGGTTTGGAGAATGCTTTCCTTTATCGCGGTATAGAATGCCGCGTTATCCGAATCCGAGCGCAGCGGCTGCGGCGTTTGGCCGACCGCTTCGGCGCTCGCATAGCCCGTGATTTCAGAGAACGCCCGGTTGACGCGCAAGATGACCCCTTTGGGGTCGGTAATGAACATCCCTTCCTGTGCTTCAAACGCGATCGCGGCAATTCGCAAGTCGATTTCGGCATGTTTACGGTCGGTGATATCGGCAATCACGCCCACCAGCCCGGTTTTTTCTCCGTGGGCATCGTAGAAGCGTTTCCCGGTCAAGGTGCCCCAGAATGTGGTCTGGTCTGCGCGATAGTAAAGGCGCTCCACCTCCGTCGACGCAAGGTTGCTGCTTAATAGATCAAGCATCCTTTGCCGCGCGATGTCCCGCTCTTCCGGGTGTACCAGGGCGACATATTCATTGCCCACCAAGGCATCGAGCGGCATCGCAAACATCTCCGCCATGCGCCGGTTGGCGTGGGTGATGCGCCCTTCCAAATCGACCAGGAAGATCGCCACACTCGAGGTGTCCAGAATCTGCGTGAGCATGGCTTCCCGCGCCGCAAGCTCCGTATTGGCGCGCACCAGCGCTTCAGTGCGCGCGCCAACCGTGTCCTCCAGGGCTCTGTTGATGGCGGCTAACTGTTCTGCGGACTGCGTTTGCCTCAGGCGGTCTAATCCACTATCGGCCAGCATGCTGGCGAGTGTCGCATAGAGGCGGATTACCGATTCGACATGCTCCCTGGACTGGACCGGCACCTTGGAAATCGCGTCCAAGTAGCGCGCCTCATCAAACCCGAATTGTCGTGCCTGATTGCGAAAGAAGTCGAGATCCGGCGCGTCGGTCAGGAATTGGCCGGTAAACACGTTGGCGACATGCTGCCCGTCCACGACAATCGGGGCTGCCGCGTCGACCAGTCCGTTTAGGCACCGATATATAGCGAACGGCATCCCCCGCGTCATATTTCCGGCAAGTAAAGTATCACTTTCCGTACAGCGCTTGCAGGTTTGCGTATGCACGCGATGGAATTTGACGCAGGCGTCCTGCCATCCAGCGTGCGCAATGATCACACCGTCGGTGTCAATTACCGCATTGGCAATCCCAATGATCTGGTGAAAGTTCTCCATGAGACTCTGCAGCTTTGGGATATCGACAAGGTCAGAGTATTTAATGCGTTCGGTCGTGCTCATGGATGGGGCGGCCTTTTGCGGTGGCGACAACGGCATCGCGTAAGTTGATGCCCGCAGTCATTTTACCTGAGCAGGGATGCCGCTTTGCACAGGAATGTGACGTGCAAAGTACTCCGGAAAACCACACCATGTGGACGATATTGATGCATGGCTGGTGCAACAAATCCGAAGCAAACGCCTTTAATGCGCTCCCTGCCTTTGGGCCACATAAAGCAGGCCGGGTACGACTCTTTTTTACTAGTCGATAATGATTAATCGTCATGGGCAACTGACCATGAGAAAGCGAACCCTCTGATCTTGGTGTTGTCCTATTCTCCACGGCGACATTTTGCCCCGGCAAATACGAGGTGGTTTGATGGATCAGCAGGCAGCGGGGCAGCATCCTGAGCGACGCCTATCAGATGCCGAGGCGGAAAAGGCCGCCGGCGCCTACCCACTTGCAACATCTGTGCTGCAAAACAGCAATGACTTGGTCGCGGCAGTGGATTCGGAGCTGCGCTTTGTCGCTCTGAATGCACCTTTTCGGCGCGAATTTGAATTGATTTTCGGCATTCCGGTGCAATCCGGTCAGCGATTGGGCGATATCCTCGCGCACTTGACCAACGACCGAGAAAGGGCGGCCGCCTTATGCCGACGGGCTTTAGCTGGCGAGTCGTTTCGGGTGGTTGAAGACTTTGGCGACGACAAACTGCTGAGAAAAAGTTACGAGCTAGCCTTTACCCCCATCTTCGATACCTATCACCAGCCAGTCTACGCCGCGCTTGTCATTCGTGATCTGACGATGAGCCGGGGCACTGAACGGCGCTTTGGGGCATTGCTGGAGACCGCCCCCGATGCGACGATCATCATGCGTTCGGATGGCACGATTGATCTGGCCAATGCGCATGCCGAACGCATGTTCGGATATGGCCGCCACAAGATGCTGGGGCTTCCGGTGGAAAGACTGATTCCGGAACGGTTTCGGGCACGCCATATCGCGCAACGCCATCAGTTTGCACTTCGCCCCGGAAACAGGCCGATGGGTAGCGGACGGACCGACTTGCTCGGCATTCGTGCCGATGGTTCGGAGTTTCCAGTCGAGATCAGCTTGAATTCACTCGATGTGGACGGCGAACCCATGGTGGTTGCCGCCATCCGTGACATGACGGTGCGTCAACGTGCCGAAGACCAGTTGCGCATGCTTTCAGCAGAACTGGAGCGGCGCGTGGCAGAGCGTACCGCCGAACTTGAACATGCGCACAAGACGTTCAAGACAACTTTCGAGCAGGCATCGGTCGGCATCGCCCATGTCGGCCTCGACGGGAAATGGATTCAGGTCAATCAAAATCTGTGCGACCTCGTTGGTTATGCCAAGGATGAAATGGCATTTCTTACATTTCAGGACATTACGCATCCGGACGACCTGGATGCGGACCTGAAGTTGATGTTTCAACTGCTGGCCGGGGAAATTTCGACTTATGCAATGGACAAGCGCTACGTGCGTAAGAACGGCGAGATTGTTTGGATTAATCTCAACGTGTCTCTCGTGCGGGACGGGCGCGGCGCGCCGGAGTATTTCATCTCGATAGTAAAGGACATCGGCGACCGCAAGCTTGCCGAGGCCGAGCTACAGAAAAACAAGGACGATCTTGAACTGGCTGTTTCAGCTACCGGGGTCGGCATTTTCGACTTTTATCCACAAACCGGGGAAGTGAACTGGAGCGCGGAGGTCAAGCGGCAGTATGGACTGGCACTGGACGCGCACATCGATTACCGCACTGTACTGTCCGGGATACATCCGGATGATCGGGCGCTGGTCGAAGCCGCGCTGCAACAGGCGATGCAGGATCCGGCGCATAGCTGTTTCGAAGTGGAGCATCGCATTATTCGGTTCGATGACAAACTGGAGCGGTGGCTTCAGGTGCGCGGCCAGTTTCTTTTCGATGGCGGCAGGCCATGGAGGTGCATCGGAACCTCGCTCGACGTCACGGAAAAAAACAGGCGGAAGAGGCGCTGCGGGAAAGCGAGCGCCATCTCAGGCTGATCTTCGACGCCACGCCGATCGGGATGGTCAGGCGAGCGGTCACCGGCGAAATCCGGGAGGCCAATGCCGCATTCCTGCGCCTGATCGGATACAGCCGTGATGATCTTCTCTCCGGGAGGCTCCGCTGGGATCGGTTAACGGCGCCCGAATATTTGGCGGTGGACCGAGAAGCGATGAGGCAAGCACTGCGGCAGGGGATTTCTGACATGTTTGAAAAGGAATACCTGCGCGCCAACGGCGAACGGGTACCCGTCCTGGTGGCATTCGCCAGCACTGGCGGCGTCAGTGACCTGGTGGGGTTTGTTCTCGACATCAGCGAACGCAAGCAAGCAGAAGAACGCATTCGGCAGGCGGCATTGCACGACCCCTTGACTGGATTGCCCAATCGCGGCTTGCTCGTCGACTGTGCCAAGCGCTTCTTCGCCCGCGCCAAACGCGCCAACTGTCACAGCGCCGTCTTGTTTGTCGACCTTGACCGCTTCAAGCCCATTAACGACAACTATGGTCACGAAGCGGGAGATGAAGTCCTGCGCGAGGTAGCCAGGCGTATTACCCGTTGCACGCGTGCCGACGACATGGCATTCCGGCTGGGCGGCGACGAATTCCTGTTACTGCTGCCGGAAATCGATAACGATGCCAACGCCGGCGAGGTGGCGCGTCACATGGCGGCCTGCGTGAACCGACCCTATCATGTCAACGGTCTTGAATTATCCATTTCCGCATCTGTGGGGATCAGCATCTACCCGCGTGACGGAGAGGAACTCGACATCCTCGTCAACAACGCCGATGCGGCGATGTACCAGGCAAAGCAAGCCGGACGTAACGGCATTCAGTTCTACTCTCAAGAATTGGCCGCAGAGTCGAAGTTGCAATCCCGCCTCGAAGAGCAAGTCAGGGCGGCGCTGGCCCATGACACGTTTGAACTGTTCTATCAGCCGGTGATTGACATGCGTACGTCTCACCTGATCGGCGTCGAGGCGCTGGTGCGCTGGCCGCATGCCGACATCGGCCCGGACCGGTTTGTGCCGATCGCGGAATCGACCGGCCAAATCAACCGGCTTGGCGAATGGGTGATTGTCGAGGCCTGCCGCCAACACAAAAAGTGGCTCGAACGGGGGCTGCCTGCGATTCCGATTGCAGTCAATGTGTCGGCTGTTCAACTACGCAACCATGACTTCGCGGAGCAGTTTGCCAACGTGATAGTGGATTGCGGGTTGAATATGGCTGCATTGCAGGTCGAAGTTACAGAAACCGCGCTCATGGAAAACCTTGACCGAGCGATCGAGGTCTTGATGCAATTGCGGCGGCTGGGCGTTAAGATCGCCTTGGACGATTTCGGTACCGGATATTCCAGCCTGAACTATCTGTCGCGGCTGCCGATCAATAAGATTAAGGTCGACAAATCGTTCGTGCAACGGCTTGGCCATGATACTGCCAGCCAGGCAATCACACAGGCAATCATCGCCCTGGGACGTTCGTTGAAGCTGGAAGTGGTGGCCGAGGGAATCGAGTCGGAAGCGACATTGCAATACCTGCGCAAGCAAGGGTGCAGCCATGCTCAGGGATACCATGTGTGCAAGCCGGTCGATGCCGAGACATTCGAGGCGTGGTATCAGGGGAACAGGACGACGTACGTGCATTAGCCGTGCATTGTCCTTGGAAACAGGCAGAGCGGCGGGAGCGGCAAGAACGCGCATGCAAAAGAAGCCGGGCCAAATAAATCCTGAATGTCTATTCCAGCGCTTTGCAGCAGCCGTGACGGACTACGCCACCGCCCGCACCGCCAGTTCGACGAAGGAATCGGCCAGGGCGGAGCGGTGGGTGTAATTCCTCGCGAGCATCAGCTGCGTTTTCGCCGCACGGTCCGCCAGCGGCAGGTAGCTCACGCCCTTGATGCGGATGGCGTTGAACGATTCGGGCAGGATGGCGATGCCGCAGCCGGATGCGACCAGGCCGATGATGGTCGACCCTTCGCGCGCCTGTTGCGCGATCTTCGGTTCGAAGCCCGCCTCGCGGCATAGCCGCAACACCAGCGACTGCACGCCGGTGCCGGCATCGGCGGAAAACATCACGAACGGCTGGTCGGCCAGCTCCTTGATGGCGACCGAGGTGCGCTTCATCAGCGCATGCCCGCTGGGCGCGACCAGCATCAGCGGGTCGTGCCGAAGCGGCGTGAGCGACACGTCGCGCGACAGCGACGCTTCCGGCGGGCGCAGGAAGCCGAGGTCGATGCGCTGCTCCCGGATCGCCTCCACCTGGCGCAGCGTCGGCATTTCCGCCAGTGACAGCGTCACGCGCGGGAACGCCTTGCGGTAGGCGTTGACCGCCTTGTTGAAGGCGGCGGTCAGCGGCGTCGACGAGGTGTAGCCGATGCGCAGCTCGCCGACTTCGCCCCGCTCGGCGCGGCGCGCCGTTTCCACCGCCTGTTCGGACAGCGCCAGGATGCGCCGCGCATCGTCCAGGAACAGGCGTCCGGCTTCCGTCAGCTTCACCCAGCGCCGCGTGCGCTCCAGCAGCCGCACGCCAAGCTCTTCCTCCAGCAGCTGGATCTGCTGGCTCAAGGGCGGCTGCCCGATATGCAGGCGCTCGGCGGCGCGGCTGAAATGCAGCTCCTCGGCGACGGCGACGAAGTAGCGCAGGCGGCGCAATTCCATTTTCTGTTATCTCGTTTCGATATAAAAACATCGACAAAGATATATTGGACTGAATAACTGCGCAAGCCTACCATGAGTTCTGTAACCCATCGGGCATCCATACCATGTCTACCTGTTCACCCGCGGCCGTAGCCGCATTGGCGGCGGCGCAAGATACGAAGAGCCATCTCAGGAACGCGAATCGCGCCGTCTTCCTTGGCGGCTTCGCGACCTTTGCGATGCTCAACTGCGTGCAACCCTTGCTGCCCCTGTTTACGGCCGAATTCCATGTGTCTCCGATGCACAGCAGCTGGGCGATGTCGATTTCCACGATCGCGCTGGCGGTGTGCCTGCTGCTGTCGAGCGTGATGTCCGACCGCCTCGGCCGCACCGCGACCATGACCGTCGCCCTGTTCGTTTCGGCTATCGCCACCATCGCCTGCGCCGCCGTCGGCGGCTTCGGGCAGCTGCTGGCGCTGCGCGGCATCCTCGGCGTCGCCCTGGCGGGCCTGCCGGCCGTCGCCATGGCCTACCTGACCGAGGAAGTCGAGGCGAAGTCGCTCGGCGCGGCCATGGGGCAGTACATCGCGGGGGCGGCGCTGGGCGGGATGCTGGGGCGGGTGGCCGCGTCCGTCTTGGCCGATCATTTTTCCTGGCGCGCGGCGATGGCCGTCATCGGCGTGGTCGCCTTGCTGATGGCATTCGAATTCCGGCGCAGGTTGCCGCCGTCGCGCAACTTCCGCCCGCGCGACATCGACTTTCCGGGAGCTGCTGCGGCGGCCGTGCGCCACCTGCAGGACGAGGGGCTGCCCAAGCTGTTCATGATCGCCTTCCTGATGATGGGCGCGTTTGTCGCCGTCTACAACTATCTCGGATTCCGTCTGCTCGATCCGCGCTTCGGCCTGAGCCAGACGGTGTTGAGCTTCATCTTCACGCTGTACGTGGTCGGCATGTTCAGTTCGGTGGCGATGGGCAAGCTGGCCGACCGCCTGGGGCGCCGGCAGGTACTGTGGATGGCGGTGGCGACGACGCTGGCGGGGCTGTTGCTGACGCTGGCCGACAGCCTGCTGGTGATCCTTCCCGGCCTCGCGCTGTTCACGTTCGGTTTTTTCGGCGCGCATTCGATTGCCAGTAGCTGGGTTGGCCGGCGCGCCACCGAATACCGCTCGCTCGCCTCGGCCATCTACCTGTTTTGCTATTACCTCGGCGGCAGCCTGATCGGACCGCTCGGCGGCGCGCTGTGGGAAGTCGACGGCTGGACCGGCATCGTCATCGTGCTGTCGGTGTGCATCGGCTTCTGCCTGCTGCTGGCCCTGAGTCTGCGGCGGCTGCCCCTGAAGACGTAGCAGGCAGTGATTTACCGCCGCCGCAGCGGATCAAGCAGGTGGCGCAGCGCATTGTGGTCCAGTTCATACATCAGCTCCAGCAGCCTGCCCAGCTCGCCCGCCGGGAAGCCTTCGCGCGCGAACCAGCCGAGATAATGGCCGGGCAAGTCGGCCAGCAGGCGGCCCTTGTACTTCCCAAAGGGCATTTCGCGCGTGACCAGCAATTCCAGGTGTTCGGGCCTCATGCTCGCATTCACCCGCGCAGATCGGCCACCGGATCGCGGCCGAATGAATCGCTCAACAGGTAATCCACCAGGCGCGCGGCGCCGTCGTCCGGCGCGGTGAGCGCGCCATCGCGCTTGAGCGCGTCGAAGCGCTCGCGCAGCGGGAACTGTTCCAGCGAGCTGGCGCGTATCTCGGCCTGCATGCCGGTGTCGATCACGCCCGGCGCCAGGCTGCAGATGCGCAGCGCATCGTTTTTGTCCAGCACCACCGCGCGCGCATGGTGGTCCAGCGCCGCCTTGGTGGCGCAATACACGCTCCAGCCGGGATAGGCATTGCGGCCCGCGCCGCTCGACACATGCAGGATGCGCCGCTCGCTGGCGCTTGCGGCCGTCGCCAGGGCGGCCGCAAGCATCATGGGCGCCGCCACGTTCAGGGCGACGGCGCGCGCAATCGCCGCCGGCTCCTGCATCGCCAGCGGGCCGACCGGCTGCACCGTGCCGGCATTGTTAATGAGAAGGACGGTATCGCAGTCGGCAACGAAGGCGCGCAACGCGTCGCCGGCCAGCCAGCGCGTGACGGCGGAGGTATCGGTCAGGTCGAGCTCGACTTGCCGCAGCGCCGCGCCGAAGCGGCTTTCCAGTTCCCGGTTGATGCCGCGCGCCAGTCCCAGCACGGGGATGCCGCGCGCCAGGAGTTGCGCCGCGACGGCCGCGCCCAAGCCACGGGTATGTCCGGTGAGTAGTGCTTTCATCATCCAGCCTCGTCAGGGTTGTGCATCGTATCGCGTGCATTGTACGTCCCGCATTCGGGAAAAATTCCGGTTTTCGGTAGCGATTCCCGGCTCGGCCAATAAATACGGGGGTGTGCGGGCAAGACTTTGTTGGAATTTTGCTTGAATGAAAGCGTTGATTACGCGAAACATGAGCGGAACGCTATATACTTGGCATCTGGCAACAGTTGCCAAATTCGCTTTTTAAAGGAGATGTAATGAACAAGGCAGAAATGATCGACAAAATCGCTGCAGACCACGAAGTCAGCAAGGTGAAAGCCAAGGAAATCGTGGAGCAGGTGTTCGGCTTTGTCGGTGCGGATCTGAAAAAGGAAGGCCGCTTCGCCTTCCCGGGCCTGGGCACGTTCACCGTCGCTCAGCGCGCAGCACGCTCCGGTCGCAACCCGGCCACGGGCGAAACCATCAAGATCAAGGCGTCCAAGAACGTGCGTTTCAAGGCAGCGCCGGCACTGAAAGACCTCGTCGCGAAAGTGAAGGTCAAGTAAGCGCATTTCCGGGAACGGCGTGCGCCGTTCCCGATTCCCCCCGATCCGGCGCATCAGGCGCGGATCGCACCGTCTTCCCCTGATCTCTTGCACTAAAGTCCGTCGGAAGATGTCGGTTTAACTCTTTGATTCTTCTAGTTACGAAGATGTCTTGCAGTTTGTAGTAAAGTCCGTCGGAGAGCCGCACTGAAAAAGCAAGGCACGCTCTCCAGAACGGTTGTCGTCGCTGTGACAGGAATACTTCGGTAACCGGACATGCTGGGCAAACCGTTGAATAGCAGCAATCGACCCAAAGCGGAAGTAGATGTTTCCCAAAAGCGATCGTTTAACGATGGCGGACCTGCGTACTGAGCACGTGGCCCTGAATGTGATGCACCGTGTGGTGGCGCGCACAGTCAACTGACAGCAGCGACAATAACAACCACGTCCATTACAACAACTTGCCTCTGCCGGCGATGTTCATTTCTTTCCTTCAAATCGGCGCCGGGCGGCTGCATGAAGCCCACCCGGAATGCCGTGGCGTTAGCTCGCCTTGCTGACCATGTAATCGATTGCCGCCTTGACTTCGTTGTCCTTGAGCGCAGCGTTGCCGCCCTTGGGTGGCATCATCTTGTAGCCACCAAGTGCGTGGGTGTACAGCGTGTCCTTGCCTTGCTTGATGCGCGGTGCCCATGCGGCCTTGTCACCGAATTTCGGTGCGCCGAGCACACCAGTGCCGTGGCAAGAGGCGCAGTTGGCTGTGAAAATTTTCTCGCCCAGCGCGAGATCGGCGGCGGAGGCCGATGCGGCGGAGGCGGCTCCTAGGATTGCGGCCGTCATCAATGGCAGGAACTTCGATGCGTTCATGTTTCTTTTCCTTTGCTACATGGTTAAAAAATTGACTGCAAAAAAATGGCATGGAATGGTCAATGCGACGGATGGTCCTGTGCCCCATCCGCGCAGCCAGGACGCTATGCTATCCATATTCGACTTGTTTCCGTTCGATCTAGCAGCGAGCACTTTGACATTGCAAAGTGGAAAATCATATCACAGCATGATATGCGTGTAAGCAATGTTTTTATCAATACGGATATGAAGAAAACAACGCCATCTCGTCCGGCAAAAATAAAGTCCGATCTCTATCGGAATTTCGCTATCAGTTGCGTCGCTTTTTGCGCTTAAGTGAAAGTGCAACGAAAGCAGAGGGCCTCACGCCATTGCAGTACCTGTTGATGCTACATGTGCGCGGCTTCCCTAGCCGCGACTGAGCCAGGGTCGGCGAGCTGGCGGAACGTCTTCGTCGATGCCGCCGCTAAAGACGTAGACGCCAGCGGCCTTAGCTTCATGGATCACGGCGTGCGCGTCGCGGCTTACCGCGTCCCACTCGCCATCGGGTACTACCATCGCCGCGCTGGGGAAAGAGATCAGGTACTTGGCCATGAAGCTTCATCTTTAGGATTGATGGTTGGAAACGCGTGAGCGGCCTGACTTATTGGATACCCAGTTAAGCAGTTGTCTGGGTTCCTCTGTATGGTATGCCGACGTCTGAACACTCTTCCATGGTACATCTGCTCGCTGCCTGGATGTGCTTCCCGTGATGACCAGTCTGCGTCTGGTTCCAGCCGGCCGGTCCTCGGCTGCGGGGCAGCGAGAACGACCCAAAGCGGACATCTCCTTAGGCCAGTAGGAATCTTTCAATACGGAGAAAGCGGGAAATAATGATAGCCATTCCCCCTTTACTGCACATCTTCCTTAATCTTGCGCTCCATTTCTGGGCTTATTTCGGTGGAGCGGGCGGGAAGCGTTGTCTTTCCTCGTTCACCATTGCGCGCAATGTCATCAAGGAGCAGTTTCATCTCAGCTATCTCTCGGACCTGAGATTCGATTATTCCGTCCGCCAACTTACGAACGCGGGGGTCACTAATGCTCGCCTTCCGTGCGTTGTTAATAGCTATTGAGTGATGGGGAATCATGGACTTCATGAAGCCTACGTCACTAATTAGCGTTTGGCTTCTGTTCATGGAAAGAAGGGTGATGCCGACAACCGCAGCCACGATGAGAACAACGATTTTGATTAGATTTCCTTTGTACATCGACCACATGAAACTCAGCATCACAATGGTCATGACACATCCCATCACTAATGATGCAACCAGCCGATTCATACTGAACGTTGCGTGATCAAGTGAATAGATTAACTGGTACATCAAGAAGAACATGATGACGACCGAGGTTACGATCATCGCTGCAAATTTACCCCAGCTCATGCCCATATCATGTTCTTGCTGATCCATCATCGCTCCTAATGTGAGTTCTTCACCTCAGAGGAATTGAGCCAGCAATAGTTCCAAAACATTAACGTGAATACTACGCAGCAATCTTTGGCTATTCAGTATGGTTTTGGTCCATCATGCAACGGTACTTCTACGTCGATGGGCGTCTCCTTCTGGCCGGTTGTTGCGCTTCTAAGGCGCAACGTCGATGCCTGCTTTACGCAGCCAAGCGGGCGCTTGAGGCGCCGACCACTTTGCATTCGAAAGTCGGGATGGCGAGACCATCGCACAATGCATCGACAGACTTTAGCGATTGCAGCCCATTTGCGACGGACTTTAAAAAATCCGACAGACTTTATTACTCGACGTCCCCCCTCCCGCCTAACCGAAATACCGACGCACGCGCTCTTCCAGCAGGCGCCGCGCATCTTCCTCGCTGCACCGCTCCAGGCAATTGAACACGTCGCGCGCAATCGGGCGGAATGCCGCCATGATGGCCGGATCGAAATGGGTCCCGGTATCCTTTTCCAGGATCGACATGGCCACCTCAAACGTCATCGGTTCCTTGTAGGGGCGCCGTGAGCAGAGCGCGTCGAACACGTCCGCGACGGCGAATATGCGCGCGGCCAGCGGGATGGCGTCGCCCGCCAGTCCGCGCGGATAGCCGGTACCATCCCATTTTTCATGATGGGAGGAGACGACTGCCCGCGCATCGTCGAGCCAGCCGATGCCGCCGACGATTTCCTCGCCCTGCGTCACATGCGTGTGCATGCGTTCGAGTTCTGCGGCGTCGAGTCCGCCGGGCTTGCGCAGGATTGCATCGGGAATGCTGATCTTGCCTATGTCGTGCAGAAAGCTGCCCACGATCAGGGACTGCATCGACTGGTCCGGCAAGCCGAAGCGTTCGGCGATGCGCGCGGCAATCCACGCGACCCGGAAGTTGTGCGCGCCGGTTTCGGAGTCGCGCTTGGCGATGGCGCGGCCGAGCGCCTCCATCATCGAAATGTGCGAATCGAGGATTTCGCGCGCCTTGCGCGCATTGTCGGCCGACAGGTGCACCACGACCGGATAGATGGCCGCGCCGCACAGCAGCGACGCGAGGCTGACCATCAGCGCGGCGCGCAGCGCATTGGCCAGCATCTGATCGCGCTGCCATGCCGGGATGACCCGCACGCCCTCAAAATACCCGGTGACCTCGCCGCCGCCGGATTTGCGCAGCGGCACGAAAACGCGCAGCACCCAGCGGCCGTCATTCAGCTTCAGGCTCTGGTAAGAGGGGGCGCCGTAATCGGGGCGTACGTGCTGCGGAAGCTGCGCCTCGACCGCCAGGCCTTCGGCGGTCATCGACAGCGCCAGCTTGTCGCCGCGCCGGTTGTAGATTTCGGCAATGTCGAACAGGCCGCCGGCCAAGGTGGCGGCAGCCTGGCTAGCGCGTGCGCCGGCATCCGGGCCGCCCAGTTCGACGGCGCCGAAATGATGCAGGAGCCGGCCCGATTCCTCCAGCGCCAGCGACACCGTGTCTTCCTCCGCGGTTTTCTGCGCGACGATCCAGGCCAGCGGGCTGGCCACGGCCGCCAGCAGCATGCTGACGATGGCGATCCGGACGGCGGTGCGCTTGTTGAATGCATTCATGCTTGTTCCGGCGCGTGTGGATAGCATGATAACGCTGAGCGCGGCAATCCGGCGATCCGGCGATCCGGCGGCATGCTGCACGATGGCTTTTGAGCACGACGTATCGCCTTGAATTCGGCGTGCTCGGCCGCCACTGCGCAGAATTCCAGTGAGCAGTTTTATTGCGTGGAGCAGGAATGCAGCAAAGCGTGCGTGAGGCTGCATGCCATCTTCGCGTGATGCTTTCCTGCATGAACGCAGAGGCGGCACAAAACATTGAGTTCACGCAGCGCTCACACCGGATTCCAGGCAATTGCAGCGATACCGAGACGCAGCGGACACGACAGGAATCGCGCATACCGATCAGGCGCTTGCGGTTTCCTGCGGATGAGTGAAAAAAGCATTGCGTGGGGCGCTCGGGAAACTCCTACTGCCGCCATTCGAGCGCTCTGCCCGTGCGAACTTCGCGCCGGGCGGTATGGGCAGCCGAGCCTGCCGCCAGGGCAGCGCTCGTCGAGCAGGCCGAAGATTACAGGGCCGGGATTAGCACCTTGTCGATCACGTGCACCACGCCATTGCTCGCCCGTACATCGGTGGCGACGATCTTCGCCGGCGTGCCGGTCGTGTCGCTGATGGTGGGCGGCGTGCCCGCGTTGATCACGATTGCCTGCGACGCGAGCGTCTGGATCGGCGCGCCAAACGGGATTTGCGACGCGAGGACTTGCCGGCCGAGCGCGTGATAGGTCAGCACGGTAGCCAGTTGCTGCGGCGTCAGGCCGGTCGGCGCGGCGGAGAAGGCCGCGTTGGTCGGCGCAAACACCGTGAACGGACCCGGACCGGAAAGGGTGTCCTGCAGGTTGGCGCTGACGACGGCGCCGGCCAGCGACGACAGCTGCGGATTGACCCGCGCCATCTGCACGATGTTCAGCACTCCAGGCGGCACCAGTACCTTGTCGATCACGTGGATCACGCCGTTGCCCGCTGCGACATCCGTTGCCGTCACATTCGCCGCCGTCAGCGCGGCGTCCGTGAGCGTCACGCCCGAGGGGCCGCTGCCGACCGTAACGGCGGCCGGCGCGCCGTCGAATTCATACAGCGTCGGCTGGGCCGGCTGCGCGGCGCGTAGCGCGGCCGCGTTCCTGGCAGCCGGAAGCACGTGGTAAGACAGGATGCTCTTAAGGGTGGCTGCAGGCAGCGCATCGACCATGGCGGCGGCGCTGGCAAAGCCGAGGCTGGTCGCGAGCCTGCCGAATGCGTCGTCGGTCGGCGCGAACACCGTCAGGCTGGCATTGGGATCGGCCAAGGCGCTTGCGAGGTCGGCCTTGGCTGCGGCTGCCAGCAGGGCGGTGAATCCGTTCGCGCCAGCGACCTTGTCGAGCGTGGGGGAAGCGCCGGCGGCCGGCGCGCTGGTCGCCGCCGGCGTGGCAGCCGTCACATTGTCCTCGCTGCCGCCGCAGGCGGACATCAGGGTGGCGGCCATAAAGATGCAGAAAAGCTTCACGAGTTTCATGGCAATCTCCTTGCAAAAGTGGCGGCCTGTTCAGGGCGGAGTGGAGGCGGCCGCCAGTCACTGAAGCATAGGAAGCGGGGTACAGCGCTATTTGATATTTCTCAAATGAGAAATCAGTTTGTCCATGACAAATGTGGATTGTAGGAGGCAGGAAATTACCTGTGGCGATGCCGTCTGCGCAACCGGAGCGCGACACAAAAAAGAAATGCCCGGCGCAAATGCGCCGGGCATTTCTCTATCTTTCCCGCTTCAGGAACGGGATAGCTTGCTGGCGCTGTAGAGCGCGTATAACGCGCTGAACCCGACCAGCGTATAGACCGCGCGCGACAGTGCGCTCATGTCGCCGAACAGCGCCGCTACCAGATCGGTGCCGAACAGTCCGACCAATCCCCAATTGATGCCGCCGACGACGAGCAGCGTCAGCGCGATCCAGTCCGCCGCGCCGAGACGGTTCGCCCGGGCCGGATGCGATGCGATGCGCCGGTCCGGCATGCGCCGCCGTTCCGGAATGTGGGTGTCTACTGTGCTTGCCATGATTGCCTCCTTGTGCCGTTGCAAAGACTGCGCACCGCTATTGCGCCCAGAATAGAAAGAAGCGCCGGTTTGCCGCTGCGCAGGTAAAGACACTGACCGCAATTAAGCGCGAACGTTCGACAAAACTGCGCATTTTGTCATGGACAAAGTCGACCTATAATGCATGAGGAGAAACGCGATCATACACTTCGGAAACCGAACGAAGCTGAGTGAAAAGAAATGCCGATACCCTCGCCTGACGCCTTGAACATCAGTGCCGTAGAACGGGAAACGGGACTGTCGAAAGACACCTTGCGCATGTGGGAGCGCAGGTACAACTTTCCCTTGCCGCAGCGCGATGCGCTCGGCGAGCGGCTGTACCTGCCCGAGCAGGTCGACAAGCTGCGCATGATCAAAAAGCTGATGGACCTCGGCCATCGGCCCGGCCGGCTGGTCGCCGCCGATATCGGCACGCTGCGCGCGATGGCGCAGCAGCGCCCCAAGGAGAGCGAGGAGAGCGGCTTGCGCGACGAGCGCGAAGACCTGCTGCACTATATCGCGCTGTGCAAGGCGCACCGGACGCAGGAAATGCAGCGGGAATTGACGCAATGCCTGCTGCGGATGGGGATGTTCCGTTTTGTTGTCGAGGTGCTCGCTCCGCTGACCGTGATGGTCGGCGACTACTGGGCCGGTGGGCAGCTGGCCGTCTTCGAGGAACATCTTTACACCGAGACGGTGCAGTTCGTCATGCGTAACGCGATTGGCGCGATCCCGGCAGCCGATGGCGCGGCGGTCCGTCCCCGTATCCTGCTGACCACCATTCCGCAGGAGTTGCACGGGATCGGCCTGCTGATGTCCGAAGCGATATTCGCGCTCGAAGGCGCCCGCTGCATCTCATTGGGCGTGCAAACGCCCGTCTCGGAAATCGTGCAGGCGGCGAAGGCGCAGGCCGCCGATATCGTGGCGCTGTCGTTTTCGGCTGCCGCCAGGCCAGCGCACGTGTTGCAGGCGCTGGCCGACCTGCGCGCGGCATTGCCGCCGGCAGTGGAAATCTGGACCGGCGGGCGCTGCGCGGTCCTCGCGCGCCGGCCGCCGGCCAACGTCCGGGTTCTGGAACTGCATGAAGCCCCGGGAGCGCTGACGCAATGGCGCAGAGGCCGCCTGGCGGGAACCTGACGTTCGCGCCTGGGGCCGCCTCAGCCCTGACCGCCGGAAGCGGCGCGCTCCATGGTGCTGTCGCCGTAGGGCGCGGCGCGAAATTCCGGCAACTGTTCCGCCTGTTCGGAGAATGCCTGCAGCGCCGGGAAGGACGCTGCGTCGAGCGCATCGGGCAGCATTTTCCGCGTGAAATGCCAGGCCACAGCCGTGCTGATGCCAGCCTGGTCGATCTCCGTGCTCGTTGCCGCCAGCGGACGGGCGCGCAGCTCCGCTTCCAGCGCCTCATAGGCCGCCATCAGCTGACCCTGCACCCGTTGCAGCCACGGCTCATGCAGCTTTTCGGCAGGCCGCAGGTTGTGCTCGTACACGATCTGCACGCTCTTTTCGCAGGCCGCCAACGCCAGGCCGATGACGCGCAACGCATGCCGGCGCTCGTCCGGATGGCGCGGCATGAGCGACTTGCGCGGCGCGGCCAGCGCTTCCGCATAGTCGAGGATCAGCGTGGAATCCATCAGCACGGTGCCGTCGTCGCACACCAGGGTCGGTGCCTTGACCACCGGGTTGATTTGCCGGAACTGGTCGAAGGTGCGGAATACCGAAATCGAGCGGTGTTCGAAAGGGATGCCGAGCAATTGCAGCGACACCGCCACGCGGCGGACATAGGGGGAATCGAGCATGCCGATGAGTTGCATGAGGTCTCCTGAAAGCGAATGGATCGATCAGCCGGGGCGCACCGGGCTGGCGGCGGCTTCTCCCACGACCGTGGTCCACGGGCGCACGCGCCAGGCGGTGATCAGGCCGTGCTTCACGTAGGGATCGGCAGCGGCAAAAGCTTCGGCGGCGGCCGGCGAATCGCCCTGGAACAGCAGCACCGCGCCGTCGAAGTTGTCCGACAGCGCACCGGCCAGCACCAGTTCGCCGCGCGCCTGGGCCTGCCACGCGAGTGCCAGATGCTCGTCGCGGAATTGCGCGCGCCGCTCGAGGTAATCCGGGGCGCAGTCGTAGCAAAGCAGATAGTGCATCGCAGTCTCCTTTCAACCAATAACAGGGATTAAAGATTCTTCATCCAGCCCAGCCCTTCAAGCGTACCCTTGGCCGGGCGGTATTCGCAGCCGAGCCAGCCATCGTAGCCGAGTTCGTCGAGCAGGCGGAACAGATAGCGGTAATTGACTTCGCCGGTGTCGGGCTCGTGCCGCTCGGGCACGCCGGCGATCTGGATATGGCCGACATGCGGCAGGTAGCGCCGCAGCTTCATCGCGATATCGCCCTCGACGATCTGCACATGGTAGAGATCCATCTGCACCTTCAGGTTGGCGGCGCCCACTGCTTCGCGGATCGCGTGTGCGTCGGCCTGGGTGTTGAGGAAATAGCCCGGCATGTCGCGCCGGTTGATCGGCTCGATCAGGACCGTGATGCCGAACTTCGCCGCTTCGGCGCAGGCATGGCGCAGGTTGTCGATGAAGGTGGCGAGGTGCTGCGCGGCGTCGGCATCGGGCGGCAGCAGGCCGGCCATCGCGTGCAGGCGCGGCGTGCCGAGCGCCTGCGCATAGGCGAGCGCGGTGGCGACTCCGGCGCGGAACTCGGCCTGGCGGCCGGGCAGCGAAGCCAGCCCGCGCTCGCCCGCCGCCCAGTCGCCCGGCGGCATGTTGAACAGCACGTTTTGCAGCCGGTGCGCCTGCAGTTGCGCAGCGATTTCCTCGGGCGCATGGTCGTAGGGGAAGAGGAACTCGACCGCCTCGAATCCGGCTTGTGCGGCGGCCGCGAAGCGCTGCAGGAAGGGCACTTCGTTGAACATCATCGTCAGGTTGGCGGCGAATTTCGGCACGGCGTTTTCCTTTGCTGTTGAACGTGGTTTCCGTTACTGATGTACTCTTGCTTTTTTGCGGGATGGCCCGCAAACGTACGGATTGAAACGTTTCATTTTGCCATGGCTGATATTTTGCCGATTGACGAAGACCCGCGTCCGATGCCGCCGGAAATGCCCGGCGATGACGAATGCTGCCGCAGCGGGTGCGATCCCTGCATCTTTGATTGGTATGCGCAGGAGATGGAGAGATACCGCGCCGAGTTGCAGGCGTGGGAGGCGCGGCATGCCGGCGGCAAGGCCGCCGCCGGCGCTTAGAGGGTATTTGCAGCCGACGCGCGGCGCGCGCAAGACCGCTGTGGACTACAGCTTCGCCGCCAGCTCCGCCCCTTCGCGGATGGCGCGCTTGGCATCCAGTTCCGCGGCCAGCGCCGCGCCGCCGATCAGGTGGAAGCGCGGCCCGCTGCCCTGTTCCTTGGGCATGAGCTCGGTCAGCGATTCCTGCCCCGCGCAGATCACCACGTTGTCGACTTCCAGCAGGCGCGGCTCGCCGTTGACCGTGACATGCAGGCCGGCGTCGTCGATCTTGCGGTATTCCACGCCGCCGATCATCTTGACGCCCTTGCGCTGCAGCGTGGCGCGGTGCACCCAGCCGGAAGTCTTGCCCAGGCCCGCACCCAGCTTGCCGACCTTGCGCTGCAAGAGATACACCTCGCGCACCGGCCGTTCCGGCGTCGGCTCGACCAGCCCGCCGCCGGTCGTCGCATTCAGGTCCACGCCCCATTCGCCCAGCCAGTGATTCAACGGCACCGGCAGCGGCACGTGCGGGTCGTGCAGCAGGAATTCGCTGATATCGAAGCCGATGCCGCCGGCGCCGATCACCGCCACGCGTTTGCCGACCGGCGCATTGCGCTGCAGGACATCCAGGTACGACAGCACTTTCGGATGGTCGACGCCGTCGATCTTCGGCGTGCGCGGCACGATGCCGGTGGCGACGATCACTTCATCGAAGCCCTGCTGCAGCAGTTCGTCGCGCGTGACCTTCTTGCCCAGCACCAGTTCGACGCCGGTGACTTCCAGGCGCCGCTTGAAATAGCGCAGCGTCTCGGCGAATTCTTCCTTGCCGGGGACGCGCATGGCGAAATTGAATTGCCCGCCGATGCGATCGCTGGCCTCGAACAGCGTGACGCGGTGGCCGCGTTCGGCGGCGACGGTCGCCGCCGACAGGCCGGCCGGGCCCGCGCCGACGACCGCGATGCGGCGGCGCTGCGCGGCCTTGACGTACACCAGTTCGGTTTCATGGCCGGCGCGCGGATTGACCAGGCAGGAGGCGCGCTTGTTGGAGAAGGTGTGGTCCAGGCAGGCCTGGTTGCAGGAGATGCACGTGTTGATCTCGTCGGCGCGGCCGGCGGCGGCCTTGTTCACGAATTCCGGGTCGGCCAGGAAGGGGCGCGCCATCGATACCATGTCGGCGTCGCCGGAAGCGATGATGTCTTCTGCTTCGGCTGGCATGTTGATGCGGTTCGATGCCACCACCGGGATCGAGATCTCGCGGCGCAGGCGTCCGGCCAGGCTGCGGAACGCGGCGCGCGGCACCGAGGTGACGATGGTCGGCACGCGCGCTTCGTGCCAGCCGATGCCGGTGTTGATGATGTTTACTCCCGCCTGTTCCAGCGCCCTGGCGACCGCCACCACGTCGTCCCAGGTATTGCCGCCCTCGACCAGGTCCAGCAGCGAATGGCGGTACATGATGATGAATTTCTCGCCGACAGTTTTGCGCACGCGCCTGACGATTTCCACCGGCAGGCGCATGCGGTTTTCGATGGTCCCGCCCCAGCGGTCGGTGCGCTGGTTGGTGCGCGCGCACAGGAACTGGTTGAGCAGGTAGCCTTCGCTGCCCATGATCTCGATGCCGTCGTAGCCGGCCTGCTTGGCCAGCTTGGCGCAGCGCGCGTAGTCGCGGATGGTTTGCTCGATGCCGGCTTCGTCGAGTTCCTTCGGCTTGAACTTGGAGATCGGCGACTTGACCGCTGAGGCCGAGACAACGAACGGCTGGTAGCCGTAGCGGCCGGCGTGCAGGATCTGCATGACGATCTTGCCGCCTTCCTGGTGCACCGCATCGGTGACGAGGCGATGATTGAAGGTATCGAAAATATTGCTCACCGTGCCGCCGAGCGGCAACAGCCAGCCCTGGCGATTGGGCGAGATGCCGCCGGTGACGATCAGGCCGACGCCGCCTTTGGCACGCTCGCGGAAATAGGCCGCCAGCTTCGGGTAATTGTAGAAACGGTCTTCCAGGCCGGTGTGCATCGAGCCCATGATGACGCGGTTCTTCAGGGTGGTGAAACCGAGATCGAGCGGTGCGAGCAGGCGCGGGTAGGTCTGGGTAGTCATGGGTCTCCGTGTGGTCGGTGATGGGCGGCGCACGGCGCCTGAGTCGATCCAGTCTACCGGATGTTGCATTTGGTTCAGTAGTGGCTATCCACTAAACGTTATCAATCATGCATGTCATCCGACTCGGTTTGATCGGCCACAGACATGCGCGTGTTTTCGCCGTCGCCGCCGCAATGTTTGGCCAGGGCTTGGTCTAATCACGTTCGAGAGATGAGCGATCTCCGGACCGGAAAATATCCGCGCTGACAGCGCACAGGAGGAATCACGATGAAACGCACAGCATCGGCCGTCTGGACCGGCGGCCTCAAGGATGGCAAGGGCAGCCTCTCCAGCCAGAGCGGCGTGCTCAAGGATACGCCGTATGGCTTTCGCATGCGCTTCGAGGACGAGCCGGGAACCAACCCGGAGGAATTGATCGCGGCGGCGCACGCCGGCTGCTTCACCATGGCGCTATCGGCGCAGCTGGGCGAGGCGGGCATGGTGGCGGAGCGCCTGAGTACGGAAGCGGCAGTGACTTTGGAGAAGAAAGACGATGGATTTTCGATTACGGCGATTCATCTGGCTCTGGCTGCGAAAATTCCTGGCGCAGACCGTCAGGCGTTCGATGCGGCGGTCGACAAGGCGAAAACGGGCTGCCCGGTGTCCAAGCTCCTTAATGCGCAGATCACGCTCGACGCCAAGCTGGAAAGCTAGGCTGCCGCCGGGCGACGACGGATCGCAGAAGGCGGCGGCCCTGCCGCTTCCTCCCCGCATTTTCCGTTTTCAGGCGTGAATGCGCTCAGTCGGCGGACTTGAGCAGATCGCCGTATTCCGGATGCTTGCCAATGTAGCCGGCCATGAATTCGCACACCGGGACCACTTTCTTTTGCCGGGTCCGGATGTCGTCCAGCGCCTGCCTGGCCAGGGCCGAGCCATAGCCTTTGCCGCCGTGTTCGGGGCTGACTTCGGTGTGGATCAGGACGACGGCGTCGTTCTCCTGGCGGTAGTCGGCGAACGCGACGACCTGGCCGGCGTCGACCAGTTCGTAGCGCTGCTTGTCGGTATTGTTCTGGAGCGTGGCGCGATTCATATTTTTTCCGGAGCGGGGTTGGCGGGATGGGAACCCGTTATTGTAGCGATGAATGCGTGACCCGGCCGGATGCCGGCGCGCCGGCGCCCGCTCACACAATCCGCTTCACACGGTCACGCCGCCGCTCGGCCCGGCCGAGCTGCATTCCGCATGTTCGCAGGGGCATTGCTCGCTTTGCTCTTCCGGATTCGCATGCGCGCGTTTGCATTCTTCCGAGCAATAGCGCTGGCCGGCGGGGACGGCGCAGGGGCAACTCGGCAGCGCGCATTTGTCTTCAGCCTGTTTCGTGGGCATGGCGTTCTCCTTGCAGGGATGGCATCGGTCCGACCGGTACACCTTACGCCGTACGCCGCGGCCGGCTCTGAGCTATGGCAAGTCAATCACCTGCCAGGTAATGGTTCCTGGTCTTCCTTCGGATAACATGGCAAGCACAAGATAAAAATTCCGAGGAGACGTTACATGCAAAGCACCGAAACCACCGCCTACCGCATCTGCCCGCTGTGCGAAGCCTGCTGCGGGCTGGAACTGAAAATCAGCGACAACAAGGTCGTCAGCATTCGCGGCCACGACGCCGATGTGTTCAGCCGCGGCTATATCTGCCCCAAGGGCGCGGCGCTGAAAGACTTGCACGAGGACCCGGATCGCCTGCGCACGCCGTTGATCAAGCGCGACGGCCGCTTCGTCGAGGCGAGCTGGGACGAGGCGTTCGCCGAAATCGCGCGCCGCCTGCCGCCCATCGTGCGGGAACATGGCAGCGACGCCGCCGCGCTGGTGGTCGGCAACCCGGCGGTGCACAAGATCGGCCTGATCAATTACGTGCCGCGCCTGGCGAAGGCGCTCGGCACGCGCAACATCTTTACGGCATCGACGCTCGACCAGATGCCCAAGCAGCTGTCGGCCGGCCTGATGTTCGGCCACTGGCTGAGCATTCCGGTGCCGGACATCGAGCGCTGCGATTACTTGCTCGTGCTCGGCGCCAACCCGATGGTGTCCAACGGCAGCCTGTGGACGGTGCCGGATTTCCGCGGCAAGGCCAAGGCCATGCGCGCGCGCGGCGGGCGCCTCGTGGTGATCGATCCGCGCCGCAGCGAAACGGCGGCGGTGGCTGACGAACACCATTTCATCCGCCCCGGCGCCGACGTGTTCCTGCTGCTCGGGCTGGTGCATGCGCTGTTCGACGAACGGCTGGTGCGCCCGGGGCGGCTCGCGGAACATGTGAACGGGCTCGATGCGTTGCGCGACGCGGTGCAGGCGTTCGCGCCGGAACGCGTGGCGCCGCGCTGCGGCTTCGAGGCGGCCACCATCCGCCGGCTGGCGCGCGAGCTGGCCGCCGCGCCGCGGGCGGCGGTGTACGGCCGCATCGGCACCTGCACTCAGGAATACGGCACGCTGTGCAGCTGGCTGGTCGACGCGCTCAATGTCTTGACCGGCAATCTCGACCGCGAAGGCGGCGCGATGTTTCCCAAGGCGGCGGCATTTGCCGCCAACACCGTGGGCAAGCCCGGCAGCGGGCGCGGCATCGTCACCGGACGGCGCAAGAGCCGCGTGTCGGGCGCGCCGGAAGTGCTGGGGGAATTGCCGATGGGTTGCCTGGCCGAAGAAATCGAAACGCCCGGCGCCGGGCAGGTAAGGGCGCTCATTTCGGTTGCCGGCAATCCGGTGCTGTCGGCGCCCAACGGCGAGCGCCTCGCCGCCGCGCTTGATGCGCTCGACTTCATGGTCAGCGTCGACATCTATCTCAACGAAACGACGCGCCACGCCGACGTGATCCTGCCCGGCTCGTCGCCGCTGGAGGATGCGCACTACGACACGGCCTTTCCGCAGTTTTCTTACCGTAACCATGCGCGCTACAGCAGGGCGGTGCTGGCGCGTGCGCCGGGCCAGCCGCCCGAGTGGCAAATTCTTTTGCGCCTGGCCGCCATCGCGCAAGGGCTGGGCGCAGAAGCGGATGTGCTGGCGCTGGATGACGCCCTGTTCGCCGAGGATGTGCGGCGCACCGCGGGCGAGCATGCCGGCGCGATCCTGGCGGCGCTGGCGCACCTGAAGGGGCCGGAACGACAGCTCGACTATGCGCTGCGGCTGGGGCCGTACGGCGACCTGTTCGGGCAAAAGCCGGACGGTCTCAACCTGGCGAAGCTGAAGGCGGCTCCCGGCGGCATCGACCTCGGTCCCTTGCAGCCGCGCATTCCGGAAGCTTTGCGCACCGTGTCGGGCAAGATCGAGCTGGCGCCGGCCATGCTGCTGGACGACTTGCAGCGGGTGGCGGTAGCCCTGGCGCAACCGGCGCCGGGACTAGTTGTCGTCGGCCGCCGGCAGGTGCGCTCGTGCAATAGCTGGATGCACAACCTGCCTGTCCTTGCCAAGGGGCCGTTCCGCTGCACGGCGCTGGTCCATCCGGACGATGCGCAGCGGCTCGGATTGCAGGAAGGCGGCATGGCGCGCCTTGCCGGCGGCGGACGGACGCTGGAGGTGCAGGTGCAGCTCAGCGATGAAATGATGCCGGGCGTGGTGAGCCTGCCGCATGGCTGGGGACACGACAAGCCGGGAACGCGCATGACGCTGGCCGCCGAGCGGCCGGGCGCCAACCTGAACGTGTTGCTGGACGAAACCCTGCGCGATCCCTTGTCGGGCAATGCCGTGCTCAGCGGCATTCCAGTGGAGATGCAAGCGATCAACTGACGCTGGAAATTGTCCCGCCGCCGGGAACCAATCGTTGATTAGCGATCAATGGGATATACAACAACAAGGAATCCCCGATGCCAGAACGAATTCTTGGCGGGACAAAAGTCCTCGCGCTGATCGCCGACCCGGCGGCGCAGGCGCGCTCTCCCGGGCTGGCGAATGGCTTGCTGCACCGGCGCGAGCCGTTCGGGCCGTTCGCGCTGTTGCCGATGCAAGTGTCGTATGCGGCGCTGGCCGATGTTCTGGCCGGCTTGCGCCAGATCCGCGACTTCGCCGGCGCGATCGTATCGATGCCGCACAAGGTCCATATCGTGCCGCTGCTCGATGAAATCACGCCGCAAGCGCAACAGGTCGACGCGGTAAATGTCATCCGAAAATCGGACGACGGCAGGCTGACCGGCACCGTCCTCGATGGCGAAGGATTCGTCGGCGGCCTGAAGCGCAGCGGGCACCGCATCGAAGGCGCGTCCTGCCTGCTGGTCGGCGCCGGCGGCGCCGCCTCGGCGATCGCGTTTGCTCTCGCCAAGTACGGCTGCGCCTCGCTGCGCATCGTCAACCGCACCGCAGCCAAGGCGATCTCCCTTGCCTCGCGTATCCGTCACGTCTTCCCGCAGGTAGAGGTGCAGTCCGGCATAGCGGCCGAGGGCGAGTTCGACCTGGCGATCAACGGCACGTCGTTGGGCATGGATGCGAACGATCCGCTGCCGATCCCGGAAGCGGTCGTGTCCCGCTCGGCGGTCGTGGCCGACTGCGTGATCGCGCCGGAGATGACCCGGCTGCTGGAAACGGCGAAGGGCCACGGCTGCGCGATCCAGAGCGGAGCGCCGATGCTGGCGGCGCAGATGGACATGATGCTGGAGTTTATGGGCGTCGAGTGAGGCGAGGACAGCAGCGATTGCGGTGACGTCAGCGTTGCGCCAGCAAGTGCACGAAGCGCTGCGCGAACTCCTGTTCGCCGCCGGCCTGCTGCTGTACCTGCGCGCCACGAGGGCGGCGGATGCGATTGGAAAATGGGCGTTGTGGGCGCTGGCGGCGTTTCTGGTAGCGATCCAGGCATCCGACGCCGTCGGCCCGCCGCCGCCCAGCGTCGGCGCCCTGGCCTGGGTCGCGCAGGCGCAATGGCTGCTGGTGCTGTGGGGCTATTGGATCGACCGGCACCGGCTGCCGGTCCGTCACTCGCTCAGTGACGCTTGACGACGATGACCGTGCCGCCGCGGTCGAGGTCGCGTATGTCCACGGTCCCGACGGTGGCGCCGGTCGAGTCCCGTATCGTCGTGCTGCGGTTGACGTTCTCGTGCGGAATGCGGATCACCGTCACGCCATTGGTATCGCTGATAACGCCGGGAGTGGTCGGGTTGAAGATCATGCTGGTGAACCTGATCTGCATGTCCAGCACCGCCAGCAGGGGGGATAACGGCGGATTGAGCAGGGTCGCCAGATCGCCGAGCATCGACACGGCGTTGCCGCCCGCCGCAAACTTGGACTCGTGGTCGAACAGGCGATCCGACGCCACCTGCGGCATGATGAAACCCTGCGCCGACACCTGCGACAGCTCCGGGTCGGTCATGCGGTGAAATACGTCTTGCCATGCGTGGGCCGGTGCGGCGACCGCCGGCGCGTAAATGAACAGCGGGGCGAGCAGGCTGCCGGCGAGCAGTGCGGCCGGCAGTCGGTAAGGCGACTTCTTATAGCATTGTTGTAGCCATCCCATAATATCTCCATCGGTGAAGAATCATGTCTGCGCTCTAACGTCGCTATGAGCTCCCTGGCTTGGCGAATCGGGAAAGGTGCGTGGGGATTGCGGCCGCGCGCAATATGCGGTCGTCGATTGGACAGGGTTCGATCGGCAAGAAATCCCGCTATCGCAAGAATGCATTCATAGTATTGCGCTACATCGAATTCCTCGGGGAACTCGCGCAAGGGATCGATGCTGTCGAATGACTGCAATGCAAAACCCGCACGGGCCAGCGCACTCGGCGCACACAGCGCACATCGTGCCGGCTTCGGGCTTACAATCATCCATCACCGTCCTGCGCCGATGGACACTTCCCCGGAAGGTGCGAACACGCCATGACCATTCACCTCAAGCGCGCCTATGATGCGCCCGCACCCGGCGACGGCACGCGGATTCTCGTGGACCGCCTGTGGCCGAGGGGCGTCGCCAAGGCCGAGGCGCACATCGATCTCTGGCTCAAGGAAGTCGCGCCCAGCGCGGCGCTGCGCAAGTGGTTCGGGCACGATCCGCAAAAATGGGACGAGTTCCGGGAGCGTTACCGCGCCGAACTCGCGCAGAATCCCGAGCCCGTCGCGCAACTGCTCGCGCTGGCACGCAAGGGCGTCATCACGCTCGTCTACAGCGCGAAGGATACGGAGCACAACGATGCGGTCGTGCTCAAGGCCTACCTCGAACATGTGAAAAAGCACGGCTAGCCGCCAGACATGCGTCATGGTCCCGTCGTCGCACGGCATGACGCCATTCCCGTTCTTCAAACGATCGCTTTCATGAAGCGGTTTAGCTTGGGCTATCTGCACGAAGCCAACACGCTAAAGGCAGCCGCCATGACAGTAACGACAGCGCCCAACGCATAGCGACCAGAATAGCCTTCTACGTTCTTGTTAAAAAGAAACGTTTCCGAATTACAATTCCTATGACCACCGCAGACAATGGCGGTTCAGTCCACCACGCTTATCTGCCGCCTCGGCTTGGGCGGATATGACTCGCAAGTCCCGGATTGTTTAACCGTCGAAGCAACCCAGAAAGGAAACTTAAATTGATCGCTAAATTCGCACCGTGCGTTACCGTGGCAGTAGCCTCGCTGTTAGCCACGCAGATTGCATATGCAGGGGATTTCAACGTCGCCTGTTCGTATAAGAACGACAATCTCCAGAGGTGCGCTTCTGTGATAGCCGATATTGTTACGGATAAATTCATCGCGAAATTTCCTGCAACTAAATATCAAATCTTTGTTCACTCCAACATCATGAGTTTTACTAACGGTGGCTATTCGGCGTATGCAATTGCAGGAGTCGTCCCTAAGAATTCCGGCCAATTCCCTATGAATAGGTTTGCCAACACAAACATCAATGGCACCGACAAGAAGTTCAGCGCTGTGGAACTCGCCAACTACGAGTTGGAGACCTACCGTTCTGCAGTAAAGAGCCTGATGGAACAGTGCGAGATATCGCCGAGCTGCGATGTCTATATCCCGAGAGAGACGAAATAGGGCGTAATAGGTTTAAGTAAAACAGCCCAATGAATCATTCCGCCGGGGCTGTCAGAAACACAGCGAGAACAGGGGCAGGTCTTGCAACCCGACATACGTGTGATTGCAAGACCTGCCCCTGTTTTCTCACTACTTGCTTGCCGCAAGACGAATGCCAAGGAAAAAAATATGTGGGGTCAGACTCGATTTAATGATTAATCGAGTCTGACCCCACATACCTTGGGAATGGGTGATTGCCCGCTGAGCGAAAGCGGGGCGGACTAAGAATATGTGGCTCTTTCGAACATGGAAGGAGAAGCGGCAATTCTGGCCGCGATAGCGACTGGCGAGTTGGCATACAAAATTTATGATCGCGAATGAATGTAAAGGGTGTGGTCTAACGCGTAGTTCCACTCCGACGCGCGAGTGCACCAGCGGACACAGCCGTTAATTTTTCCTTCAACGATAGGGGGATCTATGCTCTCCAGATTCGTTATTGCAATATCGCTGTTCTGGGCAACCACTCTTTCGTTTGCTCAAGAACGTAATGTCGATGTGGTTGACAAAGTGATCGCCGGCTTGTTTGAGAAACAAAGCGGAAAATTCCTTTGCCTATCGCAAAATGAGTCGCATGCAGCGATCCGCGCCACGGTGATGAAAAGCTTGAAAGGCGTCGACCTCAACCTCAGGGACAAGGCTACGGAAGACACCATTTCGAAGGTAATTTACACCAAGTTCCCATGTCCTTTCTCGCCCGATCGGCCAGAGTTGCGGCCGGCGAAAACTGCCGACGTCACAGGAGCCTGGCTGTTTCCTGAAGCATCTCAACGATACCGGTACGGCCCGAAATCCCCATTATGGGAGTCCCGAGCGGGCCTTCCTCCAATCAGATGCGAGGGAATTTTCTATGGCCCAAACGGCAGAATGGCACTCGATCAAGCCGTCGGGGATGCTGCCTGCCCCACCTTCGAGAAATTGAAGAAAATGGAAGCCCAGGCCAAGGGGGAGGCATGGTCCCTTATCCGGGATGGCCGCATGCGAGTAGGCAGAACTGACGCCCCCAATGATTTTGAGGAATGGGACATCTTTGTCGTCAAGACGAATTTTGATTTTTCTGGAACGAAGTTTCGTAAGGGCGACCTGGTCGAGTACCGCAGGCGTGAAAAAGGTAATGAATTCAATGTGGCGACGATGTTTCGCCACCTGCAGAAAATGCCATAAAGATTAACTTCCTGTTCAACGCCAGCATGCCAGCGTGCGAATCAATGCGGCGACGATCGTCTGCTTTCTGGAGCGGCGCACTTCCGGTCCGGGGCGTACTGAAGCGGGTGTGTGCCGTCCAGAAATGACTGCTCGGCACCAGCTACCTGTCATTCGAATTCATGTGGGAGACTACCGAGACCGGCCATCAGTAGCTCTTCGGTTCAACAACTTGGCGCCTCATTGCATATATTCGCCTACTTGGCGCGCCATCGGTCGGTCGATAGGAGAGTCGACACCACGTCCGCCCTTGTTCAGCACGTGGACATATATCATTGTTGTTGACACATCCGCATGCCCCAGAAGCTCCTGCACGGTCCTGATGTCATATCCTGCTTCTAGCAGATGGGTGGCGAAACTATGCCGTAGGGTATGCGTGGAAGCCGGTTTCGTCAGCTTGGCCGCGATGACCGCCTGCTTGATCGCGCGTTGAATGGTTTGCTCGTATACGTGATGCCGCCGGACGACACCACTGCGCGGGTCGGTCGATTCGTGATCGGACGGGAAAACCCAGAACCATCCCCATTGGGTTCCTGCTGCCGGGTACTTACGCTCCAGTGCGCCAGGCAGCATGACTCTATTCCGTTTATTTAGTCGATCCTCTTCATAGAGCAATTTGGCTTGGGCAATTTGTTCACGAAGCGGTGCAACTAATGCCAGCGGCAACATCGTGATGCGATCCTTGCCTCCCTTTCCCTGTCGCACAATAATCTCTCGCCGCTGGAAGTCAACGTCCTTCACCCGCAACTGAGCGCACTCCATCAGGCGCATTCCCGTGCCGTATAACAGTCGGGCAATCAAGCCATAGACGCCGGACATTTGGGCAAAGATCATTTCCACTTCCTGCCGGGTCAGGACCGTCGGCCGCCTGGCCGGCTTCTTGGGGCGGCTGATGCCGTCAATCCACGGCAACTCGATCTTCAACAGCTTCTTGTAGAGAAAGAGCAATACACAGAGCGCCTGGGTATAGGTAGCACCGGCGACCTTGCGTTCATTGAACAGGTACGACATGAAGGCCTGGATTTCCGGTGCACCCATATCCATGGGATGGCGCAGGCCATGAAAGCGGATATACCATCGCGCCCAATAGACGTAAGCACGTTCAGTGCGGACACTATAATGACTGTCACGAATGCAACGACGCAGCTGATCAAGCAACTTTGGCGGCTGTGATGGAGCAAGAGTGGATGTGACGTCTTTCACGATTATTTATTACTGTTTATTTATACAGTATCGTGCCAAACGCAGGACCGGCGCGGCTTGCGAGGGATCAAACCAAAATGCTTATCAGCCTGTGTTCATGCTTATCAGCTCACCCTGTCCGTATAAGTACCAGTTGGGCGCCATGAAACCCGAGCGCGTTCTTACCGTTAACGATTACTACGACGGTCCCCGTCTAGGCATTGCCGAGGTAAACGGTATCCCGCATATCTACGAGGCCGAGTTCGACCACAGCACCGACGAATATGGAGATACCTATTTTGTTTCCCCAGTGAGCGATGAACTTCTCGCGCTTGTTCTTGAAGACTGGGCTATCTGGCTACGCTGGAATGCGGCCTACAAGCGCAATGAAGTAACTATTGAATCGCATCCGGCGCTTCCCCACGAACGTGCCCGTCATGAGCAACTCAAGACAGCAATTGGCAACCGTATCAGGAGTGATCCCAATAACCGTGCCTATTTGAGGGCACGTTTTGGCTACGTCGCAGCGCAAGGAGATTGGGATGGAACAACCGTGGAGTGGAGGAAACCATGACGCCCAACAATTCGGTCCAGGGGACAGTCGGCCAGCTACGCTGTCCGCCTGCCCCTGACCTCCGTCGTTAAACCACCCATTGAAACTGCCATGTCAGCCATTCGTCGAATAGAGCTACCGCCAGAGGCCTCGCTCCACCGCTATAGACAGAATGGTTCGTACACCGACTGCTATCACATGGATGTGCCTCGCATTGTCTCCTTCAAAGAGTACGTTGCGACGTTTTACACCACCCCATTATTCAAGGTGGAAAGGTACATCCTTGCGCTACTGGCGAGCAGACCATCTTCCGATGCGGGAGCGCTGGAGCTAGCCAGTGGCACGTCATCTAACTTTGCAGTGTGGAGCGTGGAGGATCGCAAGCCCGACCAACTGTTGTTGCGCGATTTTCTTGGCCGCACGCGGTCCTGGCTCATGGCGGCACCACTTGGCGCACGAGCGACCCGGCTCTATTTCGGCTCAGCGGTCGTGCCGTTGTCTCGTTCTTCCGAAGGCGCAGCGTCTTTCGGCTTTGCCTTCCACGCTTTTCATGGTTTTCACCACTTCTACACGAAGGCGTTAATGAGCGCCGCCCGATCAAGGTTGGCGGCGACGTCAAGCGAGCGTCGTTAAACAAAGCGTTGAATGGCCGCTTCCCGGCTTGTCGAAAGACAATCGCTATTCCTGCTTCGGCGGCAATTCGGTCGGCTTGACCTCGACCGGCGCCACGCCTTGTTCATCCATGTCGAGCTGCCTGGCTACCTTGGGAGAGACGTCGACGATGCGGCCATCCACGTAGGGGCCTCGGTCCCTGATTTCGACGTGGGCGCTTTTGCCGTTTTCCAGGTTGGTGACCTTGGCCTTGGTTCCTAATGGCAAAGTTTTGCTGGCGGCGATGTTGGCATCCGGATTCATCGGCGTGCCGTCCGCCATCTTCTTGCCGGCAAGCTTGTGACTGTAATAGGAAGCCTTGCCCTTGCGCGTCTTGCCCGAGCGGTCGGTGGCTGGTGTGGCGGCCTTTTTCGCTTGCTGCTTCTGGGGTTGCGGCGCTTCGGCGGCGAGGGCGTTTGCAGCGATGCAGCAGGAACACAGCAGCGCCAGCGGGAGGATGTTTCGCATCGACATATTCATTTTCTTTGGCGTACTGATGCAGGGAAAGTTGCGCCGGAAAATGCTTGCGCGTTGCAAGAGCGAGGAAGCAGCCGGCGCATCCATTCGACGCCGGCGCGGGTAGATAAGTTTCTAAAATTCCAAGCGGACCGCTGGTGGCGCCGCCTGGGCTTCTACGCGGTCAGCCGTCGTTCGCTGCCCTTCGGGCCGATTTCGTGCACCAGCACGCCCGCGCCTTCGGGGGCGGCGCTGCGCCAGGCTGCGGCCTCGATGGCGCGGCTGGCGTCCTGGTAGCCCTGGTCCCAGCGCCACTGGATCGAGCCCTTCGAGAAATTCAAGTCTTTCGACGCCATCTGCCAGTCGCGCCCGGCATAGGCCAGGCGCACGATGTGCATGGTGGTGTCGACGCCGACCTTGTCGAGCTCCTGGCGTTCTTCCGCGCTCAACTGGTCGTCGGGCACCTTGGCGCGCAGCATGCGTACCAGCCGCCGCAGCTTGTGTCCGCGCAGGTAGGCGTCGATGTGCCGCCGCGACCGCGACGCGTACAGCACGTCCTTCTGGCGCGTGTGCACCTGTTCGATGCTGACCGGCTCCGGCCCTTCCGCGCTCCACAGGTCGACCATGAAGCAGATCGTGTCGACGTGCGGTTCGTCGGCCAGCACCGATTCCAGCGGCGTGTTCGAATACAGGCCGCCGTCCCAGTACAGCTCGCCATCGATGCGCACCGGCGGAAAGCCGGGCGGCAGGGCGCCGCTGGCCATGACGTGCCGGATGTCGATCGGGTGGTGCGCGGTGTCGAAATTCTCCAGGCGGCCGCAGGTGACGCGGATCGCGCTCACCGTCAGCCGCACGCCGCTCGTCCGGTTCAGGCACTCCAGGTCGACCAGGCGCGTGAGCGTCGCTTCCAGCGCGGTCGTGTCGTAAAAACTGGCGTCTTCCGGCGGCACCACCAGGCCGGCGGCGAACGGATTCATCCAGCGCAGCGCATAGAAGCCCGGCACGCCGCGCGCCACCGAGTCGAGCGTGGTCAGCCAGGTGTTGAAGCGCCGCGCCGCGTCCGGTACCTGGTGCATGTCGAGCAGGTCGCTGTGCGCGATCGTGTCCCAGAATTCCTTCAGGCGCGGCAGGCGCTTGTCGCGTTCGTTGCCCGCGATGATGGCGCCGTTGATCGCGCCGATCGAGGTGCCCACCACCCAGTCCGGCGTCAGCCCGTGCTCGTGCATGGCCTGGTACACGCCGGCCTGATAGGCGCCGAGCGCGCCGCCCCCCTGCAGCACCAGCGCCACGCGCGGGCGCGGTGTGACTGTCAACGTCGATTTCGCATTCATTGGTTCGCCATTGCTCGTGGTTTTGTGAGGTAGGCAGGTGCAAGCCGCGATTGGTTCCCGTCGCCGCGGCATGCGCGCCGCAATTGCCCGGGGACGATGCCGCGCGCACATTGTCAAGGATTTGACATTCACGGCGGCGAGGGCGGGCGCACAATGGTGTTGCGCCGCAGTAAAGCATATTTCTAGTGCGCACCTATAATCGAATTCCACCTATAAAAACAGCAGAGACAATGAACACCACGCACTTTCCCCATTGGCCCGCCGGGCTGCCGTATGCCATCAGCACGCCCGACACGAGCGTGTATGCGAACCTGGATATTTCCGCGCGCCGTTATCCGGACCGGCCCGCGATCATTTTCTACGATACCGTGCTGAGCTATGCGCAGGCGCACGCGGAGGTGCTGGCGCTGGCCGGCTATCTGCAGAACGCGTGCGGCGTGAAGCGCGGCGACCGCGTGCTGCTGAACATGCAGAACAGCCCGCAATTCATCATCGCCTACTACGCCATCCTGCGCGCCGACGCGATGGTGGTACCGGTCAATCCGATGCTGATGACCGACGAGCTGCGCCACTACATCGACGACAGCGGCGCCAAGGTGGCGATCGTGTCGCAGGAAATCTTCGCGCGCACCGCCCCGCTGGTCGGCACCACCGGCCTGGCGCACGCGATCGTGGCGACCTATTCCGACTACGCAACGGCTGAAACCGACCTGGCCGTGCCGGATTTCGTGCGCGCCCCGCGCGAGGTGCCGGCCATGCCCGGCGTGGTGGCGTGGCGCGATGCGCTCGGCCAGAAGCAGGCGCCGCGCGCGCACGAGGCCGGCCCCGATGACCTGGCCTGCATGCCATACACCTCGGGCACCACCGGCAAGCCGAAGGGCTGCGTGCATACGCACCGCTCGGTGATGTTCAACGCGGTGGCCAGCCCGACCTGGTCGGCGCCGGTGGTGCCGGACCATGTCACGCTGGCGGTGCTGCCGTTCTTCCACGTCACCGGCATGCAGTCGGTGATGAACGCGATGATCTACTGCGGCGGCGCCATCGTCGTGCTGCCGCGCTGGGACCGCGACGCGGCCGGGCAGTTGATCACGCGCTACAAGGTCACCACCTGGACCCTGATCCCGACCATGATGATCGATTTCCTGTCCAACCCGCGCCTGCCGGAATACGACATCTCCGGGCTGCGCCGCGTGTCCGGCGGCGGCGCGGCGATGCCGGCGGCGATCGCGCAAAAGATGCTGGAGCTGACCGGACAGACCTACATGGAAGGCTACGGCCTGTCGGAGACGATGGCGGCCACCCACATCAATCCGCCGCAGCGCATGAAGCAGCAGTGCCTGGGCATCCCGGAACTGAACGTCGATTCGCGCATCGTCGATCCGGTCACCTTCCAGGAACTGCCGCAGGGCGAGGTGGGCGAAATCTGGATCCACGGCCCGCAAGTGTTCCAGGGCTACTGGAACGATCCGCAAAAGACCGCCGAGGCCTTCGCCGAGCTCGACGGCAAGCGCTTCTTCCGTTCCGGCGACCTGGGCTACATGGACGAGGACGGATTCTTCTTTTTCACCGACCGCTTGAAGCGCATGATCAACGCCTCCGGCTTCAAGGTGTGGCCGGCCGAGGTGGAATCGACGATGTACCAGCATCCGGCGGTGCAGGAATGCTGCATCATCGCCGCGCGCGATCCGTATCGCGGCGAAACGGTGAAGGCGGTGATCGTCAGGCGCCCCGGCGCCGACGCCTCCGAGGAAGAGATCATGCGATGGGCGCATGAAAAGATGGCCGCCTACAAGGTGCCGAAGCAGGTGGAATTCGTCGACGCGCTGCCGAAGTCGGCCACCGGCAAGGTGATGTGGCGCGCGCTGCAGGAGAAGGAGTTGGCGAAATAGCCAGATACGATCTTCTTTAAAAAGGCAGGGCGCGGGCCCTGCTTTTTTTTGCGTGCGCCACTGTGTCAGCTTTTAGCACCGCTGTCCCATATTGCACCAGTGCGCCGCGGAGCGGCCCGCGCACGGCGCTCGAAATCCAGTGGCACGCTCCTTGCCTCGACGTGGTGACCCAATTCACTAAAACGTTAAGGAGGCAACATGAAAATCTCTCTCACCCTGTGCTCGCTGGCCGTCGTGCTGTCCGCTGCCGCGATGCATGCTCCGCCCGCCGCCGCGCACGGCGACGTCACGCCCCAGCCGGTCGACACCAAGTCCCTGCCGCAGCTGGGCGAAGGCTGGCGCGACGAGAACCCGTTCCGCGGCAATACGGAAGCCATCCGCATCGGCAGTTCCGCTTTCAACCAGAACTGCGCGCGCTGCCACGGCATCGAGGCGATCTCCGGCGGCATCGCGCCCGACCTGCGCAAGCTCGACCGCGACTGCATGGGCCAGAAGAATGAAACGAAGCGCCAGGACTGCTTCAAGGAGATCGACCAGTATTTCCTGACGTCGGCCCGGCACGGCAAGGTGCGCAACGGCGCGGTCTACATGCCGCCGTTCGAAGGCACGCTGAGCCAGGAAGCGATGTGGTCGATCAAGGCTTACCTGGAAACGCGGCGCGAGACGAAGTAAGCGCCGCATGCAGGGAAGGCGGCGCGGGATGCACGCCCGCGTCCCTGCCGCGCCGGCAAAGACCGCGCGCCGCCGAACCTTCTGAATAAACCAACAATACCGGAGACAACCATGAAACCCTTTCCCAGGCGCTCGCTGCTGCTTTCGCTCTTCTGCGCCCTGAGCCTGTGCGCGCAGGCCGCCTTCGCCGACCTCGACCAGCTGCGCCACGCCGGCGTGCTCAAGGTGGCCGTCTACAACGACATGCAGCCCTTCTCCGGCAAGAGCGGCGGCATCGACGTCGATTTGGCCAATGCCTTGGCCAAGAAGCTCGGGCTGCGCGTGAACCTGCTGCCGTTCGACGCCGGCGAAAGCCTGAACGACGATTTGCGCAACATGGTGTGGAAGGGCCACTACCTCGGCTACGGCCCGGCCGACGTGATGATGCATGTCCCGGTCGACAAGGCGCTGATGGCCGAAAACAGGAAGGTGTCGATCTTCGCCCCGTACTACCGCGACCGCGTGCGCCTGGTGCGCAATGCGCAGGCGATCCCCGAGTGCGCAGCGGCCGACTGCCTGGTCGGCAAGCGGGTCGGCGCCGAGAAGGTGTCGATCGCCGCCATGGTGCTGCTGGGCGAGCAGGACGGCAAGCTGCGCGACAGCGTGAAAATCTACGACACCGCTGCCGCCGCGCTGGCCGCGCTGAAGGCCGGCGAGCTCGACGCGGTGCTGGCCAACCAGTCGGAGATCGAGTCGGCGCTGCGCGGCGACCCCGGCTATCCGCTGTCGGACCTGTTCTTTGCGCGCCTGCCGCGCCAGGGATGGGTGGTCGGGATGGCGGTGCGGCAGGACGACGTCGAGCTGGCGCGGGCGCTGCAGAGCGCCGTCAACGAACTGGAAGCCTCCGGCGAGATGGCGCAGATTTTCGCAAGGTACGGCGTGCGGCAGGTAAAACCCTGAGCCTGCTTCACGTGCCGCAAGGCCTGCCCGGCGCATCGCCCGGCAGGCCTTTTGTTATTTGCGCCGTGTTGCTGCAGTTTGGAGCAGCGTCCGCCGAACTGCGCAAAAACATGACAGCTGCCGGCGCCATGCTGAACGCCGTGTGGCGCAGGGATGCGCCAAACGGCTTGCGCACGGGCGCTGCATGCCAATCCATGCCGATGGAAGCGACATGGCACGCCTATTGCGAAGGACAGGCTGTTCCGTCAACGCACGGAACATCCCCATCCCCTATTTGACCATCGGAGGCCGACATGACATTCGCACAGGACAGTACAACCGGCGGCAGGGCGACGGCCGCAGCACGCTGACCTAGACCGCAGCGGGACAGATATGGCACACACGACACCGTCCAGAGTGGTGGCCACCGAGGCCGCCGTTCAACTGATCGATACCTTGATGCGGGTCTACGGCCCGCTGATCTTTTTCCAGTCCGGGGACTGCGCCGAAGGCGGCTCGCCGATGTGTTATCCGGCGGGCGAATTCAGCATCGGGCAGTCCGATGTCTGCCTCGGCGTGTTGCACGGATCGGCGTTTTATGTCGGACGCGACGACGCCGAGTATTGGCTGCATACGCAGCTGATCGTCGACGTCCTCGATGGCGCCGGCGGCATGTTTTCGCTGGAGAACGGAACCGGGAAAAGGTTTTTCGTCCGGACCCGGCCGTTCTCCGACGAGGAGTGCGAACGGCTGGCGCGGCAGGCGGCGCGCGAGTGCGTGCGCCAGTAGTTTGAGCATTCTTTCACTACAACAAGGAGGAGCAATGAAAACGAAGAAATCCAATCCGATCCGATGGTCCGTGCTGGCGGCGCTGGTTGTCGCCGGCGGCGCGCAGGCGGCCGGCGTCACCGACGCGATGATCGAGGGCGACGCCAGGAGCGGTAAAGAGGTGCTGAGCTGGGGCATGGGCCAGCAGGGCCAGCGCTTTTCGCCGCTGACCCAGATCAACGCCAAGACCGTCTCGCGCCTGGTGCCGGCGTGGTCTTTCTCGTTCGGCGGTGAAAAGCAGCGCGGCCAGGAGTCGCAGCCGCTGATCCACGACGGCGTCATGTTCGTCACTGCGTCTTACTCGCGCATCTACGCGCTCGACGTCAAGACCGGCCAGAAGCTGTGGAAGTACGAGCACCGCCTGCCGGAAGCGATCATGCCCTGCTGCGACGTGGTCAACCGCGGCGCCGCGCTGTACGACAACCTCGTCATCTTCGCCACGCTCGACGCCCAGCTGGTCGCGCTCGACCAGAAGACCGGCGAGGTGGTGTGGAAGGAAAAGATCGACGACTACAAGGCCGGCTACTCGAACACCGCCGCGCCCTTGATCGCCAAGGGCTTGCTGCTGACCGGCGTGTCCGGTGGCGAGTTCGGCATCGTCGGCCGCGTCGAGGCGCGCAACCCGCGCACCGGCGAACTGGTGTGGATGCGCCCGATGGTGGAAGGCCACATGGGCTACAAGTACGACAAGGACGGCAAGCAGATCGAGAACGGCATCACCGGCACCACCAACAAGACCTGGCCGGGCGAGCTGTGGAAGACCGGCGGCGCGGCCACCTGGCTGGGCGGCACCTACGACCCGAGCACCGGCCTGGCCTACTTCGGCACCGGCAACCCGGCGCCGTGGAACAGCCACCTGCGCCCCGGCGACAACCTGTATTCCTCGTCGACGGTGGCGCTCGACGTCGAGACCGGCCAGATCAAGTGGCATTACCAGACCACCCCGCACGACGGCTGGGACTTCGACGGCGTCAATGAATTCGTCACGTTCGACATGAACGGCAAGCGCATGGGCGGCAAGGCCGACCGCAACGGCTTCTTCTACGTGATCGACGCGAAGAACGGCAAGCTGGAAAACGCCTTCCCGTTCGTGCGCAAGATCACCTGGGCCACCAGCATCGATCTCAAGACCGGCCGCCCGAACTACTCGCCGACCGGCCGCCCGGGCGACCCGACCAAGGGCAGCGACGGCAAGAAGGGCGAATCGGTGTTCTCCGCGCCGTCCTTCCTTGGCGGGAAGAACCAGATGCCGATGGCCTACAGCCCGAAGACGCAGATGTTCTACGTGCCGGCCAACGAGTGGGGCATGGAAATCTGGAACGAGCCGATCAGCTACAAGAAGGGCGCGGCCTACCTCGGCGCCGGCTTCACCATCAAGCCGCTGCATGAGGATTACATCGGCGCGCTGCGCGCGATCGACCCGAAGAGCGGCAAGATCGTGTGGGAAGCGAAGAACAATGCGCCGCTGTGGGGCGGCGTGATGACCACCGCCGGCGACCTGGTGTTCTACGGCACGCCGGAAGGCTACCTGAAAGCGCTCGACGCCAAGACGGGCAAGGAATTGTGGAAGTTCCAGACCGGCTCCGGCGTGGTTGCGCCCCCGATCACCTGGCAGGAAAACGGCACGCAATACGTGGCGGTGGTATCCGGCTGGGGCGGCGCGGTGCCGCTGTGGGGCGGCGAAGTCGCCAAGCGCGTGAACTTCCTGGAGCAGGGCGGTTCGGTCTGGGTGTTCAAGCTGTCATCAATTTAAGTTTCAGGGGCCTTGTCTCCCCCTCCATCTCGCGGAACGCGGATCGTCTTCCACTGCTTTCGTTGAGATCTTTGGGCCGGCGGTGCAAATCGCCGGCCTTTTTTATTGGTGAACGGGCTGGTGCGGGGGCGCGTTCTTGGGGGCGGCCGGACTTGTTCAGCACGGCCTGCAAGCAAGCGTGGAAAATTTTTGATGAGGCAATCGACGCATCTACGCTTCGTAGAATGCGGAAGGAAAAGCGCCTGGGCGCATGAAGTTGATGGGGCTGGGCTAGTGCGGGTACTGGGGTGATACGCAGGTGAAGTGCAAATCCGATACCACAGGGCACGATGCAGACATGACGGCCGGCTGTAATAGACCGTTCTTCAGTCATTGCCAAGCCTCAGTGAATGACAGATTCCGACCCAAACGCGCCATTGCCAGCCCCTAAAAGCGGCCATTCGCCTGCAGAGTCAATGAGAAGCCTTATATTGACTACGGAACCGAGGTCGATTCACTTTTGCAGATTAGCTTTAAATCAATGGACGTGCTTGTAGATGCCCGGACGCTTATTGCAGATGTGCTCGGTCGGCGTTTTCGCGGTACCGGCGGCTTTACTCGGTGAAAAAGACTGACCGTGGACACACCATCATATGCATCACTTAAGCGGTCCTTTTCAATTCCAGAAGTACCTTTTGCTCAATGAAATCGGCAAACACCTGTTTGCCGGTTCTGCCGCCATATTTCTTCGCAACCCGATTCCACCAAGGCATCCCTGCATGGGGTACGTGCCCACATAGTACGTTCCGCAAATTCAAAAAATTCGGCACTTCAAATTTTTTTGCATTTCGGTACGCGAGCGAACTGCAGAAAATGACGATATCAGGACTAATCGCGTGGACCACTGCTCGGAAAACCTCGTTCGCCACCTGCGCGTCTTGTTGGTGAACCTGAATGGAGTCTCCGTTAGTATCGGCCGGCCGTTGAAAGTAATTCATGAATGCTACTTCCGTGAAGGCATTGGCTGGACAAGGGGAAAATAGACTGCTGGTACGCAATGCGCTATCGATGTTCCGGTAGAGAATTGCTTCTTTTTTTCGCCACTTGTTTTTGATGCCATTGGAAATAATGTCTCGCGTCCAAAAACCTTTTGAGGTTTCAGTATCCACCCCGGCATACCATTTAGCTGGATCTAGGTGAAACTTAAATTCCCGCCCTACATAATGACTCTCAGCCACCAGCAATACTTTGCAACTCTGGAAGGGTAACCATTTCCTATCCAGGGACGCATTCGATCATAGCGACGATAGTGCTCAATTTTGTCTAAAAGATGGTCGTATTCGAGGGTATGCAAATTGGGATCAGTGCTCATACATGTAACTCAGCTTCGTTCACATGTGATTGCACCATCTGAGTCAGTGTTTGGACCGCGTTTCGAAAAACATCGACCATAGGCTTATCCCCATGACTTTTCTCGAAATCGGCAAGATCGACCACCAATGTCGGGAGGTCCAAGCTGTTCAAGTCTTGGACAGCCTGCTGCGCAATCCTACGTCGTTCTCCCTCGATACTGAATGGAGCAGTTGCTGCGACGACTACAGGGATACTGCGCTCTTTCATCCGCTTGGCAAGAACTGCCGCAGATACTGTGCCAGTTACTCCTCCAAGGCCAACGACGAGAATGAGACACTCAGGTTTTCCAATTGCGGCTTCCAATTCCGGCAGGGATTCCTCGACTGCTTTGCGCACTATCGAAGGATTGAACGCCCTCTGCGCCGCCCCGTTCGTGGCCCCCAGAGCAATACATTGGAAATTCTCATACTTAGAAAGCGCTTTGACGTCCGTATTCGCCAGCACGATTTCTGTATTTAGTGGTACGTACATCTGGGTCGCCATAGATGAGCCTGCTCCGCCCAGTCCTAAAATCATCACATTTCCCATGCTCTCCCCGCAGAGTTATATCTACATTCTAGCGCTATGCAGGTTCAGTCTCCCCTGCATTGATCTGCCACCCAAAATTAGCAACGTCGGCTTTTGGCGGTCATCGGGCTACGTCGACAGGCCGGTATTGGCCGGGACCAGATGGTGCCTCTCTCGCCTCAAGTGTCTGATTCCCGGCAAATTACAGACCAAAGTGCTTGGTGTCCCACTGACTACGTGGCGAACCTCAACCATTGAGCCCTGGTACCCGTGTCGATCATCTGGCAGGCGCGGCACCTGCTGCTGCCGGTTCCACGCCTGCGGTATCTCTTCTATCTTTATCAAGGGAACCGCCGCCACCACGCTAGTGACGCGACGAGGCAGGCACGCTAAAAAAGATACATCGTCACCCGATCATCGACATTAGCGAGCTGCGTTGGCTGCTTAAAGCTCAGTATCCGGCGCGCACCGTTGAAACGCTTCTTCCAGTAAGCCAGGTCCAACGCATCCACGCGCACCTTCGCGCCCGAGCGGGGCGCGTGGATGAACTTGTTGCCGCCTAAGTAGATACCGACGTGGGAAAACGCACGCCGCAATGTGTTGAAGAACACCAGGTCGCCCGGTTGCAGCTGGTCGATGTCAACTTTCTCTCCCACCCGACTGATCTCAGCCGCGGTGCGCGGCAGCTCCTGCGCTGCCGTGTCGTGGAAGACGTAGTCCACCAGGCCGCTACAGTCAAAGCCGCGCCCCGGAGACGTGCCGCCGAAGCGATATTTGCTTCCTACTAGGGCGAGGGCGCGCGCCGTGATCTCATGCGTCGGCCCGCTCATGTCAGCGGCAGGTTGCGCGGTGCTGGCCCCGGAAGAGGACAGATCGGCACTGTGCGCGCTGGCGACCAGACAGCAGGCAAGGAGAAAAGTGACGCTACGCATGGGTGTTCCCGGGATGCTCTGATGGTTCGTAAATCTTGGAAGCATTGGAGCGTAGTGGAAACCGTGTTATTGCGTCAAAACCAATAAGGTAAGGATTTGTTTCCATGCATGAAACGGCCGACGCCCAGCGGGAACCAAACGGGTCTGGTGGCCAACGTCCGTCGATGCCGGCTCGATGCGTTGGGCATCCACCCATTCACTCGTCGGCTTCAGTGGCGCGGTGCAGCCCTAGCCCCGGCCGGGTGTTCCGGCCTGCGCCAACCCAAGGCATATCTTTCTTTTGAAAGGCGGTTCATCCGCTTATTGAGGAACAGTCCACTCATGGCCGGTAGTGCCTGGAAGGCACGCTTGAGGAGACGGCAGCTATCGGCTGCCTTTCAGACGACCACTAGAGCGGGATGAAGGAGAACTGCCGACCCAAATCGGCCGGTCGGCCTTAACGATAGCGGTCATTCTCGGCTCGATTCAACATCTGAATCTGGCCGCATTTTCTGCGCCATTTCTATGCCGTCGTCACGACTGCGGGTCGAACCCGAAGACACGCAGCTCCTGGTCGCAGCGGCAAGCCGTCGCGAAGCGCGTGGCCCACGCGACGGCTTCCTCGCGCGAGGGCAGTTCGAGCACGGTGAAGCCGCCATTGAGCGGGGGAGCCCACGGGTAGCCGCCCTCGGCGACCGTGCCGTCGGCCGAAACAAGCGCGGGCGGAACGTCTTCGTCGATGCCGCCGCTAAAGACGTAGACGCCAGCGGCCTTAGCTTCATGGATCACGGCGTGCGCGTCGCGGCTTACCGCGTCCCACTCGCCATCGGGTACTACCATCGCCGCGCTGGGGAAAGAGATCAGGTACTTGGCCATGAAGCTTCATCTTTAGGATTGATGGTTGGAAACGCGTGAGCGGCCTGACTTATTGGATACCCAGTTAAGCAGTTGTCTGGGTTCCTCTGTATGGTATGCCGACGTCCGAACACTCTTCCATGGTACATCTGCTTGCGGCCGATCTCGCTGCCTGGATGTGCTTCCCGTGATGACCAGTCTGCGTCTGGTTCCAGCCGGCCGGTCCTCGGCTGCGGGGCAGCGAGAACGACCCAAAGCCGCCTCCCGGCAAGTGGGGAAGCTGCCGTTCAATGTAGCTAGCGCTGACCGACACGCTTGCGTGGCAGCGTCGAGCGGCAGGTTAAAGTGTTTCATCACCACTTCCCAGTGAGTTGAATTAAGCGAAGGAATACGACCACTGCCGCCTGCAGCGCATCCGCAATTTGCAGGAAACGCAGTCCGCCGTGCACGGCCAATCGCGGCTACCAAGTTGGCAAATCATCATCTTGCATAGATTTCAACTGGGACATTTTGTCTCGATGTATGGAATTTGCTTTTAAGTAGAATGCCTCAGAACGTGCAGCAGGATCATACTTGCATGGCTTTTCGCTGACGTTTCAGATGGTTTGAACAAAAAAGAAGCTGTTGAAGCAGCGTTTTGAGGTAATGCTCTTCACGATAGATAGTGCCAAGTAATAGCCTGGAAATACTCAAAATCATGGATTGGTTCCCTATAGTCGCCGGTACGTTCAAGGTTCTCGCGTTAGGCACGGGCATGTTCTTCGCCATCAAGTGGCATTACGATCAAGGACCGAAGGAGATGGACAAGCGCGCGTTGCTACGCGCGGGCGGCAAGGTGGCCGCAGTCTTCATGCTATCGCTCCTGGGCCTGGTGCTCGTCACCTTCGTCCTTGCCAGAAGGCTCGGTTTGGACTTGACCTTCCCTTAATGGAAAGAATAGTCGGCCGATATCCAGTGATGCGGCAGCCACTCCCCGATGCAGCTATTGGGCAGCGTCGGCAGGCGGGGCAGAGCGGAGCGGGTCTGCTCGGTGGCATTGGATTTAGATGTCTATCTTTATTACGAACCTTGCGTTCGTCGGACAACCAGAACTTGTCACTTCATCGAAGATGGCAATCTTCCTCGCGCCGCTGACAGCAGGGGGCAGGCTACCTTTGGCTCCAGGCATTCGGGAAACCGCTTGCTTCAGATGACGAAGTCGAAGCCATGGATTTCGAACAGCAATCTTGACGTGGGGTAGCTGTCCGCTTTCGGCCGTCTATCGTCTTTCCTTGCCATCTTTCTTCGTCGATCTGCTTGCTGAACGTAACCGGACACCGAAGACCTGCCTGCAAAATTGCTCTCGCCCATTGCAGGCAATCAACACGTCCCTATGACGAGGGAGTACAGTCTCCTCTCTCGCTGGTATTCGCGCCCTCGATAGAGCGGGCAACAGATCACGAAGCCGCGGGTAATTCAGGGAAAGTTTCGTTGTGCAACACATTAATTACATCTACACTGAGCAGCGTCGACGTCGTGGAGGATAAGGTATGTCATTGAAAAATCTGATGGTTCACCTGGATCAAAGCGAGCGTACTTCTTGCAGGCTGGCTTTGGCCGTATCGCTTGCGCGCATGCACCAAGCGCGCCTGGTTGGGGTGTTTGGGCAGCTGGCGCAATCGCAGAGCGTAGGCGTGGTGTCCTCTTGGCCCACCCCGGAATACGCCGCCGCCGCAGAGGCGAGCAAGGCTGCATTTGAGGCAGCCGCGGCCGGCTTGCCGCAGGCCGAGTGGCACGACATTAATCGCGGCAGCGAAGCTGAAGTGGTGCGACGGATGACAGATTGGGCGCGCCACGCCGACCTTGTCATCATGGGGCAGAATGACGACAAGATCAGCCCTAGTGTTCCTGCCGATCTGACCGAAGAAGTCGTGCTTAATGCCGGACGCCCCGTACTGATTATCCCTTACATCGGCAAGTTCACCGAAGTCGGCAAACGCCCGCTCGTTGCATGGAGCAATGTGCGTGAGGCGGCCCGTGCACTCAACGACGCACTGCCATTGATGGAAGGGTGTGAAAAGGCGACCGTCATGTCGTTTGCCACCAACGCGGAAGAGGGACGCAGCGCATGCGATCATGTCATTCGCCATCTGGCCTGCCACGATATCCAAGCCCAATCGCAAGTCATGCTGGTCACTGACATCGGCATCATGGACATGCTGCTCAACGCAACCACCGACCTTGCGACAGACCTGCTCGTCATGGGCGCCCAGGGACATATCGGATTGCCGTTTATGAGTCGCGGCGCTGGAACCCGCTACATACTCAGGCACATGACCGTACCAGTGCTCATGTCCAATTAAGCGTTTGAGTTCGTCGGGGGAACAGAGATTTCAAGGCAGCTGTTCCCATCCGACGCAAGCAGGCGTGAGAGGTCGCACTGCTTGCCCGCCGGGTAGTTTCCGGGGGCGCGATGGACTGCATCGTCCACTTCGATTCCGAGGTGCATGGTGTGCACTAAACCGGCGGCTGCTCACCATCCATCTGCGATTGTGAATCAAGGAGCGGAGCCAGCGCCCCGTTATTTTGCTTTCGCCTTGCGATCAGGCGTGGAAGAATCCACGGTGGTAGCTTAACAGGCGGCGTGCGATCGTTGCTTCCTGTACGCGCTGGGCACGCGGCGAAAGATGCTGCTCGGCCTCTGCCCGCAGGGCGGCTTTCTCTTTCATTAAGAAATAGCAGCGCAGGCCGACGCCGGCAACGGCGACGCCGAGGGACAAAAATTCGAGATATTCCATGGCGGGCTCCAAATCATTGATACGTTGGAAACCAGAATACGGACTTCCGGGCAGCAATGCCAATTCAAAGCTGGGATAGCCAACATTTCCTCGGTGAATATCTGTATGTGAGGTAGGGGACAGCCTTCAGTGATTGCAAGACCGGCTTTACGCACAGATAAAAATAGGGGGCACGGGTTGGATGTGTAGAGAGCAGTAAGCCTGCCTAAGGCTTGGCCAGTCCGGCGCGAAACTGAAGGTAGTCGGCCGCGACTTTCTCGTCGCGTTCTATCATCGGCAAGTGGCCGACGTTGGGCAGGATAATCACTTGCGAGCGTGGCAGCAGTTTATGCAGGATCGCGGCGCTGTCAACATGCAGCGCGCGATCTTGCTCACCCCATACGATCAGGGTCGGCGTTTGCAGTCCCGCGACACGCTTTTCGAGCGTATTGTCATTCTTGGTTTGCTCAAAAATACGCGCATGCAAATCGTAATTGACGATGCTTTCCTGCGCGATCACGTTCTTCACAAAGCGCGGAATATAGGGCGGATCGCTCATCACGAAGCTGAACAGGCGCGCAAACTCTTCCTCGTTTTTCGGCAGCAGCGTGTTTTTCCCGCTGCGCTGCATGCTTTTTGCCAGGTCGCCGGGCGGGGCGCTCCACACGCCAGCCGGTGCCAGCAGCCACAGGCTGCCGACTTGATCCGGATAAAGCGATGCATAGGTCAGCGCGATCTGCCCGCCCATCGAGCTGCCGCCCAGGTGCAGCTGCTTGATGCCGAGAGCCTGTGCCAGCGCATGCAGATTGCCGGCTTGCGAAAGGGCCGTATAGTCGGCTTGTGGCGGGTGCGACGATTCGCCAAAACCGATCTGGTCCGGCACGATCACGTGGTAGCGGGGCGTCAGGTGGCGCGCCACGCGCGTGAAGTTATCCTTGTCCGCGCCAAAGCCGTGCAACAGCATCAGCGGCTCGCCTTGCCCGCCTTCGAGATAAACGTAGTGCAAACCGTTGGGCAAGTCGATTTCCTTGCGGACCATGCCGGAACGGGAGCGGTCGAGGTCGAGCAGAATGGCGGTGGCGCGTTCCGGTGCGAAGTGGGTGAAGGCGAACACGCAGGCCATGAACGCGGTCAAGGCCACTAGAGTAAATTTCAGTATGCGCATGTGACAGTTCCTGTAAGCGAAATTATCGATGTAATGGAGGGTGTTGAGTGGCGGCCATTCTGGTCAGGTCTTGTAATCCACTATATGCGTGATTGCAAGACCTTATCCCGTCCTCTGCTCTGGCGCGCGGAGTGAAGACGATCAGCAAGATACCCCGGATGGTTTCAACGTCGGCGGTGTGCTCGACCAACAAGTTGAACTACCTAAAATTGACTTCATCGGATTGTTTCTGAATTCACCCGCCTTTGTGCTTCATATTCGTTCCTCACTTGGCGCTTGCAGTCGTATTTTTGTTGGCCGTCGTATTTATCGCACTGACGCTCGGCCTGATATTGAAATGACTTATTCACTTCATTTGTGGCCTCACTTAGGGTTTGAAGACGAACACTACCGCAAGCAGCCAAAAGATGCAGGCAGCAAGGAAATAGAAAAAGAATGCGTGATTTCATGAAGCGTGCTTTCAGAAAAGATGGAGCAACCAGAAATGATGAAACGAAGCGGATGTCATGACGCAGCCCAACATTGAAATTCAGTGGCCGCCGAAGGCGATTTGCTGGAATGATGGGATGGGCCTCATCGCCTAGAAACGAAGGTCAAAATAGAACAGCGGAACCTCCTGCTTTCGCATTCGATGCAGTGTCCACACTGTGTATCCAGAGAGTAAGGCAGACATGAGGTGCGGATTTCCTCCTGCCAATTCATACTGGTCGATGTCATTCCCAGCATAACCATCGACTCCTCGAATCTTCGTGTAGTAGTGCGTTACGTGAATCAAATTTGAAATCACGGATGTGCCAAGAATCGCCTGTGCATACGGTGAACCACGAAGCCCTTTGTGCTGCAGCACAAGCTCCCCTGCCAGGTTTGCTGCGGCGAGGCCAGAGATTGCGACAAGTCTCTCCTGGCCTTGAGTGAGGGGGGGAGCGAAATTGCCTGAGGTCTGTCCACTGAAGATCGTTCCGCGTCGCGGCACTTCAATGGTGATGTCGGATGCGCCCAGGGCTTTGTAGACCATCGCGTGGCCTGCTTCATGGATGTAGATGCTGCTGTAGATGCCGGCGACAGATTCGAGTGCATTCAAAATGTCTTGCTCCAGAGCGAAGGCACTGCACGGAAGAAGCAGAAGAAGTGGGAGAAGTATGCGTCGCATTAACTGATTTTTTGGGGGTAATTGTTATTTCTACGGACAGGATTCGCCGTTATGTACGGCACTCTGCCGTTACGCGCGGCGACCGACTCACCGCGACAGCCTGTTTCGCTCAAAAGAAATGCCGATATGAAACCTCCCAAGCCTTGCGTAAAGGTGAAGCGCCGTAATCACTGAACAAATCGCCACTATCGACCTGACATTGCCAGGTGATTTCATCGTGCGTCCAACGGTAGCGGAGCTCAATCCAGGAAAGGCGACTGTGATCATCACTGTTGCGGCGGACCATCGCCGCCAGATCAAGATGGTTGACCAGCATGTCCTGCCAAGTCGCATAGAAGAACGCTGCATGGCGTGTCGGCATTTCCTGCGCCGATTGCGCAAACTGGCGATAACGGACGTAGGCTGGCAGTGACACCCTCGGCAGTGCATCCCACTGCGCCTTTTCAAGGCCGGCGCCGTTGTACTGATATTCAAAGGTCAGTGAGAGTTTGTGGCTGGTGGTGTAGGTCAGGCCGGTCGCAATGCGGTTGCGGAATGCCTTGTCCCCGTCTTGACCCAAGGCTTGCGCCAGCAGCAGCGGACTGCGTCCGCCTGACCATTCGAAATAGGCCACCGTCGCGTCATTGATCAGCTTGGTCAGATTCATGCCGAACTGCGGCGAGGCACCCTGATTCTTGTACAGCAGCCACTGCGGGTGCAGATCTTCGCTGATCCGCTTGCTGAAGATCAGCAGGCCGCGGTCGCGCTGATTGGTCGCTCCCCAGTCGGGCAGGTAAGCAGGGGAACTGGGAGGATCGCTCAATGCGGGGGAATACAGCGCCGTCAGCGAGGCGCCGTCCCACAGCATCTGCCCGCGCAGCATTGCGCTGCCCTGACGGTTTTTCTTGATGATGGTCGGATCGACCGACACAGGCGAGCGCAATGCGCCTTCGCGGAAGAAGTCGGTCGGGTTGTAGCCGAAAGCTACGCCGGAATACTGATTGACGTAGCCAAGATCGACGATAACGTCGTTGCGCTGCTGCCAGCTGAGGTACGCTTCCTTCAGCGTGTTAATCGATTTTCGCTGCTCGAACCGATGCTGCCAGCCGACGTCGACCCGGTCGGCCAGCATGGCGCGCAGTCCGGACGCCAGCGTCGCGTCGGCCTGCAAGTCGACCGACAGGCGCTGGGTGGAGCGATCCTCTTCGGCGAGCGCGGTGTTACGAATTTGCGCGTGTGCAGCCGCCCCCTCAACAAACAACTGCCAGACCCGTGCGCTCTCGGCTGCCTGATGCGCGCTGCCGGGCAGCGACAAGGCTGCCTCATCCGGGTCTTCCGCCCAGGATGCGCCGGCCAGCAGCGCCAGCGCCAACGCGAATGCCGGCCGCACGGCTATTCAGGCTTGAAGCGCGGCAGATAGTCGCGCTGCAGCCAAGCCTCGGGCACCTCTCGCTCTGCCCAATTGGTAAAGCGCAGCACCGTTACCCACTGCGGATCCAGGCCGTCGATGATCACGGTTTCGGTCGGCCGCTCGGCTCCCAACTGCTTTTCGTACTGGCGGTAATAGGCGGTTTTCAGCAGCCGATTGCTTTCGCTGTAGAAGCGGGACTTGACCGGGCGATTGCTGGAGGTGTCGATCCACACTTCGATGTGGTAATAGGTCACGTCCGGCTTGATCGCCTCGAGCGCCAGCTTGTGGCAGTTCCGCTTCTGCCGGTCGCCGTCCAGCACCTCCTCTTCGCCCACCAGCGTGGCACGATAATCCTTGGCGAGATTGAAGGTGACGACGTCGCCGTTCGCCGCCTGGCCAAGCAGGCGCTGCTGCGGTGAAATCCGGATGCTGGCCTTGTTGGCCGGATCGTAGAACCACAGGTCGTTGCCCGACTTTAGCATCAGCTTGTTGGCGTCCCGCGCCGGGGCGACGAAGCGGATCAGGCTGCGAAACTGACCGCTGTCCTTGTCCGCCTTTGAATACACGGCGAGCGTACTGACGTCGGTCTGCTTGCCGTTGCGGTACTCGGTCAGCGTCGTCGTCAAACCGAACGGATGATCGGGATTGCGGACGGCGTCGCTGGCCGCAAGGATTTCCTGCGCGCCGGGTTTGGCACATGCGGTGCCGGTACTGAATCCCCAAACCGCAAACAAGACAGCGCTTATAAATTGCCGCTTTTTCATATCGCGTTATTCCCTTGGATGGTCTGAATCAAGGAGAGTGGAGCTCTATACGTGGCGCAACGCATCGACGATGTTGAGCTTTGCAGCACGGTTGGCCGGCCACCAGGCGGAAATGACGGTCACGATGGCCAGGCTGATCGCCGTGCCAAACATCAGCTTGTTGTCGCCCCATACCCGCACCATGACCGGGTATTCGTACGAATACCCGGGCGGCGCCCAGGTCATGCCGCTGTGATTGATCACATAAGCAATCGGCAAGGCGATGGCGATACCCGATACCGCGCCGATCAGTCCCAGCAGCACACCTTCGCAGACGAACAGGCTGCGGATGCCGCCGCGCCGCTGGCCGATGGCGCGCAGGGTGCCGATTTCGGTCGTGCGCTCGACCACCGCCATGCTCATCGTGTTACCGACCGTGAACAGCACGATCACGTAGATCAGGATCGAGATGAAGCCGAATATCGAGTCGAAGAACTGGATGACCTGCTTGTAGATCGGCGTCAGCGTTTCGTAGTCCAGGATTTCGAGCGGCATGCCCTTGAACTCGGTTGCAAGCAATCGTTCGAGGCGCGCTCTCGCGGCTGGAATCTGCGCAGTATGAGCCAGCTGGAGCTGGATCGCCGTTACCTGCGGGGCGGCGCCGCCGAAGACCAGGCGCTGCGCCTGGTCCAGATGCATGACGATCAGCGAGTCGTCGATTTCCTTGACGCCCCAGTTTTCCGCCCGTGCGACGTTCAGTCCGGTGACGTTGGGCGCACCGCGCACGTTCGCCGCCAGCAGTTCGATATGGGTGGCGTCGGCACGCGGCGCATTGGCCTGTTCGAGCGCCGACAAGACCGCGATGTCAGCCGGCGCGTCAGGCGCGTTGCCGCTCACGCTGCCGGAAGCGCCAACCTCTTCCGCCGACGGGCAGTCCTTGAGCTTCAGCGGCGCGCACATTTGCAGCAGCCGTGCGACGCCGGTGCCGATGACCGCCGAATCGGACGGCGTGCCGGCCAGAGCAATCGGGGGCGCATAACTCAAGCTGCCGTAATCGTCCCACTTGCGCATCTTGTTCTGGTCGTCCGCCATCACGCCGGCAGCGACAACTCCTTTCGATACGCCATTCGAGAAATTACCCGCAATGCCATTCAGCCGCAGGCTAGGTGTAACAACCACCAGCATCGGCTGCAATACCGGGTCCTTCTTTACCGCATCGATGATGCGCTGATAATCCGAAATGCCGTAAGCCACCGGATTACCGCTGCCATACAGGAAATAGCCTTTGTGCTGAATCTGCAGATGGCCGTGGTATTGCACGTAACCGGTCTGGGTAGCGAGAATCGCGTTACGCGCATAGCCGCCGAAGATCAGCATCGACACCAACCCAACCACCATCGCCGACAAGGTCGTCAACGAGCGACGCCGATTGCGCAATAAATTGCGCAGTGCGAGTGAAAATACCATCATGCAAACCTTTCCGGCGCCGCCGCGCGCCGCTCGATACCCGTGATGCGGCCGTCACGAATAAACACTGCATCGTCGGCCTCTGCCAACACCTTGGGATCGTGGGAGGAAAAGACGAACGACACCTTGTGCTCATGCTGCATCTTGCGCATCAAGGCAATGATGGCCGCGCCGGTCTCACTGTCGAGGTTGGCAGTCGGCTCGTCAGCCAGCACCAGCTGCGGCGACGTAGCCAGCGCGCGCGCAATAGCCACACGCTGCCGCTGGCCGCCGGAAAGCTGCCCGGGCCGGTTGCCAGCCTTGTTCGCCAACCCCACTGCGTCCAGCAAAGCCATCGCGCGCTGCTTGCGCTCCCGTGCCGGTATCTTGGCCAATAGCAGCGGGTATTCGACGTTTTCATATGCCGTCAATACCGGCAACAGATTGAAGTTCTGGAAAATGAAACCGAGATGGCGCACGCGGAAATCGGACAATTCATTATCCGACATGGCATTGACCGAACGCGCACCAAGAATGATCTCGCCGGCATCAGGGCGATCGATGCAGCCGATCATATTCAGCAAGGTAGTCTTGCCACTACCGGATGCCCCGGAGATGACCGTAAAGCAGTTAGGACGGATGTCGAGATTGACGCCTGCCAGGGCCGGCACGGTGATCGCACCCATGCTGTAGGACTTATTAACCTGCTTGAGAATAACTGAACTCACGATTCTCCTTTCAACATGGCGCTTGAGACATAACTCAACCTGTTTTACAGGTATGGCTTCTTGCCCAAAAATTGTCATTTACGCCCATATCTTCGTGGACAAACAGTTTTGCCTATAGAACAATTGCGACATGTTCCTACTTAGTTTGATTGCCAAACAGCCAATCAACCAGATTGTCGTGAACGAAATTCAAACATTGCCTAACGCTCAATTACCCGCTTCGCATCCGGATTCCCGCCCCTCCACGGCATTTTTCCTGCCGCGCGTATCGCTATCCGGTTGTGTACTCGGTGTCGTTATACGGGACACGCGTCACCTCACACTTACCGACGCCCAGCGCTACAACTATTTCCCGGCAACCCCGATGTGCACACTCACCTGGTTCTTCGAGGGATGCGGGAACATGGTCGAGCCGCCGCAAGAGGGGGCGCCCGGAGCAATGCTGCCGAATCTGATATTCAGCGGCCCCTTCCAGACTCCGCCGGTAAGCTGGAATCCGGGGCCGGTGCATGTAATGATGCTGGTGCTGTATCCGGAAGCGGTGACCGCTCTGACAGGACGCGACATGAGTGCCTATCTTGATCAGACGGTGCCGGCCGAAGAGGTGCTTGATTCCAGGTGGCTCGAGTTATGCGAAGACGTATTTCGCGCGCCAAGCGATGCCGACCGTTTCGCGCTGATTCAAGAGCGGCTCGACGCTTGGTGGCAGTCGGTTCGACCGGCAGGAGCTCCGGCCGGTAATCTGATGGAAGACTGGTTCCGCGCCATCACGCTGCGGGCGGCAACCTCCGGTTTTGGCCGGAGCGTTCGTCAAGTGGAACGGCGAATCCGGGCGTGGACAGGGCAAACGCATCGTGAACTTCAGCACCTGATTCGGATTGAACGCTTGTATTTCAATGCGCTATCGGCGCGTGAGGAAGGCAAGATCGACTGGGCCGGAATGGCGGATGACGCCGGTTTCTCGGACCAATCGCACATGAGCCGTCAGTTGCGCCGTCTTACCGGATTCCCGCCTGCACAGATTATGCGATTGATTGAAGAAGACGAGGCATTCTGGCCCTATCGGGTACTGGCGGAACGACGGTCGTCTTTTAGCAAGGCCATCTCCGGCGCCTCGAAACATTCAGCCCACAATTGACCGCTTTCTGGGATTAATCAGTAGCGATGACCGTCTGCAAACAGCCGGATGAACCTAATCGAAGTTTATGAGGCGCCGGCAGCTTTACGCGCAGTTGCCGACCTTCGCCTGCTGGCCATGAACTGGAGCAGTCGACCCAAATCGGCCGGTCGGCCTTGCCGATAGCGGTCATTCGCAGTGCAATTCAACGCCGAGCTAACCGGCCCGCAAATCAGCCGCGAAGCGGCAGCTTTTGTTGCGTGTCTGGGTTCAGCGTCAAGTTGTATGTTATTTCTACGGACAAAGTGGCTTCCCTCTTTTCTCGTCTGGCTGTTGAAGGAGCACCGCGACCAGCTTCTCATCAATTTTAGAAGCGGTTTCGATGCGATCCTCCGGCAATTCCTTCCAGTTATCGTCCAAAAAGCGCGTGTGAGTACACAAAACAACTTCGATAGAACGGCCATCTTTCAGCGACTTCGCCTGAATCGTGTAAGGACCAATCCTTGCACCACCCAGATTTTTGAAATGCTCGCCAAGGCGCACTTCTGCATAAGCTGAATCAGAGAGCTTCAGCGTAGAAGTCAAAAATTCCCTCACGTCAGGTTGCTGCTTCAGCAAAGCATCCAATTCCTCGCTGCCCAAGGTGCCTCCCGCTAAGGCAGGACGGATTAGCGTCGCAAGAAGCAATATGCAATTGAGCGAGTACCGGAGCATGGCCGTTACATACGACTTCAAATAGGTAGGAAAAAATTTCTGTGTAACCTGGCATGCCATCCGCCTATCCCGGCTTGCCGGTTTGCCTGAATCCCTTGCCACGTCTGCCTTGCGGCCGCATACTGTATATCCATACAGAAACCCATTCCAAGCCACCAAAGCTGCTCGACCAGGTAAGAAGTTGCATTCGTGACTAGCATTACAGCTTACGTACCGAGGAGGCCCATGTCTACTGGATCCGATGGTATATCCGGTTCCATGCAATGAAACATCCCATGGACATGGGGGGATGACATCAAGCGCTTCCTGTCGTACCTGACCAATGAGCGCCAGGTCAGTGTCTCCACCCATAAGCAGGCGTTGTGTGCATTGCTGTTTCTGTACAAGCAGGTGCTGCAGACCGACTTTCCATGGATGGATGACATCTACCGCCTCAGCCGGCCGCCACGTCTGCCGACTGTACTGACGCCGTGGGAAGTGTCCGCCGTCTTCGACGAAATGAAGGGGCCGCATGCACTGATGGCGCGTCTGATGTATGGCACCGGCATGCGCCTGATGGAGTGCATGAGCTTGCGGGTCAAGGATATCGATTTCGGTCGGCGGGAAATCCTCATGCGGGAGAGGAAGGGGCGCAAGGATCGCGTGACTATGTTGCCGATTGCGCTGGCGGGACCGTTACGCGAACAAATCGAGTATGCCAAGGAGCTCTACAGCGCAGATCGCGCGGATGGTCGGCCGGGAGTGATGCTGCCTGATGCGCTCGAGCGCAAATACCCGAAGGCCGGGGCGCAATGGGGCTGGTTTTGGGTATTCCTCTCCGATCACGAATCGACCGATGCTCCGGCGTTGTGCGACGTCATCACATGTACGAGCAGACGTTCCAGCGAGCAGTCAAGCGTGCAGCAGAAGCAGCCAGGCTGACGAAGCGAGTGACGTCCCACACTTTCCGCCATTCGTTTGCCACGCACTTGCTGGAATCGGGATATGACATCCGGACGGTGCAGGAACTGCTTGGACACAGCGACGTGTCGACCACGATGATTTACTTACATGTGCTGAATCGTGGTGGACGGGGCGTTGTTTCGCCTATCGACAACATGAAGTAGCCAGCTTGGGCGAACGACCGCTTTGGAGCTTTACAACGCAGGGGGAAATGACCACTTATAGCCGATGGCGCCTGCGGAACCGCACGATAGCTGCCCTAGCTATCGTGCGATTTGCTGCTCCACAATCGTCGTCGGCTAACATCAAACTTCCCGCTGCTCGGCAATTTCAAGCGCATCGTCCACTTCGATTCCGAGGTACCTGGTCTGGGCTGCTGCCGGATCAGTGAGGCCATAGCATATATGGCAACTAAACTTGATCTGGATCATGGATGGAAGAAGATTGATTTATATCATTACGACCTGTGATCTCCTTGATCTCGCTAGCGCGGCTGCCACAATCACCGCGACTGCCGGAGGTAATACGCCCAACCTCACATTCCTCCTTGGGCGCTCTACTACCATTAGAGAAAGCAATGCGCACCAACCTGCCAGTTACTCAGCGTGAAGTCGAGATAAGCGACGGTGCCATGCTGGTTTCGACCACCGACGCCCAAGGCCGCATCACCCACGCCAATGCCGTTTTCGTTGCTGTCAGCGGCTACGACTATGACGAACTGCTAGGGCAGCCACACAACCTGGTGCGCCATCCCGACGTGCCGCCAGAAGCGTTCCGCGACATGTGGTCCACGATCGGCCGCGGCCGCCCCTGGTCGGGTGTGGTGAAGAACCGCTGCAAAAACGGTGACCACTACTGGGTGCTGGCAAATGTGACCCCGGTGGTCCGTAACGGCAAAAATGTCGGCTATATTTCGGTACGGACCAAGCCTACTCGCGCGCAGATCGCCGAGGCCGAAGTCCTGTACCAGCAACTCCGCAGTCCCGGAAATGGCGGGCCACGCCTGCGCCTGCATGCCGGCGGCGTACGCAAGGTGGGCTGGCGCGACTGGCCCCAGCGCGTGTTCCGCCTGTCGCTGACCCAACGCATGGCCGTGGCGCTGGGCCTGTGGCTATCGGCCCTGCTGGCCAGCCACCTGGCCGCAGCCGGCACGACCTTCGGGCCGGTGCTCGACGCCGCCGTACTGCTGCTGGGCGCAGCCGGTGTGCTCAGCTGGTTCCACTGGGTCGTGGCCGAGCCCCTGAAGCACTGTACCAATCTGGCTGCGCGCATCGCCGGCTGCAATCTGGAGGGCGACATATCCGCCGACATGCGCCACCCGATCGGCAAGCTGATCCGAAACATTCGCCTGATTAATCTGAACATGCAGGCGATCGTCGAAGATGTGCGCGCGGAAGTGTCGAGCATCACGGCAGCCGCCGAGGAAATTGACCAGGGCAGCAACCACTTGGCCGAGCACTCGGAAGAACAGTCGTCCAGCGTGGAGCGGACCGCGTCGGCCATGGAAGAGATCACCTCGGTGGTGCAGCAAACAGCCGGCGCGGCGCGGCAGGTGGAAAACAATACGCAGGAAGTCAGTCGCACGGCCAGTACCGGCGGCGCCTCGGTGGCAGACCTGGTGAAGACCATGAAATCGATTAACGACGCGTCAGGGCGGGTGACTGAAGTCATCAAGGTGATCGAGAGCATTGCCTTCCAAACCAACATCCTCGCGCTGAATGCGGCGGTGGAGGCGGCGCGGGCGGGCGAAATGGGCAAGGGCTTTGCCGTGGTTGCCGGTGAAGTGCGCGTCCTGGCCAACCGCAGCGCCGAATCGGCCAAAGAGATTCGCGCCTTGATCACGACCTCCAGCGATCAGGTCGACCAAGGTTCGCACCATGTCCACTCGGCCGCAGAGATCATCAACTCTATGGTGCGCTCCGTATCGGACGTAACCACCCTGGTGCAGGAGATTACGCACGCGGCCAACGAGCAATCGATGGGCGTGAGCGAGGTCAATCGCGCCATCAGCGACATCGAACGCACCACCCAGCAAAACGCCGCCTTGGCTCAGCAAAACGCCACCACCAGCAAACGTCTTAAACAACAGGCCGGTACGCTGCACCGTGCGGTACAGATCTTCCGCCGCTGATCGCTGCCTCCTGGCATCCGATCCCAAGCCCCGCTCAGCCAGGGCTCCCGCGAGCATTTTAGAACTCATTTCATCAATCCTGGTCTGCGCGAATTTCGGGCAAAGCAGAGTCTGAAATGGCAAGCCGGTAGCTTCTACAGATGAATAATGGGCAATGCGTTCACCCCTAATCGAGAGGCCGCTATTGGCCGGTAGGGTTTGGTCGGCACTCGTGAGGCACCGGCCGCTATCGGCTGCCTTTCAGACGACCATAAGGGCGGGATGAAGGAGAACACCCGCCCCTTAGCTGCCTTTCGGAAAGGTGGAAAGCCGCCATTCACATGTTGAGTAACCAGCTGCGAAGCAGCCTGAGTTCCGCTACACCCTAAGCCGCATTACCGCTCGGTTGTTGAGGTGGAGAAGGCTGATGATCGACTCGGTCAAGTGTAGGATCAAGGCATGCCCAGCCAGGTGCGCTTGAAGACCATATATTCATGCTTGGCTTAATGGATGAAGGATCATCGAAATTACCTGCGCGCACCACTCTAAACTGCGGGCGAGCCGATGAGATCCCGAAAAGATGAGTGCCACAGGTTGGGCAGAATTGCTGTGCGATTTGATTGCCACTGTCGGCGGTTTTGATGTATTCGGAAAGAGACCCAGAAATTTCGAGTGCTGCAGCGGACACAAGAACATTCACAGTTCCGTTGGCGGCAAGATGCTGGCAGTCACGGCACCAGCATACTCTGGTTGCTAATGGCTCTGAGGTCAATTTAAAGATAACCGAACCGCAAAGACAGCGTCCCTTCCTTTCCGTCATTTTCTCTTCCTTTTTTATAAGTTTGATGCCTAACGTTTAAGGTAACAAGCGGCATAGCCGCCTTTGTTCACCGACATGTTATGTTGGAATTAGCGATATTCGAGTCTCTGAACCCGCGCTAATAAATCGCTCATTGACGAAACCAGAGCATAGAACAAGCTCTTTTAGAATTTCTGAGGACTGCTCGCAAAACTTCTCTGCACCCTCTAATTCGAGTTCAAGTATGTCGCCGGGCTTAACGACAACCTTTGACATTTTGGCCTCTGGATCATCTATATACGACATGCAGTCAATCCACGCATTCATATTCCTGCCATAGAACCCTGGAAAACCCATCACTTCAAAAAAAACCTCGTGGAAGGCCTCCCAGTCTTTGATTTGGTCGAGGTCAATTTTCACACGCAACGCAAACACTCCTTTGCAACATAACTGGTACTTATACGGACAGGGTGAGCTGATAAGCACGGAGAGCAGCTGATAAGCAAATTCGATCGTTCCTCCGAAAGCCGCACCCACTCTACGTTTGGCTCAATACTGTATAAAAATACAGTGATAAATAATTGTGAAAGACGGCAGCTGGGCAGCGTCCAGAAACAGCGCATCCTGCCACGGGAATGTTGCCAAAGCAATACCGAATACGTGGGAGGAGTGAATGTCCGGAAATGGCAGGTTGTCGCCTGTTGTCAATCTCCTGAGAAGGGCTGCTTTGCGTGCAAGGGCGGACGAAAGCGCTCGTGATCCTGGCCGCGGTGGCTGGTTCACTCGCTGTGTTCGGAGTTCGCGTTCATCGTCCCCGCTCGGTCTTGTCGCTGGAACTGCGGCAGATCGCCAAGATGGCGGGGCATACAGCGTACAGAATATGTAAGGAATATTCATATTCCTCGACCAATAATCAGCGCTGCTCCCGGCTTGGTCGAAGGATAACCATGATGAACAATCCACGCAGGAATTTATTGGCTCTTTTTGCCGTCGGTTCCGGAATGGCCGCAATTCGCAGATTGCTTCCCGTCCCGGCGGCACAGGCGGCGGAGCACTATGAAGTAAGGCACACCGATGCAGAGTGGCGCAAGCTGCTGAATCCGGCCCAGTACCATGTACTGCGTCAAGCCGGCACGGAAGCGCCATTTTCCAGTCCGCTTGATCATGAAAAACGTGCGGGCGAATTTACGTGCGCCGGTTGCGCACTACCGCTGTTTTCGTCCCAAACCAAGTTCGACAGCGGCACCGGGTGGCCGAGCTTCTGGCAGCCGCTGGAGAATGCCGTTCGCACGCGCACCGACTCCGCATTCGGCATGGCGCGCGTCGAAGTCCTATGCCGCCGGTGCGGCGGTCACCTCGGCCACGTGTTCAATGACGGGCCGCCACCTACCGGCTTGCGCTATTGCATGAACGGTATTGCGATGAACTTTACGCCAAAAAGCCAGCCCTGACTCATATGCATGTGTCACTTTTCTGGAGCAGGAACATGACATCGAAGAGCAACGATTTTTCAAGGCCGGTTCGGCCTTTGATCGGCAAGGGGGCTAGCCTGCTCGCGGGATCGGTCGCGGTGGCGGCCTTTGCGTATTCCATGGGCGGCGCCAGCGCCGAGAACGCAGTGCAAATCCCGCCGCCGGCCATCGATGTCCCGGTAAAGACTGGAGATGCTCAGGATACGGCTGTATTCGCCGGCGGCTGTTTCTGGGGCGTCCAGGCAGTATTTCAACATACCAGGGGCGTCTTGAACGCGGTATCGGGATACGCCGGCGGCAAGAAAGAAACGGCTGATTATTCAAGTGTCAGCACCGGAAACACGGGACATGCCGAATCTGTCCTCGTCACTTATGACCCCAGGCAGATTTCCTATGGCAAGTTGTTGCAGATTTACTTTTCCGTTGCACACGATCCGACCCAACTCAACAAGCAATTTCCAGATAGCGGGACGCAGTATCGCTCAGCCATTTTCTACAAGAATGCCGATCAAAAGCGGGTCGCAGAACAGTACATCAGGCAACTGGATGCGGCGCACGTGTATCACGACAAGATCGTGACCCAACTCGCTCCTTTCACAGCTTATTATCCTGCGGAGGACTATCACCAGGACTACGCGACGCTGCATCCGGAATCGGGCTATATCGCGCGATTCGATTTGCCGAAAATCGCCGACCTGAAGCGCCTGTATCCCGAGCAGTATCGGGAAACTCCGGTCCTGGTTGCTTCGCAACACGGTGCGCGAGCATCTTCGGGGAAATAAACGGGGAGCTGAAAAGCGTCAAAGAAAGCTCGGTGCGTTCACCACCGCCTGCACGCGCCGTCTCATCAGGGCGCGCCGAACGCGTATCCCGCAATTCCCCCTTCGGGATGCCATGCCCGAGTCACATTGGCAGTAGCATCTGTGTCTAAGCGAAATAAAACCGGAGCGCTTTACGCGCGTTGCCCGGTATGATGTCGTTCAGCCTGCTCTTTGTGCCGATCCGCCCCAGAACCGTCTTCTTCGGAAGAGAGTTCATCACCGTTGAATACACTCTGCATCGCAATGTCTTTCCAAAAAAAGCGCGCCCACCCGGTCGCCGATCTCCATGCCGTCATTGAAGAGTACGAGGAGCCATTGTCTGGCGCCCGCCATATCCATGTGGCCACAGACGATGACGAAATGGCGTTTCTCGTTGCCTTCCCTACGCTGCCGCAGTCGAGCGACGGCCGTGCCCATATTCTTGAGCACATGGCGCTGTGCGGTTCGCAACGCTACCCGGTCAGGGACCCGTTTTTCAGCATGGCCAAGCGCTCGATGGCCACGTTCATGAATGCGTTCACTTACCCGGACCGCACCGTTTATCCATTCACCAGCCAAAACAAGACGGACTTTTTCAACTTGCTTGACGTCTATCTGGACGCCACGTTTTTCCCAACCCTGGATTACTGCGACTTTCTGCAAGAAGGCTGGCGATTGACATGGGCGCAGGATCGATTGTCGCTGCAAGGGGTGGTGCTGAACGAAATGCGGGATGCGTTTGCGGACCCGGTGCGCGCACTGGATCACGGCATCAGCCAGCATCTTTTCGAGGGCACTACTTATGCGGTGGAGTCGGGCGGCGACCCGCTCGAGATTCCCGATCTGACGTATGCCGATCTGAAAGCCTTTCACGCCAGCCACTATCATCCATCGCAGGCGATTTTCATGACATCCGGACGCGTCGACGTGGCGGCCGTGCAAGCCATGATTGCCGACCAAGTGCTGGCGCGCGTGCCGGGACGCCAGCCACGGTTGCAGCCGCCGCTGGCAACGCCATGGACGGCGCCGCGCACGGCGCACATCGTCACGCCGGCGCAGGAGGGGGCGGAAAACGAATACGGGTTCCAGTTTTCCTGGCTGCTGGGCGAAGCGGCCGATCCGCCGTCTTTCTTTCGGGCCAGTCTGCTGGAAGCAGGCTTGCTGGGCGATAGTTCGTCGCCGCTGATGCGCGCGATGGAATCGGCGGGCTTCGGTTACCCATCCTCCTTCAATCACCTGGAATCCGGCGTCCGGCAAATGATTTTGCATGTCGGGATGGAAGGATTGAAGAAAAACGCGATGGCGAAGGCAAGAAAACACCTCTGGTCCGCGCTGGAACAAGCGTCGGAAACCGGCGTGCCGGTCGCCATGTTGAAGGCCGCGCTGCGCAATATCCGTTTCGACCAGCGTGAAATCAATGGTGGCGATGTGCCGTACGGATTGCACCTGCTGCTGTCGGCGTTGCCGACTGCCATGATGGGGCGCGATATCGTCGATGCGTTCGACGTCGAGCCGTTCCTGCGCCAGCTCGATGCGGACATTTCAGACCCGCAGTTTTTCAAGGGCATGGTCAAGGAACTGATGGCTTCCCCGGCTCGCCTTGAAGCGACCGTGTTTGCCGATGCGGGCTTTGCCGCCCGCCGCGCTGAACGCGAGGAGCACCGGCTGGCGGAGCTGGCCGCGAGCATGAGTGCGCAAGAACGTGCGCGGATCGAGCGGGAATCGGCGGATCTGCTGGCACAACAGAGAAAGCATGTCGACAAGAGCGCGCTCCCGCGCATTGCGCCGTCCGCCGTTGCACGGACGGCGAAACCGAGCGTGCCGGTTCCGGATGAGCACGAGAAAGTCGTTGTTCTGGAGGCCGCCACCAATCGCATTGCCTATGCGTCCGTCCTGTATGACGTGTCCGATTTTACCGAGCCAGAATGGCACTGGCTCGGCCTGTATGCGGGATTGTTGCCGCAATTGGGCGTCGCCGGGATGGGCTATGAAGCCGGCAGCGCCTGGCGCCAGGAGATGGCGCCGGACTTCACGATCGATGTGGCGGCCAGCCAGCCGATCGCCGCGGACAAGCCGCTGCAAATCTTTGTGGAATTCTCTGCCAAGGGCTTGCAGGAAGAACACGATAATCTTGCGAGCTTGCTTCTGAAGTCGATTCACGCCCCGTGCTTTGACGAAGTCGAGCGCATGGCATTCCTGATCGACAGTCATGTGCACGACGTGCATAACGACCTGGCGGTGAAGGGCGATACGTATGCGGCGCTGTGGGCGACCGCGCCGCTGTCGAAGAATGAGCGCTTCAAGAATGTGATGGATGGGGCGGCTGGATTGCCTTTCTATCGCTTGTTGCGGCAACAGATCGCGCATGAAAACGGCATGCGGGATATCGCGGGGCGGTTGGCGGCACTGCACGCGAAAATCATCGCCAGCCCCGCGTACGTCATCGTCGCGGCAGACGGTGCCCCGGCATCCGCGCTGGCGCGGCTGCTGGCGCCGGCCATTCCCGCGACGCCGCGTGCGATGGCGGCGCCGGATCGCTGCGATGCCGGCGCCGGGCCGATGGCCAATACCGTGCTGCGCGCGGCAGCGCAGGTCAATCACTGCTGTTCAGCATGGCTCGCGCCCAAGCTCGGGCATCCGGATGCCGCTGCCTGCGCCGTCCTGGCGGAGTGGCTGACCAATGAAGTATTGCACCGCGCCATACGCGAAGAAGGCGGCGCCTACGGCGCCGGAGCGACATTCGACGCCACGACCGGGATTTTCCGGATGCTGTCCAATCGCGATCCGCGCCTGCTAGGCACCTATGCCGATTTCGATGCGGCGATCGACTACGTGCTTGCAGCCGACATCACGCAGGAAAGTATCGAAGAAGCGATCATTTGCGTGATCCGGGACCTGGACAGACCCCAGCCGCCGCACCGGGAAGCGATGCAGTCGTGGTCGCGCAAGCGCCTCGGCATCACCGACGACATGCGCAACCAATTCCGTACCGGCGTTTTGAATTGCACGGCAAATAACATCCGCAAGGCCGCGAAAACTTGGCTGCAGCGCAGGACGGCAAGCCGCTGCGCGTTTGCGGGAGACGCGACCACCGACTGCGGTGGGATGCAAGCAATGCATCTGGCGCAATTGCTGGAATGATCCCGCTAATGTGCCACCGTCCCAAAATGGGACAGCCGCTGTTATGAAATGCAACAGCCTGTCCCACCGTCACATCCGGTAGCGCACGCCGATGGACACGGTACGCGGCGAGCCGGGTGCCACGAAACGCGCGAGATCGGCGCCGTCCGTGCCGGCATGCGGTTGCGCCAGCCTGCCGCCGGGGAACAGGTCGACCGCCAGCGCGCCATAGGTTTCGTAGCGGCGGTCGAACAGGTTGCTGACACCGCCGAATAGTTCCCAGCGGCCCTCGCTCTTGTAACTGAAGCTGGCATTGAAGAGGGCGTAGCCGCGCACGTTCCAGTCGGTGTGCAGCCCGTCCTCGTTACCCTGCGTAACCACGCTCGACAGCGCCAGCATGCTGCCGCCCACGGTCAGGCGCGGCGTCGCGTGCCAGTTGGCGCCGGCCTTGAAGGTATGGCGCGGCAGGCCGGCGATGCGCGTGCCCGGCGCGACCGGCACGCTGCGCTCGCCGTAGAACAGCACGCCGCGCGCGTCGTAGGTCGCGTCCAGGAAGCTGTAGCCGGCAAACGCGTCGACGGTCCCGAGGCGCGCCGTGGCCGAGATATCGACGCCCTGGCGCTGCGTGCGTTCGAAGTTGGCGAAATAGCCTTGCGTGCCGCTGGTGAGGAACAGGATGTCGTCGCGGTTGACGCTGCGGAAAACCGACAGCGTCAGCGTGTCGCGGCGCCCGGAATGCAGTCGCACGCCGGCTTCCGCGGTGCGCGACACCACCTGCTTCAGATACGGGTCGGACTGCAGGCCGACCGGCAGGCGGCAGGGATGCTGCGGGTCGGCGCAGCCGAGCTCGATGACGGTCGGCACGCGGTTGCTCTGGCCGAGGTTGGCAAACAGCGCCACCGCGTCGCTGACGGCATGCACCGCGCCCAGCGCGGGGTTGAAGCTGGTGTAGATGAAGCGTTCCTGCGCCTGCCCGGCGATGGTGTTGCTTACTTCCACCCGGTTCAGGCGGGCCGAACCGGTCAGCGCGGTCTGCCTGCTCGCCTGCCAGGTATCGCTCGCATACAGCCCCAGCGCGGTGGAGCGGCCCGTCACCGCCGCCTCCTGCTCGACGTCGGACTGCGGATCGGCGATCACGCCGCGGTCGGTGCCGAACCAGCCGTCCTGCTGCGTCTGGCTGTAGCGCATCAGGCTGGCGTCGACGGCGGCGCCCAGCAGCAGCTGGTGCCGCTCCAGGTAGCGCGTCAGGTTCAGGCTGGCGCCGGCGCTGCGCTGGCGCGTGGCCGCCATGTTCAGCGAGGCTGGATGCAGGGCGCCTGCGCTGTCGCGGTCGTAGGGGCAGGACTGCGGTTCGCGCGCGCTGCCGTCGGCGTTGAAGCCGGCCGCGCAGCGTTCGACATAATCACTGTACGTGTTGCTGACGTCGCCATTGACGCTGTCGCGCCGGCTGTGGCGCAGGTAGGCGGTGAGCGCCAGCTCGGTGGCGTCGTCGGGCGCGTGGCGCAGGTTCAAGCCGGCTTGCGTGAGCCGGTTTCGGGTGCGGTCCGGGTAGGTGTAGGCGGCCGCGCGGTCGCTCTCGTACAGGCCGCTTTGCTGTGCGCCGTCCTGCTGGCGATAGCTCGGCAACAGGCCGTTGCCGTGCAGCCGGCTGGTGCCGTGCAACAGCGACAGCTCCCACGAGGTCGTGCCCTGCCTGCCGCCCAGCTTGGCGAACAGGTTGGCGAGGCTGCCGCCGGAATGGTCGCGCCAGCCGTCTTCCTCGAACAGGGTGGCTGCGATGAAGCTGTGCAGCCCGTTGTCGTGCTGCGCGCCATGCGCCAGGTCGAGCTGCCGGCGGCCGTGGCTGCCGGCGCTCAGTTCGGCCGACAGGCCGGGGTGCGTGCGGCCCGACTTTGTGGTGAAGGCGAGCGTGCCGCCGAGGGTGTTGAGCCCGTACAGCGGATTGGAGCCCGCCACCAGCAGGGTGTCGTCGAGCGCCGCCTGCGGCAGCAGGTCCCAGTTGACCACGTCGCCGAACGCTTCGTTGATGCGCACGCCATCCAGGTAGACCGACAGGCCCTGCGCGGTGCCCAATGTCGGCGAGGCCCTGAAGCCGTGGAAGCTGACATCGTTGAGGAAGGCGTTGCCGGCGATCTCGTTGGTGTTGACGCCGGTCAGGCGGCGCGCCATGACCTCGGTGATGTCGCCGCCTGCCTCGCGCCGTTCGGCGGCGGACATGCGCTGCACGCTGTACGGCAGGCGCTCGGTTTCGATGCCCAGCCCCGGCGGGATGGCCGCGGCGCTGACCACCAGCGCCGGCAGCGTGGTGTCGCCCCGGGCGGCGGGCGCGGCCGCCATCGCACCGAGCAGGCTGCACGCGACGGCTGCCGCGCGGCGAACGTGTTTGCGCTGGTTCATGAAGTGTCTCCCCTTGTTGTTTGATGATCGATGCGGACGTGACATGCGCAAATTCCGTTCCGGCCCGATGCCGGAGCAGTGGCATGCAATTTGCTGAGCTGAAGCCGGAGACATCAAACAGACCGAGAAGGCGAACATGAACAAACTGATATGGGGAGGAGCCGCCCTTTCCGCCGGCGCGCTCCTGCTGCCGCAGGCACAGGCGCAGCAAGACCGGCAGCTCGAACCGATCGTGGTGTCGGCCAGCCGCACCGAGCAGACGCGCTTCGACGCCCCCGCGTCGATCGACGCGGTGCAGGTCGATCCGCTGACGGCGGCTTCGCCGCTGGTGAACATGTCGGAGCTGCTGCCGGCCACGCCCGGCATCCAGATCCGCGAGCGGCAAAACTATGCACAGGATTTGCAGCTGTCGGTGCGCGGTTTCGGCACGCGTTCCACCTTCGGCGTGCGCGGCGTGCGCATCCTGGTCGACGGCATCCCGGCCACCATGCCCGACGGGCAGGGGCAGGCGGCGACCGCCACGCTGACCTCGACGCGCCGCATCGAGGTGCTGCGCGGCCCGGTTGCCCAGTTATATGGCAATGCCGCCGGCGGCGTGGTGCAGGTCTTCACCGAGGACCCGCCGCTGGCGCCGGCCGCGCCGTTCGCGCGCGCCTCGCTCGGCGCCGGCAGTTACGGGCAGCGCCAGCAGGACGTCACGCTGGGCGGCGGCGCCGCCCAGCTCGGCGCGCTGGTCGACGTGTCCCATTACGACACGGACGGCTACCGCGACCACAGCGCCGCCGAGCGCACCCAGGCCAACGCCAAGATCCTGTGGCGCCCGTCGTCCTCGACCACGGTGACCGGCATCGCCAACGTCTTCCGCCAGCCGCTGGCACAGGATCCGCTCGGGCTCACGCATGCTCAGTTCGAAAGCAATCCGCGCCAGGTGGCATCGGTGGCAAAAACCTTCGACACGCGCAAGACGATCGAGCAGCAGCACGCCGGCATCGTCGTGGCGCACAAGCTCGACGCGGTCGACAGCATCGATGCGCGCGTCTATGGCGGCACGCGCCAGGTGATGCAGACGCTGTCCTTCAGCGGCAGCGCGGCCAATTCCGCCGGCGGCGTGGTCGACCTCGACAACAGCTATCGCGGCGCCGGCCTGTCGTGGACGCACGCCACCCGCGTCAACAACCTGCCGCTGAACTGGACCATCGGCGTGGAAGCCGACGACCTCGACCAGACGCGGCGCGGCTTCGTCAACAACAACGGCGTGGCCGGCGCTTTGCGGCGCGACGAGCTCGACGGCGCCAGCAACGTCGACCTGTTCGGCCAGGCCGACTGGACGTTCGCACCGCAATGGAAGGCCAGCGCCGGCGTGCGCGCCAGCCGCGTGCGGCTGTCGGTCGACGACCACTTCGTCACCAGCGCCAGCCCCGACGACAGCGGCAGCGTCGAATACCGCAATACCAGCCCGGTGCTGGGCCTGACCTGGTTCGCCAGCGACAGCTTCAACGTGTACGGCAACCTCGGACGCGGCTTCGAGACGCCGACCCTGACCGAGATCGCCTACCGCGCCGGCGCCACCGGTCCCAACCTCGCATTGCGCCCGTCGCGCAGCACGCAGGGCGAGATCGGCATCAAGTGGCGCTTCGGCGCGCACAGCCTCGATCTGGCGCTGTTCGACGCGCAAAGCGACGATGAAATCGTGCCGCTGACCACCGACAACGGACGCTCGATCTACCAGAACGTCGACAAGGTCGAGCGCCGTGGCCTGGAGGCGAGCTGGCGCACCGACGCCGGCCGGTTCGGCACGCAGCTCGCCTACACGCTGCTCGACGCGCGCTTTCGCGAAAGCTACACGAGCACCCAGAACGGCACCGTCGCGGCCGGCAACCGCCTGCCCGGCGCACCGCTGCACAGCCTGTTCGCCCAGCTTGAATACCGCCCTGTGCCGAAGCTGACTACCGCCGTCGAGATGCGCATCGAGAGCAAGGCCTATGTCGACGACGTCAACAGCGACGCCGCGCCCGGCTACGCCGTGTTCAACCTGCGCGCCGGCAAGGAGTTGCGCGCCGGCCCGGCCACCTGGTACCTGTACGGGCGTCTCGACAACCTGTTCGACCGCAATTACGCCGGCTCGGTGATCGTCAACGATAGCAACCGGCGCTTCTTCGAGCCGGCGGCCGGGCGGCGGCTGTTTATCGGCTTGCGCGCCACGCTGTAGCCGCGACGACGCCGCGCGCTTCACCACAACAATGAAGGAGACAACATGACACCGCTCGTGCGTAGCATGCTGGGCACGGCAGCCGCATTGCTGCTGGCTGCAGGAACCGCCTCGGCCGCGCCTTTCGCCTACGTGCCGAACGAAAAGTCCGGCACCATTTCCATCATCGACACGCAAAGCGACAGCGTGGTCGCGACCGTTGCCACCGGCGGCAAGCCGCGCGGCATGGCTGTCGGCGCCGACGGCGCGATGCTGTACGTGAGCGACAGCGGCAGCAACGCGCTCCTGGTGGTCGACCTCGGCAAGCGCGCCGTCGTCGACCGCATCGCGCTGCACGAGTCGCCCGAGGGCGTGGGCATCTCGCCCGACGGGCGCTGGATCGTGGTCGCCAGCGAAATCAGCAACAGCGTCGCCTTCGTTTCGTCGGCCACGCGCACGCTGGCGTTCAGCGTGCCGACCAGGGGCAAGAATCCCGAGCACGCCGATTTCAGCCCGGACGGGAAATGGCTTTACGTCAGCGCCGAGGAAGCCGACACGGTCGACGTGATCGACGTGGAACAGCGCGCCCAGGTCAACGCCGTCACCGTCGGCCGGCGCCCGCGCGGCATCGGCTTCACGCCCGACGGCCGCCGCGCCTACGTGGCCGCCGAGATCGCCGGCACCGTGTATGCGATCGACACGGCGTCGCAGCAAGTCATCGCGCGCATCGCATCGGGCAACTACAGCAACGGCGTCACCATTCATCCGGACGGCAAGACCGTCTACGTATCGAACGGCAAGGACGGCACCGTCAGCGTGATCGATACCGCCGACAACAAGCTCGGCGCCACCATCCCGGTCGGCAAGCGGCCGTGGAACATGGCGATCACGCCCGACGGCGCCAAGCTCTACGTCGCCAACGGCCGGTCCGGCTCGGTGTCGGTGATCGATACCGCGTCGCGCCAGGTAATCAGGGAAATCAGCGTGGGAGAACTGCCATGGGGCGTAGTCATTCGTTGAGTTCGCCGGCGGCGTACGGCCTTTCCGCCGCCGCGCCGCGCTACAGCCTGCCTGCCATTGCGCTGCACTGGCTGATGGCGGCGCTGCTGCTGGCGCAGATCGCCATCGGCCTGTACATGGTCGGCCTGCCCAAGCGCACGCCGGCGGTGGCCTATTACTACGGACTGCACAAGTCGCTCGGGCTGCTGGCGTTCATGCTGGTCATGGTGCGCCTGTGGTGGCGCGGCAGGGCGCTGGCGCCGCGCGGCGACGGGCTGCATTTCTCGGCCTTGCAGGAAAAGGCGGCCCAGGTTTCGCATCGCCTGCTGTACGCCTGCATGGTGCTGATCCCGCTGGCAGGGTATCTGGCCTCCAGTTTCGGCAAGCATCCGGTGCGCTTTTTCGGTTACGCGCTGCCGCAGACCGGTTGGGAAAATCCGCTGCTGCAAGCATTTTTCCGTCAGTTCCATGCCGCGCTGGCATGGCTGTTGTGCGCGCTGATCGCGGTGCACGTGCTGGCGGTGGCGCGCCATCTGCTGACTTCCGGCGGCCTGGTCCTGCGGCGCATGCTGCCGCATATTGAACGCTAGAGGAAGCCAGTGAAAGCGATGAACTGGTCGAGAGCATGCGCCGGCCGGCGCCGGATCGCTGCGTTCATCCTGACGCTTGCCGCCTTCGCAAGCGTGTGCGTGCCGGCCGCAGCCGGCGTGCTGACGCGCGACATGCTGGAAAAGAAATTCCCGTCGCCGCTGATGATCGGCCAGAAGGATGACGCCATTCCCGTGTGGCCGGTGTTCCGCCAGAACGGCACCGCGACCGAGCTGGTCGGCTATCTGTTCGAGTCGATCGACTTCGCCGCCGTGCCCGGCTTTTCCGGCGTGCCGCTCAACCTGCTGGTGGCGCTCGATGCCGGCGGCGGCTTTCTCGACGTGCAGGTGATCTCGCACCACGAACCGGTCTTCCTCGACGGCCTGGGCGAGGCGCCGCTGCACAGGTTCGTCGGCCAGTACCGCGGCTTGTCGCTCAAGCAGAACATCGCGATCGATACAGCGCGACGCGACGGCGCCCGAGCGGACGGCGGCACCGTCCATATCGACGGCGTGGCAAAAGCCACCGCCTCGGTGCGCATCATCAATCAGAGCGTGCTGTCGGCGGCGCTGAAGGTCGCGCGCAAGAAGCTCGGCTTTTCAGGCCTGCGCGATCCGGACCAGATCGCCCGCGTGCGGCAGGACGTGAACGAAGCGCTCGACGCGCGAGCCCTGGCCGCCGAGGGGGTGTTCAAGCCGCTGGTGCTGCGCAACGCCGACGTGGAAAAGGCGTTCGCGGGAACGGCCGGCGCCGGCCTCGACGAGCGGGCCGCCGCGCATCCCGGCGAGCTGTTCGCCGACATGCGCTTCGCCTACGTGTCGGTGCCGTCGATCGGCCGCAGCCTGCTCGACGACGCCAGCTGGGCCCGGCTATCCGAGCGGCTGGAGCCGGGCGACCATGCCTTGCTGGTGCAGTGGCGCGGGCGCTACGGACCGGTGTCGGACGATTTCGTCGCCGGCACCGTGCCGGACCGCCTGATCCTGGCGCAGGGCGGGCTGCCGATCGAGATGCGCGACATGGACCTCGACCTGTCCTTGCGCCGCAATGAAGACGCGCCCGTGTCGACGAAGGTATTTCGCGTGATCAGCCAGGCCGGGCTCGACCCCTCGCAACCGCTCGATTTCGCGCTGCGCGTCACGCGCCTGAAAGGAATGATTTATCCGGAGCGCATCGGCCAGGACTTCGTGCTCAGCTATCGTCTGCCGCAGCGTTTTTATACCGTGCCGGACGGCGACGGCAAGTCATGGCTGCCGGTCTGGAAGCAGCGCTGGCGGGAAATCGCGCTCGTCGCGGCAGCGCTGGCAATCCTGTTTATTGCCCTGGCTAGGCAATCCGCGCTGGTGGCGAGCGCGCGCCGCCTTGCGCTGTTTCGCAACATTTATCTCGCCTTTACGCTGCTGTTCATCGGCTGGTATGCGCAGGGCCAGCTATCGATAGTCAACATCACCAGCGTCCTGCAGGCAGTGAAGGAAGGGCGCGGCCTGGGCTTTTTGCTGTACGACCCGGTCTCGGTCGTGCTTTGGGGCGGCGTGCTGGTGTCGCTGCTGATCTGGGGGCGCGGCACCTTTTGCGGCTGGCTGTGTCCGTTCGGCGCGCTGCAGGAATTTTCCGCGAAGCTGGGCCGATGGCTGCGCCTGCCGCAGCTGCGGCTGCGTAGCGCCGCCGACGCCAGGCTCAAGTCGCTCAAGTACGTCGTGTTGGCTGCCGTCGCCGGCAGCGTCTTCGCGGCGCCCGCCGCCACCGACCGGCTGGTCGAGTTCGAGCCGTTCAAGACCGCCGTCACGCTGCTGTTCGTGCGCTCCTGGCCGTTCGTGCTGTACGCGGCGGGGCTGCTGCTCGCCGGCGCCGTCTGCTACAAGTTTTTCTGCCGCTATCTGTGCCCGCTCGGCGCCGGTCTCGCGCTGCTCGGGCGCGTGCGGCTGTTGCCGTGGCTCGCGCGCCGCGCGCAATGCGGCAAGCCGTGCCAGACCTGCCGCCACCGCTGCGCCTATCAGGCTATCCGGCAGGACGGCGCGATCCGCTATGACGAATGCTTTCAGTGCATGGATTGCGTGGCGATCTATCACGACGACGGCAGGTGCGCGCCGCTGATGCTGGAAAAGAAGCGCGGCGCTGTCATTCCGATACGGCAGGTTTGAACAGGAGCCAAGATGCAGCGTCGAAAATTTCTGTCGGCAGGGATCGGGGCGCTGGCGGCCGGCGCCTTCCGCTCAAGCCGGGCGAGCGCGCCCGGTGCCTTCGAATCCGGCCTAGAGCTCGCGCCGGGGCGGCGGCTGTTCCGCGGCGCAGACCTGGCGTTCGGGACCACGGTCACGATCCAGCTGGTGCATGACAGCGAACGCGACGCGCGCCTGGCCATCGAGGATGCGTTTTGCGCCGCGCGCAACATCGATCGCCTGCTCAGCATCTACCGTCCCGGCAGCCAGGTCTACGAACTGAACCGCACCGGCAGCCTGCTGCGGCCCGATCCGCACCTGCTCACCGTGCTGTCGGAATCGCGCCGCCTGGCGCAGCTGAGCGGCGGCGCGTTCGATATCACGGTGCAGCCGCTCTGGTTCGCCGCAGCCGCCGGCGGCGACCGGCGCGCGGCGCTGGCGCTGGTCGGTGGCAGCCTGCAGTTCGACCGGCACCAGGTGCGGCTGCCGCGCGCCGGCATGTCCATCACGCTCAACGGCATCGCGCAAGGCTATGCGACCGACCTGGCGCTCGACGCGCTGCGCGCGCGTGGCATCCGCGACGCTTTGGTCGACATCGGGGAATTTTCCGGTATCGGTCGGCGCACTCCACAACAGCCCTGGCGCATCGGCATCCAGGACCCGCGACATCGCGACCGCCTGCTCGGCACGATGCCGCTCGAGGCGCGCAGCCTGGCGACCTCGGGCGATTACGAGACGACGTTCAGCGCCGATTTCTCGCGCCACCATATCGTCGATCCGGCCAGTGGCGAATCGCCTCCCGAACTGGCCAGCGTGACGGTCGCCGCCCCCAGCGCCATGCTGGCGGACGGCTTGTCGACGGCGCTGATGGTGCTCGGCACGGAGCGGGGCCTGCGGCTGGTGCGCGAGCTGCCGGGTGTCGACGCGCTGTTTGTCGACAAGGCCGGCGCCCGGAGGCAGTCTGAAGGATTTCAGTGGACGGCGACATGAGAAGGGCTTGCCCGGTCCGCAACCGGGCCGGACACCGCCGCACGACGGCTGGATGTCATTGCCGATTCCGCTTGCGACGGATGGGCAGGCCGCAAGGTTAAAATCGGCTTGGGCTCCCTTGCTTTGTTTTGCGCGACCAATCATTAATCAGACGATGATCACTCTTTATCACTGCATGTCCGCGAGATCGTTTCGCCCGCTCTGGATGCTGGAAGAGCTCGGGCTGCCTTACGAACTCAAGATGCTGCCGTTTCCGCCGCGTGTCTTTGACAAGGGATACCTGGCCATCAATCCGCTTGGGACCGTGCCCGCACTCCTCGACGGCGAAAACCGCATGACGGAATCGGCCGCGATGTGCCAGTACCTGGCAACGCGCTTGCCGTCGAAGGCAATGGACGTCTCGCCCGGCGAGCCCGGTTATGCGGCATATCTGAACTATCTCCATTTCGGTGAAGCGACGCTGACATTCCCGCAGACGCTGCTGTTGCGGTATGCCTATTTCGAACCTGCCGAGCGCAGGAATACGCAGGTGGTGAATGATTACACCAAGTGGTTCCTGGCACGCTTGCGGACCCTGGAACCCTTGCTCAGCCAGCATGGCTACCTGGCTGCGGACCGGTTCACCGCTGCCGATGTCTCGGTGGGTTACGCGCTTCTGCTGGCGCAGCATCTGGAGCTGACTGCGGGATTTACACCGGCGGTCCTGGACTACTGGGAGCGTTTGAAGGCGCGCGGCGGATTTGTACGTGCCATGGCGGCACAGCATGAGGCTGCCTTGGCCCAGGGTATCTCTACAATGCCGGCGCCGGATTTGCGCCCGTCCGGCCAATGAAAAGTTGACCGCACGCCGTCGACGCGCGACCCGGGCTGCCACGATTTGTACAAGATCGATGCGTGACGTATGATCCTCGGCTGTTCCAGCTATCGCCCGCTTGCCTGGCGGCGCATATCCATCGTGCTCACGTCTCTTGCCTCAACTTCCACGGCGCGGACCGGCAATGTCGCCGGCATCCTTGCCATCCTTCTCTGGAGCGCCACGGTCGGCCTGTTCCGCAGCATCGGCGAAGCGCTTGGCCCGGTCGGCGGGCCGGCGGTGATCTTTACCGTCAGCGGCGCGCTGGTGGTCCTGTTTACCTGGTTTCCCGCCGTCCGGACGATCGACCGCAGATACCTGCTGGTCAGCGGCCTGCTCTTCGTCGCCTATGAAATCAGCCTCGCGCTTGCCATCGGCTATGCGCACGACCGCAGCCAGGCGATGGAAGTGGGCATGATCAATTACCTCTGGCCCAGCCTGACCATGCTGTTCGCGGTGCTGCTGCGCCAGCAATTGGCTTCTTTCCGTCTGCTGGCGCCGGGCATCGCGCTGGCGTTCCTGGGCATCGTCTGGGTCATGAAAGGCAATGATGCGTTTTCCGCGGCCCGGCTCGCGGACAATTTCGCGGACAACCCGCTCGCCTATGCGCTTGCATTCCTGGCGGCTTTCCTCTGGGCGGCGTACTCCGTGCTGTCGCGCCGCTACGGCAACGGCAAGAGCGCGGTGGGACTCTTCCTGCTGGCCACGGCCGGCGTGTTGTGGTTTCGCTATTTTCAGAGCGAGCAGCCGCCGATGCACGTCAGCCTGCCGGCAGCGGTACAGGTCATGGTGCTCGGCACCTTCACCGCCACCGCCTACAGCGCCTGGGACGTCGGCGTACAGCGCGGCAGCATCGGATTGCTGGCGGTGCTTTCCTACTTCACCCCGGTCCTGTCGAGCTGCCTGTCGAGCGTCTGGCTTGGCGTCACGCCGTCCTGGACATTCTGGTTTGGGGTGGCGATGGTGACGACCGGCTCGCTGATGTCGTGGTGGTCGACCCGCCTGCCCGGGCGCCGTTGACGGGGCAATACTCTCGGAATCAGGCGATATTTCGCTGTTCAATCACCATCCAATACAGTGCCGGAAGCGCCTTCCTTTTGCGTGGCAGGCGCCTTTCTGCTCCGGCACGAATCAAATGCCGGCATGCTGCGCTTTTCACCTCGCTTTTCAAGGCTTCCCCCTCTGAGCTTTGACCGCCTGCGCGGCATGCACCGGCTTGCTTGCGGGACGATCTGATGCGGTGTTTTTTGCGTGTTCTGAATCTGTTTTTTGCATCGTTAAAGTCTGACAATCAGGTGCAATGGACAGGGATTACGACCTGCGTGCCCGGCTCCATCCCTACCCAGCAGATAACGATCATGAGTCAACCCGCCCAGACAGTGTCAGTCGTGAAGATGTACGCGCCACGCGAGCAGATCTATGCGAGAGCGGCGAACGGTGTGTATGCCAACTGGCGCTGGGCCGGCGTCTGGCTGACGCAACTGGTCTTCTATGGGCTGCCGTGGGTACCGTGGAACGGGCGCCAGGCAGTCCTGTTTGATCTCGCCGCGCGCAAGTTCTATTTGTTCGGCATCGTGCTATGGCCGCAGGATCTCATCTACCTGGCCTTGCTGCTGATTATTGCCGCCTTTGCGCTCTTCCTGTTTACCGCCGTGGCCGGCCGCGTCTGGTGCGGATTCTCCTGTCCGCAGACGGTATATACGGAAATATTCATGTGGTTTGAGCGCAAGATCGAGGGGGAGCGCAGCGCCCGCATGCGGCTGGACCGGCAACCGTGGTCGATTGCCAAGTTTTCGAGGAAGGCCGCCAAGCACGCCGTCTGGGGATTGTTTGCGTTGTGGACGGGGTTCACGTTTGTCGGCTATTTCACGCCGGCCCGCACGCTCGCGCTCGAGACCGCCGCCTTGGCGCTCGGGCCGTGGCAGTCGTTCTGGATTCTGTTCTACGGCTTCGCCACCTACGGCAATGCCGGCTGGCTGCGCGAACAGGTCTGCCGCTATATGTGCCCCTACGCGCGCTTTCAGAGCGCGATGTTTGACGCGGACACGCTCATTGTCAGCTACGACCAGAAACGCGGGGAGCCGCGTGGCGCCCTGGCGAAGACTGCCGCGAAGAGCGCGGCGGCGGGGGACTGCATCGATTGCTCCATGTGCGTGCAAGTCTGCCCGACCGGTATCGATATTCGCAAAGGATTGCAGTACGACTGCATCGGCTGTGCCGCCTGCGTCGATGCGTGCAATTCGGTGATGGACAAGATTGGCGCGGCGCGCGGCCTGATCCGCTTTACCACGGAAAATGCCCTGCGCGCCAATCTTGCCCCCAGACAGATCGCCGGTCGCGTACTGCGCCCGCGCGTGCTCATCTACACAGGCATCCTCGTGCTGGTAATGGGGGCATTCTGGGGCGCGCTGCTTATCCGCACGCCCCTGAAAATGGATGTCATTCGCGACCGTGGCGCAATGGGGCGCGAGGTGGAGGATGGCATGATCGAAAATGCATTCCGCCTTCAGATCATGAGCACCGACGAGCGCGCGCACCGGTACAAGATTTCAGTGGCGGGGATTGACGGCATTTCCCTGGCGACGCAGGACGAGGTTCAACTTCAAGGGGCGGAATCGCGCGTGGTCCCGGTGACGGTCCGCATTCCGAAGGATAAAGGAAAGGCGGGCTCCAACGCCGTGACATTTGGCTTGCAGGCGCAGGATGACGAGCGGTTGCAAGTGCAAGAAAAGGCAGTGTTTTTCGTGCCTCGCTAAGGCCTTGTATTCGATAGCAAAGCAGTGACATAAAGGACGTTCAAGATGATGATGGAAGCGACTTATGCTCCCGGGCATGCGCCGGCAGACGCGCTGCGCAAACCGGCACGCATGCCGGAACCGAACGCGCGGCAACTGCCGGGACGCATACCGGGGAACAAGGGGATCTGGGTCGGCATCACCTGCGAATTCGTCGAGTTCGCGTTGATGTTTTCGGTGTACTTCATCGCCAGGTATCACTACCCGGACGCGTTCCGGCAGGGGCCGGAGCTGATCTGGACCACGGCTGGCGCGATCAATACGCTGATCATGGTGAGCAGCAGCTTTTTCGTGGCTTGTTCGCTCGCCTCGGTCAAGAACGCGGAAATTCACCGCGCCAGGTTCTGGCTGGCGGCAGCCATCGTGACGGCGCTGGGCTATCCCATCGTCAAGCTGCTGGAAGTCGACTGGAACCTGGCGCACGGCATCGACGGCAAGGCCGGGATTTTTTATACCGTCTATTACTACCTGACGTTCAACCATCTCGTCCATGCGTGCTGGGGCATCCTGGGCATGTGCTGGGCATTCTTCAGGCTGTCGACGAACGCGTACTCGGCAGAACAGCATGACGGGCTCGAAGCGCTGGCCTGTTACTGGCACGCGACCGACATCATCTGGCTGGTCCTGTTTCCGCTGTTTTACGTATTGGCTTGAACATGAATCGAACTGAAAAAAAATCGCTGCCGGTGCCGGCCTGGCTGGCCCTGCTTGCGCTCACCGGCATCAGCCTGGTATTGGGGCAGAAGGTCGGCCATGCCTCCTGGATGCCTGTCGTTGTCGCCGCCGTCATCTGGGTCAAGGGCACCGTGGTCGCGCGATACTTCCTTGAATCCGGGAGCGCGCATCCGTTCATTGCCTGGCTGCTGCGCGTTTTCGTGGCCATTGCGCCGGCCGCATTGCTGCTCACGACGCTGCTCGAAAAATAATCGGTGCAAGCGGACCGAAGAAAGGAGCTAAAGCGCCTGAATAAGGAATGGCAGGAAAAAGGCGGTGAGAATGCCCGCCAGCCCCATCGCCAGCCCGGCGAATGCGCCCATCTCCTGGCTGATCTGCAGCGCCCTGGACGTGCCGATGCCATGCGCCGCCACGCCAAGGGCGAAGCCGCCCGCATCTGCGTCCGGAATCTTCAGCCCGCGCAGGATGATCTGCGCCATACAGGTGCCAAATATCCCGGTAAGCATCACCAGCGCGGATGTCAGCGAAGGGGAACCGCCGATCTTTTCGGTAACGCTCATCGCGATAGGCATCGTGACCGATTTCGCCGCCAGCGACAAAACCGTCGGGCGCGACGCTCCCAGTAATGCGCCCGTTCCCATCGCGACCGCGGCGGATGCGGCGGACCCGGCTGCCGCCGCGAACAGAAGCGCAAGCCAGTTGCGCCGGATGGCCTTCACCTGCCGGTATAGCGGAACCGCCAGTGCAACCGTGGCGGGACCGAGCAGGAAGTGGATGAACCGGACGCCGTCGGAATACGTCTGGTAGGGCGTGCCGGTGAGCCTTAGCACCGCCACGAGGATGGCCACGGATACGACCACGGGGTGAAGCAATGGAGTGAATCCGGCCCTTGCGTAAATGGCCTGCGCAAGCTGGTATGCAAGCAAAGTCGCCAGCAGCCATATCAGCGGCGAGGACGCCAGGAAGGACCAGAGGGTAGCCGGCGCTGCCGTCATTTTCTGAAGCGCCGAACGACGAATGCCGTGATCGCTATCGATACGGCGGTGCTGCTTGTCAGTGCAACGGTGATGGGAATCCATTCTTTGGCAATGCGCTCCATATGCAGCATGATGCCTACGGCGGCCGGGACGAACAGCAAGGTCATGTAACCAAGGAACCGGGTCGAGAATGTCGTCAGGCTCTGGTCTTCCGTGTCTCGCGCCAGCAGATGGAAAAACAGGAACATCATGCCGATGACAGGCCCTGGTATCGGGAGCGAGAGCTCGTATGCGACCGCCTCGCCCAGCGCCTGGAACAGGAGCAGCTTGATGAGGCTATTCATCATCGGAAGGCGATCTTCTGCGCGCCCGACATGTAGCGCGTCGGATCCGTAACGCCAGGGTTCCAGTATCGATTCATCGTCGTGGTTATTGGGGGTATTTGAACGGAATGCTCGAGGGGAGGGCCGCCCTGCGAACAGATTCCCTCGTTTGCGGGAGGCAGGAAGCGCCAGCCATTTCTCAGATGCTTTGCCAATGTAAAAAACGAGATTGGTAACGGTCAGTATGCGCCAACGCGTCGCTAAAAAACAGGATCAGAAACTGCCTAAAAAAGCAGATCAGAATTATTTTGAACATTCAGAAATTCTTGCTCGCTCCTGTACTTCGAGAGCTCTGCTATGGTGAAATGGAGCCATAACAAGGTGATGCGGAGCAGGAAAGCTTTGCTCCCATTTGCCGTATCAAGAGCGGCACATCGGAAAAGCTCATTTCTGCAATGAATACAAGGTTTTTATGAAACGCTATGAAGCGCTCGCCGAGGAAATTGCTCAGTCCATTCGCACCGGAGTGATGAAGCTGGGCGATCGCCTCCCCTCGGTTCGGCAGGCAAGTACGAGTCGCGGGGTCAGTCCCTCTACGGTCTTCGAGGCGTATTACCTTCTGGAGGCGCGAGGGCTGATCCGCGCGCGCGAGCGCTCCGGCTATTACGTGACCGCAGGGGCAAAATCGCTTCCGCCCGAACCGGACATTTCTTCCCGGCCGCTTGGGGACTCGACGAATGTCGACGTCAGCCAGCTGGTTTTCGATGTGCTCGAGTCGCTCAAGACGCGCGACGTCATTCCGTTTGGCTCAGCGTTTCCGAGCCCGTTGCTGTTTCCTCTGCAGCGGCTTGCACGTTCGATGGCTAGCAGCGTGCAGGAGATGGACCCGTGGGGCACGGTCGACGATCTGACGCCGGGCAATGCCGCGCTGCGCCGTCAAATCGCATTGCGCTACCTGGCTGACGGGCTGCACATACATACCGATGAAATCGTGATCACCAATGGCGCGCTGGAAGCGCTGAACTTATGTCTTCAGGCTGTGGCACGGCCCGGCGACTGCATCGTCATCGAGTCTCCGACCTTTTATGCGGCGCTCCAGGCGCTGGAACGCATCGGCCTGAAGGCGATCGAGGTGCCCACGCACCCGCGCGAAGGTGTCGACCTGGAAGCGATGGCTCTCGCGTTGGAACGTCACAAACCGAAGGCATGCTGGCTGATGACGAACTTCCAGAATCCGCTTGGCAGCTCGATGCCCGATGAAAAAAAGCAGGCGCTGGTTGAGCTGCTGGCCTCCCACGATGTGCCGTTAATCGAGGATGACGTGTACGGAGAGCTTTATTTTGGAAGCAGGCGACCCGTTTCCGCGAAAGCCTTCGATACCAAGGGGCTGGTCATGCACTGCTCCTCGTTCTCGAAATGCCTGGCGCCCGGCTACCGGATCGGGTGGGCTGTCCCCGGGAGATTTACCCAGCGCGTGGCGCGCTTAAAGGTCACCACGACGCTGTCCGCATCGGCCCCCGCGCAGGCCGCGCTTGCCGACTACCTGGCCAAGGGAGGATACGACAAGCATTTGCGCCAGCTGCGTCACGCGTTATCGGTGCAACAAAGCGCGATGGTGCAAGCCGTCGCGCGCCACTTCCCCAAGGGCACGAAGGCAACCCGTCCGAGCGGTGGATATTTCTTGTGGATAGAGCTGCCCGGAAAAATAAACACGCTTGAAATTCATAGGCAAGCTCTCTCGCTGGGAATCAGCATCGCGCCGGGGCCGATGTTTTCCGCGCATCGCGGATTTACGAACTGCCTTCGTCTTAACTATGGCCATCCGTGGGATGAGCGAGCGGAGGCGGCGTTGACGACTCTCGGTCGGTTGATCGCCGCAAACATGGATGCAAAAAATAGCCGCTCGTTCTAACGGAATCCGCCGCCGTATCTGGCTGACTGTGTGCCCCTTCGAAAACAGCGGCAGCTGACCGCTGCGCGGCTCTTAAATCACTGATTCCCTGCAGGTGCCGCTCCCGGTCCTGCACCCGCGCCTCGCCCCGGCCCCATGCCTCCCCGTGGCCCCATTCCTCGCCCGCGATGGGAACGGCCGGAAGGCGCATCTGGCAAGGTGACGCCTCGTTCCTTGGCCCGTGCCTGCATTTCCTTATGGTGCTCGGTCCGCAAGCGCTCTCGCTCTGCAGAAGTTTTTGCCGCGCGCATTTTCTCCCGGTAGGCGGCCCGCTCATCTGCAGTCATTAACTGGCTTCCGTAGATCGTGTCTGCCCGGCGCTTTGCCTGCTGGCCTGCTGAATTTGCAGAAGCGCTCGGTGAGGCGTTGGCGGCGCCTGTTGTCTGCCCAGATGCGATCAGCGGCGCCAAGGCGGCGACGCACATGAGAGCTCGAATGAAGTGACGAGACGGCATAATTTCCCCCTCAATAAATTCCGCTAAATGGCGGCTGTCCAAGAATGGCCCAGCTGGACACGATTTTGAATGACTTCGGTCAAGCGACGTAAAAGTCGGCTTCACTCGAGAGAGAAAGCCGGAAAGTATCTATCGTTGGTTCAGGTTAGGTTTCTTGCCGTGCTGGAGTTGTTCATCTGCTTGGCTTCTTAATGGAGTGGAAGCACGAGTGCGCTGCATTCTTTATCGCACGGCCTGCCTAACCCTGCGGTACAGATTCCACTTTCGCCTGTTCGGATATGACCTGGATGTGACGAGGTAATACCAGCTGCGCAACCATCCCGGCTTCCTCACGCGTCAGTAGCCGGAACTCGCCACCGAAGCGCTTAGCGATGGCTTCCACGATCGAAAGGCCAAGGCCGCTTCCGTGACCGGTTCCTTTGCGCCAGAAACGTTGGGCTGCGCGCGTACGATCGGCCTCGTCGAGGGCAGTTCCCTCGTCGAGGACGGAAAAACAGACCGATTCGGCCGAAGCGCTTATATGAAGCTTTACCGGTGATCCGGGCGGCGAGTACCGTAATGCATTGTCCAACAGGTTACGCAGGGCCGTGGCAATGAGTGTGGGCGACGCCAAAACGCCGATATCGCCATCCTGCGGATCTTGCACGAGACGGTTTTTTAAACCTGCGGGAATTTGGTCAATCGCCAGCCTCGCTATCTCTTTGGCTGTCGCCGTTTTCTCACCGCCAAATGCGAAGGGACCTTCGACGCGGGCCAATGTCAGCAATTGTTCCAGCGTGTGCTGCAGGCGTTGCACACCGGTTTCCGCATGTTCCAGGGAGACTGCATTCTGCTCGCCGGAAGTCAGGCGCGCGACCTGGAGATGCGTTTTGATGGCGGTGAGCGGCGTTCGCAATTCATGCGCCGCGTCCCCGGTAAAGCGCCGTTCACGCTCGATGGCACTCTGCGTCCTGTCCAGCAGCTGATTGATTGTCTGAACCAAGGGGGCAATTTCCGCTGGCAGCTTTGCGACAGGCAGCGGGTCCGTGGCATTAGGATTGCGCACCGCAAGAGCCGCGCGTATGGTGTCGAGCGGAGCCAGACCGCGTCGTATTCCAAGCCACAGCACGATCAGGCTGCCCAGCATTGCGATCACAAAAGGTATGGCCATCGCCAGCAAGATCCTGAACAACAGTGCTTGCCTCTTGTCGACCCGATCGGCCGTGGTGACGCGCTTGCCGCCTTGATCGAGCGTGTAGCTTCGCCACAGTTCTCCGCGCATCATGCGTGTGCTGTACCCGTTCGTTACCATGCCCAGTTCGGGAGGGCTGTTCTGGGTACGGGCCACGAGTCCGCCGTGCATCAGCCGTACTTCGCAAGCCACCCCATCCTTGGCCACGAGATCGAGCACGCTTTGCGGCGCGGTGGGGCCGGGGGCTGGCGTGTCCGGCAATTGCGCGACCAGTGCGGCAACCATGCGGGCGGATGCCGCAAGGCGTTCGTCCAGCGCAGCGCGGAAATTGCTCCGCACGTCGAGGAACATCCAGACGGATGCGGCGCTCCAGAGAATGGTGAAAGACAGTCCGATGATGACCATGAGGCGCAGGCGTAATGTCATGTCGCGGCTTCTCCCAGCCGGTAGCCCACCCCGCGTACCGTTTCGACGATGTGCGGTCCCAGTTTGCGACGCAGATGATGAATGTGGACATTGATCGCGTTGCTCTCGACCGCTTCGCCAAAGCCATACAGGCTATCCTTGACCTGCTCGGCGGTCAGTACCCGCTTCGGATTGCTCAACAGCGCTTCGAGCAAGGCCAGCTCGCGGCGGGATAGCTCGACTGCAGCCCCGTCAAGCGTCACTTGGCGGCTGTCCGCATCAAAACACAGCGCACCGTGCCGGATCACATTGGTGCTGCGTCCCGCAGTACGACGATGCAATGCCTGCAGCCTGGCGACAAGCTCGTTCAGGTCAAATGGCTTCAATAGATAGTCGTCCGCACCCGCCTGAAGCCCGGATACGCGATGTTCAACTGCATCGCGCGCAGTCAGTATCAGGATTGGCAGAGCGTGGCCGACGCGGCGCAGACGTTCCAGCAGCACCATTCCATCCTCGTCAGGCAGGCCAAGGTCGAGCACCACAATGTCGAAGTGCCCGGCCGCGATCGCTGCCTGCGCAGCCGAGGAAGAGTTGACATGGTCAACGGTCATCCCGTGCAAGCGGAGTCCCGCAGTGATCCCGCTCGCTACGAGCGCATCGTCTTCAATCAACAAAATATGCATGAGCTAATTTGAGCTGAGTCAAGGATTCAGTATGAGCCCGCGCGATTAAGCGGATGTTAACGTTGCCTTAATCCTTGCTGCATAGCATCGTTAAAGGGAGGTCCATCGAGGCGGCAGGTAATTATCCCGCAACTGTGCCCAAGGGCGCCGGCAGCGATGTCATGTTGGCCGGTAGTTCATCTGGTGCCGGTGTGGTTGCTTTTATCGCCACTGCATGCGCTTCCTGGAAAACATGTTAAAGAGGAAATTGATCATGAAACTGAGCCAAACGGTTTTGTCCATTGCCGGCATCATCTTGGCTTTCGCCGAACCGGCCAGTGGCGCGAATGCGGATGCTGCGTTGATCGCGCGTGGCAAATACGTGGCGCAGCTCGGCGACTGCGTGGCCTGCCACACTGCGCCAAACGGGCGGGAAATGGCGGGCGGCCTTGAACTCAAGACGCCGATGGGCACGATATATTCGACCAACATCACGGCGGATCGTGAAACCGGCATCGGCAAATATTCCTTTGAGCAATTTGAGCGGGCGATGCGAAAAGGCATCGCCGCAGACGGCCACAATTTGTACCCCGCAATGCCTTATCCGTCCTACGCGAAGATGAGTGACGAGGACATGCGTGCACTGTATGCGTACCTGACGGCAGGGCTGCCGGCGGTGCGGCAGCCTAACAAGCCGGCGCAGATGCGCTGGCCGTTCAGCATGCGTTGGGGTTTGTCGCTCTGGAACTGGGCATTCCTGGAGAATCAACCGTTCAAGCCCGATCCGGCAAAAGACGCGGCCTGGAACCGGGGTGCATACCTGGTGCAGGGGCTGGGACATTGCGGTGCCTGCCACACGCCGCGCGGCATTGCTTTTCAAGAAAAGGCAATGAGCGATGCCGGCTCCAGCGGCAAGCATTTTCTTGCCGGTGAAACGGTTGAGTCGTGGCGCGCGCTCAGTCTGCGCAATTTGTGGACCGTGGAAGACACGGTGCAGCTGCTCAAGACAGGGCAAAACCGGTTTGCTACCGTATCCGGGAACATGGCCGACGTCATTCATCACAGCACGCAGCATTTCTCGGATAGCGACTTGACTGCGATTGCGACTTACCTGAAATCGCTGCCGCCCGGCGAAAATGAACTGCCTATGTCATCGAAGCCGATTGCTCCGGCAACAGTGGCGTCAAAAGCGCCGAGCGGCTTGTACACAATGCGCGGCGGCCTTGGTTACACGCAGTTTTGCGTGGATTGCCACCGCCCGGACGGTGCCGGTGTAAAGAACATGTTCCCTCCGCTTGGCGGCAATCCTTCTGTGGCGTCAGCAGATCCGACCACGCTTTTGCACATCATGCTGACAGGCTGGAAAACCGCCGAGACGACTGCGCATCCACGCGTTTATACGATGCCTGGATTTGCGCGGCTTGCGGACCAGGAAATTGCCGAAATCCTGAGTTTCGTGCGCAAGAGCTGGGGCAACCAGTCCGCTCCGGTCACGGCGGCGCAGGTGAAGAAGATGCGCGCGGAGTTGAATCCGAAACCCGTCGACTCGTCGAAGTTCGACACCCCGCGCCTGGCCGACATGCTCGCGACGCCGAACGCAGACCAGCTTGTACGCGGCATGCGACTGCATCTTGAAACCAAGGCCTTGTTGCCGAATAACGTAGGCAATTCGCTGAACTGCACCAGTTGCCACCTGAATTCGGGGACAGTCGCCGACGGGTCACCGTTTGTCGGTGTGTCCGCCTTCTTCCCCAGCTACGCACCGCGCGCCGGAAAGATCATCACGTTAGAGGAGCGTATCAACGGGTGCTTCAAGCGTTCGATGAACGGCAAGCCCATCCCGGCCGATTCCGCGGAGATGAAGGCCATGGTCGCTTACTTCGACTGGATGAAACGGGAAACCAAACCGGGCGACAAGGTGGCCGGGCGCGGTGTCGGCAAGATAGATCCGGCCATCAAGCCGAATGTCGAGAATGGCAAGCAGGTGTACGCGAAACAGTGCGCGGTCTGCCATGGGGAAAACGGAGAGGGCTTGAAGCGTGAGGACGGCACGCCCGTGTTCCCGCCGCTCTGGGGCGACCAGTCCTTCAATATCGGCGCCGGCATGGCGCGCACGTATACCGCGGCGGCATTCGTCAAGAGGAACATGCCGATCGGCTTCCATGACAAGTTCCCGTTGGGGCAAGGTGGCCTGTCGGATCAGGATGCGGTCGATGTTGCCGAATATTTCTCGCACCAGCCGCGCCCGGACTTCCCGGACAAGGTCAAAGACTGGCCGAAGGACAAGAAACCGGCCGATGCACGTTATTAATGGATCTGGCTTCCACGCCGGTCAGTTCTCTCACGCAGCGGGACGCGCCCGGGACTCGCAGCGGGAGAGTCCCGGCCCGCGGCATCCCCATGCGCCTCATTTAATACTTCCTTAATTTAGCGCATATATCCTTGCAAGGTGAACTACCTGCAAGGATATTCATGCCGCGCTTTGGTCCGCAAAAAAAGGCTTCGACTTCATCATCAGGTGTCACCGCGTTCCAGTGGGAACGGCCTGGCTGCGTCATCCAGTCGGCGGCATGATGGATACGATAAGCCTGGGGCCATTCGTGCTTCCCGCCGCATTACTTCTGATTATCGGTGCGATGGCCGCGAGCCTTGCGGCCGGCTGGTGGGCCGGGAAATCCCGAGGGATTGATGTCGAGCCGAGCCTCTGGAAAATACTCGTGGCGTCCCTCGTCGGAGCCCGGGCGGCATTCGTTTTTCTTTACTCCGATCTGTACGCTAAATCTCCCTGGAGCGTCCTCGACATCCGTGACGGCGGTTTCGTCGTGTCCGCTGGCTTACTGGCACTGATCGTGTCCAGCGCCTATTTCATACACCGTCAACGGGCAGCCTGGATACCGCTGCTGAATGCAGTAGTAACCGGCACCGCCTTCTGGGGTATGGGTCTGGCCGCGTTAACACTCGCCAAAGCCGCGGTGCAGGAGCTGCCGCGCATCGAGTTGGCGCGACTGGGAGGCGGCACGGTCCCGATCAATTCCTTCATTGGAAAACCCCTGGTCATCAACATGTGGGCGACGTGGTGCCCTCCATGCCGGCGCGAAATGCCGGTACTGCGCGATGCTCAAGGCCATTACAAGGATATTGTTTTTATATTTGCCAATCAGGGTGAAGCCGGCGACACGGTAACCCGGTATCTCCAATCCGAGCGACTCTCCCTCGATAACGTGTTGCTGGATGCCACGATGAGCGTGGGGCGTGAGACAGGTTCGCTGGCATTGCCGACCACCTTGTTCTTTAATGAAAAGGGCGTGCTCGTTGGGCGGCGGGTGGGAGAACTGTCCGCGGCCAGTCTGTCCGACAGGCTCCGCTCGCTGCGCTCCGATTCGCCGCGGTAGCGCACATCATTCGGCGGATGGAGGGAGACTTATGGAGCAACGGCCAATGGCACTGCGCATACTGATTCACGCCCCGACGCCAGCATCGCTGGTCCGTGCCAGAAATAATGCAGCCAACCTGCTGCGCGAAGCGCCCGATGCGCAAGTCCGCATTATTGTTAATGCAGAGGGCGTCAGCGCAGCACTGGATTCACCGAGATCGGATACCGACCATCTAACGCTGGTGTGCGCAAACACCTTGCGGAAATTGGGACGTACGGCGCCGGAGCCACTGCAACCTGTCGCAGCCGCGATTCTTGCCATCGCAGAAATGCAGCGCGATGGCTGGAGTTATATCCGTGCATGAACGGTGCCCGCCAGGGTGAACATGCAAGCAAGAAAACAAAATAATAAATTGGAGGATGACAACGATGAATGGAAGCTTCATCAATAGATACCACTATTCGAATCGAACATCTGCCGCCCGCGCAATTCCGGAGCTGCCATCGAGGGAGGCAATGATCGCGAACCGCCATTTCCGATTTCCTCAATGGCTCTCCGGTATTGTCGGCATAACTGCCATGGCGGTATTCCCTGTCCTCTCCCACGCGCAGAACAATTTGGGTGCATCGATTGTTGCCAACGGAAACTCTAACGGGGTGCCGGCCTGCGCCAGCTGCCACGGCGTCAACGGCGAAGGCAATGCCGCCGGAGGATTTCCCCGGCTCGCCGGCCTCGGCGCAACCTATCTCGAATCGCAGCTGAACCACTTCGCAGACGGAACGCGGAAGAATGTGGTGATGGAACATATCGCGAAGCAATTGGCTGTGGACGAACGTAAGGCGGTCAGCGCGTATTTCGCCGGGCTGCCCGTGGCGCCCGCCGTCGCGCTCTCCGATGAGAAGCTGAAGGAGCAGACCGGCGCATGGCTTGCAACCCGCGGGGGCTGGGATGACACTCTGCCTGCATGCGTGCAGTGCCACGGACCCGGCGGTGTCGGAGTCGGAGACGCGTTTCCGGCAATTGCAGGGCAGTCGATCGATTACATCGCGGCCCAACTGCACGCCTTCAAAAACGGCACCCGATCCGGCGGGCCAATGAATCTGATGAGGGCCGTCGCGCAAAAACTGTCGGATGCCGATATTGCCGCCGTCTCCAGGCACTTCGGTGCTGCTTCCGCAGTTGCTTCGCAAACCTCACCTGCCCGGAGGGAAAAGTGACGAAATTGTTTTTCCCTGTATCGAGGGCGAGCCTTCTGGCACTGGTCGTGTTTGCGGCGAGCCAGCCAGAATCTGTAGCCCAGTCCAAACCGGCGGCAGCCGCGCCTGGCCGCGTCACTGTTTTCAATCCGCCATCCGCCGGCAGCATCCCCGACGATGAGTTCGGCAAGATAGTGCGGCAAGGTGAACAAATCTTCATTGATACTCAAAAAAATGCCAGCCAATTCGTCGGTAACAGTCTTAACTGCGTGAACTGCCATCTCGACGCCGGCCGCAAGGGAAATGCCAGTCCGCTGTGGGCGGCATACATTTCGTATCCGGCTTACCGCAGCAAGAACAAGCATGTGAACACGTTTGCCGAGAGATTGCAGGGATGCTTTCGCTTCAGCATGAACGGCAAGGCGCCTGCGCCCGGCGATCCGACACTCGTCGCGTTGGAAACCTATGCGTACTGGCTGGCGACCGGGGCGCCGGTAGGGGGAACTGTGGAGGGACGCGGTTATCCCGAAGTGGCGAAACCTGCCCAGCCGGCAGACTATGCCCGTGGAGAAAAGGTCTATCAGCAGAAATGTGCGCTTTGCCACGGCGCTGACGGGCAAGGGCAAGCCAGTGCCGGCAAGACCGTATTCCCACCGTTGTGGGGTGACAAATCCTTTAACTGGGGCGCCGGCATGCATGACACCAAGAATGCTGCTGGCTTTATCAAGGCGAATATGCCGCTGGGATTGGGCGGGACACTGACGGATCAGGAAGCGTGGGACGTCGCCCTGTTCATGGATAGCCATGAAAGGCCGCAGGACCCGCGCTTCAATGGCTCCGTTGAGGAAACGAGAAAGAAATACCACGATTCGCCAAGCTCAATGTACGGCAAAAGCGTGAACGGACACGTATTGGGGGCGAAATAGGCGGAGCGCAAATACGCGAGTCCATGAGTCGGCGAGAATCGGGATTCTGCTTTTTCGCCGGCAGCCTTTATGCGCCGGCACTTCGCAGGTTTCGTTGTAAAACGCTGGAAATTTTCAGGAGGCTGTATGTTGCGTTCATCTTTATCGGCGGCTCTTTTAGGTTCGATGCTGGCATTGGGGAGCGCCGCGCCCTCGGTCATGGCGCAGGCAAATTCACCTGGTGCTTCGTCCACGACGACCAGGCACCGTGTCGTGTTTCAAGTCAGTGATGGCGACGCGGGAAAATGGGAGCTGGCGCTAAATAACGTAAAGAACCTGCAGAAAGAAGCCGGCAACGACAAAGCCACGATTGAAATCGTCACTTATGGCCCGGGAATCGGCATGTTAAAGCGCGATTCCAAGGTGGCCCAGAAAATCCAGGACGTGGTGTCGTCGGGCGTCAAAGTTGTGGCATGCGAAAACACCATGAGTGCAATGCGTTTGACCAAGGACGATATGCTGCCCACTATTGGATATGTCCCCTCCGGGGTTTTCGAAGTAATGAAAAAGCAGGAAGAGGGCTACGCCTACATCCGCCCGTAGCCTCGCGCCGTGCAGGAATGACCCAGGGCCTGGATAGCGCATATCCGGCCTCTCAAGCAGCGCTGCCTTGGCGCGCAGGAACTGCTTGCGGTACAGGACATTGGCTTCCCCCCGACGGATTCACGGACACGTTGCGCATATGTGCATAAGCTGCACAGAGCCTCATCGACCGGGTGTGAGGGAAGCACACGTCTGCGGCATTTCTCTGCCTTTCTCTTAATGGCGTCTTAATCGCCGACCTCTACACTTCACCTGCCGAACACAGTTGAAATGAGCTGCACGATCGCTGGCGGAGTGCGTCTGCACTGCGTTCGATCCAAATTCAAAGTAACCGGCCGGCCAAAACGACGCCCGCGAAATGTAGCGTGCGCTGCGATTGAAATCCACTGACCTCCACTTGTTGAACAGGCATCATATGCATCATTTCATGAAGAGATTAAAAAATAAACGGCTTTCAAAACTGCCCGCTGCTCTTGCACTTTTGGTTGCGCTGTCGGGCGGGGTAACAGCGGCATGGGCCGCTGAACCTTACCCCAAGGTGATCCAGGGCGCGGTTGACAATGGCGTGAAAGTGGTCAAGACCTTCCCCGCGCCTTCCGGCCTCACCGGGTGGGTATTGACGGAAGGAGGGCGGTATTCGATCGTGTTCACCACGGCGGACAAAAAGAGCCTGCTGATGGGCGCGCTCATTGACGAAAACGGCGAAAACCTGTCTGCACAATACGCTGAAAAATATGTTCCGAAACCCGATCTGGGAAGCCTGTATCGGGACCTGGAAAAGGCCGCCTACGTTGTTGAAGGTACTGACAGGAATCCCAGAAGCGTCATTTACATCTTCGTTGATGCCAACTGCCCGTTTTGTCACCTTGCATGGAAGGCGTTGCAACCATATGAAAGAGCAGGCCTGCAGGTGCGCTGGATTCCAGTGGCCACATTGACGCCGACCAGTATGCCCAAGGCGATCGAAGTGATGACCGCATCGGACAAAACTGCCGCCTTCCGCAAGATGGAGGAAAACCACGGAAAGAATTTGGCACCTTCTCCCAAGGCGGCGGAGTCAGCCAATCCGGCAGTCGCAGCAAGCATCCGGAAAAACGGCGAGCTGATGGAAAAATTCAGAATCTCAGGAACTCCGGGGCTGATCTGGAAGGACAAGCAGGGGAAGATTAATGTAAAAGGCGGAATGCCAAGGCTGTCCGAGATCCCGATGATTACCGGATTGCCGGAACAAAAAATCACAGATTCCGACCTGGAACGGTTTCGTTAATGGCTTGAACCAAACACTGCGTCCGGCAGGGCCTGCATCGTCGTTCGACGTCCGCGTCATTGCGGCGGACGTCTTCGCCGCAGCCTGATCACTTAAGCTGGATTAGCCGCCATAAATGCGCAGCAGCAGCCACGACGGCAAGCCGAGGTAGAGCGCTGCGAGGCCGAAGCGTTCAAGCCAGCGCCGCACCTCCGTTGCCTGTACCGGTCGCAACAGGACCGCAAGCAGCGTGCCGGTTTCAATCGCTGCACGCAGGGCCGCGGCGCTCAGCACGACAGCAATTGCCCAAGCGGCCCACCAGAGCGAGAAGGCAGTGAGATAAGCTTTCAGGCCGAACATGATGTACTCGCCGAGGCCGCTGCCGTAGGCAATGTGCTGGTGCAGGCTGTAAGCCGGGATGGCGAGCACGATGGGGAGCAGAACGAACTTCGCCAATGGATGGTCGAGGCGCCCGCGCCGGACCGCGAGGCGGGCTTTCGCATACGCTGTTTCACGCGAGGATGCCCTGATCTGCTTCGGCATCCCGCCCGGGGAAGCCAGCGCCCGGGCCAGTGCGGTCGCGTCGGCGAGCGCAAGCCCATACCGCCAGCGTTCGCCCGACACCAGCCGCAGCGATGCGCCGGGGCCGGGGACAGGCAGGCTCCATGGCTCGATGGCGACGATGTCCCGTAGCGCGAGCTGTACACGCTGCGCGCCGCGTGCCAATACGAGCGCGCCATGTTCGATCGAGGCCCGTGCGGAAAACGCATACAGCACGCACCACGAAGCGGCCTCGGGGATCATGAAGAAGCCGGCGAAAGTGCGGATTTGGGCCAGCGTGTGCCCACGCAAGGCCTCGCTCGTCAGCATTGCCGAACACATCCAGAGCAAACTTCCGCGCGCGAAGACGCGCAACAGGCCGGCGGCGAGCCGGGCAGCGGGCGGCAACACGGCGACGGTGACGGGGAATGTCATTGCCGCAGCCGGTTCCGGCGCCTCTTCCGCTCTGTGCGCGCGCACCCAGGAAAATGCCGCCGCCGCTGCCAGCAGTACTAGGAAGGCGGTGCCCGCGAGACCGACCCAGTTACCCAGGCTGACCATGAGCGTACGCGGAGGCGGTGCGGCGGGCACGCTGCCCACCACCAGCATGCGTTCGCCCTTGCGCGCACCTGCCAGCACCGTGCCGGTGGCGTCGATCACCGCGCTGTAGCCGTTCTGGGTGACGCGGAATTGCGGCAGGCGGGTTTCGATGCTGCGGAATGCCGCGGCGGCATGAAGCAGTTCCATGCCCGGGCCGTCGGTGAACCAGGAATCGTTCGACATGGTCAGGATGGCCTGCGCGCCGAGCCGCGCGCCATCAATGGCGAGGCCGCTATCCATGCCGTCGAGGCAGATCATCGGCAGCACCGGAATCTCGCGGCCGTCGGCCAGGCGCAGGGGGAACACGCGTGCGCCGGTGCCTGGTTGCCAGTTGCCGGTCCACGGCAGCCAGCGCCGCAGCGCGGGCCCATCGAGCCAGGCGGGCACGTACTCGGTGAGCGGGAACAGGCGCGTCTTGCGGTAGTAGCCCAGGAGGCCGGTGCCGGGCTCCACGAACGCGGCGGCATTGTATTCGCCGTCCGCGTCGAGATCGTAAGTCCCGAACACGAACGGCACCCCGGCGGAATTGACGATGGAGAGGATCTCGCGGTCGAAGTCGGCGCCGGCCTCGCTTTTGGGGTGTCCAAACGTGGTGGGGTACACCGTCTCCGACCATAGCACCGCGTCCGCGCGCTGGCGCATGACGGCGTCGTAGGTCATCGCGAAGTGCGTGTCGAGCACCTCGCGCACGACCGCGCGAGCGCCTTTCTCCTGGCGCTGGCGTTCATAGTCGACGATGTTGGACTGGATCATCCCGATGCGCAGCGGCTCGCCGGCGGGTGCAGGCAAAGTCGAGAGCCTGGCCAGGCCGTAAGCCGCCAGCAGCAACGGCACCAGCGCGGCAAGCGCCAGCGGTCTGGCGATCGCGCGAATGCCGCCGGCGCGGCGCGCCACGGCCGCCGCGACACCCTCGTTCGCCAGCAGCAGCATGACCGTGAGGCCTGCGGCGCCGCCGACGTCGGCGGCCTGGCGCAGGAGCCGGGACGGATAAAGTCCGTAACCGAATGTGTAGTCGAGCAGGTCGCCGAGTAGCTTGAACGTGAGCCATTCCGTCGCGACCCAGGCCGCGGCGCCTGCGAACGCGACCAGAACTGGCCGGTACCGGCGGCCGGCCAGATGGCGCACCAGCGCAAATGCAAGGAATTGTGGCAGGAACAGCGGTGCGGCGAGCAGCAGCAAGGCCACGCCGGCGGCTGATCCTATCTGCGTATAACTGCCGATCGCGGCCCCGAACCAGGCGCAGGCCGCCGCGGCGAAGGCAACCGACATGGCCCAGGCACAGAGCAGCTTGCCGGCGAGCGTGCGGCTCGCGTCGAGCGCACGCAACCACGGCACGAGGAACACGAAGCCCAGCAGCCAGCCGGCGCCGCCACGGGCGTACAGGCCGGACATGACTGCAGTGGCGAGAATGCCGGCTGAAATGCGCGCGGCGGAATGGATCGAGGGTGGCATGGTGTTCAGCGCCCGCATCACTGCGGTTCCAATGGTGCGGGGATCACGATGCGCCGAATCGGCAGGCCGGGCGGAGCATGTTCCGGCGGCACGACGCGATCCTTGGGAATCGCGATCGGTTGGTTGGCGGCATCGACAAACTGGTAGTCCGGCGAGTACATCAGGATCGGCTCAATGCGCTGGCCGTCGTCGGTCGCCTGGTAATGGCGGACGTAGCCCGGCGGGAGCTCAAAATCCTCGGGCACCGCAAGCCCGACCAGGGGCGGGCGGGTACCCGGCGGCGAAAAGGCACCGAGGCCGGTATAGATACCGGCCTGGTGCAGGCGCTCGATTACCTCTGGCATCGTCGGCTTCTCGCCGCGGGCAACGTAAAACGAGAGATCGCGCGTCGGGTCTGCATCTCCCTCCGCATTCGCCTCAGGCATGCGCTGCGATACATCTTGCGGGTCTTGCGCCGGCGAAGGCAGCGGTGGCGGCGTCCAGGTGACGAACGTGGCGCTCGACGCTGACGACGATGGCGATGATGCCCGCGGTGTTGCCGCTTTGCCGTTCTCGTCGGGTGACATCAACAGAAAGAGGCCGACTGCGGTCAGCCCAAGTGCAATCGCGAGATAGCCGAGAGAGGGACGCCAGCCGCGCCGGGCGGAGGCCGGGTCGGTCAGTGGCTGGCCGGAGCGGCGTGGCGTTTTCATGGCTTATTGCTCCTTCGCCTCAGGGCGCTGACGGATCGAAGACGGACAAGCCCCAGCCGAGCCGCTCGTGGCCGTACTGGTTCCAGATCGGGCTCTTACCGTCCGTAAACGACGTGTAGCGGGGAGCGCCCGAGCCGGTGCTGCCGCCAAACAGGCCGGCCGTGATGGTGCCGCCGGTGTAGGTCGGGTGAGTGTCATCGGACTGGATGTAGTCATAGCTGGTGCCCGCGGATACGAAGTGCGTGTTGGCGTCGCGGATCGTCGAGCGCAGCGTCGTGGTGATGCGGTTGACGTAGCTCGCCTCGCTCTCGCCCGCGACATAGCGCAAGGCGTCCGAGTCGATCTGGCCGTCGCCGTTGCTGTCGTAGTCGGCCCCCATGTACTGAGCGAACGTATCGGCGCATGCGAAGCCCTTTTGCCGCGCAAAGTCGCACATCGCCCAGTTCATCTTGGCAATGTAAGGCAGGAGGGTATTTTGAATGTTCACCGTAGTGCCCGTCGATGCACTCTTGCAGGAGCTTTGCACATTGTCGGCGGCATAGCCGGGGTAATGCAGGTTCGAGATGACCTTCAGCTTGGTGCCGGCATACGCATTGGCGTTAATGTAATCCATCGCCTTCGCCACGTAAGTCTTGCAGTTGTTCACGGCCGTATCCAGCCCGCTGGTATCGCAGGTACCGGTCTGATTCTTGAAGGCCGTGCGCGCCTGCAAACCATCGTTGCCGCACATCTCGAAGGCGACCACGCGGGTGGTGCTGCTTTGCATGTAAGACGCCTCGGCCACGATCTTGTTATTGTAGACGTCCGAGGCTACCGCGCCAGACTTCGTGCGGCGCACTTGTTCGATATCGGCATTCCACAATGCTGACAGGTACTCCGATTGCACCACCGGGCCGGCGTACTTCGCCGCGCTGGTCGTGGAGCCGTTGTAGCCGGCGAAAATCGAGTCGCCGTAGGACACGACGCGGTACTTGGTCGTGGTGCCGGACCGATCGATGGTCCAGGAAGCGTTCTGGTTCAGGGTGCTGGCCGCCGCCTCGGATCCTACGGCCAGTAGAGCAAGGACAGGCATCATCCTTCGCACCGCGGTGCGAAATCGTGTGTTCATGTTTGTCTCCTATTAAGTAGAAATTTTTCTTCGTTACCTGACAGACTGGACCTCACCATGAATCACCGCTGTCGCTGAACTACACGAACAAATGATTTTGATAAGCTCCACGATGGAATATATGTGAATGAAGTTTGCCCACCACTGTGCTTCCCTATGTTGAAGCGGGCCGGGTGACATTCATCAATTGACTTTGCGGGCCAAAGGATGTCGTAAAGATAGACGGAGTGAAGCTGTCAGTGATATGTGCGCTTGGCGCGCGTGATCATGGCGGATGCCGCTGAGGTGATATTGAAACGGGTAGCCGTTGGCAGACTAGTTTTTCGATTGCGGAGCGCAGGATTCGGGCGCGCGTTTTTATAAGATTGTCGCCACTTCGCGATCACGATATGCGCTTCGCGGCGCGTCGCAAGCCATTCCGGACACGCCTGCATGCGCCGCTTTTGTACGAACTACCTCGTGCATTTATCTACGACGCGAACAGCAAGCTAGCGCGGCTTTCGTCTTGGTTTAGGGGAGCATGGGACGGGTTAGATAGTCCTGCGCTCATTCTGATAGCCGTAGGAAGTGATTATGCCGGCGCCTTACTTAACAGATTTGCGATGGCGAGTGCGGACCTGCGGGAGAGTTGGCAGAACTGTTTCAGGTCAGCCTTGCCAAGGTGGAGAATGCGCGGCGACGCTATCGGCGTACCGGCGATGCGGCACCGAAAACCCCTGAATTGAAACCCCGAGGTTTGCTTGATTTGGCCACACGGCAGAAGCTGGCACGCTGGGTGCAGGAGCAACCGGATGTGATGCTGGCGGAGTTGCAGGTACGGTTGGCTCAACAGTGCCATAAAGTGCAAACTGCGCTAGTGCCACGCGAGGAGGCGCGGCGCCGCCTCTCCGAGATGCTCGCTTTGCGCGACGAACCCGTCGAGTATCTGAGCTCGTTACAGGGAATGGTGATTCAGGAAAAGCCGGATTAGTCGTCGCACGCCTCTGGCGATGCCTGCCCTTGCAATTGCTGTCGGCCACCGCTTCGGGCTGGCGCCGGAAAAATCGAACTGGCGAAATGCATGCAGTCTAACGTCTACCTTCTGCAATTTACGGGGTATCCCATATTGAACCGCATTGACGTTACTCGGAGGCAGCATGAAGAAGCTATCGTTGGCACTATTTATTTCATTACTCGGGGCAAGCGCTGCAACATACGCACAAGGCAGTGACAGCGCACCGGCAGCGGCTGAGCGCGGGACGAGCGGTTCGACGAGTCCCGACCGCCCGGCGGAGGCTGGCTCCTCCACCGGAACGTCATCCGGAAGCAGCCTGCCGGCAGGACCGTCTTCCGGCGCGACCGGGGAGCGCGGCAGTGTGGGCAATACCGAATCCGGCTCGTCGTCGAGTACAGGTTCGATGGGCGCTGCCGGCCCGGGGGCTGCAACGAACGAATCGGGCAGCTCCGGCGGGACAGGCATGTCCGGAACCGGCGCCTCCGATAATAGTGAGTGGAGCAAGGATACCGAGGAAAAGCGTCGTGAACGCGGCTCCATTGGTTTAAGGCCCGGAGAAGCGCCGCCCGTGCCGGGTTCAGGCACGGGGGGAGGGGGCAGCCGTTAAACTGCCGGCGCGAGCGGGATGCATGCTCGCGCCGCCATCTTTGCAGTCAGGAATCGGCATCCCACACGCTTTTGTAAAACGCGAACTATTGGCTGGATGGGCTGGCTCACGTCGGCCAGTCGAATATCAGGAAGCCAGCCAATAGCCGCCAGCTTACTGAACGGAATACAGATCCTGTTCTACCTTGCGCATCTCGACGGGTTGATGCTCCTTTACACAATGTTCGACATCGGCGACAGCAAGATAGGCTTCAAACGCGTCCGCCTTCCATACTGCATCGAATGTATAAATCGTGGAATCCACCTGAACTTCCTTGGTCGTCAAACGAACAGTTGCCATTAGTCACCATTAAGTGTGGTTGATAAAAAATGAAGGGATACGAACATCAATCGCCGCGATAGTTCCCTCGGCCAGTTCCTCAAAGACACTGTGCGTCCGCCCCTTTCGCGTTGCCTTTCAAACTTTTTGATCGGTAAATACAGTTTTGAACTATCGCTTAACTGCGCAACCTAATTAAGCATATGTAGCAACTTTGGAAAGGAGTTCGTCATGAACAAGGATCAAGTCAAAGGTGCGGTGAAAGACGCTGCCGGCAAAGTGCAGCAAAAGGCTGGCGAAATGACTGGCAGCACACAACAGCAAGCCAAAGGTGTTGAAAAGCAAGCTGAAGGCAAGACCCAAAAGGTTGCCGGCGACGTGAAAGACGCTGTACGCAAGCACTGACCCGCGAAAGCCGATATGGCAACCAGCCCGCCATTACGGCGGGCTTTTTCTTGCCTTGCCCCGAAAATCCGTCGCCGGACCGATTGCGCCGCGCATTAAGAGAAGGATTTGTTTTCTTTTGAGGATGAGCTAATATTCGTCCGCAATATAAAAATCCGCCTCAAGGGGTAGAGAGAGACACGAGCCCGCACGCCAAAAGCGTTCCGGGCTTTTTTGTTGGTTGTTCCTGTTATTTATAGCGTGAATATCTGTTATTCGATAAATGAAGCGGACAGCTCACTCATATGTGAGTATTATTCTTCCTGTCTCCTCCAACTCTCCTTGAATTGGATTTAACCCGCGAGCCGCAAGGCTAGCGGGTTTTTTTTCGCCTGGCCGCTAATCTGACAGCCGGATTCCCGATGCAAATTCATACTGAAGAACCAGGCGTCGGCGCCTGAATCAGCTTGTTCTTTGTGGCGGGTTGTAAGCGATTACTTCGGCGCAAGTGCATAGCCAGTTGCGGGATGGCATCCCGCTTGCGCAAGTACGCAGTCACTTCGGCCGAGATGCCTGCCGGCATCCCTTACCTCCTTGGCGATGCCAATACCGGGACCATCGCTGCGACACCTCTCCGGATCGATTCCTCGCTGAATGCCGAAAACCCCATCACCAGTCCCGCTGGAGCCGGCTGGTTCATGCGGTAGAAGGAAATGGGGCGCGCCTCTATGCCCCATTGCACCAAGGCCGTTGCCATGGCACGGTCGTCGGCATGTTCGGGCAGGAGAGCGGTGGCGTCGAGCCCGGTGGTGATCGGCAGGACCGTCAGCAAGCCGTCGAGTCGCGCCTTGCACTCCTGCTGGAAGCAGGCGGCGCGCTCGCCGTAGAGCAGGCGCATCTGGCGCAGGTGGCGTGCGAAATGGCCTTCGGCGATGAACGTGGCAAGGACCGCCTGCTGGAAGACCGGGGTGTGGCGAAACGTGAGCGAGATGGCCGAGGCGAAGGCGTCGGCGAGCGCGTCCGGCACAACCACGTAGGCAATGCGCAACGAGGGGAAGAGCAGCTTGCTGAAGGTGCCCATGTAGATCACGCGGCCATTGCGGTCCAGGCTTTTCATCGCCGGCAGCGGCGCACCTTCGAAACGGTATTCGCCATCGTAGTCGTCCTCGATGATCATTGCGTTGCAGGCATCGGCCCAGGCCAGCAACGCCAGCCGGCGCTCCAGCGGGAGCGTGCCGCCGAGCGGCGACTGGTGTGCGGCGGTCACATAGGCCAGCCGGACATCCGGCGCCGCCGGCAGCGCGTCGGTGCACAAACCGTTTTTATCTACCGGCATGCCCCGCACCTGCGCACCGGTCAGCGCGAAGAGCCGCGCCGCCCCCGGATAACCGGGGTCCTCGACCAGCACGGTGTCGCCCGCGTCGAGCAAGAGGCGGCTACATAAATCCAGCGCCTGCTGTGCGCTGGCAAGGATCATCACTTGCTCGGGCCGGCAGAAAATGCGCTGCGAGTAGCGCAGATGTTCTGCAATGGCCTGGCGCAGCGGAAGATAACCGGCCGGATCGCCATGGCCCATGTCGTCGGGGCGGACCGAGCGGCTGTGGTGATTCGACAGACGATGCCAGGTAGTGTGCGGAAAGGCGCCCAAATCAGGCTGGTTGGGACTGAACGGCCGGGGCAGCACCGCACCGTCGCGCGACAGGAAAGGACTGTCGGCAAGCAGGCGTCCCTGGCGCGAAAGCCGGACCAGGGTTGGCGGCACGTTGCGCGCGGCCGATGCCGCGGCCGTCGCGATGGGCAGCGAGGACGATACCGTTGTGCCGCTTCCCGTGGCGCCGGCAAGGTAGCCTTCGGCGATCAACTGGTCATAAACGCTCACCACGGTGCCGCGCGAGATACCCTGCTGACGCGCGAAATCGCGCGTTGACGGCAGACGCTGGCCGGCTGGAATGCGTCCGGAAAGGATAGCTGCCCGCAGTTCCCCGCACAGCCAGCGTTGCAGGGTGACGTCTTCGGGCCGCGGGCCCAGCACGAGTTCCAGATCTCCAGCGCGTTTCATCGATAAGTGGACTAATTAGATAGTCGATAAATGGATATTGGAATCGTACCACTTGCTGGCTACGATACTTCCTCCTGAATAAAGGATTTTCTTTAAGCACTATTTGAATGGACACCATGGAACAACGATTTGATATCGGAAAACTGATCCCCGACGGCTACAAGGCCATGTTCGGCCTGCATAGCTACGTGCAGAACGCCGGCCTCGACCTCGGCCTGCTCGAACTGGTCCGCTTGCGCGTATCGCAAATCAACGGCTGTGCGTTCTGCATAGCCATGCATGTGCCGCTTGCGCGCAAGTATGGCCTCAGCGAGAACCAGATCCACTTGGCCGCAACCTGGAAAGAGGCGCCGGTGTTCGATGCCCGTCAGCGCGCCGCGCTGGCGTGGGCGGAAGCGGTCACCGCGCTGAGCGGGCAGGAAGTGCCGGATGCGGTCTACGACCAGGTGAAGGCGCATTTCAGCCAGCAGGAGATCGCCAACCTGACGCTGTGCATCGCCGAGATCAATAGCTGGAACCGTCTCATGGTCGCCTCGCGCACACCGCCGCTGCTGTAGTAAGCCAACCGTAATGGTCGTGCGCTATCGGACGGGCGGGCGCTAGGGCGGTAACAGCGCGGCGCCGGCGGCGGCCAGCACCGCGCGGTTCAAGCGATCGAGCAACCCTGACGCCGCGCGTACATGTTGCCAGTGCAGCGGCACGTCCAGCGGGGTGTTCGGCACCAGCTCAACGAGCGAGCCATCCTCAAGATGCGGTGCGATCAGTGCCTGCGGATGCAGCCCCCAGCCCATGCCGGCCACTGCCGCGGTCACGAAGGCTTGCGGCGAGGGCAGCGTGTGCCGGGGAAGCTCGACATGCCGGTGGCACAAGCGCCGCGCCCAGCGCGCCTGCAACTCGTCTTTGGTGCTGAACACCAGGCTGGGCGCCTGCGCCAGGCTGCCGGCGCGCACCCCGTCGGGAAAATGGCGTCGCACGAACGCCGGGCTGGCGGCCGCCAGGTAGCGCATGGAGCCCAGCGGGCGGCTGTTGCAGCCTGCGGCGGGACGGGCCGTGGCCGTCACGGCGGCCAGCACGGCGCCGCTGCGCAACCATTCGGTGGTGTGGTCCTGGTCATCCACCGCCACTTCCATCAGCACGGGATTTTCCGCAGCGAAGGCGGCGATGGGCGGGGCTGCCCAGGTCGCAAGGCTGTCGGCATTCACCGCAATGGGCAGCGCCACACGTGTCTCCCCCTGCTGGGCAAGCGTCGGCAGCGTCCCTTGCAACTCCTGTTCGAGCAGCCGCACGCGGTCGACGTGCTGGCACAGGCGCCGCCCCGTTTCGGTGGCGCGGCAGGGCTGATCGCGTATCACCAGCGCGCAGCCGATGCGCTCCTCCAGCAGCCGAATGCGCTGCGAAATCGCCGATGGCGTCACATGGAGCGCGCGAGCCGCACGCTCGAAGCTTCCCTCACGAATCACGGCAGCCAATGCACAGAGCGCGGAGTAATCCAGCATCGGATAAGTAAAACTAAACTGAATGAAGAAAAGATAGTTTGTCTTCATTGGCGGGCGCTGGCAAGCTCGGCGCATGATGATCTCGCCCGCCGCCTCTCTGCCGTTATCCGTTTTCCTCCAAGGCCTGGCCCTGAGCCTCGGGCTCATCGTGGCCATCGGCGCGCAGAACGCCTTCGTGCTGCGCCAGGGGCTGCGCCGCGAGCACGTGGGCAGCGTGGTGCTGTTCTGCGCCATGGCGGACGCCTTGCTGATTTCCGCGGGTGTCATGGGCATGGCCCGGGCACTGGGGGAAAGCCCCGGCCTGGCGCGCGCGCTGGCGCTGGCCGGTGCCGTCTTCCTGGCGGCATACGGCTGGCAGGCGCTGCAGCGTGCGCGGCGTTCCCAACAATTGCTGGCGACCGAGGGCAGGGCGGGAATCAGCCGGGGCGCCGCATTGGCTCAGGCGATGGCCTTCACGCTGCTCAACCCCCATGTGTACCTGGATACCTTGCTGCTGGTGGGAAGCATCGGAGCCCAGCAACCGGCGGCGCTGCGCGGCTGGTTCATCGCCGGCGCAAGCTGTGCCAGCCTGTTCTGGTTTGTGCTTCTGGGATTCGGCGCGCGCTGGCTGGCGCCCTGGTTTGCCCGGCCGAGGGCCTGGCAAGTACTGGATGCCCTGATCGGCATGACCATGTTCATGCTGTCTGCCCTGCTGGTGCGTCACGTCATCACGGGATTTTGAGGCGCTCGCCTGGGCGGCAGGCAGAAGCAGATGTTCGGAGATACGACTCCGGGCGCCGGTTTCGGGCCGCCCCGGAGCGACAGAGGAAAGCTGTCGCACCCCGGGGCGCAGCAGGGGCGAAAATCAGGCTTGCTGCTTGAGCGAAGCCATGTCGATGACGAACCGGTATTTCACGTCGCTCTTGAGCATGCGCTCGTAGGCCGCATTGATGTCCTGGATGCGGATCATCTCGATGTCGGACACGATGCCGCGCTCGCCGCAGAAGTCCAGCATCTCCTGCGTCTCGGCGATGCCTCCGATGAGGGAACCGGCCAGTCGGCGCCGTCCGAAGATCAGGTTGAACACTTGCGGCGACGGATGCGGCGAGGCCGGCGCGCCGACCAGCGTCATGGTGCCGTCGCGCTTGAGCAACTCGAGAAAAGGATCGAGCGAATGCGGCGCGGCCACCGTATTCAGGATGAAGTCGAAGGAATTGCGATGGGCCCGCATTTCGTCCGCATTCTTCGATACCACCACCTCGTCGGCGCCGAGCCGCTTCGCATCCTCGCGCTTGCCCGGCGAGGTCGTGAACAGCACCACATGCGCGCCCATCGCGTGCGCCAGCTTGATGCCCATGTGCCCGAGGCCGCCGAGCCCGACGATGCCTACCTTCTGCCCGGGCCCGACCTTCCACTGGCGCAGGGGCGAATAGGTGGTGATGCCGGCGCAGAGCAAGGGCGCGGCGCCGGCCGGGTCGAGGTTGTCCGGGATGCGCAGCACGAACTTGTCGCGCACGACGATGTTGCTGGAATAACCGCCGTAGGTCATGCCGCCGCTGTGCATTTCTTCGCCATTGTAGGTGCCGACGAAACCGTTTTCGCAGTATTGCTCCAGGCTTTCGGCGCAGGCGCTGCAGTGCTGGCAGGAATCCACCATGCAACCCACGCCGACCAGGTCGCCCGGCTTGAATCGCGTGACCTGATCTCCGACCGCGGCAACGCGGCCGATGATTTCATGGCCGGGCACGACCGGATAGACGGTATTGCCCCATTCGTTGCGGGCGGTGTGCAGGTCGGAGTGGCATACTCCGCAGTACAGGATATCGATCTGCACATCGTCGGGGCGCGGATCGCGGCGTTCAAAATCGAGTTTGCTGAGCGGTTCGCGGGCGCTGGTGGCGCCATAGCCGGTCGAGGTAATCATGGTTGTATCCTTTCAATATGCATGGTTGGCGAGCCGAGGTTCCGATGTGCCGGATCATGATTTCACAATGACGTGCGACATCGATCGCTCCTCATTGGTTTCCTGGCCCCGCCAGGTATTGCTCATCCGAGACTTTCTCCATCCAATCGACAACCTTGCCGCGAGCGCGTCCTGGATCGCGATATGGGTCATGGCGGGGCCGCGAATTACGCCTTAACAATGGCTTTGGCTTTTCGCACATCGAGCCCGGCGACGGAGCGGGCTACGCCATTCTTCGTGGCGACCAGCTCCGCAAGGATCGACAACGCGATTTCCGGCGGCGTCTTGCTGCCGATGTAAAGCCCGGCGGGGCCATGCAGGCGGCTGACTTCCTCCTCGGTCATGTCGAAATGCTGCATGAGGCGCTCGCGGCGCTTTTGATTGTTGCTGCGGGAACCGATGGCGGCGACGTAAAAGGCCGGGGAACGCAGCGCTTCCATCAAGGCCAGGTCATCCAGCTTGGGATCATGGGTCAGCGCAATGACCGCCGTGGAGCGGTCCGGGGCCATTGCATGCACGACGTCGTCGGGCATGTCGCGCACCAGCCTGGTCCCCGGCACTTCCCATGACCGCGTGTATTCCTCGCGCGGATCGCAGACGGTGATGTCGAAGCCCAGGCCCAGCGCCACTTCGCAAAGATAGGCGCTGAGCTGGCCGGCGCCGATGACGAGCAGGCGGTAGCGCGGGCCGAACACCATCCTCAGCGTCTCGCCGTCGAAGTCCACCGGGTCGGCACGAATGGTCGCGCCAAGCTCGACGCGGCCCGAGGCAAGATGCAACTCGCGCCGCACCAGGTCGCGCCCATGCAGCGCATCGAGCAGTGCACCGAGCCTGGTGCCGGCCCCCACGCGTTCGATGACCAGCTCCAGCGTTCCTCCGCAAGGCAGGCCGAAGCGGTGGGCCGTTTCCGCGTCGACGCCATAACGCACCGGGAATGCCGCGCGGCCGCCGAACAGCTTGTCGAGGCTGCCGGACTGCACGCTGGCGATCAGGTCATCCTCGATGCATCCGCCCGACACCGATCCGGCGACCTGCCCGTCGGCGCGCAGGGCCATCAGGGAGCCCGCCGGCCTCGGCGACGACCCCCATGTCTTTGCGACCGTGACCAGCGCGACGCCATGCCCGGCTTCCGCCCAGGCATGCGCCTGCTTCAGTACGGCGATATCGGCTGTATCCATTGCCCCATCATACTTTCAATTCATCGGCACGGAGCGGCAGGCGGCGCACGCGCTTTCCTGTCGCCGCGGCGATCGCGTTCGCGACTGCCGGCGCCACCGGCGGCACGCCCGGTTCGCCGATGCCGGTCGGCTTTTCAGCAGAGGGCACGATGTGCACCTCGACTGCGGGCATCTCGTCGATGCGGATCGGCGTGTAGTCGTGGAAATTCGACTGCTCGACCACGCCGTCCTTGAGCGTGATCGCGCCGTGCAGCATCGCCGACAAGGCAAAGCCGACCGAGCCTTCGACCTGCGAGCGCACATTGTCGGGATTGACGGCGATGCCGCAATCGACCGCGCAGACGATGCGGTCGACCTTGACGCGGCCGTCCGGCTTGACCGTCACCTCGGCCACCTGGGCGACATAGCTGCTGAACGATTCGTGCACCGCCACGCCGCGCCCGCGCCTGTCGCCGTCGGTGCCCTTGGCCAGCGGCGTTCCCCAGCCGGCCTTGCCGGCGGCGAGTTTCAGCACGCCGGCATGGCGCGGATGGCGTTCGAGCAGCGCCAGGCGGAAGGCCACCGGGTCCTGGCCCGCCGCGGCGGCGACTTCGTCGAGAAAGGTCTCGGTCGAATACGCCGTGTGCGTCGAGCCCACCGAGCGCCACCATAGCACCGGCACGTGAATCTCCTCGGGCGTGTGCAGGTCGACCAGCATGTTCGGGATGGCATAGGGCAGGTTGGCGGCCCCTTCGACCGACACGGCGTCGATGCCGTCCTTGACCATGGCTGCGAACGGCGAACCGGCCAGGATCGACTGGCCGACAAGCCGGTGACGCCAGCCGACCAGCCGCCCTTGCGCATCGAGCGCCGCTTCGAGCGCGTGATGGAATGCGGGCCGGTAGTAGCCTGCCTTCATGTCGTCTTCGCGCAGCCATACCAGCTTGACCGGCGCGCGGCCGTTGATCGCCTTGGCAATGCTCGCCGCTTCCAGGACGTAGTCCGAATCCTTGCTGGCGCGCCGGCCGAAGCTGCCGCCGGCGTACAGCATGTTCAGCGTCACCTGTTCCGGCTTGAGCCCGAGCAGCGCGGCGACCTTCATCTGGTCCATGGTCTGTCCCTGCTCGCCGTTCCAGATTTCGCAGCCGTCCTTCTTCAATTGCACGACGCAATTCATCGGCTCCATGGCCGCGTGCGCGAGGTAGGGGAAATCGTAAGCCGCGCGCAGCACGCGTGCCGGCGAGGCGAACGCGGCGTCGGAGTTGCCTTCCTTGCGCGCGACCGCGCCGGGCGATTTCGCCAGCTCATGGTAGCGCGCAAAGATTTCATTCGTGCCGAGCTTGAAAGCGTTCGACTCGTCCCACTCGACCTGCAGCGCGTCGCGCCCCTTTTTCGCGCTCCAGGTATCCTTCGCCAGCACCGCCACGCCGGTCGGAATGGCGACCACATCCACGACGCCTTTGACGGCCTTCGCGCGGGCGGCGTCGAAGGATTTCACCCTGGCGCCGAAGCGCGGCGGATGGGCGACCACGGCGGTCAGCATGCCGGGCAGATGGACATCCTGGGTGAAGCGTGCCTGGCCGGTGATCTTGGCGGCAGTATCCTTGCGCGGCGCGCGCTTGCCGATGAGCTTGAAGTCCTTGGCATCCTTGAGCTTGACCTCGCCGGGCACCGGCTGCTGCGCCGCCGTCTGCGCCAGCTGGCCGAAGCTTGCCTTGCGCTGCGAACGCGCATGCATGACGATACCCTCGCTCACGCCGATCTCGTCGGCCGGCACCTGCCACTGTTTCGCCGCCGCGGCGACCAGCATGGCGCGCGCCGAAGCGCCGGCGCGGCGCAGCTGCTCCCACGAGTTCGCGATCGCGGTGCTGCCGCCGGTACCCTGCGCCGGCCCCCACAGCAGGTTGTTGTAGCGCTTGGCGTCGGCCGGCGCGCCTTCGACGCGCACCTGCGGCCAGGCGGCATCCAGCTCTTCCGCCACGATGGTGGCCAGGCCGGTGTAGGTGCCCTGGCCCATCTCGATGTGCTTGGAAATCACGGTCACCGTGTTGTCGGCGCCGATACGCAGGAAGGCGTTCGGCTCGAAGGGCTGCGCGCCGGGAGCCGCGGCCGCGTGCGCCATGTTCGGCAGGTAGACGGCCAGAGTCAGTCCGGCGGCCCCCTGGAGGAAGCGGCGGCGGCTTTCGTTCTCGATGCGGGTCGTGTTCGTCATTGCGTCTCCTTCAAGTGAGCGATTGCGCCGCCTCGTGGATGGCGGCACGGATGCGGACATAGGTGGCGCAACGGCAGATATTGCCGGCCATGGCATGGTCGATGTCGGCGTCGGACGGCTTGCGGTTCTTCTCCAGCAAGGCCACGGCACTCATGATCTGGCCCGACTGGCAGTAGCCGCACTGCACGACGTCGAGCTTTTGCCAGGCGTCCTGTACCGCCTTGGCGACGCGCACGCTACTCGTACCCTGGCTCACCCCTTCGATCGTGACGACTTTCTTGCCTGCGGCGGCCGACACCGGCGTGCTGCACGAGCGCACCGGCTGGCCGTCCAGGTGGACGGTGCAGGCGCCGCACAACCCCATGCCGCAACCGTATTTCGTGCCGGTCATTTGCAGCGTATCGCGCAGCACCCATAGCAGGGGCGTGTCGGGGTCGGCATCGACGCGGGTCGCGCGGCCGTTGATGTCGAGTGTGATCATCGGTGACTCCTGGTGGAGGAAGAAAGGGGATGAATTGCATTCTCGTCGCCATGGTGCTTCATCTGTTAGCACGATCCTGTCAGCTTTTTGCCTAATCCTACGAGGCTCGCGACAGATGGATAAAGGTGGATTACCATCGGCGTGTATCGACTCAGGAGTTCCCGTGAAACTGCACGCCGCCATGCCTCCCCAGAAAATCGAAGAGATCGACGCGCTGCGCCGGCCGCTCGCCGAGGCTGTTGCGCGATGGACCGACGGTGTCAACCAGCTGAACACGATCATCCCGAACCTGATGTTCTTCCGGCGTGAAGAACCGACCCAGCCGGCCAATTGCATGGTGGAACCAAGCGTCGCGCTCGTCGTCCAGGGCGCCAAGAGGGCCTTGCTTGGTGACAATGTCTATGACTATGACATCAGGCGCTTCCTGATCACCTCGCTCGACCTGCCGGCCATGATGCATATCGTCGAAGCCAGCCGCGACAAGCCCTACCTTGGCGTGATGCTCAAGCTCGACCTGCACGTGGTGGCGGAGCTGATGATGCAAAGCGGAATGCCGCCGCCGCCCGAGCATGCGTCCGACCGCGGCATGGTGCTCGGTGAAACCACGCCGCATCTGCTCCACGCATTCAGGCGCTTGCTGGACTTGCTCGACGACCCGGCCTCCATTCCGGTGCTCGCGCCGCTCATCCAGCGTGAAATCTGTTATCGCCTGCTGATGAGCGACCAGGGCGCGCGCCTGTGGCAGATCGCCTCGGTGGGCAGCCAGAGCCACCGGATCGCCCGCGCCATCGATTGGTTGAAGTCGCACTTCGCGCATCCGCTGCGCATCGAGGAGCTCGCCGCCCATGTGCAGATGAGCGCCTCCAGCTTCCACCATCACTTCCGCCTGCTCACCGCGATGAGCCCGCTGCAGTTCCAGAAGTGGCTGCGCCTGAACGAAGCGCGCCGCCTGATGCTGGCGGATCATCTGGATGCCTCCACTGCCGCCTTCCAGGTGGGCTACGAAAGCCCCTCGCAGTTCAGCCGGGAATACAGCCGGCTGTTCGGAACGCCGCCGCGGCGCGACATCGACAACCTGCGGCGCTTGTCCGACACAGGCACCGGAATGGCGCCGCTGCAGTCCGCTGCGCTGTCCTGACTTCCCGGCACCGCATTTCCAAGAACCGCTCTCCTTAACGTTGGTCAAAAGATAAAACTGCGGCCGCGCGGAATCGCCTTGCCGGTGCGCGGTCGCTTTTTCATGAGGAGAGTTCCATGAAGGTAAACACACCCGTGCTGCTGGCCGGCCTTGCGTTTGCATTGTTGGCCGGCTGCGAAAGAGCGCCGGGACCGAAGACTTCGGGCGTTGATCCAATATCCGGTTCCTCGCCCAAGGACTCGCCCGCGCCTCCCGGCGGGTCGGTCGCGTTGCCGCCCGATAAGATACCGCCGTCGGACGCCTCGTTGTCGGCGGCAGCTGACAGCAAGGGGCAGAGCGGGGATGCCAACAGCCCGACGCAGGCCAATCCATCCGCGCTGCAAAAATCGCAGGAGCAGGGAGCCATGCCGCAATCCGGGCAGGTCAACAATCATTCAGTGCCGGAAACCACGGGCACAACCAAGTAAGGCTTCATTGTTGCTTTGCTGATGGAAAGAAAAGCTGCTGCCCGTTGACGCGGAACGAGGCGATGCGTTGTTGCCCGGCTTCGGAAGTGATCCACCGGATCAATTGCATCGCACCAGAGAAGTTGACGTCTTTGTGACTGGACGGGTTGACCGCGATGATGCCGTACGGATTGAACATGCTGGGGTCGCCTTCGACCGCAATCGCCAGTCCCGTGCGCGCCTTGTAGGTCGTGTAGGTTGCCCGGTCGGTGAGCGTATAGGCTTGCAGTTCGGCCGCCATGGTCAGCACTTCGCCCATCCCTAAGCCGGCGGACACATAGGCGGCGCCTTCGGGCTTGACGCCCGCTTCTTTCCAGTAGCGCTGTTCCATCTGGTCGGTGCCCGAGTTATCGCCGCGCGAGATGAAGCGTGCCTTTGTCTGCACGATTTTCCGGAATGCTTCCAGGACGTTCTTCATGCCCCGGATTCCCGCTGGGTCGGAATCCGGACCGACGACAATGAAATCGTTGTACATCACGTCCCTTCGTTCCACGCCGTATCCCTGCGCGACGAACTGGTCTTCGGCCGGCCTGGCGTGCACGAGCGTCACGTCGACGTCGCCGTTCTTCGCCAGCTCCAGCGCCTTTCCGGTGCCGACCGAAATGACGTGTACCTTCAGCCCCGACTGCGCTTCGAACGCCGGCAGAAGGTAGTTCAGCAATCCGGAATTGTCCGTGCTGGTCGTCGTGGAGAGCTTGAGAACCTGCTGTGCCAGCCCGTGCGGCGCAATCCACGATAGGGTGGCAGCCAGTATTATGTGCAACAACTTCTTCATGTACCTTCCTTTCTATCAGACGACTTTCCGGAGGCGGTTTTGCCGCGCCTGCAAGCGGCCGTCGCGCAGTTTCAACCTTTCCACGTTGGGCAGGGCAATCAGGTCGCGGTCATGGCAGGCCATGACGACGGTGCTCCCCACGGCGGTCAGCGAGGGGATCAGCGCGATCACCTGTTCCCGTGCCGCTCCGTCCAGGTTCGCGGTCGGCTCATCCAGCAGTAGGAGTTTGGGATGGAGCACTTTGGCGCGTGCCAGGGCAACGCGCTGTTTCTCGCCGCCGGAGAGCGTGGCCGGCTTGCTTTTGCGCAGGTGTTCCACGCCCGCCCATTGCATCGCCTCGTCGACGCGGCGCGCCGCCTCGTCGCGCGCGATGCTGCGCGCGTTCAAGCCGTAAGCGATGTTGTCCGCGACCGAGGTCGAGAACATGACCGGATGCTGGTGCACATAGACGACCGCTTCGCGCAGAAGCGCGGGGTAGGGCGCGAGGGATGTCGCGGTTCCGCGGAAGCTGACGCTGTCGGCCTCTGCGCTTTCCAGACCCGCGAGAATGCGCAGCAAGGTGCTTTTGCCGGTGCCATTCAACCCGGTCAGAACATAGGCGGCCCCTTCGCGCAGCACCAGGCGGTCGATCTCGAACAGCAGACGCTCGCCGAACCGTTTTTTCAAGCCGTCGACGCAGAGCAGCGCAGTCATGCCGTTCCCTTCGCCATTTGGGGATCGCCTTGCGCGAACATTAGCCCCGCATTGATCAGCAGCGCGATGGCGATCAGCACGATGCCCAAAGCAATCCCCTGCGCGAACTCGCCCTTGCTGGTCTGCAGCGCGATGGCAGTGGTCATGGTGCGCGTCTCCCCCGCGATATTGCCGCCCACCATGATCGCGCATCCCACTTCGGAAATGACGCGGCCGAAGCCGCTGATAATGGCGGCCATCACGCCGAAGCGGGCTTCATGCAGGACGGTGCGCATCGCGCCCCAGCGCGAGGCGCCAAGCGTGACGGCGGTTTCCGCGATGCGCGGGTCGGCGGACTGGATGGCGGCGAGCGAGAAGGCGACCAGCACCGGCAAGGCGATCAGGACCTGCCCGGCGACGATGCCGCTCTGGGAAAAGAGCCAATGCAGGCCGCCCAGCGGACCCTGGCGCGACAGCACCAGGTACAGCAGCAGGCCGATCAGCACGGTGGGCAGCGAGAGCGAGGCTTGCACCAGCCAGATGACGACGCGCCGGCCGCGAAAGGAGCTGGTGGCGATCGCATGGCCGGCGACCACGGCGAGCGGCGTCGACAAGACGAGCGCGACCAGCGTGGTTTTCAGCGACACCCAGATGATTTGCCAGAGCTCGGCATCTCCGGACAGCAGGAGGGCAAAGGCGGCCCGGATGGCGTCAAGCATAGGCATCGTCGGAGGTACTGCCGGCTACGCGACGCGCAGCACGTCGGCCAGATGGGGTTCCATGATGAGCCGATTCTTCCCGGTCAGCGCCAGGAAGTGCTTTCCGGTGCAGCGTGCAAGCAGGGTCATGCCCAGCCTGTCGGCTACCATGTGCCCCATCTGCGTGGTGCCCGAGCGCGACAGCAGGAAAGGCATGCCCATCTGCGCGCCCTTGATCACCATCTCGGAAGTCAACCGGCCGGTAGTGTAAAAGACCTTGTCCTCGCCGCTCAATCCATCGAGCCACATGCGGCCGGCGATGGTATCCACGGCGTTGTGGCGCCCCACATCCTCGATGAAATACAGCAATTCGCCGTCGCCGGTGAACAAGGCACAGCCATGCACCGAGCCGGCCTGCTTGTAGATCGACTGATACGCGCGCACCGTATCGACGATCCGGTACAGCACCGATTGGCGCAGGCGGGCGTCGGGCGCCAGCGTGATGCGGTCGATGTCATCCATCAGCCCGCCAAACACCGATCCCTGGCCGCAGCCCGTGGTCACGACTTTCTTCGCCGTTCTTTCCTCGATGTCTGCAATGCCGCCGGCGGTCTTGACCGCAACCGCTTCCACCTCCCAATCGACCGTAATCGATTCGACGTCCTCCAGCGACTTGACCAGGCGCTGGTTACGCAGGTAGCCGAGAGTCAGCGCTTCCGGCGCGCTGCCCAGCGTCATCAGCGTGACCAGTTCCCGCTTGTCGACGTAGACCGTCAGCGCGCGCTCGGCGGGAATCGAGATCGTGGACAGCCGCCCTCGCTCATCCATCGCCTCCACCTCGCGGGTAAGGGGAGCATGGGCGTTGGTCATGGTCGGACGGCGGGGCATGGCGGGCTTTCGTGTCGGTGGAATAAATTTATTTCTTGGCCGGGGCTGCAGCCGCGGCGGCGGGAGCGGCTGCAGCTGGCGCATTGGGCGCATTGGGTGCACCAGCCGCAGGCGCAGCGGCCACGCTTGATGCGCCAGGTACATATGGCCCGGGGTCCGTGCAGGGTGGCGTTTCCATGGTCGGTTTTCTGGCGCCTTCCTTGCTCTTCAGGTACTGCTTGGCGACGCGATCCTGGGCCAGGCACAACTTGTAGGCGGCAACCTTGTCGCTCCACGCTGCCTTGTCCTTGGCGGCCGCCGCGGCCGCCGCCGCTTCCGGCGTCGGCGGTGGCAGTTTCGCCAAGGCGTTTGCCGCGCCGAGCGCCAGGATCGTCGTCAATACGAATGCGAATGCGGTGCGCATCAGGTCCTCCTTCAGGCGTTGATCGGCGCAGGCGCATCGCCGGGACGCGGCTGCGTGCGCACACGCGGGATTTCGCCGCTTTGCACCTGCTCGTACCACAGGTCGTGGTGTTCCTTGGCCCAGGTGTCGTCGACATATCCGTGGCGCATGGCGTCGTAAGCGCCTTCCATGCCGAGCGTGCCGAGATAGATGTGGCCGACCGCTCCGGCCGCCATCAGCGTGGTCCCCAGCAGGTGGACGATGTGGGCGATCTGCATGTTGCCGCGCGTGTAGGCAATGCCGGGAACCAGCATGTCGAGCACGAAGCCGGAGGCGCTGATGATGAGCCCGAGCAGCGTCAGGCCGCCCCAGAACCAGATTTTTTCGCCGGCGTTGAAGCGCCCGGCGCTCGGCTCCGTGCCGCTGAACAAGCCGCCAAAATGCCGCAGCCAGCGCACGTCTTCCCTTATCGGGAAATTGTCGCGCACGAACAGGACGAAGACGACGACGGTCGACACCGCAAATACGGGGCCGACGAAGTTATGCACGGTCTTCAAGGCGTAGGTCAGCCAGCCGAACAGAGTGTGCCCGGTCAGGGGCAGCAGCAGGTAGCGCCCGAAGAGCATGATCAGCCCGGACACGGCAAGGGTCACAAAGCTGATCGCGACCGTCCAATGCGCCGTGCGCTCCATCGGCGTAAACCGTTCGATCCGCCTGCCGGTGGGCGGCTCCTTGTTGCGGATCTTGCCGAAGACGAAGTACAGGATGGTCACTACCAGCAGCGCCGCCAGGATGATGCCGGCGCCGATGGCGGTGAGCGGCCCGTTGCGGTACTGGCGCCACGCCTCGCCCGCGGTCAATGCCTTGTCCTGACCGAGGAATCGTGCCTTGGGCTGGATCAGCACGCCGGACTCCAGTCCGGGCAGGCTGGAATAGTGGCGCTCGCCTTGCTTGACGGCCCGCCATACCGGCGCGTTGTTGCCGGGCTGGGCGCGCGAGCGCTCTGCCTGGTTTTGCTTGAGGATGTCGACGGACTCCACGTTGGGCACACCGGCGGCCGGCGGCGCCTGCGGAGCTGGATTCGGCGCGGGCGCCGCCGGCTTCGCCTCCTGTGCCCACGCCATGCCCATGGCCAGCGTCATGGACAAGGCAAGGCTGGAAATCCATTTGATCATGATGTCGTTCCTCCTGGCGCCCGGTTGGCCTTTCGGTCCCCATGCCTGTGCGCCTGACCTTAATTCGTCTTCACATACTCGTTTTGCATTTGCCCGCGGGACCGGATCTGGTTTTCCCAGCTCCCCTGGTTGCCGGGTGTCCAACCCTTCACGACATACGGGTCCTTCGCGCCTTGCCAGGGAGCCGTGTCGTGCCGGTTGGTGTTGCCGGTTGTCTTGGTCTGGTCGGGCTCGCCGCAGCCGGCGAGCAGCGCGGCGGCGGCAACGAGAAGCAGGGTGATCGGTTTCATGATTTTTTCCCGGTTTGCGACGCGTCCTGGCTGGGAGTTTTGCCATAGGCGGTGCCCCATCCCCAGACTTCGCTGCCCTTGCCGCGATGAATGACTCGGTTGCGAAAGATGTCTGCCACCACGTCGCCATCGCCGCCGAGCAGCGCCTTGGTCGAGCACATTTCGGCGCAGGCCGGCAGCTTTCCTTCCGCCAGCCGGTTGCGGCCATACTTTTCAAACTCGGCCTGCGATCCGTTTTCTTCCGGCCCGCCGGCGCAGAACGTGCATTTATCCATCTTCCCGCGCAGGCCGAAGGTACCCTTCGACGGAAACTGCGGTGCGCCGAAGGGACAGGCGTACGCGCAATAACCGCAACCGATGCACGCGTCCTTGTTATGCAGCACCACGCCCTCGTCGGTGCGGTAGAAGCAGTCCACCGGGCAGACCGCCATGCAGGGTGCGTCGGAGCAATGCATGCAGGCCACCGAAATCGTCTTTTCCTGCCCGACCACGCCATCGTTGATCGTGACCACGCGGCGTCGGTTGACGCCCCATGGAACCTCGTTCTCGTTCTTGCACGCGGTCGCGCAGCTGTTGCATTCGATGCAGCGCTCCGAGTCGCAAATGAATTTCATCCTTGCCATGTCGCCTCTCCGTCACGCGGTGTAGCGTTCGATGTTGCAGATGGTGGTCTTGGTTTCCTGCATCATGGTCACCGAGTCATACCCGTAGGTCGTCGCGGTATTGACCGCCTCGCCGCGCACCACCGGCGCCGCGCCCTCGGGGTAATACTCAAGCAGGTCCCTGCCTTGCCACCATCCCGAGAAGTGGAAGGGCATGAACGCGGTATCGGGGCCGACGCGCGGTGTCACCAGCGCCTTGACCTTCAGGCGCGCGCCGGTCGGCGTGGACAGCACCACGTACTCCCCGTTGCGGATGCCGCGATCCGCCGCCGCCTTGGGATTGATCTCCACGAAGGCGTCCTGCTGCAATTCGGCCAGCCAGGGATTGGAACGCGTCTCCTCGCCGCCGCCTTCGTATTCCACGAGCCGGCCCGAGGTCAGGATGATCGGGAATTTCTCGTGCAATTTTTCTTGCACGTTCTTCTGCTGCACCGACTTGTACAGGGTGGGCAGGCGCCAGAACGCCATCTTGTCGTCATGCGTCGGATACTTGGCGACCAGGTCCGGCCGGGTGCTGTAGAGCGGCTCGCGGTGCAGCGGCACCGGGTCGGGGAAGTTCCAGACCAGCGCGCGCGCCTTGGCGTTGCCGAACGGATGCACCCCGTGCACCTTCAGGCAGACGCGCTGGATGCCGCCGGACAGGTCGGTTTTCCAGTTCTTTCCTTCGGCCGCCTTTTTCTCTTCATCCGTCAAGTCGTCCCACCAGCCGAGCTTTTTCAGCAGGACATGGTCGAACTCCGGGTAGCCGGTGGTGATGTCCGAGCCGACCGAGTGCACCCCGTCCTCCGCGAGCAGATTGACGCCGTCGCGCTCGACGCCGAAGTTGGCCCGGAAGCAGCCGCCGCCATCCATCACATGCTTCGTGGTGTCATACAGGTTGGCCGAGCCCGGGTGCTTGAGTTCCGGCGTGCCGTAGCAAGGCCAGGGCAGGCCGAAGTAGTCGCCCGTCAGGTCGTAGCCGGTCGCCGGGTCCTTGCCGCCCTTGCACCTGAGCGTCTTCACGTCGAACAGGTGCATGTTGCGCATGTGCGCCTTCAGCCGCTCCGGCGACTGGCCGGTATACCCGATGGTCCATGTTCCGCGGTTGATTTCGCGCAGCATGGACTCCGGCTCCGGTTCCATCATGCCCCCCTTGCCGGGAACCAGTTTCAGCTTGGCCACCAGCTCCTTGCCGAAGCCGAGCTTGTCGGCCAGCTGGTACATGATCATCTGGTCGGTGCGCGACTCGAACAGCGGCTCGATCACGCGTTCCCGCCATTGCAGCGAACGGTTGGACGCGGTCACCGAACCGGCGGTCTCGAACTGCGTCGCCGCCGGCAGCAGATAGACGGCGCGATTCGGATTGAGCTGTTGCCCATCCACCTTCATCGCGGCCATGGCCGCCGTCGCCGATGGATACGGGTCGATGACGACGAGCAGATCGAGCTTGTCCATCGCCTTCTTCATCTCCAGCCCGCGCGTCTGCGAGTTGGGCGCGTGACCCCAGAACACCAGTCCCCTGACGTTCGGGCCCTGGTCGATCAATTCGTTCTTTTCCAGCACGGCGTCGATCCAGCGCGACACGGTGGTGCCGGATTTTTCCATCAGCGCCTGCGACGGGTACTGTTTCTTGATCCATTCATAGTCCACGCCCCAGACTGCCGCCCAGTGCTTCCATGCGCCGGTGGACAGGCCGTAGTAGCCCGGCAGGGAGTCGGGGTTCGGCCCCACGTCGGTCGCGCCCTGGACGTTGTCGTGCCCGCGGAAGATATTGGTTCCGCCGCCGGAAACGCCGACGTTGCCGAGCGCCAGTTGCAGGATGCAGGAGGCGCGCACCATCGCGTTGCCGATCGTGTGTTGCGTCTGGCCCATGCACCAGACGACCGACGACGGGCGGTTCCTGGCCATCGTTTCCGCCGCCTTCTTCACTTCCGCTTCCGGCACGCCGCACGCATCCTCGACCTTGTCCGGCGTCCACTTCATGACTTCTTCGCGGACCTTGTCCATGCCGTACACGCGGTCGTTGATGTACTTCTTGTCTTCCCATCCGTTCTGGAAGATGTGGTACATCATCCCGTACAGGAAAGGAATGTCCGAGCCGGAGCGGATGCGGATGTAGTGGTCGGACTTGGCTGCGGTCCGCGTATAGCGGGGATCGACGACGATGATCTTGGTGCCGGTTTCCTTGGCATGCAGCATGTGCAGCATGGAAACGGGATGCGCTTCGGCGGCGTTGGAACCGATATACATGATCGCCTTGGCGTTCTGCATATCGTTGTAGCTGTTCGTCATCGCGCCATAGCCCCAGGTATTCGCGACGCCAGCCACGGTGGTGGAATGGCAAATGCGCGCCTGGTGGTCGGTATTGTTGGTCCCGAAGAAGGAAACGAACTTGCGCAGCAGCGCCGACTGTTCATTGTTGTGCTTGGAGGAACCGATGAAGAACATGGCGTCCGGGCCGCTCGTCTTGCGGATGTCGAGCATGCGGGCAGAGATTTCGTTCAAGGCCTGATCCCAGCTGATGCGCTGGTATTTCCCGTTGACCAGCTTCATCGGGTACTTGAGCCGGTACTCGCCATGCCCGTGCTCGCGCAGGGCCGCACCCTTGGCGCAGTGCGCGCCGAGATTAATCGGGGAATCGAAGACCGGCTCCTGCCGGACCCAGACGCCGTTTTCGACCACGGCGTCGACCGCGCAGCCCACCGAGCAATGCGTGCATACGGTGCGCCGGACTTCGAGTTTCTTGCCGTCCGCCGGCTTGTCGTCGGCCGCGCCGGCCTGCTGGATGAGATTAAGCTGCGATACGGCGATACCGGCGCCGATGCCGATGCCCGAGCGCTTCAGGAAGCTGCGCCTGTCCATGGTAGGCAGCGTCCGCGAGAGGCTGTCGGCGAGGCTGGAGCTGAAGCGAGCGGGCGAGCGCTGCCCTGACTGCCCTTTGCGAGTCAACAACATGGTCATCTCCGCAATCAATCAAATAGTGGTGGTGCGGTAGTACTTCTTGATGTGGTCGGTCAAGCGGTAGCTGTCGCCTTGCGCTTCCTTCGCGGCCTCGGCGGCGCGGGGGAGGGGAGGGCTGGAGGATGCGAGCTTGGCGGCTACTCCGGCTGCCGCGGCTCCGCCCAATACGGCGAAGAAAGTTCTCCGCGCGATCTTGGATTGCTGGGACATGATTGTCTCCTTTGGTAGGAATACCCGCGAGGAATCTGCGTTACCTCTGCATCAGATCAAGTTAGCACAGTTATGGTGCATAAGATTGATCGGTCACAAGTCCTTATGCCATGTCGAAAGCTTGCGTTTCGACTTCGAAAAAATGTTTTGCCAGACGCGCAACTTCAGAATAAAAAACGGCCTGCGGATGCTGCATGATGACGTCGCACATCTCGCCTGCCCACGGTTGGAGGTGCGTGCCGAAGAAGCGCTTCTGCGTATCGAGGCTGCTCTGTTCGGCATCCTCGGACAGGATCAGGTAGCGCATGACGTCGCACACGGCGGCAATGTGGTCTTCGCTTTCCGGCATGCTGTCGCTGCGCTGCAATCGCAACGCGTCGAGGTCGCTGCGCAAAGCGGCAAGCGGCTTCTCCATCAAAAAACCGGATAGATAGAACGAGGCGTACAGCATGATTTCCGGTTTGCCGACGCCGATGAACAGCGACTCGTACTCGTCCCGGACCTTCTCTGCCTGTGCTTCCCCGCAGGTGGCGGCGAGATCGTTCCATGTCCGTTGCAGCACGCCGTCGCCGGACGAGGGCGCCTGCGCGATGGCGTCGAGCAGATCCTGCGCTGGCGGCCCATAGAACAGGCGGGCCAGCAGGGCGTACAGCTCGGCGCGCGCAATTTCCTCGCCATAGTCGGGCGCTTCGAACCTGAGGGCTTGGGTGGAAACAGATGTCATCGACGCTTTTCCTTCTCGGCAAGGTCCTTCCAAAAATTACCGTTTCAATTCGAGGATGCTCATTTCCTGCTTGTTCTGCATCATGTCCACCACGCGGCAGTCCGCGCACATCTTGATGCGCTCCAGGTTGCCGGCGAAGGCGCCATGGGTGGCGAGCTTGGCGAGCATGTTTTCCATCATCTGCAGCGTGCCGAATGGTGTGCCGCAGCGGATGCAATGGAAAGGCTGCGCTTCATTCAGCACGACGCGCTGCCGCGCACGCTCGTCGAGCAGCAGGCGCGGGGTGAGCGAAATCGCGCTTTCGGGACAGGTCTTTTCACACAGGCCGCACTGCACGCAGTTCTTCTCGATAAACCGCAGTTGAGGCAGGTTCGGGTTATCGATCAGCGCCGATTCCGGGCACGCGCCGACGCAGGACATGCATAGCGTACAGGCCGAAGTGTCGACGGCAACGGCGCCATACGGCGCACCGGCCGGCAAGGGGATGTCCGTGACAGGAACGGGCGCATGACGCAGCAAATGCTCGAAGGCGAAGTCGAGGGTGGCGCGTTTGTCCGCGGCGACGTGGTAGAGCGCCGGCTTGGCCGGAACGGACGCGGGCCTTGGCCGCTGCAATTCGCTGTCCAGATCGAGCGCGCTTGCGGCGCGCAACAGCTCTATATGGCGCCCTTCATAGCCGAGCGCGGCAAGAATGGTTTGCGCGATGCCGATTTGCTGTTCCAGGGCATCGATGTACTGCGGCGCTTCCTCGTCCGTCGTCAGCACAAGGATGTTGGAGGCGCCGTAGGCGATGGCAGTGAGCCAGACATCGATGCCAACCGCCGCGACATGGTGCATCTCGACAGGAATGACGCGCGCGGGCAAGCCCAGCGCCGTGCCCGTGCCCGCAAGCCGCCCCAGCGCATCGATCAGTTCCGCGCCGCGTTCCTGGCTGTGGAGCAACAAGGCTGGCTGCTTTCCTCCGGCTTTCAGGTAGGTGCCGAGCAGCGTCCGCAGGCGCTGGCCGAGGTCGGATGCGCGCGGATAGGCATACGTCAGCGCGCCCGAAGGGCAGACCGTCGTGCACGCGCCGCAGCCCGCGCAGAGCTGCGCATTGACCTTGATATGGTCGCCGTCGTGGCTGATCGCGCCGGCCGAGCAAATATCGATGCAGGCGTTGCACCCGGTCTTTTTGTTGCGGCTGTGCGCGCACAGCTTTTCCTTGTAGGTAAAGAATTTGGGCTTGCTGAATTCGCCGACCAGTTGCGTCAGTTGCAGGGCGTGCTCGGCCTGCCTGACCGCATCCTCGCCGGGGGCGAAATAGCCCTGGGGCGGCTGGTGGAGCGTGATCAGCGGCCGCTCTGACAGGTCGAAGATCAGGTCGAATTCCTTCTCCCGGTCGGCGTCGACGCGGTCGAAGTCGATTGCGCCGATCGCGCTGCATGCCTTGACGCAGTCCCGATGCGAGGTGCAGGCGGACAGCTCGATCTGGTAACTGAGATCGATCGCGCTTTCCGGGCACGCCTCGATGCAGGCGTTGCAGCGCGTGCATGATTCGAGATCGATCGGATTGGACTGCCGCCAGCGTACCCTGAACGCGCCCAGCCATCCTTCAATCCGTATGCGCTCTCCCGAGAAAGTGGGATAGCGCCGCTCCAGCATGGCATCGCCGCCGAAGCCCGAGGTCAACAGGACGCTGACGTCGAGTTGCGCGGACAGCCGTTTTGCCCACGGCATCACTCGTGACGACGGACCGATCAGCAGGACGTTTCCATTGGATATGTAGCCGACCGACGGCACCGGCTCCGGTTCAGGCAAGGCGGCGGCGGCCAGCAGGGCGGCCATCTTCGGCAACGCCTGTTTCGCCTGCGCGCCCCAGCCGCCCGTTTCCCGGATGTTCACGAAGCGAATCGGCGCCGTTGCCTCGCGTTGTTCGGCCAGCTCGGAAAACAGGGCGCGTTCCTGGGTGCAGCCCACGACGACCTGATCGTTGCCCTGCAGCTCATCGAGATAGGCGCTCACTTCGCGACGGCACAATTGCGAGACGACCGGCAGCGCCGGCGTGCCGAGCGCGGCGCCCAGCGCGTTGCCGGCCGACGCATCGAGCGGCATGGTGCGATTGCAGTTACATATCTTGAAGCGGGTCGTCATGGCTGTTCTGTTCCTTCGCGGGAGGCGGGACGTCGAGTGTTGCATCGCGTGTTAACAAGTCGTCGGCCACCATCGCATTGTCGTGATCCTCGCCTTGAGCGGTGCTGTCCTGCGGCTCCGCCAAGTGGTTTTCGCGTTGCGCCAGCGGGTCCAGCAACGCTTGCGCGTGGTTGAGCGTGGCAAGGATTGCGGCAGGAATCGGCGTGAACGCGTGGTAGTCCTCGATATAGACGTCCAGGCCATCCATCACATTGAATCGCGGATCGGCAAACAGTTTTTTCATTGCCGAACGGCGGATCTGCTCGTCAACGCCGCGCGCCACGAATGGCGTGAAGTCCGAATCGGGCGTCAGGCGCGCGACCTCGTCGAGCGAAGGCGGCGGGCGCGCCGGCTCCTGCGCCTGCACTGCCGCTGCGTCGCCGGTTCCTTCCGTGGCATGTCGGTTCGCGGCAGCTTCCGCGTTCCGTTGCGACCAGCGGGCGAAAAAGCTTTCAGCTTCCATGGCAGCCTCCTTCCGCGCGCGCCATTTCCGCCACTGCCGCGCCGCCCTCGAAGGAAGGCTTGCGCCGTTTCTTCTTCGGTTCCGGACGATAATGCTCCTGCACGAATGCCGCCATGCGCGCGATGATCGCAGGGGAAGCCGGCAGGGCATCCACCTGCTCTCCGCCATCCATCAGGCGCGCGGCTTCGTTGTAGGACAGCGTGACTTGCTTGGGCACCGCGATCTCCTGGCCGTCGCGTGTCTCCAGGCGCCACATGACGAACCAGCAGGGAGCCGGCGTATCAATGTTCAGGAAATAGCCTTCGGCTTCATCGAGGTAGAGGCTGACTTGAAAACCGCCGAACAGCCAGCGGGCGTCCGACGCATCGTCGCGCAGGCAGCGATACCCGATGTCAGCGAGAAGATCGTCCGCTGCCACTTCGACCGGTTTCCACTGGAAGGGCTGCCATCGATTGGCAATGGGGACGCGCTGCATCACCACTGCAACCGCAAGGGAATCTGTCTCCGGATTTGTCTCCATTTGCTCCGCCAGCGCTCGTGGCGCTTGTCCTGTGTGGGAACATATCTTTTAATACTGCGCCAAAAAAAGCGCGAGCGCAGCCTTTTTTGCATGCGTATTTGATGAATGCCGAATGGAATGTGATGAAGGGTTGTCGCACATCATTAGTGCTGCATGGCGCCAACCGCCAGGAGCCCGTGCGGCGCTACAATTTTCCGACTCACGATCCATCGTCTAGCGAGCGAACAATGTCGATTGCACCTTCTCGCATTACCGGGCTGGTTCTTGCCGGCGGTCGCGGCTCCCGCATGGGCGGTGTGGACAAGGGCTTGCAGACTTTTCGCGGCGCACCGATGGTGTTGCACGCGATACTGCGCCTGGCGCCCCAAGTCGGGACGATCGTCATCAACGCGAATCAGAACATCGGCCCTTACGAAGGCTTCGGCTATCCAGTCTGGCCGGATCAATTGGGTGGCTTTGAAGGGCCGCTGGCCGGCCTGCAAACCGGACTCGCGGGGTGCGAAACGGAATACCTCGTCACGGTGCCGTGCGACTCGCCATTCTTTCCGGAAAATCTCGTGGCCACGCTCGCCGACGCGCTCGTTGCTGCGAACGCCGACATCGCCGTCGCCGTCACGCAGGAAGACGAGCGGCGCACGCATCCGGTTTTCTCGCTCATGAAAGCGAGCGTGCTGCCCAGCCTGAGCGCATTCCTGCAGGAGGGCGGCAGAAAAATCGAGAAGTGGTATCGCTCGCTGCGGTTCGTCGAAGTGATGTTTCCCGACGCGAGTGCCTTTCGCAATATCAATACCGTGGAAGAATTGCGCCGCTTCGAGGACTCCTGACTCCTGCGCAATTCGTCCTATCGCGTCCAGTTTCCGGCTCTACGGCCTCGCCGGTTTTTTCCGATGCCGACCCAGGCGCCTTGCACCGCACGAAGCGGCCGGCGCCGTCAGCACAGCTTGCGATAAATCGTGTTGCGCGAAATGCCGAGCGCGCGCGCGGTGGCCGATACGTTGCCGCCGTGCGCCTGCAGCGCCTTCTGGATCACAGACAGTTCGACGTCGCCCAGCGTGGTATTGGCCGGGAGAGCGTCGGCGGCCAAGGGCGGGGGACTGTCCTTCTTCATGCTCTGCACATCTTCGAGGAAGTCGTCCGGCAGGTGCTCGAGCCGGATTTCGCCGTCGTCGCCGGTCATCACCATGGCCGTGCGCAGTAGGTTGGTGAGCTGGCGGAAGTTGCCCGGCCAGTTATGCTGCTGGAACAGCTGCATCACGTCCGGTGCGACATGATAGCGGCGGCCGTTGGATTCGCAGGCGAGCAGCTTGTTGACCACCAGCTCGAAGTCGCTGCGCTCGCGTACCGGCGGCAGCTTGACTACCAGGCCGTTGAGGCGATAGTACAGGTCTTCGCGGAATTCGCCCTTGGCGATCATGTCGCGCAGGTTGCGGTGCGTGGCGCAGATCAGCGCGACATTCACCGGGATCGACTTGGCGCTGCCCAGCGGCGTGACCATGCGCTCCTGCAGCACGCGCAGCAGGCGCGCCTGCAGGTTCAGCGGCATGTCGCCGATCTCGTCCAGGAACAGCGTGCCGCCGTTGGCTTGCAGGATGCGGCCGATCGAGCCCTTCTTGCGCGCGCCTGTGAAGGCGCCGTCCTCGTAGCCGAACAGTTCGGATTCGATCAGCGTTTCCGGGATCGACGCGCAGTTGACCGCCACGAAAGGCCCGTTCGCGCGCGGCGAATCGTTGTGGATCGCCTGCGCCAGCAACTCCTTGCCGGTGCCGGTTTCGCCGTTGATCAGGATCGGGATGTCGCGGCCGTTGACCTTGGTGAGCTTGCCGATGATGGCGGCGACCTGCGGGTCGCCCGTGTTCAGGTAGCGCAGGCTGGACAGGCGCCGTCCGCCATCGTCCTGCGCCTGCTCGGCGCGCCGGGGCGGCGGCGTGCTGGCTGCCGGCGCGCGCACCAGTTCGGCGCCGCAGATGGTGCTGTTGGACAGGCGCACCGATGCCTTGGCGTACACGCGCACGCCGCTGGGCAGGCACATCTGCAGCAGCTCGGGGGCGGCGGTGCGGTAATGATCGAGCAGCGCGGACACACCCAGGCCGAACAGGGAGTTGAGCGTATGAACAGACAGCGCTTGCGGAGACAGTCCGAGATTGAACAGCGCGCTGCGGTTGGCGGACACGAAACGCCCGCCAGGCGTAAACGACACGATGCCTTCCATGAGCGTGCCGATGAATTCCGGCTGGGTGTGGAAATGCAGCGTAATGCCGTCCTGGTAGGCGGCGGTAAACAATTGATTCTCGATCATCTGGGCCGACATGCGCACCAGCGCCATCGTGTGGCGGTGGAAGCTCTGGCGGTCGCCGGTCACGTCCAGCACGCCGATCACCGCGCCGCGCGGGTCGAAGATCGGCGCGGCCGAGCAGGTCAGGATGTGATTGGCGCGCAGATAATGTTCGTCGGCATGCACCAGGGTCGGGATGCCTTCGGCAATGGCAGTGCCGATCGCGTTGGTGCCGCGCTTCTGTTCCGACCATGCCACGCCGGCGGTGAGCGCGACGCGGTTGGCCTTTTCCAGGAAGTCGTCGTCGCCCAGGGTATGCATGATCACCCCTTGCGCATCGGTCAGGATCACCATGTTGTGGGTATTGATGATCTGTTCGTACAGCGTCTCCATCACCGGCAGCGCGTACTTGTACAGCGCGCGGTTGTGCTCGATGACGAGCGACAGGTCGGAATTGTTCAGAGGGGCAAATTCCGGATTGTCGGCGCTGCCCAGGCCGTAGGCGGCGGAGCGCCGGTGGGATTTTTCGACCATGGCGCCGCGCTCGTCCGTGGCAAGTGCGCCGAAGCGCGCTGCGCCCGGCACCGCGGCAGGCGTTGCCATTTGTGCAAATGCTTCGCCGAACGCGGCCGGCGTGCCAGCTTTTACCTGTTCCAACTCCGTCTCCTTTGCGGCATGTGGCCGCGTTATTGCTCGCCAAGTTGCTCCATTTTGGAACACTGTGTCGTTTTGAAACAGGACACCTGTGCCATCCGGTCGCGTCTTGATTGCAATTATTTTGAGGCGCGCATGAATCGATCATACGCGCATTTACCATGCATTTTTATGTTTATGTCGTTGCCGGATGCGGATTTAGCCAGATTATCAGTTCCCGCTGTGTCATGCGTCCGCACCGGCCAGGATATCTCAGCAAAAGTCATTCCTTCTGCCAAGCCGGCCGGCCCGGCAGGGCGGGATTGCGTAAGAAATTGTTGGATGGAAATTAATTGGTCGGCAAGTGCCGGCCGCCCGCTTCCTGCGGGCTGGCGGCCACGAACTCTCCTTTCCAGCGCACCGCGCAGTCCGGGCAGGTGAACTCGTCGGGAATGGCGCTCCACGGCGTGCCGGGCGGGTAGCCTTCGCGCGGTTCGCCGGCTTGTTCGTCATAGATGTAATTGCATACGGGACAGGAGTAGTAGGTCATGACGCCTCCTGGCTGGACTGTCGCGCCGTCAGGCCATGACGAGCCATCAGCCGCGCACGCCGCTTCGGATCGAAATTGATGCGCGCCGGATCGCGCCCGACCGCCTGCAGCAGCCGCCGGTCCATGATCCAGAACCACAGTGGCGGAATATAGGCCACCACGAACATGCCGAAATAGCCGTTCGGCAGTTGTGGCACATCGTCGAAATGGCGCAGCGACTGGTAGCGCCGCACCGGATGTGCATGATGGTCGGAATGGCGTTGCAGGTGGAACGTGGCCCAGTTCGAGAACAGCTGGTTGCTGTTCCAGGAATGGTGCGGCTGGCAGGGCTCGTAGCGGCCGTTGGCGAGCTTGCGGCGCAGCAGGCCGTAGTGCTCGATATAGTTGGCCGAGGTAAGCTGGAAATTGCTCCAGAAGGCTGCTGCCAGCATGAACGGCAGCGCATGCCAGCCGAGCCAGGCGATCATCAGCGCGAAGAACACCAGCGTGAGCAAGAGCGGCTGCAAGATGTCGTTGTGCAGCGACCACACCGGTTGGCCGCAGCGCTGCAGGCGGTCCCTCTCCAGCAGCCATGCGCGCTGCAGCGCGCCCGGCATTTCGCGCAGCACGAAACGGTAAATCGGCTCGCCCATGCGTGACGAGGCCGGATCTTCCGGCGTGGCGACGTCGCGATGGTGGCCGCGGTTATGCTCGATGTAGAAATGCCCGTAGCCGGTCATCGCCAGTACGACCTTTGCCAGCCAGCGTTCGGTGTCGGCGCGCTTGTGCCCCAGCTCGTGGCCGAGGTTGATGCCGTAGCCGCCGATGCCGCCGGTGGCGATGATGCCCGCCAGCTGCGCATGCCACGGCAAGTCGTGCGTGGTGAAAAACCAGACGCCGAAGATGAATCCGCCCCACAGCAGCGGCACCAGCGCATACGTGACGTAACGGTAGTAGGTGTCTGCTTCCAGTGCCGGCACCATCTCCTCGGGCGGATTGCTGCGGTCGCGGCCGAGCGCCAGGTCGATCACCGGCAGCAGCACGTAGCTGAGCACGACCGGCGCCCACAGCACGAGCGGGTCGTGCCACAGGTAGTAGAGCAGGGGGCCTGCGCCGTTAAGTGCCGGCATCAGGAGCGACAGCAGCCAGGCGTAACGTTTCGAGTCGCGATAGCCGGCCGCGCCGGCCGGCGGTGAGAGTGTCTCCATGATGTCCTTCTTGTAATATTTGGAGGACACAGCATCTCCTGATATAGCGCAGCCGCACACCGCAAGAACTGGCAATTTTTCGTCAAAATGTGACAGCATGAAAAGCGGTGCGCTGTCATGGCCATGCGCAGCCCCGCGCCATCATTCAATTTCAAACTTGAAACAATGACCGTTCCCGCCCATTGGGTTCAGCCCGCCGTTCATCCCGCCTATGCGCGGCTGCTGTGCATGCATCTGCGCAAGCGCGGCGTGGAATTGTCGCGCCTGCTGTCCGGTACCGGCCTGACCTGGCCGCAGCTGCTCGACGCCAGCCGCTCGCTGAGCTTTGCGCAGATGCGCCGCCTGATCCTGTCTGCGCTGGAGTTGAGCGGGTCGCCGCTGCTTGGCATGGAAATCGGTGCATCGGTGCCGGTTTCCGCGCACGGCCCGGTCGGCTACGCAGCCATGGCCAGCAAGGATGTGGGGCAGGCGCTGGACGTGATCGTGCGCTATTCGGTCTTGCGCGCCAGTATGCTCGATATGCGCCTGCTCACCGGCGGGCCGGTGGCGTGTCTGCAGATACGCGAGCGCTTCGACCTGGGCGACGTGCGCATTCCGATCCTGGAAGGGACCTCGGTGCTGCTGGTGCAAGTGCTCGAAGCGCTGGTCGGCGATGCGCTGGGCGAGCTGGAATACCGGGTGCCGTATCCGGCCGCTCCCTGGCATGCCGCCTATGCGTCGCGCTTTTCCGGCACGATCGTGTTCGACGCCGCCTGCATGGAGATCCGTTTCCCGGGCGCGCTCCTGGCCGCGCCCTGCCTGACCGCCGATCCGCTGGCCTATGCCGCCGCGCTGCGCGACTGCGAGCAAGCGCTCGCCCAGCGCGGACCGGGCGGCGACCTGGCGCAGCAGGTGCGCGCGCGGCTGGCGGCGCGCGAAGGCGATTACCCGGGATGCGACGGCATGGCGGACGAACTGCACATGTCGGCGCGCACCCTGATACGCAAGCTCAAGCAGTGCGGCACCAGCTATCAGGCATTGCTCGACGAAGTGCGCAAGGAGCGCGCGCAATGGTTCCTGCGGCATACCGGCTTGCCGGTCGAGACCATCGCCGAGCGGCTCGGCTATCTCGATACATCCAATTTCGGCCGCACCTTCCGCCGCTGGTTCGGCGTTTCGCCCAAGGAGTTTCGCGCCGGGGCGCAGGCACAAGCCCGTGGCGGCCCGCCGCACGACTGATACTGCGAAGGCCGTGGTGTTGTCATCTTCGCAGCGCGCGATGATGGCGTGCGTTGGAATTTCGCGTCGCTCGCCCGTGAAATGGAAATACTGCTTGCCTAGCCCGCTGATGTAGTAGCAATATTGATTTATATCAATTTTTTACATTCATCCTGCTTCGATACAAAGAATGCACCCGTTGGACAGCGGCAGCGTTCTTCCTGTGTGCGGCAACAGACCTTTCGCAAGTGACAAATGAATAATTCCAGCATGAAAGTCGGCACGCGCCTCGCACTCAGCTTTGGCAGCGTGTGCATCCTGTTAGTCGTGATTATTGCCATCGGCCTCGTCAAACTGCGCGAGCTGAACGCGGCCACGTCGGGCATCATCAAAGAGCGCTGGCCCAAGATCGAAATGGCCAGCGACATGCAGGCGCAAACCGACCGCATCGCGATCGCACTGCGCAACATGATGCTTACCGATAGCAAGGATGACCGCCAAAAACAGGCGCAAGACATCGCCGACGCGCGCAAGGCGACCGCCTCCGACGTCGACAGGCTGGAGAAGGTGATTGTCCTGCCGAAAGGCAAGGAATTGCTCCAGAAGGTGAAGGATGCGCGCACCGCCTACATCGCCGGGCAGGAAAAGCTGATCGCGCTGATCAACCAGGAGCAGGCGGCGGAAGCAAGAACTTATCTGAGCAATGAGCTGCGCCCGACACTGAAAAGCTACAAGGAAGCGCTCAGCAACATGATCCAGTTCCAGGTCGAACTGATGGAGATTGCCGGACGGGACGCGGACGAGGCGCATGGCAGCGCGCGTACGCTGATGGTGGTGCTGGGGCTGGCGACGGTGATGCTGGCTGCGCTGATCGGCTTCGCGATCACGCGCGGCCTGCTGCGCCAGCTGGGCGGCGAGCCGGAGTACGCCGCAGCGATCGCCGGGCGCATCGCCGATGGCGACTTGACGGTCGACGTCGAACTGCGTGCGGGCGACCAGAGCAGCATGCTGTATGCCATGAGCAAGATGCGCGACAACCTGGCTTCCATCGTGGCCCAGGTACGCTCCGGCACCGACATGATCGCCAACGCTTCCGGCGAGATCGCGGCCGGCAACCTCGACCTGTCCTCGCGCACCGAGCAGCAGGCCAGCTCGCTGGAGGAAACCGCCTCCTCGATGGAAGAGCTGACCTCCACCGTCAAGCAGAACGCCGACAACGCACGCCAGGCCAACACGCTGGCCAGCTCGGCGTCCGGCATCGCGCAAAAGGGCGGCGCGGTGGTGGCGGAGGTGGTGGACACGATGGGCGCCATCAACGACTCGGCCAGGAAGATCGTCGACATCATCGGCGTCATCGATGGCATCGCGTTCCAGACCAATATCCTGGCGTTGAACGCCGCGGTGGAAGCCGCGCGCGCCGGCGAGCAGGGACGCGGCTTTGCCGTGGTGGCGTCGGAAGTGCGCAACCTGGCGCAGCGCTCGGCGTCGGCGGCCAAGGAAATCAAGGCCCTGATCAACGACTCGGTCGACAAGGTCGACAGCGGCGCGCGGCTGGTCGACCAGGCCGGCGCCACCATGCAGGAAATCGTCGAGAGCGTGCGCCGCGTCACCGACATCATGGGCGAGATCAGCGCCGCCAGCCACGAGCAAACCGCCGGCATCGAGCAGATCAACCAGGCCATCGCGCAGATGGACGAAGTCACCCAGCAGAATGCCTCGCTGGTGGAGCAGGCCGCCGCCGCCTCGGAAGCGATGCAGGAACAGGCGAGCAACCTGGTGCAGGTGGTGGGGGCATTCAAGATTGCCGGCACGCATGCGGTGGCAGCGCCAAAGGCCCGCGCCCCGAAACCGGCCGGACGGCCGCAGCCGGCCAGACTGGCCTCGGCAGCAATAACGACGCGTCGCGCGCCGGCCAAAGGCGGCGACGACTGGGAAGAGTTCTGACGTTCTGACGCCGGGCGCCTGAAACGGCGCCCGACCGGCATTTCACCCAGGGAATTGCCGGCCTTCCGCGCACGGCCGGAGCCGCACGCGTAAAATGGCGGCTCGCCGCCATTGCCTTCCGCACCATGACTATCCTGCTCGCCACCCTCAACGCCCGCTATTCCCATGCCGCGCTCGGCCTGCGTTACCTGCTCGCCAACATGGGCGACCTGCAGCAAGCCACGCAACTACATGAATTCGTGCTCGGCACCAAGCCCGCCGAGGTGGTCGAGCGCATTCTCGCCTACCGGCCGCGCATCGTCGGCTTCGGCATCTATATCTGGAACGTGGAAGAAATCGAGCGCATCGTCGCGCTGCTCAAGCGCGTCGCGCCCGAAGTCGTCGTGGTGCTGGGCGGCCCGGAGATTTCGCACGAAACCGCCGAGCGCAGCATCACACGGCTGGCCGACTACGTCATCACCGGCTGGGGCGACATCACGTTCGCCTCGCTGTGCCGCCAGATCCTCGACGGTCCCAAGCCGCTGATGAAGATCCACGCCGGCGCGCAGCCGCCGCTGGCGGAAATCAAGCTGCCGTACTCGCTCTACACCGACGACGACATCGCGCACCGCACGCTGTACGTGGAAGCCTCGCGCGGCTGCCCGTTCAAGTGCGAGTTCTGCCTGTCGTCGCTCGACAAGACGGCGTGGCCGTTCCCGCTCGACGCCTTCCTGGCCGAAATGGAAGCGCTGTATGCGCGCGGTGCGCGCCTGTTCAAGTTCGTCGACCGCACCTTCAACCTGAACATCAAGACCAGCCTGAAGATCATGCAGTTCTTCCTCGACAAGCTGGCCGCCGCACCGAACGATCCGGTGTACGCGCATTTCGAGCTGGTGCCGGACCACTTGCCGGACGCATTGAAGGAGGCGATCGTGCGGTTCCCGCCCGGGACGCTGCAGTTCGAGATCGGCATCCAGAGCTTCAACCCGGAAGTCCAGACGCTGGTCAGCCGTCGCCAGGACGACGAAAAGGCGGCCGCCAACATCCGCTGGCTGGGCGAGCATTCGCACGCCCACCTGCACGTCGACCTGATCGCCGGGCTGCCGGGCGAAGATCTCGACAGCTTCGCGCGCGGCTTCGACAAGCTGGTCGCGCTCGGCCCGCACGAAATCCAGTTCGGCATTCTGAAACGCCTGCGCGGCACGCCGATCATCCGCCACACCGACACCTACCAAATGGTGTTCGATCCCTACCCGCCGTATTCGATCCTCGCCAACGACCGCATCGACTTTGCGACGATGCAGCGGCTGGTGCGGTTTTCGCGCTACTGGGACATGGTCGCCAACTCGGGCCGCTTCGCGAACACGCTGCCGCTGATCCTGGCCGACGCGCCATTCGCCAATTTCATGCAGCTGTCGGACTGGCTGTACGCCAGGACGGACGCCACGCACCGCATCGCGCTGGAACGCCTGGTCGCGCTGATCGCCGAGTGGCTGGGCGCGCGCGGGATGGATGCCGCGATGGTGGAGGCCACGCTCGACAGCGACTACGCGGGACAGATGAGCAAGCGGCACCTGCGCATGAAGGCGCAGGCCGCAGGCAAGGCCGACGCGGCCGTGCAGCGGCAGGCGCGGCACTTGGCGGCGTGATGTAAAAAAGCGGCGGCACGCCGGCGCACCGTTCCGTTATCCCGCGCAAAGCTGTGCAAGAATTGCGCAATGGATAATCTTTCGCATTCGGTCGTCGGCCTGGCCGCCGGCGAATTCCTGCACCGCAGCCTGTTCGACGAAGCCACGCCGCAACAGCAACGCACACGCCGGCGCCTGCTTCTTTTTACCGGCTGGGCCGCCAGCAACTTTCCCGATCTCGACCTGCTCCTCACGCCGTTGCTGCCTGCGCCGCTCGGCTATCTTCTGCATCACCGCGGCCATACCCATACGCTGCTGTATGCCTTGCCGCAGGCGCTGCTGCTGTGGCTGCTGATACGGATGCTCTGGCCTTCGGCGCGCGAACTGCTCAAGCAAAGCGTCGCCGCGCGAACCGGCTTCCTGCTGATGCTGGCCCTCGGTTTTATGCTGCACCTGTCGATGGATTTCCTCAATTCGTACGGGCTCCATCCGTTTCACCCCTTCGATTCGCGCTGGTTCTACGGCGACATGGTGTTCATCGTCGAACCGGTGTTCTGGATGGCCTTCGGCGCGCCGATGATCATGCTGCTGCCGCGCCGTGCGCTGAAAATTGGTTTCATGGCCTTGCTGGCCGGCGTGCCGTTCTACTTTGCCGCGCGCGGCTTCCTGTCATGGGCGTCGTATGCGGCGCTGATGTCGATCGCCATGGCGACGGCCGTGTCGCAGCAGCGCGCCGGCGAGCGCGGCAGGAGGGGCCTGGTCCTGGCCATGGCCGTCGGCCTGGGCTTCGTCGCCGTGCAAGGCATGTCTTCCACGCGGGCGCGGGAGAATGTCGCGCAAGCCCTGCACGGTATCGACGCCGAAAGCCGGCTGGTCGACGCTGCCATGACGGCGTTTCCGAGCAATCCCTTTTGCTGGGCCTTCGTGTCAGTTGAAAGCAAGAGCGCAAACGGCAGCTACCGCCTGCGGCGCGGCGTCGTCAGCATCGCCCCCGGCATCGCGCCGGTGGCCGCCTGCCCGTCCAGCCTGTGGGAGGAGAGCGCGCACGCGCACCATGCGCCTGGAATCGTGTTGACATGGGAAGAGCGCGGCAGCCTGGAACGCTTGCGCCGGCTGAAAGCGGAAAACTGCTTTTTCGAAGCCTGGCTGCGGTTTGCGCGTGCGCCGGTCGTGAACGAGGCAACCGTCTTTGATGCACGCTACGGCACATCAACGCAGGGGAATTTCACGGCGATGGCGCTTGCGCACTCTGGCGATCGCGTCTGTACGGAATTTATTCCACGCTGGGACTATCCGCGTGCGGACCTTCTTGCCGCTCCCGCGCAGGCAGGACGCGGGCATTGAGCGGCGGCTTCGGCACGCTGTTAAATGCCGTGTTCCCGGCGCCAGGCGTCCAGCAGCTGCTGCGCCGGCTGATCGAGGGAGTCGAATGCAATGCTGTGGGCGCGCGTGAAAATCATCTTTGCATACACCGTCGCCAGCGCGTTGACTTCGGGCGACAACGCGCATTCCTCGCCATGCGACGGACGCAGCGCGCGCCAATAATTGATCGCCTGCTCCAGTTCTTGCAGAGAAATGTCCATGCGCCAGTGTACTTTTGCAGGCAACCGGAATCGGCCGCCGTGCCGCCGGTATGGGTGCCGCGCCAGCGCGCGGCACCCTCCAGGCATCAGAGCCGCTCGATGATCGCGGCAATACCCTGGCCGCCGCCGATGCACATCGTGATCAGACCGTAGCGCTTGCCGGTGCGGATCAGCTCGTACAGGCACTTGACGGTGATGATCGCGCCGCTCGCGCCCAGCGGATGGCCCAGCGCGATCGCGCCGCCGTTCGGGTTGGTGCGCGCCGGATCGAGATCCAGGCCCTTGCAGACGCCCAGCGACTGCGCCGCGAACGCCTCGTTCGATTCGATCACGTCCATGTCATTGAGCGACAGCCCGGCGCGCTTCAACGCCAGCTGCACCGCCGGGATCGGGCCGGTGCCCATGATCGACGGTTCCACGCCGGCCACCGCATACGACACCAGGCGCGCCAGCGGCTGCAATCCTGCCCGGGCGGCCGCGCCGGCTTCCATCAGCACGCAGGCCGCCGCGCCGTCGTTCAGGCCGGAAGCGTTGCCGGCGGTCACAGTGCCGCCTTCCTTCTTGAACGCCGGCTTCAGCTTGGCCAGCGACTCCAGCGTGGTATCGGCCTTCGGATGCTCGTCGGTGTCGAACAGCGTCACGCCCTTGCGGCCTTTCACTTCGACCGGCACGATCTGCGACTTGAAGTGGCCGGCGGCAACCGCTGCCAATGCCTTCTTCTGGCTTTCCAAGGCGAAGGCATCCTGCTCTTCGCGCGAGATGCCGTATTTCTCTGCAACGTTTTCCGCGGTAATGCCCATGTGGCCGGCGCCGAACGGATCCGACAGCGCGCCCACCATCATGTCGATCATCTTGAAGTCGCCCATGCGCTGGCCCCAGCGCGCAGCCGAGGTCAAATACGGCGCGCGGCTCATGGTTTCCACACCGCCGCCGATGGCGATCTCGGTGTCGCCCAGCTGGATCGCGTTGGCGGCAGTGACAATCGCCTGCAGGCCGGAGCCGCACAGGCGGTTCAGCGTCAGCGCGGCGGACTCCTTGGCCATGCCGGCGTTGATGCCGACCACGCGCGAAACATACATGTCGCGCGGCTCGCAATGGATCACGTTGCCGAACACGATCTGCCCGGCCTGCGCGGGTTCGACCTTGGCGCGCGCAAGCGCTTCCTTGACCGCGATCGCGCCCAGGTCGCAGGCGGAAAAATCCTTCAGCGAGCCGCCGAAAGTGCCGATTGCGGTACGCGCGGCGCCGACGATTACTACGTCCTTCGTATTTGCCATTTTGGGTCCTCTGTCGTTATGGATTGAAATGTGTGCTTGCGAGCCGACGATATCGGGGAAGCGGATTGCGTGACGAGCATAGCGAGATATCGACGAACGCATTTTGTCCGCCGATAAGGCGCGCAGCGGGCATGTCGAGGAGAGATGATACTCCGATTAAGACGGTCGTTCTATTCTGTGACGCCTGGCGGGGTCAGAAGCACAGCACGATCCGGTTCGCCAGGTCGAACACGAACCCCGGTCGCAGGTAGGCGGCGAACGCCAGCGCCAGCACCGCAATGAGCGCGGCGCCGAGCAGCAGGCGCTTGATGCGTTCGTGCATGGCTTCAGGCCACCGCGGCCAGCGGCTGGCGCTTGATCGCGCGCTCGTTGATCGGCAGGTTCACCAGTGCGGCGAACACGCCGAGCGCGAGCGTGATGCCCCACACCGTGTTGTAGTTACCTTGCTTGGTGAACAGATATCCGCCAAGCCACACGCCGAGGAAGCTGCCGACCTGGTGCGAGAAGAACACGAAGCCCGACAGCATCGACAGGTATTTCACTCCGAAAATCCCGGCGATGACGCCGTTGGTGAGCGGAACCGTCGACAACCACAGCAAGCCCATGGCGCCGGCGAACACATACACCGACCAGGGCGTGAGCGGGGCCAGCAGGAACAGCGCGATCACGATGGTGCGGCTGAGGTAAATGCTCGACAGCAGATAGCGCTTCGGCAAAAAGCCGCCGAGCTTGCCGGCGTAATAGGAACCGAAGATATTGAACAGCCCGATCAGGGCCAGCGCCACGACAGCCACGTTCGGGTCCAGGATGCCCTTGTCCTTCAGGTAGGACGGCATGTGCACGCCGATAAACACCAGCTGGAAGCCGCACACGAAATAGCCGGCCACCAGCAGCAGGAAGGGGCGGTAGGCGAACGCTTCGCGAATTGCTTCCCCCATGCTCTGCTGCGGGCCGCCGGCCTTTTCCATCGGCTGCTCGCGCAGGCCGAACGCCATCGGAATCATCACAAGCGCCACCAGCGCGCCGAGGATGTAGAACGCGCTCTGCCAGCCGGTGGAGGAGATCAGTTGCTGTTCGACCGGCATCATCACGAACTGGCCGAGCGAGCTGGCGGCCGAGGAAATGCCGAACGCCCACGAGCGCTTCACTTCCGGCGCGGTGCGGCCGATGATGCCGGAAACGGCACCAAACGCGGTGCAGGCCAGCGCCGCGCCGATCAGCACGCCGGAGCCGACCACGAAGGCGGTCGGCTCGTTGACCAGTGCCATCCATACCAGCCCGCCGACATACAGCAAGGCGCCGATAATCACTACCCGCGCGGTGCCGAAACGGTCCGCGGCCATGCCGGCGAACGGGCCGAACGCGCCCCACAGCAGGTTTTGCAGCGCCATGGCCAGCGAATAGGTTTCGCGCGTCCAGCCGTGCGCCTGCGAGATCGGCTGCAGCCAGAAACCGAAACCGTGCCGCACGCCCATGGCCAGCGTCAGCACCATGCCGCTGGCGATCAGGACGGTTTTCAGTTGCGGCGCGCGGGTGGCGGTCAGCATGACGGAACCTCGATGGTCAAAAAAGAGGAATCGAGTGTAGCGTAAAGCGAAAAAGCGTGTGGCCTGCCGGGTTGACCGGGCCACAAGCGTTGCCGCACAGGATACAGGCGCGGCCCGGCCCGGCCCTTACGGGCGCACGTCGCACAGTCCGCGCAACATCGCGTGCAGCGCGCGGCGCGCATCCGCCAGCGCCGCCTCGATTGCCGCTTCTTCGTCCGGCAGCGTCTGGACCGCGCTGTAAATCAAGCCCAGCACCAGCCAGGCGAGGCGTTTCGGATCGCCCGGACCGAACACGCCCGCCTGCTGCAAGTCTTCGATGACGCGCGTCATGGCGCCGTGCCCGTGCTGTTCGCGAATTGCCTGCCAGCCGCTGGCGCCGAGCACGGCCGGCGCCTCGACCAGTCCGATGCGGCGCAGGCCGGGATCGACGCCGGCGGCAAGCAAGGCATCGATGGCCGCGATGAAGCCGTCCCAGCTGCCGCCGCCTCGGGCGAGTGCGGCTTGCCGGGCGCGCATAGCCAACGCCACCATGCCGCATTCGAGTTCCACGGCGACGGCGGCAAACAAGCCCTTCTTGTCGCCGTAATGGTGATACAGCGCGCCGCTGGTCACGCCGGCCTGGACGCACAGCGCGCCGACCGAGGTCGCTTCATAGCCCAGCCGGGCGAACAAGTCCTTTCCCGCGGCGCGCAACGCTGCCTGCGTGGCAGCCGCATTCTCTTTTCTTCCGTCGCGTTTTTCTTCGGGGCGGGCGGCGTCGTGCGGCATTTCTGGAATGTTCTTTCTATTATCCGTTTTGACTGGCATAACGTAATTATGTATTGTTGCTTTTGCCATTTCAACCTGGAGCGCGTTCATGTTGCTTGTTGCCAAAATTCTTGCCGGTCTCGTACTGGCGATCCATGTCTATATCGTGTTGCTGGAAACCGTGCTGTTCAAGACGCGCGGCCGCAAGGCCTTCGGCCTGAGCGGTGCGCAGGCGGAAATTCTTGCGCCAGCCATGTCGAACCAGGGTTGTTACAACGGCTTCCTGGCGGCGGCGCTGGCAGTCGGCTTCATGCATCCCGACGTCGCCATTGCCCATGCATTTACTGTGTTCGGATTGGCATGCGTGACGGTGGCCGGCATCTGGGGCGCGCTTACCGTACAGATGCGCATCTTGTATGTGCAAACCGTGCCGGCTGCGCTCGCGCTGGCTGCGCTGTTCCTGGCGTAATCCGCATTCGCTTCAGCTGGCAGATGCGCGGCGAATGATGTCCGAAAACGGCTAGACGCTGGCCGGCCCGGCGCGTATAACGACTCCATGGAAAACACCATGGACAATCCGGCAGCCGGCGCTGCCACGCTCGATCGCGCCGCATGCTACCGCGCCCTGGCGGCGAAAGACACGCGCTTCGACGGCGTGTTCTTCACCGGCGTCAAGACGACCGGCATTTACTGCCGGCCGGTCTGCACCGTGAAGACGCCGCGCGAATCTTCCTGCCAGTTCTTCGGCTCGGCAGCCGCCGCCGAAGCCGCCGGTTTCCGGCCCTGCCTGCGCTGCCGCCCCGAACTGGCGCCGTACGCGCTGCAGCAAAATCTGGCGCACGCCGTTTGGCAGCGCATCGCCGGCGGCGCACTGAACGACGGTGACCTCGAGCGGCTGGCGCGGGAAGTCGGCTTGTCGTCGCGCCAGCTGCGGCGCGTGCTGCTGCAACACTTCGGCGTCACGCCGATCGAACTGGCGCAGACACAGCGCCTGCTGTTCGCAAAAAAACTGTTGCAGGAAACTTCCTTGCCTATGGCCGAAGTCGCGTATGCCGCCGGCTTTGGCAGCGTGCGGCGCTTCAACGCTTCGTTTTCGCAACGCTACGGCATCGCGCCGACAGCCATCCGGCGCGCCGTCGAGCCGGCCGCCGCCGGGCCCGCACCGCGCGCCGCGCTGACCTTGCGGCTTGCCTACCGGCCACCGTTCCAGTGGCAGCGCGTGGTCTCCTATCTTGCCGGGCGCGCCATTCCCGGCGTCGAGGCCGTGCTGGAGGAGAACGGGCAGCAAGCATACATGCGCAGCGTGCGCCTCGGCGAGCTGCAAGGCTGGCTGCGCGTGACGCATCAGGCGCGGCGCGCGCAACTGGAGGTCGAGGCGGACGCGGCGTTGGCGCCGCTGCTCATGCCTTTGCTCTCGCGCGTGCGCGCGCAATTCGACCTCGATGCCAATCCCGCCGTAATCGATGCGCACCTGTGCCGTGATCCGCTGCTCGCCGAGCGCATCGGGCGCTGGCCCGGCCTGCGCGTGCCCGGCGCGTTCGATGCGTTCGAACTGGCCGTGCGCGCGGTGCTCGGCCAGCAAGTCAGCGTAGCCGGCGCCACCACCTTGTCCGGCCGCCTCGTCGTCCGCTTCGGCGATGCGGCTGTCACGCCGTTCGCGCCGCTGACGCATCACTTCCCGCGCGCCGAAACGCTGGCGGCGGCTGCGGAAGACATCGGCGCGATCGGCTTGCCGCGCGCGCGCGCGCAGACGATCGCGGAACTGGCCCGGTTCGCCGCGCAGGGCGGATTGCAGATGCGGCCGGGCATCTGCCTCGACGAAGCCGTCGAGCGCCTGAAATCGGTGCGCGGCATCGGCGACTGGACCGCGCATTACGTCGCGCTGCGCGCCCTGCGCTTTCCCGACGCCTTCCCGGCCGGCGACCTCGGCTTGCAAAAGGCCGCGGCTGCAGACGGCGAGCGCCTCACCGAAAAACAACTGGCGGCGCGCGCCGCTGCCTGGTCGCCCTGGCGCGGCTACGCGGCGCTGGCCTTATGGATGGGATAAACATGATCTATTACTCCGAACATCGCAGCCCGCTCGGCACTCTTCTGCTTGCCGCGACCGAGCGCGGCTTGTGCGGGCTCTATTTCGAGCAGCACAAGTACTTCATCGGCCCGCAGGGATGGTGCAACGACGGCGCGCATCCCCACGTGCGCCGTGCCGCGCTTGAGCTCGACGAATATTTCGCGGGCCGGCGTCGTACGTTCGACGTCGCGCTGGACCTCGGCGGCACGCCATTCCAGCGTGACGTATGGGATGCGTTGCTGGCGCTGCCGTACGGCGCCACCACAAGTTACCAGTCGATTGCGCAGCGTATCGCCAGACCGAATGCGGTGCGTGCCGCCGGTACCGCTATCGGGCGCAATCCGGTGTCGATCATCGTGCCTTGTCACCGCGTGCTCGGCAGTTCCGGGGCGCTGTCCGGTTATGCGGGCGGATTGCCGCGCAAGCAGTTTCTGCTTGCCCACGAGCGTGCCGCTTGATGCGGCGGACGCGCGGGCGGAGGGTTGGCCATTAAGGCAAGGGCGTCCGCGGGCAAATCAGGAAATGGCCGCGCACCGGTTGTCGATCAGGTGCGCTATGCGGCAAGACGTAAACGTTGAACAGGGATCGTGCAAAGGGCTGGCAGCGCGGCATGCGGCAGGTAAAACAGTCTGCCTGGTCGGCGAGCCGCCATGCCGCATGCACTGGTAAAGGCTGTCCGACCAATTCGTTCCATGGCCTGCCGCCCGCCGGATGGATTGCTTATTGCGAGCTGCTGTCGCCGCCGCGTGCCGGTTTGGACTCGGTGCCGGGATTGGTCATGCCAGGGGTGCTGGTCGACGATCCGCTTGTGCCCGGCATGCTGCCGGAAGTGCCCGAGCTCGAATCGCTCGGTGCGGTCGTGCCGGTACCGCTCGGGTAGGTGCTCGATGAGCCGGAGCTGCTCGGATAAGTGCTCGACGAACCGGAGCCGCTCGGATAGGTGCTGGAAGAACCGGATGACGAACCCGACGCGCCGGAGGTATCGGAGGAGCCGGAAGCGCCTGAAGTCCCCGCGGTGCCGGACGAACCGGAACTGCCCGAGGCGCTGCTGCCTGTGGTGCTGCTGCCCGAGCTGCCCATGCTGGAGCCGGATCCGCCGGGCGAGCTGCATGCCGCCAGTACCAATGCACATGCTAAAGGGATAGTCCATTTCATCATGTAATTCTCCTGGAAAAATTGATTCGATAAAGCATGAAAAGCCCTTCATGCCATAGTTGCATGCATGCGATTCTGTAGAATCTGTCAACAAGCGAAAGTTCCGGAGCATGTTCATGTTGCTATCATCCGGAGAACGGTTTCGGCAGCGGCGATAAAAACTGGAAACGTTGCGTGTACAGCATTCATCGCGCCGTCGTCACGCCAGCGCGCGCCTGCTGTCAAAGGCCATGGCGGCGGGCTCACAATTTTCACCTTGAATAACAATATCTATGTCATCTCCTACCGAAGGTTCCACCAAAGCGATTTTTTATGCGCTCGGCGCAAACGGCGGCATCGCCCTCGCCAAGTTCGGGGCGGCGCTCTACACCGGTTCCGGCGCCATGCTGGCCGAGGCGATCCACTCGCTGTCCGACTGCACCAACCAGGTCTTCCTGCTGATCGGTCTGAAGGAAGCGAAAAAGCCTGCCAATGAATTCCATCCCATGGGCTATGGCCGAGTCGTGTATTTCTGGGCGATGATGGTGGCGCTGCTGTTGTTCTTCCTGGGCGGTGCGTTTTCCGTGATGGAGGGCATCAGCCACTTGCGGCATCCGGAGCCGCTCAGCAGCCCGCTGGTGGCGCTCATGATCCTCGGCGTATCGGTCGTGCTCGAAGGGTTTTCGCTGTATGGCGCGATGAAGGAAATCCGCAAGATCGCGCACGGCAAGCCGTTCATGCAGTGGTTCCGGGAGACGCGCCAGTCGGAGCTGATGGTGGTCGCCGGCGAAGATATCGCCGCGCTGTGCGGCCTGGCGCTCGCATTTCTCGCCGTGACACTGACGGTCGTCACCGGCAATCCGGTGTGGGATGCGGCCGGTTCGATCGGCGTGGGCTTACTGCTGATGGTGGTTGCCGTGTTCATCACGCGCGAAGTGAAGGCGATGATCACCGGCGAATCGGCTGCGCCCGAAGTGCATGCCGCCATCAAGGCGCATATCGAGGCGCGCCCGGAAGTCGAAAGCGTGCTGAACCTGATTACGCTGCAATGGGGCGAGCAGCTGATGATCGCGGTGCAGGCGAAGATGCGGTCGCAGCAGTCCGATCGGGCGCTGATCGACGCCATCAACGTGGTCGAGGAAAGCCTGCAGTCACGCTGGCCACAGGCGAAATGGTGCTTCTTCGAACCGGATATCGAAACGGGAAAGGACTGACGCGCAGTGCAGCGCGTCCCGTGGTTGCCTCTCGTTTGCCGGTTTAAGGCTTGGTCACCTGGTTGCCGATGACGCCGCCGAGGGCAGCTCCGCCGATCGTGCCCGCAGTGCTGCCGTTGGTGACAGCATTGCCGGCGGCTCCGCCAAGGACTGCACCACCGGCCGTGCCCAAGGTTTGGCGGCTCGGAGTGCCGCATGCTGTCAGCGAAACGGCGAATGCAAGCATGCATGCAACAGAGATCAAGCGACGTGAAGACATATTCCCTCCGGGTAAGTTAGGAATGACAGCGCACGCCGGTCAGCGCGCGTTTCACGATTTCAAATTGTTATTGTTCGACCGATTGCAATAGCATGAAGTTCCAGAAAGATATTGATTGCGAAGGATAAGCATGATCACGGGAAGTTGCCTCTGTGGCGCAGTGCGATACGAGTATGGCGGTGAATTCGGCACCATCACCGTGTGTCATTGCAGCGACTGCCGCAAGGCGCAGGGCAGTGCGAGCGTGGTCGCCGCGCCGGTCGAAGCGGACAAATTCCATTGGACGCAAGGGCGGGACATGATCAGCGAGTATGAATCTTCGCCCGGCAAGAAGCGTGCATTCTGTCGGCAGTGCGGCGCGCCGCTCTATTCGCGCAAGGATGACTCGCCGGGCTTGCTGCGGCTGCGGATGGGCACGATCGATACGCCGACCGATGCCAG